>JABFQW010000082.1 GCA_013141455.1 Bacteroidales bacterium
GAAAAAATATTTTACAAAATTATCATTTTAACTTGCTATTTCTAATTATCTGTTTACTTTTGCTATACAATTCATTAAATAAACCAAGAAACAAAGCCCTATAAGGAGATCATTATCGAAGTAACTTTTACCCTTAAATTCTAATTTTTTAAAAAAGGGAGGCTCAATGGACGCTCTAATAAAAAGCGACAAGGAGCTGGTTGAAAGTTATCTTTTAGGTAATCATTCCAGTTTCGAACAGTTGGTTAATCGACACCAGTCACGCGTTTTTTCTTATATTCTGATGCTCGTTAAAGACAGGCAGCTTGCCGATGATCTTTTTCAGGATACCTTCATTAAAATCATTCGTACCATCAAAAGTGGTGCGTATAAGGAAGAAGGAAAATTCATTCAGTGGGCTATGCGAATTGCCCATAACCTGATCATCGATCATTTCAGGAAATCAAAAAGAATTCCGTATTCAGATAAAAGCAGTGAAGATCTGGCTTTGACGAATAATTTGAATTATGCTGATGATTCAATTGAATACCAGATTGTTACTGATCAGATTCATAATGATTTACGTCAACTCATCGAATATCTCCCTGATGAACAGCGTGAGGTGCTTTACCTGCGTATGTATGAGGAAATCAGTTTTAAAGAGATTGCAGATATGACCAATGTCAGTATTAATACAGCGCTTGGCCGTATGCGTTATGCTTTGATAAATATGCGTAAAATGGTAAAAGAGAAAAACGTAAGCATCACGTATTAGGTGTAATGTTATTGCTTGAAACACATTTTTTTCTTCTATGTAATAAATTGAATAACATTGGCGTTATTGCTAAAGTTAATCACTTAAAAAAAACGTATGAAGAAAATCTCTACAATGTTTATTACCCAAAGGTTAAATCACGAGTACCAAAGTAGTTTTCTGCGTTCTATTGCTCATTCGATTGATACAACTTACAGAAATGAGTTTCCGGGCGAAATAGCCCGAAAATCAGTCTTGCAATTTGCCGGATCACTTGAGATAATACCAACAAAAGGAATAGGTAAAGTTGATGCCTTTGCCAACTGAAATTCAGGTTTCGAAAAATCCTCACTATTTAATTAAAGTAGTGAGGTTTTTTTAATTATGAAAAAGAAAATTACGGCTGATGACCATCATCTGAAGGCTAAGTTTAAGGCATTCATTGATTGGTTTTCGGTAAATATGCCGGTTGCCGAAACAGAACTTGAATTTGATTCACCCTACCAATTATTGGTTGCTGTGATTCTTTCGGCTCAGTGTACCGATAAAAGGGTAAATATAATCACACCAAATTTTTTCATCGAATTCCCAACAGCTAAAGTATTGTCTGTGGCTTCAGTGGAGGCTATTTTCGATAAAATCAGAAGTTGTTCGTATCCAAACAACAAAGCGAAAAATTTATTGGGGATGGCGAAGAAATTGGTCAATGATTTTCAAGAAGTCGTACCGGCGGATATTGATGAATTACAATCTTTACCCGGTGTTGGCCGAAAGACAGCCAATGTGATCGCTTCAGTTGTTTTTAATAAGCCAACCATGGCAGTTGATACGCATGTTTTCAGGGTTTCGCAACGAATTGGGCTTACGATTAATGCTAAAAATCCTTTTGATTCAGAAAGACAACTCGTAAAATATATTCCCGAAGAATGGATTCCTAAAGCGCATCACTGGCTCATTTTACATGGACGCTATGTTTGCAAAGCACGCAGACCAATGTGTCAAACGTGCGGCATCAGTAGTATTTGCGATTGGTATCGTATTAATAGTCTCTCCTGATCTGTAACAGGGAGCCTGACTATTGCATACTTTTTGTTCTGGAATGATGAAAATTAATTCATGATTGCTCCCTTCAATACAGGAATAAAGTCTATTTTTGTACAAATCCAAAAAAAGTATTCATGATAGAAATTAGCCAGCAAGCGCCTGATTTTTCAGCCCAGGATCAATCAGGTAACATGGTGAGTTTGAGTGACTTCACCGGAAAAAAATTGGTAATCTATTTTTATCCTAAAGATGATACGCCGGGTTGTACAAAAGAGGCCTGCAACCTGAAAGATAACTACAATAGTTTACTCAAAGAAGGGTATTCAATTGTTGGAATTAGCCCCGATACGGTGGCTTCACATCAGAAATTTGTCGCAAAATTCGATCTCCCGTTTCAACTTTTGGCCGATACCGATTTAAAAATTACCAAGGCCTATAGCGCCTGGGGTGAAAAAAATATGTACGGTAAAAAGTATGAAGGATTGTTGCGAACTACTTTCATTATTAATGAGAAGGGTTTGGTAGAATCGATCATCAAAAAAGTGAAAACCGACGATCATGCAGCTCAGATATTATCGAAACGTGAGTTGTGAGTGATGAGGAATGAGTAAAGAGTAGTGAGTAAAGAGTAGTGAGTGATGAGTAGTGAGTAGTGAGGAATGAGTTTCGGGTAATAAGGTAATGTAAATAGCAATTATAAATCGTGGTATATTTGAAATAGTAAATAACTTCGGTCATCTGACTTCAAACCAAAAATAGTTTTCAAATTAAGTTTAAACAAATAAAGACAAGCAATATGACAACAGACAAAGCGAAAGAAAGTGCTGATAAACTGCGCCTTGAGAAACTAAAAGCGCTTGAAGCCACCTTGGGTAATATCGAAAAGGCATACGGCAAAGGAAGCATCATGAAATTGGGAGACAGTGCTATCGAAAAAATCGAATGTATTTCTACCGGTTCCATTGGCCTCGATCAGGCATTAGGTGTTGGCGGTTTGCCAAAAGGTAGGGTAACTGAGATTTATGGACCCGAAAGTTCAGGAAAAACCACACTCGCCCTGCACGTGATTGCAGAAGCCCAGAAATTGGGTGGTATTGCTGCATTTATTGATGCGGAGCATGCTTTTGATCGGTTCTATGCGCAAAAACTTGGTGTTGATATCGAAAATTTATTGATATCTCAACCCGACAATGGTGAACAGGCACTTGAGATAACCGAAAATCTGATACGTTCGGGAGCAATTGATGTGATTGTTATCGACTCGGTAGCCGCGCTGACTCCCAAAAGTGAAATTGAAGGTGAAATGGGCGATTCGAAAATGGGCTTGCAGGCTCGTTTGATGTCACAGGCACTTCGTAAACTTACCGGTACTATCAGTAAAACCGGCGCTGTGTGTATCTTTATCAATCAGTTACGCGATAAAATTGGCGTGATGTTTGGTAATCCTGAAACCACAACCGGTGGAAATGCCTTGAAATTTTACAGTTCGGTTCGTTTAGATATTCGTAAAGTTAGTCAGATTAAAGATGGTGAGAATATCACAGGTAACCGAGTAAAAGTGAAAGTGGTGAAAAATAAAGTTGCCCCGCCATTCAGGAAAGCTGAATTCGACATCGTTTATGGTGAAGGTATATCCCGTACAGGTGAAATAATTGATTTGGGTGTCGAATTGAATATCATCAAAAAAAGTGGCTCATGGTTTAGTTACGGGGAAACACGCCTTGGTCAGGGTCGCGATGGTGTTTGCAATATCATTTCCCAAAACCCTGATCTGATGGATGAGCTCGAAGCAAAAATCCGTGAAGCATTGGCAAAACTGAACTGATGCCTTTCAGTAAGTTTGTTGGTAGCAATACCGACAAACTTCTTACATAAATTATTGATAATTAATTGTTTTTTACATTTATCTGATGTGGAAATTTAGCTTTGTTTTCCTCTTTTCTATTACTGCCTTGTTTTCATGTCATCAGGCAGATAAAAAGGTTTCCGATTATACCGAAAATCGAACTCCGATTCAGGCTTTGACTGATTCAATATCAAACGACAGTTTGAACGTGCATTTGCTAAACCGTAGGGCGCTCATGTATATTGGTCAACGACAGTTGAATGAAGCTTTACTTGATATCAACAGAGCATTGAAAATTAATTCGAAAGAGCCCGATTTATTTTTATCATTGGCCGAAATTTATTTTCAATTAGGTAAAAAGGAGAATTGTACAGCAGCTTTATTGAAAGTAATTGAAATAAATCCGCAGGAAACAGAAGCATACAACAAACTTTCGCAATTAAATTTGCTTAACCAGCGATTCGATTTTGCTTTAAGCTACAGTGATAAATCATTGGCAATCGATCGTTATAATGCTAAAACATTGTATATCAGAGGAATGATATTTCTTGCCAGGCAAGATACAGCCTCAGCAATGCGTAATTTTTTATTGGCGTATGATGTAAAGCATGATTTTTATGATGCATTAATACAGATTGGAGCAATATATAACAAGCAAAATAACCCAATCGCGGCCGATTACCTGAAAGAAGCCGTGAATCGTTTTCCTGAATTGGCACAGGCCCGTTATGAGTATGCATTATATTTACAGGAAAATGGAAATCCGAATGCGGCTATGGCCAACTACGACACGCTGTTGATGCAGTTTCCGGCAAATAAATTCGTTTATTTCAATATTGGCTATCTCTACCTGATTTTCGATCAACAGTTTGATAGTGCCTTATTTTATTTCGATCGTTCATTAACTATCGATCCAAAATATATCGATGCTTTATATAATAAAGGCCGCACATTGGAAGAAATGGGAAAATTAAATGCAGCAAAAGAAATTTATCAGGATGTGTTAAGGTATAGCGCCAATTATGAACTGGCAATCGAAGCCCTTAACAGGATCGAAAGGAAGAAATAATTTATCAGATGAAGTCGGGACGAAGTTCTTTCAGATCATCGACCAACGCGGCTCCATAAATCTCCAGTTCAGCATAGATTCGATTTAAATCGGATGCATCATTCTCCGAACCTTTCATTTCGAGTTCCTTGGCTAATTGTTGTGGTATTGGGGCGACAAAATTTGCTATCACACCTTTTATACTGTGCGCATCAAATTTTAAGGCGTTGAAATCGAGTAATTCAATATCTTTCTTTAATGCCGCCATCCGTTCAGGATATTCATTGATGAAAATATCAATGATTTCAACGACAATCTCTTTGTCGAAGTATTGAAACGTGTCAAGAAATGATTTCTGGTCGATTACTTTCATATCAGCATGGATGAGTTTGGTATCATTATTTATTCGTTTATACAAATGTATAACAAATGATAATTCAACACGAGATAATTTGCCAAAATCAGAATCCTAAAAAGATTCCGGTCTGATAAATCAATAAGGAGACGATGTATGCCAGAAATGTGGTATAAACAGTTGTAAATAATGGCCATTTCCATTGACCGGTTTCTTTTTTGATGGCAGCGAAAACGGCAATACATGGAAAATATATCAAAATAAACACGATAAATGATAGCGCAACAAGCGGAGTAATTACAGCTTTGCCTTCATTTTTACCATCAGAATAGTGTTGTTCCTGAAGTTTGGTGGCAATTGTTTCGGGCTGTCCGTTCACAAAATCCGATTCATACAAAACACCCATAGTAGAAATGATGATTTCTTTAGCGGCAGCGCCTGCTAACAGACTAACACCCATTTTCCAGTCGAACCCTAAAGGACGAATGACCGGTTCGATAAACAGGCCGATCCGCCCGATAATCGAGTTTTCGTTTTTCAAACGTAGTTGTTCTTTTTTTAGAAGTGCAATTTCATTATTTTTTTTAGTCTCCAGGGCAAGCAATCCTGTCTTATTTTGAACCTCAGAAACGATCTGATATCTTGCAACTACGATTGATATTTTGTTATCTGTTTGTTTATCAATATTTTTACCTGTTGGAAAATAGCCAAGCGCCCAGATTATCATTGATGCAAACAGTATAATTGTGCCCATTTTTTTTAAATACTGAACACCTTTGAACCAGGTTTGTTTGAAAATAGCTTTCGAAGTCGGGATACGATAGGGTGGTAGCTCCATCACGAATGGCAACTCCTGTTTCTGGAAAAGCACCTTTTTAAAAAACCAGGCCAAGATACCGGCGAAAACAATACCGAGCAGGTAAATTCCAAAAAGTAATGTGCCCTGATAAGCCGGGAAAAATGCACTGATAATCAATATATAAACAGGGTATCTGGCGCTGCACGACATAAATGGAATGATCATCATCGTAACCAACCGGTCGCTTTTATTTTCGATTGTACGGGTCGCCATAATCGCCGGCACATTACATCCAAATCCCATCAAAAGCGGAATAAAAGACCGGCCATGTAGCCCGATCCGGTGCATTAATTTGTCAACAATAAAAGCGACACGCGCCATATAACCCGTTGTTTCGAGCAGACTCAGGAAGAAAAACAAGATAAGGATATTTGGCAGGAAAACAATTACTCCACCTACACCTCCAATAATTCCATCAACAATAAGATCGCGAAGAATGGTATTCGACAACGTTTGATAGAAATATTTCCCTAAAAAACCCATGAAATTCTGAATCCAAAGCATTGGATATGCCCCAATAACAAATGTTGCCTCGAATATTCCCCACATGATTACCAAAAAAATCGGATAACTCAGGTATTTATTCGTTAGTATATTGTCGATACTACGGCTTTTGGTGGTTGCGGCCTGTTTGTTATGACTGAAAGTTTCGCGTAACGCTCCTTCAATAAAACCATATTTGGCATCAGTAATAACAGTTTCGGTCTCTTCCTTATATACCGATTCAATTCGTTTTGAATGAATTTTAGCGGTCGCCAAAATTTCATCTGCATTGATACATAGTTTAATACGATTAATCTCGACTTCATCAGACTCTAAAAGTTTGATCGCAAGGTACCTCGGAGAAACCACGTTGGTAACATCTATATTTCCTGAAATTTTGATAAGTTTTTGAATCTCACGGATCGATTTTTCAATCTCAGTGCCGTAATTCACATGTATATGTCGGATATCAGAATCGTTATCTTCATAAACTTTAATAATCCTGCGGAATAAATCTTCAATTCCGGTTCCTTTCGACCCTATTGTCGGCATCAAAGGAATACCCAACATTTTCGAAAGACTAAGATAATCGAAGGAATCACCGGTTTTTTGAAGCTCATCAAACATATTCAATGCAACCACAACCTTGATATCCATATCAATAAGCTGGGTTGTAAGATATAGATTACGTTCAAGATTCGATGCATCGACAACATTTAAAACGATGTCGGGGATCTCGTTGAAAATATGGTTTCTAACATAAAGTTCTTCGGGCGAATAGCTCGAAATACTATAAGTACCCGGCAAATCGGTGAGATGAAATGTGTAACCGTCTAATTTAAAAGTTGCTAATTTAGCATCAACAGTAACACCGGCATAATTTGCGACACGTTCGCGCGAATTTGAAGCAAAATTGAATAATGTCGTTTTACCTGAATTTGGATTTCCAACTAATGCAACAGTAATTTCTTTTGATCTGACCGGTGGAATGAGCCGAAGCGACTGTTCAAGCTCGAGTACCCCATGAAATTCGGCGCCATGAATAATGCTGAGTTCATTGACGGTGATTATTTCGATCAGTTCTGATTCACTTTTCCGAAGTGAAACTTCATATCCCAGAATGTTATATTCAATCGGATCGCGAAGTGGTGCATGTTTAACAACAATAACCTGTTTACCAACGATAAAACCCATTTCGATGATTCGTTTACGAAACGCTCCACGGCCTTTTACTTTGGTGATTATCCCTTTTTCTCCTTCTTTTAAATCGGCAAGCGTCATAAAACATATTTCAATGATACAAAGAAACTCAATTTGCCCGATGAATATCATACCCATATTTAGGTATAATGTGTTTCAATCGAATCTTTTGTTAATCGTTGAAATCGAAAGAGTTAGTGTCTATATTGGATTCGCTGACCGGATTACTGCGAAGTTTATGTATAACGGGAAGGACTATTATGATTTTTTTGCCCCAATTTGTTTCAAATAATTGTTTGATATCATGAATTGCGTTTTCACGGGCCGAGAGTCTGTTTTTCTTGAAAAGTGTAACAAAGTCTTTCAGGTCCTGATACGTGTCAGCCACACATTCCGAGATACTTGCTTTGATAGGTTCGTTGTTTTCGGTCTGGTCCTCCAAAATCCAAAATTCATCATCTTTACCAAGTTTATCCCTTAATGTACGAAATATTGATTCCCATTGTTCTTCGGTGACAAAACGCTCAGCATATTCAATATCATCAGGTTGTATAGCCGGGATAAGTGTTCCACGCAAGTATAAAAGTGGTGCAAAACTTTGTAACGAACCCAACAGATCCGCTTTGCTCTGTGAAGCGCTATTTTCGATTAAATTACAGAATTCGGTAGCTATGGTTACCAATTCAAGGATATTACGTGATAAAGTTGGATCATTGTCTGACATGGTGAAAATGGATATTTTTTGTAAAACTGAATTAAAAAAAGCACGTTTATGAACGTGCTTTCCATACAGAGTAATTTATATTTAAATGTTTAATGATTTCATAATAGCTTCAACCTGATCATCCAATTCTTTGTCAACCAAGTAGTAATCATCTGCTTTGTTAAGCGTTCCTTTTACGCCAAAATAGAATTTTATTTTTGGCTCCGTTCCTGAGGGTCTCACGCTGATTTTGCTCCCATTTTCGGTAATAAATTGCAAGACATCTGACTTGGGTAGATTAATTATTTCTGTTTTTCCATCGATCAGAGATTTACAATAGCCTGTAAAATAATCCTTTATGAAGACCAATTTTGAACCGGCTATGGTGACTGGTGGATTGTTGCGGAATCTTTCCATCATCGCTTTTATCTCTTCAGCTCCTGATTTTCCTTTTTTCGTAACAGAAAGTAATTTCTCTTTGTAAAATCCAAATTCTACATAAATATCTTTCAGTAATTCGAACATACTTTTACCACGATCGGCTGCCCATACGGCAGTTTCGGCAAGCATGGCACATGAAATAACGGCATCTTTATCCCTGACAAAATCGCCAACCAAATAGCCATAACTTTCTTCGCCGCCACCGATGAAAGTCTTTTTACCTTCATTTTGTAGGATAATATCGGCAATATATTTGAAACCGGTCAATACATCAAATTTATCAACCTTGTATTTATTGGCCATATCGAAGAGGATCTCCGATGTTACAATAGTCTTTACAATGAATTCATTACCTGTTAGTTTTCCATTTTCATTCCATTTGTGTAACAGATAGTAAATCAATAAGGTGGCTGCCTGGTTTCCATTAAGAAGTATGAACTCACCCTTGTCATTTTTTACTGCTATTCCTACCCGGTCAGCATCAGGGTCAGTTGCCATCACCAATTCAGCATTAACTTCGCGTGCCCGATCGATAGCCAGACTGAGTGCTGCTGGTTCTTCGGGGTTTGGCGATTTTACAGTTGGGAAGTTTCCATCTACCACATTCTGTGCATCAACTCCGTAAACTGATTCAAAACCAAAAGCTTTTAACGCAGCAGGTACAAGTTTCACACCGGTACCGTGAATAGGAGTATAAACTATTTTAAAGTTTTTATTGCGTTTAATCACATCGGGTGACAGGCTTAATTTCCTGATTTTTTCAATATAAATGTTATCAAAATCATCACCTAACACCGTGATTAACTCAGGTTTAGCATTGAAGTTTACTTTGGAAGGATCGGTAATCTTACCCACTTCAGCGATCACATTCTTGTCGTGAGGCAGAATCAATTGACCGCCATCTTCCCAGTAGGCTTTGTAACCGTTATATTCTTTCGGGTTATGCGAAGCTGTAATTACCACACCGCTCTGACATCCAAAATAACGAATAGCAAATGATAATTGTGGTGTTGGCCTCAAGCCTTCAAAAACATATACGTGTATCCCATTAGCCGAAAGAACCTGAGCTGTTATTTCGGTGAAATAAGCGCTGTTGTTGCGGCAATCGTGGGCAATAGCCATACTGAGTTTCTCTTTCCCTTTGAACATCATTTTTACATAGTTGGCCAAACCCTGGGTTGCCATAGCTACAGTATATTTGTTCATCCGGTTTGTGCCTACGCCCATGATCCCTCTTAAACCGCCTGTGCCAAACTCAAGCTCGCGGTAGAAACACTCGGTAAGTTCCTGAGAATCATTATCAATTAAAAACTGAACCTGTTTAATTGTTTCGGCATCGTATGGTTCAACTAACCATTCCTGTGCTTTTTTTAGTACCTGTGGGTCTAAATTACTTTCCATAATTTAAGTTCTTTTAGGGTTGTTTATTTTTTTGAAACCATCGATTAGTCGTGGTTGATGAATATCGAGAATGATGCCAAGCGGGTATCCTGAGAAAGTGAGAGCAGTCTGCATCCTGACTAAATGATTTGGAATATTTCCGGGAAGTGTTACAATTTCGATCAGAACTTCTTCCTCGATTGATAAATCGATACTTACCTGATCATCAACTTTTAAGCCCTTATACATAATTCCAAATGATGGATTGCTACGGAAGCGAAGTGTTCGGAGGCGAAGTTCGTGCATCAGGCAACTTTTATATACGGAAGCGAGCACACCGGGACCGGTAAATTCATGTACTTCGCGGGCAGCATCATATATTTGGGTAACAAGGTTACCTCGTTTGATTTTGTCCATGGATTTCCTCCAAACACTTCTTTAAACTGTCGCGCCAAAAGGGGATTTCAGCTTTTAAATCGTTTTTGTATTTTGTTTTGTTCAACACACTGTAAAACGGTCGTTTTGTCTTAACTGGATAATCTTTCGATTCTATTGGAACAACTTTACAAGCGATATTCTCGAGCTCCATGATGGCAACAGCGAAATCGTACCAACTGATAACACCTTCATTACTAAAATGATATATCTTTTTTATGTTCTTTTCAGCATTTAAAATACATATCCTGAAAATTGCTTCTGCCAGATCATACGCCCATGTTGGTGTGCCAACCTGATCAGAAACAACACGAATTTCAGGCCTGTCGTTACCGACGCGAATCATGGTTTTCACAAAATTATTCCCCACTGACGAATACAACCATGAAGTACGAATAATCACCGAATTTGCTTCGTGACCTGCCAAAATAATTTCTGCATTTGCTTTAGTATGTCCATATACCGAGATGGGTTTGATTGGGTCATTCTCCTCATAAGGTTTATAATTTTCTCCATCGAAAACATAATCCGTAGAAATGTGAATTAACAAGGCGTTGGCTTGTAAACAGGCATCTGCCAAGTTACGCACCGCATCAGCATTAATTCTGTTTGCGAATTCGGGCTCATCCTCAGCTTTATCAACAGCGGTATAAGCTGCACAATTGATACAGATATTAATGTGGTTTGATACAAAAAAATTATCGACTTCAAAACCTGAGGTGATATCCAGATCATTCACATCGGTAAAAAACCAGTCAATGGATTGGTTTT
Source organism: Bacteroidales bacterium (assembly GCA_013141455.1). Taxonomy (GTDB): domain Bacteria; phylum Bacteroidota; class Bacteroidia; order Bacteroidales; family F082; genus CAJBPB01. Next base: position 11,299 of record JABFQW010000082.1, read on the forward strand.
TTTTTGCAATTTTCTGAAGCTCATTACCTAACTGGCCGTGGCTTCCTGTAACTAATATGTTCATTATTAAACTTATACAATTGTTTTGAAATACTCGATAGTTCGAATCAGGCCTTCATCAAGATTTACTTTTGGTTCCCAATTAAGTACTTTTTTTGCAAGGGTGATATCCGGTTTACGTTGCATCGGATCATCTGAGGGAAGTGGCTTATAAATTAATTTCGATTTTGCACCAGTAAGTTTGATAACTTTTTCGGCCAACTCAATCATTGTAAACTCACCAGGATTGCCCACATTTACCGGTCCGGTAAAATCATCACCTGTATTCATCAAACGGATCATACCTTCGATAAGGTCGTCAACATATTGAAAACTACGTGTTTGCATGCCATTGCCATAAATAGTAATGTCTTGACCCTGTAATGCCTGAACGATGAAATTGGAAACAACGCGACCATCGGCTGGATGCATTCGCGGGCCATAGGTATTAAAGATTCGTATGATTTTTATCCTGACATTATTTTGCTGATGATAATTCATGAACAAGGTTTCTGCACAGCGTTTTCCTTCATCATAACAGGATCGTTGACCTATCGGGTTCACATGTCCCCAATAAGATTCAACCTGTGGATGAACTTCCGGATCACCATAAACTTCGCTCGTTGAAGCCTGTAACACCTTTGCCTTGATTCGTTTAGCCAATCCCAGCATATTGATGGCGCCCATCACCGAAGTCTTAACTGTTTTGATAGGATTATACTGATAATGCACTGGTGAGGCCGGGCAAGCCAGATTAAATATCTCATCAACTTCGACAAAAAATGGGGTCGTAACATCATGCCTGACGAGTTCAAAATACGGGTTGTCGAGCAAATGAAGGATGTTTTTTTTCTGACCAGTAAAATAATTGTCCATACAGATTACATCATTGCCCTCGTTGAGCAATCGTTCGCATAGGTGCGAACCAACAAAACCTGCACCACCGGTAACAAGAATTCTTTTCATAGTTTATCGTGTTGAGTGTTTTAGTAAATATTTACGTTTAAACAGTTTTAATTCCAATACAGAAATAGTCGAATCCTTCCTGTTTCATTTCTTTTGCATCATAAATATTTCTGCCATCGAAAATTGCTGGTGATTTGAGTAATTTTTTGATTACACGGAAGTTAGGGAATTTAAATTCAGCCCATTCTGTTACAATAACAAGTGCATCGGCATCTACAAGTGCATCATACTGATCCTTCGCATATTCAATGGTATGGCCGAAAACACGTTCACCCTCTTCTTTTGCTACCGGATCATAAGCCCTGACTTTGGCTCCGGCTTCGAGTAGTTTGGCAATAATAACCTTTGATGGTGCTTCACGCATATCATCGGTGTTTGGTTTGAACGACAACCCCCAAACTGCTACTGTTTTATCTTTCAGGTTTCCATCGAAATATTTGAATAGTTTGTTAAACATAATCGATTTTTGGTCATCGTTAACATCTTCAACTGCTTGAAGAACACGTAGTTGATAATTATACGTTTTAGCTGTTTTAATGAGCGCTTTAACATCTTTTGGGAAGCATGATCCACCATAACCTGTACCGGGATAAATAAAATGGGTACCGATCCGTCGGTCGGATCCGATACCTTTACGCACCATATTTACATCTGCACCAACAATTTCGCAAAGGTTAGCGATATCATTTATAAAACTGATTTTTGTTGCCAACATGGCATTGGCGGCATATTTGGTCATTTCTGCCGAAACAATATCCATAAAGACTACCGGATGGCCGTTCATTGTAAAAGGTTTGTATAGTCTTTTCATAAGCTCTTGTGCGCGTTCCGAATCTAAACCAACAACAATACGATCTGGTTTAAGGAAATCGTCAACCGCTGCACCTTCTTTTAAAAACTCAGGGTTTGAAGCAACATCAAACGCGATATTCACACCTCGTTTATCTAACTCGCCCTGAACCGCATTACGCACTTTTTCGGCGGTTCCAACAGGAACGGTGCTTTTCGTAACGATCAGCAAATAATCCTTCATATTCCGTCCAACTTCACGGGCAACTTCCAGCACATATTTTAAATCAGCACTACCATCTTCATCAGGTGGTGTGCCAACAGCGCTGAAAACCACCTGGCAATCTTTCAAGGTTGGTCCAAGATCTGTTGTGAAAAATAAGCGTTTTTTTTCCACATTTCTCTGTACCATTTCCTCAAGACCTGGTTCGTATATCGGAATGATACCTTTGTTCAGATTATCAACCTTCGTTTTGTCAATATCCACACAATGAACATCGATACCGACTTCCGAAAAACAAGTACCAGTTACCAATCCAACGTAACCTGTACCAACAATTGTGATTTTCATAATTTATGTATTAAATTTTTAAAATATTATTTATCAGTCACTTAAATGTTTATTCTGTTTGACTGAAATTTTGATTAAAGATAAACTTATTTGCAAAATACATTTCATTTAAACTGAAAAAACAATGCTGAACTAACAAACGCCAACTCATAAAACTTCTTTACCATATGCAAATGATTAATTAAATTGTGAAAGAATAATGGATATCTCTGGTGCTTCATTATTCAAATATACTATGAAAAATAGTATGTACCAACTATACGATGAAAAATCTGATAAACACCTGTTTGTGATTGGTATTTATCAGATTTGTTGAATGTATTTCCAGCATTGAATTTAGTCAGAAATGTAATCATGCAAGACGAATACTGGAAGTATCACGTGTCAATTCTACATTATTTCAACCATTTATCTAACCAATTGTAGAATCTGCGTTGCCACAATACTCCGTTTTGAGGTTTCAATACCCAATGGTTTTCATCCGGGAAATAGAGGTACTCAGCGGGAATTCCTTTAATTACAGCAGCATTGAAAGCCTGCATGCCTTGCGAGGCAACAATTCTGTAATCAAGTTCGCTGTGAACAACCATTATAGGAGTATCCCATTTTTCGATGAATTTATGAGGGGAATTAGCGTAAGAATTTTGGGCAATCTTATTGCCTTTATCCCAGAAATTACCGCCAAGATCCCAGTCAACAAACCACATCTCTTCTGTTTCGAGGTACTGTGATTCAAGGTTGAACATACCGTCATGGGCAATAAAAGCCTTGAATCGTTTGTTATGGTTTCCTGCCAGCCAATAGACCGAAAATCCACCATAACTTGCTCCAACAGCACCTAATTTATCAGCATTCACATAGGGTTCCTTTGCAACTGCATCAATGGCTGACAGATAATCTTTCATATTTTGTCCACCATAATCGCCGCTAATTTGTTCGTTCCATTCTTTGCCAAAACCCGGTAATCCTCGCCGGTTAGGAGCAACAATGATATATCCGTTTGCTGCCATCATTTGAAAATTCCAGCGGTAGGACCAAAACTGACTTACTGTACTTTGAGGTCCGCCCTGACAATATAATAATGTCGGATATTTTTTTGATGGATCAAAATGTGGAGGATAAATAACCCAGGTAAGCATCTGTTTGTGATCGGTTGTTTCAACCCAACGTTCTTCTACTTTTCCAAGTGCAAGTTGGTCGAAAATAGGTTTGTTCACAAACGTTAATTGTGTTTGACTTCCATCAGATTCGTTGATTGAAAAAATTTCAGTTGGCATTGACATCGACATTTTTGTTCCAATCAGTCGGTCACCGGCAGGAATGACTGATGTGTAATCGTGAACACCTTCTGTTATTTTTCGAATACTATTTGAAGCCATTTCAAGTTTGTATATTTGATCAAGTGCATGCCAGTTACTGATGAAATAAACTGATTTGCTATCATCTGACCAGGCCAAACCATGAGCATCCTGATCAAATTTTAAGGTGTAATTCGTCCTCATGCGTGATTTCAATTCCAAAACGTACAGCCGAACTTTATCTGCTTCAAATCCGTCACGTTCCATGCTTTCCCATGCCATAAACCGTCCATCAGGCGAAATAACCGGCGCAACATCATAACCCATCATGCCTTCGGTGAGATTCTTTGTTTTTCCAGTAGCAATTTCATAAAGATAAATATCAGAATTTGTCGAAAAACTGTATTCTTTTCCTGTTTTTTTGCGGCAGGTATACACAACTCCTTTACTGTCAGGCGTCCATGTTATTTGCTCCATACCACCAAAAGGTGCCAATGGTGTTTCATAAGGTTCGTTGGCCAGAACATCTTTCGCGTTTAAAAGTGTTTCTCCATTGTAATCAGCTACAAAAACGTGGCTGTATGAATCTACCCAATGATCCCAATGGCGGTACATCAAATCGTTCATGACCCTGCCTGAGCTTTTTGGAAGGTCAGGATAAATATCTGCTACGGTTTGATTCGTTTTTACATCAGCGATATATGCAATTTTTGATTGGTCAGGGGCATAACAAAATCCATTTATACCACCTTCGACTTCCGAAATTTTGATACGTCCTGTTCCATCCTGGTTCATTTCCCAGAGTTGCATGCTACCTGATTCGGCAGACATAAAACCAATTTTTTTTCCGTCAGGCCGCCATCTTGGGTTATATTCTCCGGATGTTGTACTTGTTAATCGTACCATTGCACCACCTTCGGCAGGGATAGTATAGAATTCAGAATTCCCTTTGTTTTGCTCCAGATCGTAATAGGTCAATCCAAATAAAATGGTCTTTTTATCAGGTGAAAGAGCGGTTTCGCCGATTCTGCCCATCGACCATAATACTTCGGGTGTCATCAGATCGCTGGTTAGTATAATATCCTTCGGTCCTATCGGAGCAGGGGTATTTGTTTCTGGTTTCTCTGTTGTGTTGGTACATGACTGAAAACCAACGACAACCAAAAATGCAAGGGATGCAAATATTCGATTCATTTTTAGGGTTTTATTAATGTGTAAACAAGCCACTAAATTATAAAAATTCGATCTTCACGTAAGCATTTGCTCTCTCAGATTCAGATAATATTTATTCTTTCATTAATTTCAGTGTAGAGGGGTTGAATGCAATATCCTTAATAAGATATGCAATAACCTTATTTTCAGTTTTATGCAGGAAAATGACCATGAGTTTGGTTTTGAGATTCAAGCAAATTGATTCCGATTCATGTAGTGATTTCAAATCGGTCCTTGGCGTTTGTATTTTTATTTATTGACCCTTGAACATCAAAATAGCCTTCAGATATCTTGCAATTAACCTCTCTAATAGTACTATCCATGAACTTCCTTAAAACCTATATCCCACTCCAATTCTAAATCTCGGTTCAATTTTAGGATCAGGCCATTTTGCATTGGGCCGATATTCAATACCAAGGTTAATATCGTAATACATGTGTTTACTGAATAAACGTTGCCAACCTGTGATAAGGTGAATGCCTGGTCTAAAGGAACCATAGTGCCATTGGTGGTAGTCTGGTTTATCATAATTGTAACTTCCACCAAGTGCGATATAATTTGCCGAAAGTCCATTACCGGTATATCCATTCAAAATTCTTCGCTTCAGGTTGTAATACCACCGTCCTTCAAGTAATAAATTGGCTGTCAACCCAGATGTATTATAATATTTGGAGTCATAATCGCTATATCCATTATGAAAAACAAAATCAGTTTGTAACTCACTATTTATTGAAAAAGCAGAACTGCCTATTTTTCGTTCTAAAGCAATATGTGGTGCAATATAGATTGTCTTTTGATTTTTGAACAAGGAAACCGAAAATAGACTCCCAAGGCTTGATTTGACAATGAAATTTTCTGCATCATAACATTTGAGAATCGGGCATAATTTTTCATGATCAAGGATGTATTTGTCTTTCGTAAATACGAGGCCTAAATTTACATATGTTGTTAACAGCAGTGAAGGGGAATTATTCTTATTCGATGGAATCCCCAAACCTGCTTTTATACCTATATCAGCATGTCCATGTTTCAAAAACCGACGCTGTAAACCCCATTTAGCATAGATCGACATAAAGTTGTTTTCCTGATCAGAAGGTAAATGGATGTAACTTACCCCAACAGCCAAATAATTGTCCGACATATTCCTTGCGACTTTATCGTTTTTGATACGATTGTTCAAACGATAGTACCACCTTGACTCAAGTGAACTCTGAAATCCAAAAACCGAGCTTGAACTTTGAAGTACGTAGCGTGCGTTATCAATACCAAGAGCTAAGGTAAAACTTGGAGCAACTCTCTTTTCAATGCTTGCAGCAAAATAGAATGAGTTTCCATGATGATAATCCTCAATCATTAATTTAATCAGCCAGGAAGTTTCTTCGTGCATCATAAAGGCATAATCCAAAGGGCTTATATATTTAATTATACTGTCCGGTTTTGCGACGGTCAGTGTTTCGGTTTGTGAACTTGCCTGTTTACAAAATACGCTCATAACCAGTAATATGGAAGCCAAAACGATCAATAATTTACCTTTGAGTTCAGGGTGGTTGTATGTATTCTTGTTTATCATAATTAGTTATTGTTCGATGGTTAATGTGCCGGTGTTTATTTTAATTTCTATTTTGGGAAGTTCCTTTGCCTTTTTGAAACTGGCAACTATTAGTTCATCATCATTTACTGTAAATTCAGGCTTCAATCGATCAGGGGTAATTAAATCCGTTTTGTGAAGTTCAAATTGAAATGAGTACCTGTTAAAATCGCCGGTATTTATTTTGACTTTTGATTTTTCTGCATCAATATTGATTTTGCTTACCATTTCTATTGCATTGATGTTAATTTCGGCCAGGATTGCATGTAAGTCTAATATCCCGGTAATATACTTAAGATCAATATCTGACCGATTAGACTCGATGTGAATATCTCCGTTAATTCCACGGGAAGAAATATCGCCGAAAGTTGTTTTAATCGACAATTCTCCGTTAATATCTGTAAGTTTTATCTTACTGAATTCACTATTTATATTGATTTTGCTTTTAATATTCTCAAGCTCGAGTAATCCAAAATAATTACTGATATCTACGGCACAGTTTAAGGGTACTTTTATATGATAAATTGTCTTAATGTCTGATTCGGGTTTAGCCTCATTCCTGGCCAACTCGATGTAATTTCTGAGGAATATTTTTTTATTAGTCTTGTCAACCATCCATTTCATCTTTTTCAGATCCGCTTCTGCAATGCTTTTGTCCTCATGTTTTGCCACAATTATGACTTCGATGTCAATGGTTTGCGATAGATGGTTTGTGCAATATATTTCGGCTCGTTCCGCTTTAAGCTGTAGGGTTACACCAGGCTCCCAATCAATTATTTTACTGATTTTTTGGGACACAACCTGAATCTTTGTCTGGGCATGCGTAACTTCAAAACCCAACAGCTGAATCGCGAAAATAATAATCAATATTTTGGACATGAACCTTTGCATTTTTATAGGGTTTTAGCAATCATTTCTTTAATAAGACTTGTGCGTTGAAGTTCAATTTTCATCAACATTTTTTCAAGTTCAATGTTTTTGTCATACTTACTCAACTGGTTTAGAATGGCTTGTTTCGATTGATCCAGATAAAGTAATTCATCATTCATGTGTATGAATTCGGGTGATTTGCATGCCCTCGGATTTTCATTACAAATCAAGTTTAGCACCTCTGCAACTTCTAATTCATCTTCTTCCCATTGAGGCACTTCTGTTATCACCATCCATTCTTCTGTATAATTGAAATTTTTATTTTTGGAGTTTAGGGT
>JABFQW010000040.1 GCA_013141455.1 Bacteroidales bacterium
CGCAGGTTCGAACCTCTGTTTACTTTTCGTCCACGGGTCTGACCACCAAAGCCACTGCTGAAACCTCCACCAAAAGCACCTCCGAAAATATCGCCAAACTGACTGAAAATGTCGTCCATCGACATGCCGCCACCGCTGAAACCACCACCTGAATTATTTCCAACACCCTGATGACCATACCGGTCATATCTGGCACGTTTATCGGGGTTACTCAGAATTTCATAGGCTTCGGCGGCTTCTTTAAACTTATCTTCGGCAGTGTGATCATGCGGGTTTTTATCGGGATGAAACCTGATTGCCTGTTTGCGGTAAGCTTTTTTTATATCGGCTTCCGTTGCGTTACGGTCTATTTCAAGTATTTCGTAATAATCTCTTTTGGTCATTTCGGTGAAATATGGTTTTTTTGGTTCTAACCTTGTTTATTTGTTACTGGTCACTGGACATCTGGCTTCTAACTCCCTACAACTACCTTCGAAAACCTGATTACCTTACCGTTTAAGGTGTATCCTTTTTGGGTGACATCAAAAACCTTGCCTTTCATATTTTCATCTTCAACAGGGATATTGGTAATAGCCTCATGAAAATCGGTATCGAACGGCTGATCCTTTGCCTGAATCTCTTCCAATCCCTGCTGTTTCAATGAACCAAGCAATTTATTGTAGATCAAAATTATGCCTTCCTGAAATGCATCTCTCTCGGAAGTCGGAAGGTGGTCAATTGCCCTTTCGAAATCATCGACTATGGTAAGCAAACTGAGGATAAGGTCTTCTGCAGCAGTTTTACGTATTTCAATAATCTCCGTTAATTTCCGCTTTCTGAAATTATCAAAATCTGAAAATAATCTAAGATATTTGTCATTGGCTTCTTCAACATTTTGTTTGCAGGCAAGTAATTCTTCCTCAAGTATTGCCTCTTTTTTTGCTTTTTTCTTCTCTTTCACATGTATTGTATTATCCTTTTCGGTTGAGTTATCATCTTCAAAATGAACATCTTCAAAATCATTCTTCTCTTCCTGCGGCATATTATTCATATTATTTAGCATATTTTTCAAATGTTTAATCACTGTTGCCCATCAAATTTTTTGCCAATCAGTTACATCATTGACAAATTGACAGCCAAATTATGATTTAGTCAATCCGTTCGATCGAAGCGCCAAGCTGTTGTAACCGTTTGTCGATGTGTTGGTATCCTCTGTCAATCTGATCAATATTGTCGATGATACTGGTTCCTTTTGCTGACAAGGCAGCGATCAGCAATGCAACACCTGCCCTGATGTCGGGTGAAGTCATCCTGATGCCCTTGAGAATATGCTGATGATTAAGCCCAATCACCGTGGCACGATGTGGATCGCAAAGGATGATCTGCGCACCCATATCAATCAGTTTATCAGTAAAATACAATCGACTTTCAAACATTTTCTGGTGAATCAGTACTGTGCCTTTGGCTTGTGTGGCAACAACCAGCACAATGCTGATCAGGTCGGGGGTGAAGCCAGGCCAGGGTGCATCGGCAATGTTCATGATACCCCCGTCCATGAACGTTTCCACTTCATAAGTCGATTGCGCAGGGATGTGGATGTCATCTCCGATGATCTGTAATTTAATGCCTAATTTTTTAAACACCTCTGGTATTAAGCCAAGTTGTGCCACACCGGCATTTTTAATCGTGATGTCGGAACCGGTCATGGCAGCGAGGCCAATGAAACTGCCTACCTCTATCATATCCGAAAGTAGGGTATGATTGGTTCCATGTAATGATTTAACGCCTTGTATGGTTAGTAAATTTGAGCCGATTCCATCTATGTGTGCACCCATCCGGGTAAGCATAGTACAAAGTTGTACCAGATATGGTTCACAGGCCGCATTGAAAATAGTTGTCGTACCTTCAGCAAGCACGGCTGCCATCACGATGTTTGCTGTACCGGTTACCGAGGCTTCATCCAATAGCATATAACTGCCATGTAAACCACTGTTTGTTGTGAATGAATATAAATTGTCATTATCATTCGTTTCAATCGCGACACCAAGATTTTGCAATCCGATGAAATGTGTGTCAAGGCGGCGTCTTCCTATTTTGTCACCCCCCGGATGCGGTAAAAAGGCGTATCCAAACCTCGCAATTAATGGCCCGAGTATCATGATACTGCCTCGTAAACTGCTTGCTTTTTTTCTGAAGCCGGAGCTTTTAAGGTACTCCATATTCACCTTGTCGGCTTGCAGTGATAGGTGAGATGGTGAATGCCGGGTGCAGTTTACTCCCAGGCCTGCTAATAAATCGATGAGGTTATTTACATCGCTGATGTCGGGAAGATTGAATATTTCAATTTTACCTTCAGTAAGCAAGGAAGCGCAAAGGATTTGGAGCGCTTCATTTTTAGCGCCTTGCGGAGTTATTTCGCCGGATAACTGTTTCCCCCCTATAATTTTGAATGAACCCATGACACACGGTTTTGGATGACCGAAATTAAAATAAATTGCGATAAACAGAGGTGAAACAAATTATCAGCCATTTTTGATTTGATGAGGGTTTGATGGTCCGATAGTTTGAATTTTGTTGATTTGCTTTTTGAAACAGACAAGAAAACCAGTTGATCAAATTTGAACTATTTTACAAATCGTGGTCCCTTTTTCTGAAATCCGGTGTTGTCGCGTCGTGGAACAAATTTTTTCTTTTTTATGTAACTTGACGTGTTGATGTTGTTGCGGGCCAGAATTTCGTTTGTTGGTGTCAGTTTCGATTCATCGGTAAGCGATAACCTCCCTTTCGATAACTCTTCAAGATTGGCGGCAATAGTTCCATCATTCACCGAATCACGGTTCCAGGTCAGGAAGGATTTCTTCATATAATTTGCCAGGGCATTTACGAGCGCCTCTTTTTCCTCACCTTCTTCAAATTCGATCGCTTTCTGAATCATGTTGAACACATGTTGTCCGTAATGGCCATATCTGATACGGTTTGTGCTGTATCGGATCTGGCTTGGTTTACGTTGCAATTTTTCGATGGATGGAGGTGGAAACGGGCTATCGATATCAAGCGTAAAACGCGAAATGATATGCAGATGATCCCAGAGTTTCTGTTTGAAATCGGCAGAATCTTTCTGTACGCTTAACTGGGCCATCACATTAATGATGAAATAAGCTGCTTTTGTACGTTTATACCTGTCTTCGATCGTTGGCAATAGTTCGATCATATTCTGAACATTTCTGCCATATTCAGGAATCATCATCAAACTGCGTGTTGTATTGTAATCCATACTATTAAGGTGTTTTGTGAGGCGTAATTTTGTGCATTGGTAATGCATAACCATTGCATGAAAGGTGCCGGGTAAGCAATTATTTTTAATCAGGATGCAAAAGTAAATAAAATGTTTAGTTCTCGTTGATAATTCTTAATTTGGCAAATTTAAGGATAAGTTGTTTGTTTCCAACTGCAGCAAATGCTACGGTAGCCTTCTTGTTTGCCCCTGCTCCTTCGATATCGGTGATTCTTCCCTGACCAAATTTCTGATGTAATACCGTCATCCCAACTTCAAGTTTATCTGATTCGGATGATTCGAAAGGTTCGGATAACGACATCGGTTCTATCTCAAGCTTTTTCAGGTTTTTCGCGAGTTTAGGTGTCTGTGGTATTGAATAGGGCTTGTTGGCCTGGAAAGAGATTTTTTTTCGGGGCTGTTCAATAAAAGCTGCATCGATTTCTTCGATAAACCGACTTGGTTCACAAAGGGTTGGTGTTCCCCACCTGAACCGGCTTTCGGCATAGCTGATAGTGAGTTTCAGTTCGGCGCGGGTGATGGCCACATAAAAAAGTCGTCGCTCTTCCTCCAATTCGGCGCGTGTGCCGAGCGATTGAATCGATGGAAAAAGGTTTTCTTCGACTCCTACTATATATACGTATGGAAATTCGAGCCCTTTTGCTGCATGGATGGTCATGAGCACCACCCTGTCAGCGTTTTCTTCTTTGTCGTTGTCGGCATCGGTGAGCAGGGCAACGTCCTGCATGAAACCCTGCAATGTATTTTCTTTTATTGCCTCACCTGTTTCTTCGTCAATCACCGGTTCTTTTTCGGAATATTCCTGAATCGCGTTGAGCAAACTCTCAATGTTCTCGATGCGTTGCACACCTTCCGGACTATCATCTTCCTTCAGATCGGCTACAATCGCCACCGAAGTGGTAATATGACGGGCAAGATCGAACGCGGTTTTTGTTTTCATCTGAACGGAGAAACTCTTGATTTTTGTTACAAAATCGTCAAGTTTTATAATTACTCCTTTGTTGAATTCCTGTTGGAGTTCCAGTGGATGTTCGATAAGTTCCCAGATGCTCCTGTTTTGTTCGTTCGCAATTACCTGTAATCGCTCGATGGTAGTTTTACCGATACCACGGGCAGGATAATTGATTATGCGCAGTAAGGCTTCTTCGTCATTGTGGTTGATAACCAATCTGAAATAGCCCAGCAGATCTTTTACTTCCTTGCGGCTGTAAAACGACAAACCACCAAATATTTTATATGGAATTCCCTGTCGGCGTAAAGCTTCTTCAATCGACCTCGATTGAGCGTTGGTGCGGTAAAGGATGGCAAAACTATTGTTTGGCAATTGTTTCGACATTTTAAAACCGAAAATGGAATTTGCCACCAGGGTACCTTCTTCATTATCGGAAGATGCACGTAGCAAAGTGATCAATTCACCGTTTTCCTTGTCGGTCCAAACAGTTTTTTTAATCTGATCCTTGTTTTGGGCTATCACACCATTGGCGGCATTTACAATGGTTTTGGTTGAGCGGTAATTTTGCTCAAGCCTGAAAAGCTGATTGTCGGGATAATCGATTTTAAAATTCAGGATATTCTGGATATTGGCTCCGCGAAACGAATAAATACTCTGGGCATCGTCACCAACAACACAGATGTTTTCGTTGAGTGCAGCAATTCGCTTAATAATAAGGTATTGGGCGTAATTGGTATCCTGGTATTCATCAACCAACACATATTTAAATTTGTGCTGGTATTTATACAGGACTTCCGGAAAATCGCGTAAAAGCACATTGGTGTTAAACAACAAATCATCGAAATCCATGGCATCGGCACGTTTGAGACGTGTGTTATACATTTTGAATATTTCCCCGATCATTGGTTTTCCGGCACTGAAATCGGCATTGGTAATGTCGGTGTTGTTACAGTAATCCTGGGCTGAGAACAAATTCGATTTGGCGCCCGAGATACGGTGCAACACATAAGACGGTGAATAAACTTTGGTGTCGAGACTTAATTCATTGGTGATGGATTTGATCAGGCGTTTTGAATCATCAGAGTCGTAGATGGTGAAATTCTGGGGATAACCCAACAGATGGCCTTCAACCCGCAGCATTCGGGCAAAGATGGAGTGAAAAGTTCCCATCCATACGTTGCGGCCTTTGTCGCTACCAACGAGTTCCATAATCCGGCTTTTCATCTCTTTGGCAGCTTTGTTGGTAAAAGTGAGTGCGAGCACCGAGAAAGGATCGACACCTTTTTCGAGCATATAGGCAATGCGGTAGGTGAGGGCACGGGTTTTTCCCGAACCGGCACCGGCAATAATCATGACAGGGCCTTCGGTATGAACAACAGCTTCACGCTGGGAATCGTTGAGTTGGGTAAGTAAATCGGACACAATAAGTAGAATTTTGGACAAAAGTACGGTTTTCAGGGGAAATGACGCGGATTAAAGCCACAGATTCACAGATTAATGTCAATTCGTACTTGACATAATGATCACTTTGTTGATGCAGGCTTTAGTGTGGATTTGTATTTTATTATTTATAGTGCAAATTTGCATGACATTAAATCAAGTTTTATGCATTATTAATTTTAACTTTATCCCAAAATTTCAACCATTTCAATATTTGAAGCCCTTTGCTATGAAGAAAACACTGCTTATCATCATCGTTAATTTGTTATCACTTTACGGATGGAGCCAACGGGAAGTCATTTCACTTACTTTCAATGCAAAAGATTCTTTAACCCAGAGTTCGTTGAATCTTGATAGCATCAATGTGTATAATGTAACTGAAGATTGTGATACAACCTTGTTTGATGCAGTTTCTGAATTGACAATGGATGCAATCTGGGTTAATTTAGAAGAAATCACTATTGGTGCATCAGCATCCTTTGTTGTGATGCAGAATACACCAAATCCATTTCAAGGTAAAACATTGGTACGAATCTATTTAAAGAATAAGGGAGAGTTGAATCTTGAAGTATATGATAATCAGGGTAAAAGACTTTCGGAATACCAAAATGATTTTGAAAAAGGCTGGCATCTTTTCTCTGTTGCGACGAAGACAACCCAACAATTGTATCTGCGGGTTTTTGATAATTCAACGCTGAAAACGATCAAAATAATGAGTATTGCACCGGTTTCGGGAGATGATCGCATTTCATACAAAGGAGTTACCGGACAAGAGGATGAGAGCCTGAAATCGGTTACAAATGAAACAGGATTTATTTTTTATCTTGGCAATATGCTTCGTTACACCGCTTTTGTCGAAGGTTATCATGATAATGTACTTTACGACAATCCTGTAAGCAGTGAAACATACACTTTTGTCATGCTGCCAATCACAACGATTATTCTCCCAACTGTTTTTACTTCTCCAATTTCCGAAATCACCCGGATATCGGCTATCGGTGGCGGTGAGGTAGTTTCTGATGGTGGCGCAACAGTTACCGAACGAGGTGTTTGCTGGAGTGTTAATCAAAATCCGGATACAGATGATGAACATACTTCTGATGGGAGTGGAACAGGAAGTTATACCAGTAATATTACCGGATTAGTAGCAAATACAACTTATTTTGTCAGATCGTATGCAACCAACAATGTGGGAACATCTTACGGTGACCAGCAGATTTTCACAACTTTGCAAAACCCTGTAGTTCCTGAGGTTACAACTACGGTTGTCACAAATATTACCCAAACAACGGCCATTAGCGGCGGAAATGTAATTTCTGATGGTGGCGCAACAGTTACCGAACGAGGTGTTTGCTGGAGTGTAAACCAAAACCCGACAATAGGGGATAATCATACTTCTGACGGAGGCGGAACGGGAAGTTATACCAGTAATATTACCGGATTAGAGGCAAATACAACTTATTTTGTCAGATCGTATGCAACCAATAATGTGGGAACATCTTACGGTGACCAGCAGATTTTCACAACTTTGCAAAACCCTGTAGTTCCTGAGGTTACAACTACGGTTGTCACAAATATTACCCAAACCACTGCTACCAGCGGAGGAAATGTTATTACAGATGGTGGTGCTACGGTTACCGAACGAGGTGTTTGCTGGAGTGTAAACCAAAACCCGACAATAGGGGACAATCATACTTCTGACGGAAGCGGAACGGGAAGTTATACCAGTAATATTATCGGATTAGAGGCAAATACAACTTATTTTGTCAGATCGTATGCAACCAACAATGTGGGAACATCTTACGGTGACCAGCAGATTTTCACAACTTTGCAAAATCCTGTAATTCCTGAGGTTACAACTACGGTTGTCACAAATATTTCCCAAACCACGGCTACCAGCGGAGGTAATGTTATTACAGATGGTGGCGCAACTGTTACCGAACGAGGTGTTTGCTGGAGCACAAGTGAAAACCCAACAACAGCCGACAGCCATACCTCAAATGGAAGTGGTACAGGAACTTATATCAGCAATATTACAGGTCTTGTTGCTGAAACAAATTACTACGTAAGAGCTTATGCAACAAATAGTATAGGAACCTCCTACGGACAAAATATTGCCTTCGTTTCTCAAACGACTGAAGCATCTTTAACTGATTTCGATGGTAATATCTACAGTACGATAGTAATTGGCAATCAGGAATGGCTTGGCGAAAATTTGAAAGTAACCCATTATAACAATGGCGCACATATTATAAATGCAATTGACAACAATCATTGGGTAGGACTAAATACTGGTGGATATTGCTGGTATAATAATGATTCGGCGACGTACGGGGAAACATACGGTGCAACTTATAATTGGTATGCAACAGTTGATGAGCGCAAACTTTGCCCAATCGGATCGCATGTACCTACAGATGCTGAATGGACAATATTAGAAACCTATCTTGGTGGAAACTCAAATAATGCTGGCGGTAAGTTGAAAGAGGAGGGTTTAACACATTGGTACAGTCCAAATACCGGAGCTACAAATGAATCAGATTTCACAGGCCTTCCTGGTGGAGGAAGAGTAAGTAATGGTAGTTACGAAAATCTTGGCTATATTGCTGAATGGTGGAGTTCTACAGAAATTAATGAGTTCAATGGTTGGTCAAGAGTTTTATCATTCGGAACTGCTTCCATTAGCAGGATCAATTACTATAAACAGGTTGGATTGTCTGTGCGTTGTATCATTGATGCTGAAGATCCAGTTACCTTGAATATAATTACAATTGTCGCGTCAGAAATAGAACAGACTACAGCAACGAGTGGAGGAAATATTACTTATGACGGTGGATCATCGGTTACAGCTCGGGGTGTTTGCTGGAGTACAAGCCAAAATCCAACTATTGACGATTCCCATACAATTGATGGCGAGGGATCAGGAATTTATAGTAGCAGTATAGTTGGTTTAAATGCGGGGACAACGTATTTCGTAAGGGCTTACGCGATAAATAGTGTCGGGATTTATTATGGTGATAATATTTCTTTCACAACACAGATTGATGATGCAACATTATCGGATATTGATGGTAATATGTATAGTACAATTGTTATTGGTACACAGGAATGGATGGGTGAAAACCTGAAAGTAACACATTACAATAACGGGGATGAAATACCATACATTACTGACTATTCTCAGTGGTGGAGTTTAACAACAGGGGCTTTTTGTTGGTATTATAATAATGAAGATATCTATAGAGATACATATGGAGCTATGTATAATTGGTTAGCTGTCGTAGATAGTCGTAACCTTTGCCCAACTGGTTATCACATTCCCACGGATGCCGAATGGATGATATTAGGGAACTTTCTTGGTGGAAATAGTAACAATGCAGGTGGAAAATTAAAAGAAACTGGATTATCTCATTGGAATAGCCCTAATACAGGCGCAACAAATGAAACCGATTTTACCGGTCTTCCTGGCGGATATCGAGGTACTAGTTCCTTTTATAATCTTGGGGTTGCTGGTTCATGGTGGAGTGTAAATGAGTTTGATAACTCTAATGCATGGTACAGTTTGCTGACAAAAAGCAGTGGCAATTTTGATATGCATAATGTAAATAAAAGAATTGGGATTTCCGTCCGCTGTTTAAAAGATTAACCCATTTGAAAGATTTATGCAATGAATTGGAAACGAAGGATCCATTGAATCAGTCTCAATTCCCTTTCTATGAAATAACTAATTTGGTTAAATAAATTTTTTGTTCATTTTGAGCTGTTTGTTTGCTAAACCTGATCTTCACAAAGTTTTTATGAACGAATGTCTTCCCATAAATTTAAATATTTGAATTTGAAGTATTTAAAATGTATAACTACCTTGAATTCTTGAAATAAGTCTTCTCGCTTCCAACTTCCAACTCCCAACCTTCAAAAAAATCCACTTTATTTGTAAAAATTTCCATAAAAATACTTGTGCAATTGAAAAAAGAATTTACCTTTGCACTCCCAATTCGTTGGGAAACATAAAGTAACTGAGAATTACATAGTTAAAGGAACCTGACAAGCTTAAACACTATAGGTTCGAACACGGAAGCCAAAAAAACCGTTCAAATACATAGGCATTCGTGTGGTTTAAGAGACCTTAATCAATAAGGGCTTTCACCTTCCTTCACTATTTCTTATCCGTCTTTTTGTTTTTTTAAAGAAAAGTTGTTCTTTTCAAAAATAATAGTACTTTTGCACTCCCAAAAAAGGGGTAAGTAATAAATAAAATAAAGTAAAAAATGCCTACTATTCAACAATTAGTTCGCAAAGGACGTCAAAAACTGGTTGACAAAAGTAAGTCACCTGCACTGGATTCATGTCCACAACGTCGTGGTGTTTGCGTGAGAGTTTACACAACTACTCCTAAAAAACCAAACTCCGCTATGCGTAAAGTGGCAAGGGTTCGTCTTACCAATGGTAAAGAAGTGAACGCTTACATTCCGGGTGAAGGTCATAACTTACAGGAACACTCCATCGTGATGATTCGCGGAGGACGTGTGAAAGATTTACCAGGTGTAAGATATCATATCATTCGTGGTGCACTTGATACATCAGGTGTTGCCGGCAGAAGTCAGAGAAGATCAAAATACGGCACAAAGCGTCCGAAAGTTAAAGGTGGAGCTGCAGCAGCACCAGCAAAGAAAAAATAGTTTAAGACATACAATTTCTAGCAATGAGAAAAGCTAAACCCAAAAAAAGAATCATCCTTCCGGACCCAAAATTCAACGACGTGTTGGTAACGAAATTCGTTAACAATATGATGTATGAAGGCAGGAAGAATGTTGTTTACCAAATTTTCTACGAAGCAATGGATCTTGTTGGAACTAAATCCGGCGAGGATTGCATCGAAGTATGGAAAAAGGCATTGGCAAACGTAACGCCCGCTGTTGAAGTACGCAGCCGTCGTATCGGAGGCGCCACTTTCCAGATTCCTTCAGAAATCAGACCGGCACGTAAAATGTCGATTGGTATGAAGAATCTGATCGGTTATGCCCGCAAACGTCACGAGAAATCGATGGGACAAAAACTTGCCGGTGAAATTCTTGCTGCTTATAAGGAAGAAGGTTCGGCATACAAGAAAAAAGAAGATACTCACAGAATGGCCGAGGCTAACAAGGCATTCTCTCATTTTAGATTTTAATCACTAATAATATTTTAAGAAGTAAGATGGCGATTGACCAAAATATAGCACTTAATAAATTGAATTTTACACGCAATATAGGCATTATGGCCCATATTGATGCTGGTAAAACCACAACTACTGAGCGTATTCTATACTATACGGGTCGCAGCCATAAGATTGGTGAAGTACACGAAGGTGCTGCTGTCATGGACTGGATGGTTCAGGAGCAGGAACGCGGTATCACCATCACTTCTGCTGCTACTACGGTTTTTTGGGATTATCACAATGATAAATATAAAATTAATATCATTGATACTCCCGGTCACGTTGATTTCACTGTTGAAGTGGAGCGTTCACTAAGGGTATTGGATGGTGCTGTTGCATTGTTCTGTGCTGTTGGCGGCGTTGAACCACAATCAGAAACAGTTTGGCGTCAGGCTGACAAATATAAAGTGCCCCGTTTGTGTTTCATCAACAAGATGGATCGCTCGGGTGCCGATTTCTTTAGCGTGTTGACACAAATTAAGGAGCGTTTGGGAGCAAACCCAATCCCGCTGCAAATCCCGATCGGGGAGGAAGATACCTTCACAGGTATTGTTGATCTTATCCGTAATAAGGCTTTTATCTGGGACGATAGTTCAAAAGGTGTTGTGATGGTTGAAATACCGATACCTGAAAACTTATTGGATGTCGTTGAAGAATACCGCCTGAAACTGATCGAAAGTGTTGCTGAAGAAAGTGATGTATTGCTCGAAAAGTTCATGGACGATCCGAACAGCATTACCGAAGAAGAAATGATTTATTCGATCCGCAAAGCAACGATCGAGATGCGAATCTCGCCGGTAATGTGCGGTGCATCGTTTAAAAATAAAGGTGTTCAAACCTTATTGGATGGCGTAGTTCAGTATTTGCCAAGTCCGCTTGATGTTGATGCTGTGCACGGTATTAATCCTGATACTGAGGAAGACGAAATAAGAAAAGTTGATCCATCTGAACCATTTGCTGCATTAGCATTCAAGATCGCAACCGATCCTTTTGTTGGTCGTATTGCTTTCTTCCGTGTTTATTCGGGTACACTTGAGGCTGGTTCCTATATTTTCAATGCTTCAACCGGTAAAAAAGAACGAATTTCCCGCATCATGCAGATGCACGCCAACAAACAAAATCCGTTAGATAGGATTGAAGCCGGTGATATCGGAGCAGCAGTAGGTTTTAAAACAATTCGCACAGGTGATACACTTTGTGATGAAAAGAAACCGATTGTGCTCGAATCGATGACATTCCCCGAACCGGTTATCAGCATATCCATTGAACCGAAGACACAGGTTGACATGGATAAAATGTCGATGGCGCTTGCAAAACTGGCTGAGGAAGATCCTACATTCCGTGTTCGTACGGATGAAGATTCAGGTCAGACTATTATTTCAGGGATGGGAGAACTTCACCTTGAGATTCTGGTTGATCGCATGAAACGTGAGTTCAAGGTTGAATGTAACCAGGGACGTCCACAGGTAGCCTACAAAGAAGCTTTGACAGGTAGTGCCTCACATCGCGAAGTATATAAGAAACAAACAGGTGGTCGCGGTAAGTTTGCCGATATCCAGTTCGAAATAGGACCGGCTGACGAAAACGTGGTTGGCTTGCAGTTTGTTGATGAAGTGAAAGGAGGAAATATTCCACGTGAATATATCCCGGCCATCACAAAAGGATTCAGAGAATCGATGTCGAATGGTGTATTGGCCGGTTTCTCGATGGACAGCATGAAAGTGCGTCTCATTGATGGCTCATTTCACCCGGTTGACTCGGATGCCCTTTCATTTGAAATGGCTGCACGTATGGGTTTCAAAGTTGCCGGCCGTAAGGCAAAAGCAGTGCTTCTTGAGCCTATAATGAAAGTTGAAGTAAATGTTCCGGACGATTATATCGGTGATATAACCGGTGATTTGAATAAACGCAGGGCTGTTGTTCGCGAAGTTACACCCAAAGTAGGAGTACAGGTTGTTAAGGCCGACGTTCCACTTTCTGAAATGTTTGGGTATGTAACCGTATTAAGATCGCTTTCATCAGGTCGCGCCAACTCAACCATGGAATTCAGTCATTATATGGCAGCCCCCGAGAATATCGCGGAAGCTGTTGTGAACAAGGCTAAAGGAATTACAAAATAGTTAGTTAACAAAATAATTCTTCACGTGAATACAAGGATTAGAATAAAATTAAAGTCGTACGATCACAACTTAGTTGATAAATCAGCCGAGAAAATTGTGAAAACAATCAAGACGACCGGAGCTGTGGTGAGTGGACCAATTCCGTTGCCAACAGATAAAAAGATTTATACTGTGTTACGTTCAACTTTCGTGCACAAAAAATCGAGGGAACAATTTGAGTTGTCGTCTTATAAACGATTGCTTGATATCTACAGCTCGACTTCTCAAACGATCGATGCGTTGATGAAATTAGAGTTGCCAAGTGGTGTTGAAGTAGAAATCAAAGTTTGATCTTTCGGGATTAAATAAGACTTAAAAAAAAGGATAGTACCATGTCAGGAATACTAGGAAGAAAAATTGGAATGACCAGCGTTTACGATGGTAACGGGAAAAACATCCCGGTCACCGTTATTGAAGCAGGTCCATGCACCGTAACCCAGGTCAGAACCTTGGAAACCGACGGATATGAAGCAGTTCAGCTCGCGTTCGGAGAAAAAAAGGAGAAGAATACCACGGCTGCAATGAAAGGTCACTTTAAAAAAGCCGGAACCACACCAAAAAGAATCATATCGGAGTTTACCCGTTTCGAGAAAAAGAAGGATTTGGGCGAAATTGTCACCGTTGAGGTTTTCATGGAAGGTGAATTCGTGGATGTGGTTGGTGAAACCAAAGGAAAAGGTTTTCAGGGTGTAGTGCGCCGTCATGGATTTGCCGGTGTAGGTGATGCCACACACGGACAGCATAACAGGTTACGTGCACCAGGTTCAGTTGGCGCTTCATCATGGCCTTCACGCGTTTTCAAAGGTATGCGCATGGCTGGCCGCATGGGCGGAAACAAAGTGAAAATGATCAACCTTCAGATAATTAAGATTATTCCAGAGAAGAATCTTTTGCTTGTAAAAGGTGCAGTTCCGGGAGCTAATCAGGGATTTTTAAAAATTGAAAGATGGAATTAGTAGTTCATAAAATTACCGGAGAGGCAACTGAAAAGAAAGTTCAGTTGAACGATGAGGTGTTCGGCATCGAGCCAAACGATCATGCAATTTATCTTGACACAAAGCAATATCTTGCCAATCAGCGTCAGGGTACCCACAAATCGAAAGAACGCAGTGAACTCAGTGGAAGTACCAAGAAGTTGAAAAAACAAAAAGGTACAGGATCAGCCCGCTACGGTGATGTTAAATCGCCGGTGTTTAAAGGTGGAGCACGCGTTTTCGGCCCTAAACCACGCGACTATAATTTCAAGTTGAACAAGAAACTAAAACGTCTGGCCCGTAGATCGGCTTTAAGCTACAAAGTTATTGATCAACAAATTATCGTTCTTGAAGACTTTACTTTCGATTCACCAAAAACGAAGAGCTTCAAAGCAATATTGGATAGTTTCAAAATCGATTACAGTAAGACTTTGTTTGTGATGCCTGCCGTTGATGCCAATGTGGTACTCTCGTCACGCAACATTCAAAGAACAAAAGTAACTACGGTTGGAAGTTTGAATACCTACGATATTTTGAATGCAAGTAAATTGTTTATTTCAGAAAGTTCGTTGAAAACCATTGAAGAGTTACTTGCATAGTATAAAACATTAAATCGCTCAAAACGATGAATATCATTGTAAAACCGATAATTACGGAAAAAATGACAGCCATAAGCGAAAAGCTTCATCGGTATGGATTTATTGTGGACAAGAGGGCTAATAAACTTCAGATTAAGGGTGCCATTAAGGAACTCTACGGCGTAGAAGTTGAAGCTGTAAACACGATGAATTATTCCGGTAAGCTGAAATCACGCTTCACAAAAACAGGTGTGATTTCCGGCAGAACAAACGCTTTTAAAAAAGCAGTTGTTACTTTGGCTGCAGGTGAAACTATTGATTTTTTTAGCAACATTTAGATAAATGGCTTTAAAGAAATATAAACCAACGACCCCAGGTCAGCGCTTTAAGATTATAAGCGCATTTGATGAAATTACCACTGACAGACCTGAAAAGTCATTACTGGCTCCGATGTCGAATACCGGTGGACGTAATAAAGATGGTAAAATGACGATCCGCAATGTTGGCGGTGGTCATAAACAGAAATACCGTATTATCGACTTCAAACGCGATAAAGAAGGTATCCCGGCCACCGTGAAGACGATTGAGTATGATCCAAACAGGACATCACGCATCGCCTTGCTGAATTACGTTGACGGTGAAAAGCGGTATATCATTGCTCCCAACGGGCTCAAGGTTGGACAGGAAATTGTTTCGGGTAAAGGAGTTAGCCCGAGTGTTGGAAACGCGATGTATTTGAGCGAAGTCCCGTTTGGTACCGTAGTACATAATATCGAATTGCGTCCGGGTCAAGGTGCAAAGATGGCGCGAAGTGCCGGAACCTATGCACAGTTGATGTCGCGTGATGGTAAATTTGCGATTCTTCGCATGCCTTCAGGTGAAACCCGAATGATACTTCAAACATGTATGGCTACCATAGGTATCGTTTCGAATACCGATCATAACCTCGAAAAATCGGGCAAGGCAGGCCGTAGTCGTTGGTTAGGCCGTCGCCCAAGAGTGAGAGCCGTTGTTATGAACCCTGTAGGTCACACGATGGGTGGTGGTGAAGGTAGGGCAACCGGTGGACATCCACGTTCGCGTAAAGGTATCCCGGCAAAAGGCTTCAAAACACGCTCGAAGAAAAATGCTTCCGACAGGTATATCGTTGAGAGAAGAAAGAAATAGTGATTAACCAGGAGAATTAATTATCATAACATGAGTCGTTCACTAAAAAAAGGTCCCTATATCCATTTCAAACTTGAAAAAAAGATAATGGATAATGTTGAATCGGGAAAGAAAAGTGTAATCAAAACCTGGTCACGTGCCTCTATGATTGCGCCTGAGTTTGTTGGTCAAACCATTGCCGTACATAATGGAAACAAGTTTATTCCGGTGTATGTGACAGAAAATATGGTTGGTCATAAATTGGGAGAATTTTCGCCGACACGTATTTTCCGCGGTCACGCCGGTAAAAAAGATAAAGGTAAAAAATAAAGAAAGAGTTAAGCAATGGGAGCTAGAAAACATAACAAAGCTGAGGAAAGAAAAGCGGCAAACAAATCATTCTTTGTTGCGAAAGCGCAAAGTGTGCCTACATCACCTCGAAAGATGCGCTTGGTGGCTGACCTCGTGAGAGGCATGAAAGTTGAATTGGCCTTACATGCCCTTCAATTTTCTCCAAAAGAAGCGTCAAACAGGGTTTACAAACTGTTGCGCTCAGCAATCGCTAACTGGGAAGCAAAAAATGAAGGTGCCCGTATCGAAGACAGTGGCCTTTACATACAGGAAATTTTCGTTGATGCAGGCCGCATGTTGAAGAGAGTTCAACCGGCACCTCAGGGAAGAGCACACCGTGTTCGCAAACGCTCGAACCATGTTACGCTGGTTATCGGAAGCAGAACCCGCAAAGAAGAATAAATTCAGGACAGAAATCAGTTAAGATATAATTGAATGGGACAAAAAACGAATCCAATAGGTCTAAGGTTAGGAATCATCAAAGGATGGGACTCCATCTGGTACGGTGGCAGAGATTTTTCAGGTAAACTTGTCGAAGACGACAAAATCAGAAAATATCTCAATGCACGTCTCGGAAAAGCCGGCATTTCAAAGATCAACATTGAACGTAGCTTGAAGCTTGTAACCGTTACAATTTCTACCGCCCGTCCGGGGATGATCATCGGAAAAGGTGGACAGGAAGTTGACAAGCTGAAAGAAGAGTTGAAGAAACTCACAGGTAAGGAAGTGCAAATAAATATCAACGAAATCAAACGCCCCGAACTCGATGCTTATATCGTGGGAGCAACCATTGCAAAACAGATTGAAGGCCGTATCTCATTCCGTCGTGCAATTAAGACTGCTATCACATCGAGTATGCGCATTGGTGCCGAAGGTATTAAGGTCATGATTTCAGGTCGTGTTGGTGGCGCCGAAATGGCGCGTCAGGAGACTTACAAGGAAGGCCGTATTCCATTGCACACACTTCGCGCCGATATCGATTATGCACTGGTGGAAGCACATACAACGTATGGTCGTATTGGTATTAAAGTATGGATCTGTAAAGGAGAAATTTACGGAAGACCAGAATTAGTTCCAAGCACCGTTGGTGGTGGGATCAAGAAACAAACGGCTCCTAACAAGCCGAGTGGAAATGCACCACGCCAAAGAAGACGTAAATAAGAATTTTTTCAATCAAAATACCTAAGTAACAATGTTACAGCCGAAAAAGACAAAATATAGAAGACACCAGAAAGGCAAGATGAAAGGACTCTCAGGAAGAGGAAACCAGCTTGCATTTGGTTCATTCGGTATCAAAACGCTCGAAGAAGTTTGGCTCACCGGTCGTCAGATCGAAGCTGCCCGTCAAGCGGTAACCCGATATATGAAACGTGAAGGTCAGATTTGGATCAGAGTGTTTCCCGATAAACCGGTAACCAAGAAACCGGCCGAGGTACGTATGGGTAAAGGTAAAGGTGCCCCTGAATATTTCGTGGCTCCGATAACTCCTGGTCGTATAATATTCGAAGCCGAAGGCGTGCCTTTGGCAGTAGCAAAAGAAGCTTTACGACTGGCTGCACAAAAATTACCTGTTTTAACAAAATTCGTGGTTCGTAGAGACTACGTTGAAGAAAACCTATAAAGCAATGAAACAAGAAGTAATAAAAGAGTTAAGCACTCCCGATTTGACCGAGCGCCTCGAAGAGGAAAGTAAGCAATTGGTTCGTTTGAAACTTAACCATGCAGTTTCACCGCTCGAAAATCCTAACAAAATACGCGCTTACCGCAGAACCGTTGCACGTATTAAAACTGAGATAAGGAAACGTGCGATGGAAGCAACTAATAAATCATAAGGACTAGTAGAAAGATGGAAACTAGAAATCTAAGAAAAGAAAGAATTGGCATCGTTGTCAGTAACAAGATGGATAAATCTATTACTGTTCAAATCGAACGTCGCGTGAAGCATCCTATCTACGGAAAGTTTGTTAAAAAAACCAACCGTTTTATGGCACACGACGAAATAAACGACTGCCATATCGGCGATACAGTCCGGATTCAGGAAACGCGTCCGTTAAGTAAGAACAAATGTTGGAGATTGGTTGAAATAATCGAAAGGGCTAAATAAAATGGTACAACAAGAATCAAGACTTACAGTAGCCGATAACAGCGGTGCCAAAGAAGTTCTTTGCATCAGGGTTTTGGGTGGAACAGGTAAACGCTATGCCCGCATTGGCGATCAGATTGTGGTTGCCGTGAAACATGCACTCCCAAGTGGAACCGTTAAAAAAGGAGCAGTGGTAAAAGCTGTGGTTGTCCGGACAAAAAAAGAAACTCGTCGTAATGATGGGTCTTATATCCGTTTCGAAGACAATGCGGTCGTTCTGCTAAATGCTGCCGGTGAAATGGTTGGAACACGTATTTTCGGACCAGTTGCACGTGAACTCAGAGAGAAACAATTTATGAAAATCGTTTCGCTGGCCCCTGAAGTGCTATAATAATAAAAGAAACAGAACCATGAACAAGTTGCACATAAAAAAAGGCGATAGCGTAATCGTGATAGCCGGCGATCATAAAGGCGACCAGGGTAAGGTACTTATTGTCGATGTTGAAAAAAACAGGGCAATCGTCGAAGGCGTAAACCTGGTTTCGAAACACACACGACCCAATGCCAAAAACCCACAGGGTGGTATCCTGAAAAAGGAAGCACCGGTACATGTATCAAACTTAAAAATTGTTGATGCAAAGGGCAAACCTACACGGATAGGTCGTAAAATAAATGAAAAAACAGGAAACTCAGTGCGTTATTCTAAAAAGACAG
>JABFQW010000027.1 GCA_013141455.1 Bacteroidales bacterium
GAGAATGATCGTGTAACAGAAGGTAAATAGTTTGTGGTATCGGTCGCAATACCGGCGAGTAGCCTGATCATTCCCCTTTTGTTGTGTCGAATCGTTGCTTTGATGGTGAGAAGCGGTTTTGCGGTAGTATCGGGATGCAACACATGCACCGAATTGTTCCAGATACCACCCTCGCCATATTTCAAAGCCAATGTTCGGTACAGCACATAACAGAAGCCCGAATCTGCCCAATAATCTCCATAAGAATTAATCATTTTAAAACCCCCAATCTCCCAGTCGCACATATCTACCAAAGTATCACCTGTAATATCGAGATGGTTGGTGTAAAGTCCGTCGCCGTTCAAATCAATGCGGATCGAATCATTATAACCCACGATAGTCATAGCATGTGAAGCTTCATCACCAAAAATATCCTGTACATGTTTTCCTGCCTCCGGTGTTCCTTCGGGTAGTATTTTTAGTCCATATAACTGACCTGCTGTGTAATTGGCAACACCACCTGTTTCAGATCCATCCAGGTGGTCATTTAACCAGTGTTTTAAAACCAACAGGCCATCCGGTGTTCCTGTGTAGATTGAACTGACACCCGAAATCCGGTTGTGCATCGCTTGAAAATAACCATCATAGCCACTCATCCAGTGTAAAGCTCCACTTATATCACCATACATACTTATGGTCGGGTTACCGGCATCGTACATGATATCGAAGGTGTGGAAATAATTGACGCCTGAAAAGCCATAATTAACAATGGAAGTCATAAAATTATATGCAAAATGGTCGGGATACTGATTGGTGATAGTGTCAGCCGGAAGTTGGCGCATCCGGTTTATTTCGTAGCAGAAATTATAAAGTATTGTTGCTGCCTGTTCACAAGTAGCATCATGCATTTGATCATACACCGGACGCAGGTAAGGTAAATTTGAGTTATCAACAACGACTGGCAACTCAATAGCTCTGCTTTTCTCTGACAGTTGAAGTCGTGGATAATCAGGATAATCCTGTCCTGGCTGCCTGACACGTTCCATGCTGCCATATTTAACTGCTTTATTGCTTTCAATTGAAGTTGATTGCTGACAAATGCCATTCAAAGTGAAAATAAAAAAAAGTAGTGGAGTAATAACTGTTTTCATTGGTAGAATTGCTTGATTACTTTTCAAAAATACTTTAATTCCGGGTATCATTCCTGGTGTTCACAAACTTTACACTGAGGTTCTGTAAAAGCTTTTTTAACGAATCATAACAGCGCTTTGCCGATGATTTGCATCCGTAAATGTGATCAGATAACAACCCGGCCTAAGTGTTGAAACGGGAAGCTGAATCTCGGTCAGACCCGCTGCCACAGCCTGCCTTAAAACCACTCTGCCGCTCAGATCACTTACAATAAGGATAGCCTGATTACCGGTCAACGTCCCGGTTCTGATGGTAATCATTTCGTTTGCCGGATTAGGATACAATACCAAGGTAGGGTATTTTTCTTCAGGAATACCAATACATTGATCCACCATGATGAAATTTTCAAGTGAAAAAGTATTTGAGGTTTGTCCGTCAGAAACAGTTAAGGTTACCCCAAAGTAACCTTCGGTTTCGTAAGTAATAACCGGATTTGGGCCTTCGTATTCTGATGGCGCTCCTCCCTCAAAAGTCCAGTGAAAGTTAGTCGGGTTACCGTTGCAAAATGGTTCAAAATGAACATCTGATCCTTTGCAGATGAATGTGCTGTCGGCTTTAAAGTTTGCCGCCAGAGGATTTGTAGGGTAACCAAGAAATTCGAGGTAGCGACGGAGTAGTTCGCGCCGGTCGGAACCATGAATTGATTGCAGACCACCGTAATACATGGATGAGAAGAGGGACCGGTAATTGCCATTATCGTAAGCGGCAATAAAATTCAACCCGCTGTTTTTATCAGCCATCCATGCTTCAGCAGGTTCAATGGGTAACAAATTTAAAATATATGAAAATGGCCCGCTGTAGTCAAACTGAAGCCCTTCGACAGGGGTATCAGTTATTCCCATAATAGTATCCGGAGGAATAGTTACGGCATCAAGTCCAACATCAATATGCAAACGATCTTTATATTGGGATGGCTGCAATAAATAAATTCCACCTTCACTAAAGATATTGCCTCCATTATCCATAAAATGCACCAACAAACTGTCTTCATGTTGATTGGGACTGATATTGTAAGAACCAATCCCCATGTTAAAAAATAAAATATCATTGGTCAATATCTCATCATTAATCTTTATTGATCGGGCATAACTGATATTTAAATCACGCAGATCACTTTCAAGTGAAGTGGTAAGGTTGTGATACTTTGAGATATCGCAAATCAAAATGGGCGATTTCCCTATCTCCAATTCAAATTCTTTTGTCAGAATCCGGGTTTCATGAAGGTAGATATCCAAACGAATACGGATGATTGTCCCGTTCGGAGTGGAAACATTGGTTTGAACGACGGGTATAACCTGAAACATCCCCGATCCTTTGAGTTCTTCCGTTTCAAAGACATCCTTACCGGAGATACCCACGAATGGGTCATCGGTTGAAACTTTAACGCGAAGACGGCCTTCTGGTGCATTTCCCAGATTGTAAACCTTAAACATAAGTAAGGCTTTCTCACCAGGTTCAATCCTCTTGTTGTTACCATCCACCACTACAGGAGGCATGATGCTAAAAACAGGTACATCAAGCTGAAAATCCTGAAAGCTGTGAAAAACAAAATAATCCAAAGTCCCAGTTAACTCAACACCAACAATCTGCGGCCGGGTGACGGTATCACTGATCCGGAGACTAAATTTATCCTCAATTCGCACACTTTGACCTGGTAAAAGATTTATACCTTCGGTATCGTTTCCGTTGATACTACAGCTTCGGCTTGTCGGTTTTATATTCAGAAGAAGCCCTTTGATGGTGTCGTTTCCATGGTTAAACACTTCAATCAGAAGTGGCGCTACCTCGCCTGGCCGCAACAGGGCCAGCGAATCGGCAAGTCGGATCTTAACTTCAGGACCAGAAGTCAGGGTAATGTTTCTCTCCTGATAAAGCCGTTGTGTATCGGTTAGCTGGATAGTAATTTTATCTGAAAATCCTGTTGTTCCGGCTTCAACAAACAGAAGGCCATCGTTGCTTATCGAAATATTTTCGGGTAGGGCAGAAGGAATAAAACGGATGATGTCACCCTCAGTAGGAATGATTTTGTTCTTCCGACTGAAATACGAACTATTCCGGCTGCCATCGCCCAACCCGATAACAGGTGGCAAAGTAAGCTGTGCATCTATCTGTCCATAGTGGTGTTGAATCCTCCCATCCGGAAATACTGTGGTTGAAAAGTTTACGGTTCCTGAATCTTCATTGGCCGAAATCCTCCAATGAAATACCAGGCTGTCAGTATAACTTTTGTATGAAATATTATCTTCAATATGATTTAAAGCCAGACCATGGTTCATATATCCTGAAATAACCCTGATTTGCTTCATGTAGTTATCATCATATAATAAATAATAATAGGGCATATCCTGCCTGTCGAATAAAATATATCCGTTCACATGCATATACAGGGTGTCGTATTCCTGCCCGAAAAACGGAAAACTGAAAGGAAGCGGCACCTCGGCAAAACCGGCATTATCATCGGTTGGTTCAAGCATGGTACCATCCGAAGTTGAATAGTTTGCATGGCTTTCCGTTTCGGTATAAAACGGGTTGAGCGACCAGGAATAAGGTGGAAAACCACCGGAAGCAGTAAATTGTATGCTGGTGTCATTTTGGGTTGAAAGAACTATAGGTCCGTTAGGTTGAAAATCAACAGGATTTACTGCTGCATTCACCACAACGGAGGCAAATGTTCTGTCGTTGTCAAGCAAGGCCATCGGTACATCAGGGCTTTGAAATTCAATAACTTCCTGATTCATATTATTGAGAACCGAAAAGTCTAATAATGATCCGTTTCCTTTATTTTCCGAATCCTTTTCGTCCACCATCAAAAATATCCGAAAGGGTTCATTGCCTCGAACATGACTGAGCAAAGGTGAAATATCCAATCCCAGTTCGAGTGTTTCACCTGACGAAACATGGCTACCATCCATATAATGATCGCCACCCTGGTAATTAAAAATGGAGAATGATTGGGTAACTGTAGGATTATAGTTTGTGCTATCGGTCGCAATACCGGCGAGTAGCCTGATCATTCCCCTATTGTTGTGCCGAATCGTTGCTTTAATGGTGAGGAGCGGTTTGGCGGTGGTGTCTGGATGAATGATATGCACCGAATTGTTCCAGATACCACCCTCGCCATATTTCATGGCCAATGTTCGGTACAACACATAACAAAAGCCCGAATCAGCCCAGTAAATCCCAAAGGAATTAATCATCTTAAATCCACCAATCTCCCAGTCACACATATCTACAACTGTGTCGCCTGTGATATCAAGATTATTGGTAAAAATCCCATCTCCATTCACATCATAGCGGATCGAATCATTGTAACCCACAATAGTCATGGCATGTCCGGCCGTTTCACCGAAAATTTCATGTACATGTTTTCCTGCTTCCGGTGTTCCTTCGGGTAGTATTTTTGGTCCATAAGATTCATCCGCAGAGTAAGTGGCAACACCACCGGTTTCAGATCCATCCAGGTGGTCATTTAGCCAGTGTTTTAAAACCAACAGACCATCCGGAGTACCTGTATAGATCGAACTGATACCCGAAATCCGGTTGTGCATCGCCTGAAAATACCCTTCATAACCGCTCATCCAGTGTAAAGCTCCACGTATATCACCATACATGCTGATGGTCGGGCTACCGGCATCGTACATAATATCGAATGTATGAAAATAATTGACACCTGAAAATCCATAATCAACAATGGAAGTCATAAAATTATAGGCAAAATGCTCGGGAAACTGATTGGTGATAGTGTCAGACGGAAGTTGACGCATACGGTTTATCTCATAACAAAAATTATATAGTATTGTTGCGTCCTGTTCACAAGTAGCCTCATGCATTTGATCATACACCGGACGCAGATAGGGAAGATTTGAGTTATCAACAACGGCTGGCAGCTCAATAGCCTTGCTATTCTCTGACAGTTGAAGTCGTGGATAATCAGGATAATCCTGTCCTGGCTGTCTGACACGTTCCATGCTGCCATATTTTACGGCTTTATTGCTTTCAATGGAAGCCGGTTGCTGACAAATACCATTCAAAGTGAAAATAAAAAAAAGTAGTAGGGTAATAACTGTTTTCATTGGTAGAATTGCTTGATTACTTTTCAAAAATACTTTAATTCTGATAATAATATAAAGGTGATGGAAAAATTAAAAACAGTATCCATGGAAAAATCAGTTTGTTAACATCGGATTTTTTTTTGATTTTAATCAAATTACGCAATTAGAAGATTAAAATACGCGATTTAAATTGCAATAAATCTATTTGTCCAATAGTTTTGTATGTTCAGTCTGTGATCAGATCGAAAGTAGTTCTTTATAACTATTGTATCATTCAAAAGGATAACTTTATCATTGGTTTAAAATAAATGCCAGATAAAATGAATTTGTTGTGATCATGTTTATAATCAGCGTGGATGGATGTGTAGGATATTTTTTTAGAATAATTATATAAATAAGAACAAATAGAATTTAATTCATTATCAAATGTTACATCAAACTTATCGCACCAATAACTCCGGTTTAATGCAGTATGGATTTGAACCCGATGATTTCGTAAAGCGGCACGAAAAAATGCCCGTTGCCATTTTCCCGGATGCAAACCAGGCTTCGGTGGCTATTGCGCAGGAAATTGCAGCACTCATCCGGCAACGACAACAGGAAGGCAAAAACTGTGTGCTTGGGCTCGCAACGGGTTCTTCACCAATAAAGGTGTATGATGAACTCGTCCGTATGCATCAAAAGGAAGGGCTTAGTTTTGTAAATGTTATCACTTTTAACCTCGATGAATATTATCCTATTCATCCCAAATCCTTGCAAAGCTACAACCGGTTCATGCACGAATATCTGTTTGATCATATCGACATATTACCCGAAAACATTCACATTCCTGATGGAACACTCCCAAAGGATAAGGTGGTTGATTATTGCCGCAATTATGACCACCTGATTGAATTAAGTGGCTGGGTCGATATTCAGCTTTTAGGTATTGGTCGTACAGGTCATATCGGTTTCAATGAGCCGGGTTCACACCTGAACTCCCCTACCCGTATTATCACACTCGATCATATCACCAGAACCGATGCTTCGAGCGATTTTTTTGGTGAAGAAAATGTACCACGTACAGCCATCACCATGGGCGTTGGGAGTATCATGAAATCGAAGAAAATCATCCTGATGGCATGGGGTGAAGGCAAGGCACCCATTATCCGCAAAGCGGTGGAGGAAGAGGTAACCGATAGTGTTCCAACCTCTTATCTACAATATCATCCCCAAACCCGAGTGATCCTCGATCAGGCTGCTTCGGCCGAACTCACACGTATAAAAACACCCTGGCTGGTTGGTTCGTGTGATTGGACTAACAATCTGGTGCGTAAGGCCGTGGTTTGGCTATGTCAGAAACAGGGAAAACCCATTCTTAAATTAACCGACCGCGATTACAACGACAATGGGATGAGCGATCTGGTGGCTGAAAGGGGTCCATCGAATAAAATTAACATCAAAGTATTTAACGATTTGCAACATACAATCACCGGATGGCCCGGCGGCAAACCCGATGCTGACGATTCAACCCGTCCCGAACGGGCATTACCTTTCCCGAAACGGGTGGTTGTCTTTAGCCCGCATCCCGATGACGATGTTATTTCGATGGGAGGAACACTGGCACGGTTGGTTGAGCAAGGTCATATCGTTCACACCGTGTATCAAACCTCGGGTAATATCGCAGTATTCGACGATGATGTACTCCGTTTTCTCGATTTCACGAGAGAATACAAGCATATTTTTGATATGAACTGCGTTGATACTGAGGCGATATACAGAAATATAAAAGATTACTTTCAGAACAAAAAACCCGGTCAGATCGATTCGAAAGAAATTCAGCAGTTAAAGACCGCCATCCGGCGTGGTGAGGCCAAAGCCGCGGTGCGTTACGTTGGTGTCCCCGAGGAAAAAGTCCATTTTCTGGATCTTCCTTTCTACGAAACAGGCGTAGTGAAGAAAAAACCATTAAGCGAAGCAGATATCCAGATCACGGTTGATTTGCTTCAGCAGATTAAACCACACCAAATTTATGCAGCAGGCGACCTTTCGGATCCGCATGGCACGCACCGCGTTTGTATGAATGCCATACTTGAGGCCTTATATCGTCTGAAAGACGAAGCATGGATAAAAGATTGCCATGTGTGGCTCTATCGTGGAGCCTGGCAGGAATGGGATATTGATCAGGCCGAAATGGCTGTACCACTAAGCCCCGAAGAAGTTTATATAAAACGGAATGCTATTTTCAAACACCAGTCGCAAAAAGACCGCCCACTTTTCCCGGGTGCCGATAACCGCGAATTCTGGCAACGCGCCGAGGAACGTAACCATCACACAGCCATGCTGTATGATAAAATGGGCATGGCCGAATATGAAGCCATTGAAGTGTTTGTCAGATATCAACTCGGATAGTATTTCATTTTTTACCATCAATTCATAGTTTTAAACCTATGACACGTCCACCTACCTCAAAATCAGGCAGCTATGTGCTGTCGATAAGTATAATCGGTGCCTTGTTTTTTATTTTCGGTTTTGTAACCTGGTTGAACGGGACTCTCATACCCTTCCTTCAAACCGCCTGTGAATTGACGCCTTTCGAAGCCAGTCTGATAACATTGGCTTTTTATATTGCCTACTTTGTCATGGCGCTTCCGTCTTCTTTCGTTTTAAAGAAAACGGGTTATAAAAACGGTATGAGCCTGGGACTTCTGGTGATGAGTTTGGGTGCCTTGCTGTTTATCCCGGCGGCATACAGTCGTGTGTTTGGTGTTTTCCTCACCGGTCTTTTCATCATGGGAACCGGACTGGCATTGTTGCAAACGGCTGTAAACCCTTACATAACCATCATTGGCCCACGTGAAAGCGCTGCTGCAAGAATATCGATGATGGGAATAAGTAATAAACTGGCAGGCTTTATCAGTCCGCTTATCCTTACCGCCCTGGTGATGCATGGCATGGATAAGTTTAAGCCCGCGAACCTGAAGTTATTGGATGAAATTGAAAAAACCTATGCCCTGAACGAACTTGCATCGCGACTTGTTGACCCTTATATGGTGATGGCGTTTGTGCTTTTATTGTTGGCGGTAATGATTAAATTTTCACCACTTCCGGAAACTATTGATGTTGAGGATGACAAAAATGAGAGTCTGAAAAATTTCATAAAACAGATCCCCGGGGCACTCAAAATCCCACATCTTTTGCTTGGAGCAATCGCCTTGTTTGTTTATGTTGGTGTGGAAGTGATGGCTGGTGACAGCATCAGCCAGTTTGGCCGCCACCTTAACCTCGATTATGCATCGCAACTCACGAATTTTACCATGGCATTCATGGTTATCGGTTACCTGATTGGTATTTTCACCATTCCGAAATACATTAGTCAATCCATGGCATTACGGGTTTCGGCAATATTGGGCGCTTTTTTTGCAATGGGTGCTATTTTTAGTAACCAGGCTAATAATGCCTTATTTGGAAGCGTATTAGGCTGGATGAATTCAATTGCTTTTATTAACATTCCCATACTTCCCGATCCTGTTTTTTTTATAACACTCCTTGGCCTTGCCAACGCTCTGATGTGGCCGGCAATCTGGCCATTGGTTCTGCAGGATCTTGGTAAATATACAAAGCTTGCTTCGGCAATGCTGATCATGGGTATTGCCGGCGGTGCGCTTATACCACCCACTTACATTAAACTATCCATGACCATCGGTTACCAGCAGGCATTATGGATCATGGTACCCATTTATCTTTTCATACTTTACTATGCTATCTCAGGACATAAAATCAGGAGATAATTATTCATCGTTAAATTCAATATTTCATGATTATAGGTGTCGATTTAGGAGGAACAAACATCAGGGCAGGGCTGATAAATAACGGTAAATTGCTTGAGGAAAGGCATTATACACTCACCGATAAAGATTCTTTGGACAGAACCTTATCGCAATTGACCGGAGCCATCGCGCCACTGATTAATGCGCAGGTAAAAGGAATAGGTATTGGCGTACCTTCGGTTGTTGATACCGAAAAAGGTATCGTGTATAATGTGGTAAACATTCCTTCATGGAAAAAAGTTGCATTGAAAACAATTCTCGAAGAAACATTTCATATTCCTACCTTTGTTAATAACGATGTAAATTGCTTTGTGCTGGGTGAGCATCTTTATGGTGTTGCTCAGGATTATGCTAATATCGTTGGCCTTACTTTAGGTACCGGACTTGGCGCGGGTATTATCATCCATAATAAACTTTATAACGGGCGAAATTGCGGCGCCGGCGAAATAGGGATGCTACCCTATCTCGATCATACGTACGAGTTTTATACGAGCAGCGATTTTTTTAGCACCAAACACGGCACCACCGCTGAAACAGCTCACAACGAGGCGCTGTTAAAAAACGCAACTGCCCTGGATCAATGGAAAGAATTTGGTTTTCATATGGGAAATTTACTCAAAGCAGTAGTTTACACGTATGATCCCGAAATGATCGTTTTGGGAGGTTCAATCGCGAAAGCATATTCATTTTTTGAAGAAGCAATGATTGACGAATTTACAGCATGTTATTATAAAGAATCGGTCAGGAACATAAAAATCATTTGTTCTGTCTCAGATAATATGTCGCTCCTTGGCGCTGCTTCGTTGGTGAACAGATCCACTGATTAATTATTTTTTCAATCGCCCCAAATTACATACATGAAAGAAAGCTAAATTAGGGCGCTTATTTTGGGCTTATATTTCGCTGTAGGCTTATACTAATAATATTGTATAATAATGAAACTAAAGTGTTTACATATTATTTTGTTTCTGATTGCAGTAACAATCTCGCCACGGACATTTTCAAATACCGGGAACAAAAGTCCGCGCAAAATTGTTTTATCTGATAATTGGTATATCCGGAAATCCGGAGAACTGCAACAAACGGGTGTTGCGTTATCATCGGTTTCCTATAAACCCGAAAACTGGTATAAAGCTTCGGTTCCGGCCACGGTGATGGGGATTCTAACGGCAAACGGATTGTATAATGATCTGTTTGTTGGCGAAAATTATAAATCGATTGATACCCGGCAATTCGACGAATCGTGGTGGTTCAGAAAAGAATTTGAATTGCCTGTAACAAAAGCCGGTGAACATATTACGCTGCATTTTGATGGAATAAATTATCGTGCCAACATCTGGTTGAATGGGATATTAATTGCTTCACGCGACAGTGTTTCGGGTACCTTCCGCCAGTTCGAATTTGATATTACCGGTTTGGTTCATGAAAATGGAAATATACTCGCCGTTGAGGTTTTCAGGGCACAAGCCGGTGATTTGAACCTTGGCTTTGTCGATTGGAATCCAAGACCAGCTGACGAAAACATGGGTATCTGGCGCCCGGTTTACATCGAAATCACAGGTGAAGTTAACATGAAGAATACCACGGTGCAAACAATTGTGGACACGTTATCCTTGAAAGAAGCCTGGCTTACTGTTAAAACAACACTTGTTAATAAATCACAGTTGACAATTCAAGGGTTTGTCAGCGGTAATCTTGAAAATAATGTTTTTAATTTTCCGGTCACCTTGCAAGCCGGCGAAACGAAAGAAATATCACTTTCACCGGCCGAAATCCCCGCATTATATGTTTTGAATCCACGACTATGGTGGTGTAACAATCTGGGTGAACCTGAAATGTACGACCTGTCGCTTCAATTTACAACATCAGGCAGGATTACAGATTCTGTGAAAATATCATTTGGTATTAGGCAGGTTGGAAGTTATACAAATGCCGCCGGTCATAAGGGTTTCACGCTGAACGGCAGAAAAGTACTGATTAAAGGTGCCGGCTGGACGGATGATATTTTTCTGCGCGACACAAAAAACAGCCTGGAAACCCAAATTCGCTATGTTAAACACATGAACCTCAATACCATCCGGCTCGAGAGCTTTTGGGGTACAAGTCACGATTTGTATGATCTGTGCGACAAATATGGTATCATGATCATGGCCGGTTGGAGTTGTCAGTGGG
This sequence comes from Bacteroidales bacterium, assembly GCA_013141455.1. GTDB lineage: Bacteria > Bacteroidota > Bacteroidia > Bacteroidales > F082 > CAJBPB01. Next base: position 11,204 of record JABFQW010000027.1, read on the forward strand.
AATGGGAAGAATATTTTGGGAAGCCCTGCGATGAGTTTGGTGGTATAAAATCGGAAGAAGAGATGGATCTGGCAGTTGAATCACTGCGCGATCAAATCCTCTGGTTACGTCGCCATCCATCCATTTTTGTATGGCTGCTTGGAAGCGACAAACTTCCACGGCCAAAGCTTGAACAGCGATACAAAAACCTGCTTGGTGAAATTGACGACCGACCATACCTGTTATCAGCCGGTACCCGCGTGAGTGAATTAAGCGGGCCAACCGGTGTAAAAATGAACGGACCTTACGAATATGTGGCTCCGGTGTATTGGTATATGGATACCATCAATGGCGGTGCATTTGGATTTAATACCGAAACCGGTCCCGGGGCTCAGATACCACAATTCGAATCGATAAAAAAAATGATTCCTGCCGATAAGCTGTGGCCGGCAGGCAAGGCATGGGATTATCACTGTACGCATTCGTTACAGGGTTTCAACACGATGGAAGTTACCACACGTATGATCGAAAACAGGTACGGAATGTCGTCGGGAATCGATGGATTCATGAAGAAAGCTGATGCCCAGTCCTATGAGGCTATGCGTGCCATGTTTGAGGCTTTCAGAGCCAGATTACCAAAAACGACCGGTATCATTCAATGGATGTTAAACGCGGCCTGGCCTTCAATTTATTGGCATCTGTATGATTATTACCTGTTGCCCACTCCGGCCTATTATGCTGTACGCAAAGCCAATGAACCATTACAGCTTATCTATGATTATAGCAATAACACAGTGATTGCAGTAAACGAAACAAGCTTAGATGTTGAGGATATTAAAGCTACCATCAAACTGTTCGATCTGAATTCAAATGTTTTGTTTCAAAAAGAAGTGAATTTTACGATCAGTTCAAACAAATCCGAAAAAATCATCGGATTAAATCCTGTTTCTGCCCATGGTTTCCTCGACTTAAAGTTAATGGATAGCCATGATAAACTGATTTCTCAGAATTTTTATTGGCTTTCAAAGGGACAGGATGTGTTCGACTGGGATAAAACTACCTGGGCTTACACACCTTTAAAAGAATTTGCCGACTTCACCTGGCTCGATACACTTTCTCAAACATCTGTATCTGCCTCGTGTGTTTACGTTGAAACGGGCGAAAATTTTGAATTAACCACAACGATAGCGAACCAGGGCAATAAGATCGCTTTCCTTATCAATCCGGCATTAACAAATGAATCCGGTGATCAGGTTTCACCGGTTTTCTGGGATGATAACTATTTTAGCCTTCTGCCCGGCGAAAAACGAAACATCCGTTGTCTGGTCCCTAAATCGTCAATAAAAACGGCGAAACATAAACTCGTAATATCGGGCTGGAACATTGAAACTCAAACCCTATCATTGACGGCAGATTAATAGATGGGATAATTCATATATTTGTTTCTGACAATGATTCGAAACAGCGTATTGTATGCATAAAATCATCCTGCTTTTTGATATTTCGGAAGAGTATGGTAAAAATCTGCTGAAAGGGATAACCAGGTATTCGAAAGAACATGGTCCCTGGGTTTTTTGCCGTATGCCGCTGCATTACCGCGAAACACTCGGTATGGATCGCGTGCTCGAATTTGCAAAAGAATGGGAGGCCAATGGTATCATTGCGCAACTTTATAATTCATCCGATATCAGAAAGATACTTGATGCCGGTATCCCGATCATTGCCGAAGATTTCAAGGAACGATTCAGCGATATTCCCAATATCACGGGGGGTTATTTCGAAACCGGAAGAATGGGGGCTGAATATTTTCTCAATAAAGGCTTTAAGAATTTTGCATTCTATGGTTTTCGAAATATTGTATGGTCGCGTGAACGTGCCGAAGGATTTGAAGAATTTGTGACCGAACATGGATATACGGTTCATTCATATGAGCACGAGGAAACGCCTTCGCGCGAACTTTGGCATTATATGCCTTCGGCATTAAGCCAGTGGCTCAAATCGATACCAAAACCCATTGCCATTATGGCCTGCGATGATGAGCGCGGGAACCATATTACCGAGGCATGCAAACATGCCGGTATTCAGATTCCTGAAGAAATTGCAGTGCTGGGTGTCGATAATGATGAATTGACCTGTAACCTCTCGGACCCGCCTTTGTCGAGTATCAACCTCGACATCGAACACGGTGGTTACGAAACAGCCCGGCTGATGGATTTGTTGATTTTGAATAAGCAAACCGGACGATATGATATCATTGTTAAACCTACCCATGTAATCACCCGGCAATCGACCGACATCTGTGCTACGACTGATAAATATATCGCAGCCGCTTTGAAATACATCCACCTGAATATCGACAACAATATCAACGTGAAAGATGTACTTAAAAAAGTCCCGCTTTCGAGAAGAGCACTCGAAATCCGTTTTTTTGAAGTTACCGGTTCGGCGGTTTACAAATATATCTGCAACCTCAGAATTCAAAAGTTTACCAATAAATTATTGGAAACGGATAAGTCAATTGCCGAAATCGCCATTGAATCAGGATTCAGCGAAAGCAAAAATCTTTCACGTCTTTTCAAACAGATCAAGGGAACCACACCGCTTAAATACCGGCGAAAATTCATAGCAAATAAAGAATAAACGACAATGTTTATGAGCGGTTCATAAGGTTTTGCCGACTTGATTTCTCAGATTTGTAAGGCTCTGCGCAACATTACGAACGATACCGGAAGCATAATTCTTCAACCCGATCGAGTTCAAAAAACCTTTATTTTGCCATTGCAATCGGTTGCATTTTGTATTGTAACTACGAAAAGTGCGCATTTTGGGTTTTATAATACGCAAATCACTACATACACAAATATAGTTTGCAGTATCTTTGATTCATATAGATTGTAAAGGCATAAAAATCAATGCTTTTACGGTTTTGTTATTGAAATAGGGTTAACGAACAGACTTACTATTCCTATCTAAATTTAAATAAAGTTGAATCAAAACCAAAACCCATGAAAAACAAATTACTTTTCAAGACCAGGTCTGTCCTTCAAAAGAGGATACTCTGGATTACAACCATCCTTATATTGGTTGCGCACCTTGGCGTTTATGCCCAGAACATAACAGTAAAAGGGCTGGTGAAAGATGCCGGTGGCTCCACGTTGCCCGGTGTAAATGTTGTGGTAAAAAACACAACTTCCGGCAATACTACCAATATCGATGGTAATTACTCGATTCTGGTGCCTGCTGACGGAACGATTGTGTTCTCTTTTGTTGGATTTGAAACGCAGGAAGTGGCCGTCGGCGGAAGAACAACCATCAATGTCACTTTGCAGGAATCGATCAAAAGCCTCAGCGAAGTTGTCGTGATTGGTTACGGTACCCAGATGAAAAAAGATGTTACAGGCGCTGTTTCGGTAATTTCTTCAAAAGAACTTGAAGATCGTCCAAACACCCAGTTTGGGTATTCACTCGAAGGAAAAGCCGCCGGTGTGCAGGTAATCAGATCGTCGGGTCAGCCTCAGGCCGGTTTCTCGATTAAAGTTCGTGGTACCTCCTCAATTACATCGGGAAGCGAACCATTGTATATCGTTGACGGGGTTCAAACCTACAATACAAACGAAATCAATCCGGCTGATATTGAAAGCTTTACCGTTTTGAAAGATGCTTCATCAGCAGCAATTTACGGAAGCAGTGGATCCAATGGTGTTATCCTGATCACTACCAAACGCGGTAAAAATCAAAAGACAAAGGTTGATTTTAATACCTCATTAATGACCTCAAAAGCCTGGAAAAAAATGTCAGTCCTGAATAGTTCTGAATTTAAAGATCTGGCAACAGAATTGGGACTTCAGGAAATCGACTGGGATGTTTACAATGCAAATACAAACTGGCAGGATGAGATTTTCAGAAACGCGATCACTAAAAACTATCAACTATCGGTGACAGGCGGTAACGAAAATACAAATTATTATATTTCGGGTTCGCTCGTCAATCAGGAAGGGATCGTATTGAACAATAGTGTTGACAGGGCCACCTTTAAAGTAAATCTCGATCACACTGTGAGCGATTTCTTCAAAGTAGGAACAAGTCTGTCGTACGACAAATGGTCGGATGTATCCGTTTCGGAAAACAACCGCAACGGGGTAATCACACGTTTGCTCACCGCCGTGCCTATCATTGGTATCTGGGACAAAGAAAACCCGGATCAATATGCTGTAAATCCGTTTATCCCCGATCTTGAAAACCCGTATTCGACTGTTTATCAACCCGATCAGGTATATAACCACAACAGGTTTCATGGCAATGTGTTTGGCGAAGTAAGTATTCTGCCTAACCTCAAATTCAAGAGTCTGTTGGGTCTCGAACACAGCAATGGTATTTATACTTCGTTCCAGAATCCTTCGCAAACAAGCTATGGCCGTTCGATGGACGGTTTGGCAAGTGAGAGTGACAGCGAATTTAATTATTGGGTAGCCGAAAATACGCTGAACTACACCCAAAAAGTTGATCAGCATGATTTTTCGTTGCTGGCGGGTTTTGTTGCATCCAAAGAAAACGCACGCACAGTTGATATCAGTTCACATGGGTTTGGCGGGAGCACAGCAATCACAACAGTAACTGCCGGTACGGTGCAGGGTGTCCCGCAGGTGTCGGTTTACGATAAATCACATGCCGCTTTTATTGCACGGTTAAACTATGCATTTAACGATAAATACTTACTTACTTCCAATTTCAGAGCCGATGGTTCCGGTCAGTTCTCTTCGGATAACCGTTGGGGATATTTCCCGTCATTCTCAGCAGGATGGCGCATCTCAAGCGAAAGTTTCTTCAAAAATGTGAAAAACATCAACGATCTGAAACTGCGTGTCGGCTGGGGTTTGGTTGGTAACGACAATGCAAATCCTTATGCCTGGTATGGATTGGTCAGCCCTGCAGCCTATATTTTCGGAGGTGGTGTTGTGAATGCTTATTTACCAAATACCCTGGAAAATTCGGCGCTCCGTTGGGAAAAAACGGCCCAGTTTAACATTGGACTTGATATCGCTTTCCTCGACAGCAGAATCACTTTCACCACGGATTATTACAACAAGAAAACTTCCGATTTGTTACTTTATGTGCCAATACCAGCCAGCGTGGGGATACCCGGCAATACAGCCTTGCAAAACGCTGGCAGCCTTCAGAACAAAGGCTTCGAGTTTCAGATTGGCTCAAGAAATATCGTAAAAGGTGATTTAAAATGGAATACCGATTTCAATATTTCGTTCAACAAAAGTGAAGTATTGGATATCGTTGGAACCACGATCCATTCGGGCGCCATCAACCCTGCCGGAACAACTTACAACCTGACGTATGTTAAAGAAGGATTGCCATTGGGTTCATTCTATGGTTTAATATCAGATGGTGTTGATCCGGCAACCGGCAATATCATTTACAGGGATATTAATGGTCTTGACGAAGCAGGTAACCTTACCGGTCAGCCTGATGGCGCAATCGATGACAGCGACAAAACTGTTATCGGGAATGCCAATCCTGATTTCATTTACGGACTCAGCAACTCATTGAGTTATAAGAATTTTACACTCGATGTTTTTATTCAGGGAGTGCAGGGCAACGACATTTTCAATGCAACCAAAATCCTGTCGGAGTCGATGCGTTTGGGAATGAACCAGTCAGCAGCCGTAGTTGACAGATGGAAGAATCCGGGCGATATCACTGATATCCCAAGAGCAATAAAAGACGATGTTTCCAACTCGGAAGTTTCATCACGATACATCGAAAACGGATCTTACCTGCGTCTGAAATCAGTAACCTTAGGTTACAGTTTGCCGAAATCGGTAATTAGTAAACTCAGAATCAGCCGATTGATGGTTTATGTTACAAGCGAAAACCTGTTAACCTTCACAAAATACTCCGGATTCGACCCTGAGGTAAGTGCTTTCAGTGCTTCGAACCAGGACAATACGAGTAAAAATACAGCACCCGGCGTTGATTTCGGAACCTATCCTCAATCAAGAGACTTCGTATTCGGACTAAACGTAACATTCTAATTTTGAAATATATAAAATTTAAAAAGATGAAAAGAAACCCAACATATCTCGTTTACCTGTTGATAATCATATCAGTGGTAACAGTCTCATGCCAGAAATTTCTGGATGATACTCCGCAATCGAGCCTCACAACCGGAAATGCTTATAAATCGGCCAGTGATATTGAAAATGCTTTGGCAGGATGCTACAATATCTTTTATACCGATTACTACCAATGGGAAAACGTAATGCTTAGCGATAACCGTTCAGATAATGCCTATCCGGGCGGTGGTGGCGAAGAGACTTTTGTCGTGATTGACCAGTTTACGGTTCCGGCAAGTAACAGTCATAATTACGGTTTCTGGTGGGGACAACCCTATCAGGGAATTGGTCGCTGTAATATTTTATTGGATAAAATTAACGATGTAAGCGATACCAAACTCGATCTGAACAACCGTCGTCAGCAGATCATCGGCGAAGCAAGTTTTTTAAGGGCTTTCCATTATTATCAGCTGGTGAAACTTTTTGGTGGCGTTCCGCTTGAACTGCAGTCCAACACTGCCGATCCTGCTGTTACCCGCAAAGCAAGGGCAACCGAAAAAGAAGTCTATGATCAGATAGTGATTGATTTGCAAATTGCAATAACCAATCTGCCTGATGATTTTGGCGATGCTTCGATAAGCAAGGTTCGTGCTACAAAAGGCGCTGCCAATGCGCTGCTGGCAAAAGTATATGCCCAGCGTAGCGACAGAGATTACGCCAAAGTACTCGAATACTGTGATGCTGTTTTGAACAGTCCTGCAGGATATTCACTTACAGCAACTTACGCCGAATTATTCGATGGAATCAACTACCTGAATTCGGAAGCTATCCTGTTGGTTCCTTATATCGAAGGTAACTGGTCGGTATCGAACTGGGGTGTTCAGTTGTTTCTTGCACCGGAAGATGGATGGCAGAAATACTGCGTTCCTTCGAAAGATCTGATCAATGCCTATACCAACGAAGGTGATGCTGAACGACTTGCTTCGAATGTTATTTTCTACAAGGAACTCGCCTGGGCCGACGAAAACTGGAGTCCATGCGGAAACGCAACAGATTCAGTGCCTTTCAATTACAAGCAAAAACACCCTGCCGGATGGGCAAGTGGCGACAATTATTATCTGCTTCGTGTTGGCGATATTATGCTGCTGAAAGCCGAGGCCCAAAATGAACTCGGTAACACAGCCGATGCCGCCGCAACCATGAACCTTGTCAGATCAAGGGTCAGTTTACCTGATGTTAGTTCAGGACTTTCCAAAGCCGATATGAAGGCGAAAATTTTACATGAAAGAAGATTGGAACTGGCTTTTGAAGCCCAACGCTGGGACGATTTGGTAAGATCGGGCGAAGCAACAAATGTGATGGCAGCGCTCAACGAATACAAATACACCTGTGTTGACGGAGAGCCGGGTAACCCTTCAAAAATTTCGTACAACTGCGATCAGGATCATTGGATTATGCCGATACCGCAACCCGAAATCGACGCCAATCCAAGTTTGGTTCAGAACCCTGGCTATTGATTTAAACTGAACTCTGGAGATGCATTTCAATGTCTGAATAAATTAATCATGTACAACGAATATCATTTCAATAAATCGTGTTAATATTACAGCCTGCCCGCAGAGTGGCAGGCTGTTTTTTTTAGAACCAAAGTAAAATGTCATTATCCTGTTCAAAGTTTTTTGCAAATTTTCTTTTTATCTGCATCTGTGCCGGTTTTATCTCATGCCATAAAAACAGAGGGGAAGATAAACCTCCGGTTATTCCGATTGATACAGGTTATATAAAACCACTTGTGCTTCAGGGAAAGTTGGTTTATCATACCTATTCATGTTATTCGTGCAACGATTCGAAGTTGTATCTGTACGATTTCGGTGCAAAACAGTTCTCCTGCCTCAGCACAGGCTGGGATATTTCCAATCCCATGAATGCACATTTTTCGCCCGATGGAACACGGATTGTATTCATGGGTACCTTGTCAAATCAAAACGACTGGAATGTTTTTATATATCCGATCGGTTCTGATTCAGTACCCGTGAACCTCACAAAGGGTTTCACCGGCAGAAACGAGGACCCGAAGTTTTCGCCAGACGGAGCAAAAATCGTGTTTAAACACAACGGAATTCTTCACGAGATGGACACCACCGGGGCTATCATCCAATCGTTCATACTTCCGCAGGACGAGGCTTCGATGCCTTATTATACTTCGGATGGGAGCGGGATACTGTATGCCGGGAGCGAAACCGGGAGTTCAACCTTAGATATCTCGCTACTTACTGTTTCAACCGGAATATCACGTTTCATATCTTCCACACCCAGGGTTGAGGAATATTATCCGATCGTAAGGGACGACACCAGTTTTTTGTTTACCCGCTGGAACGATCAAACCAACCGGAACGATCAGGTTTATATGGGGTTTTATGATGATCGTACACCTGTGCGTTTGCCATTCAACAAGCCCAACGACAATTATTCGGATGCCTATCCGGTGAACGATTCTATCCTTGTACTCTCGGGCACACAGTTGGGAGGTCGTGGCCAATATGATTTGTATCTGGCCGATGTAAAGTCAGGTAAAATCTGGTCATTGAATTCATATAATCCATATATCAACACGACCGATAACGAGCTGGGAGCCTGTTACACATCCAAATGACAAATTCAGTCACAGTACAACATCCATAACGAATGATTCAATAAACTTAACTTAGCGATCTCTGCGAAAATCTTCGCGTTCTCTGCGGTTAATTTTTTACCACAGAGAACACGAAGAAGACGCAGAGGGCCGCAGAGTAACAATACTCAAAAACTGAAACACGGATCAAAATATGTCGCAGAAACAACAAAATAATTGCCCGAAACACACTACGCCCGGGGCAATAATTCTTATTCTCATGCTGATGTTTTCGGCGCCTGTCTTCGCACAGGAAAACAAAACCTTCGATGAAAATGATCTCCATATCAACTGGAGGCTCGTGACCAATCATTTTGATAATCAGGACCAAAGCCAGGCGATACTGAGTATTACCAATCAGGGGAAAGAAGTTTTTCCGTCCACCGGCTGGACGATATTTTTCAGTTACGGTAGGGGAATTCTTCCCGACCAGACCAACGGCCCTTTCCTCGTATCTCATCTGAACGGAGACAATTACCAATGCCGCACTACCGGCAGAATCAAAGATTTGAATCCGGGCGATTCACTTTGGCTGAGTTTCGTGTCTTACGGACAAATTCTGAATTATACCGCGGCACCCAATGGTTTTTACATCGTTTGGGACAGCCAACCCGATAAAGGATTCAGCATTCGTAATTATACAGCCCTGCCCATCCGGGATACCACCGTTGGTTTTGTGTCACCTGCCGACACTTACCGCAAGAACCGGTTTATAAAAGACATCCATCCCGAAAAGCTGCCTTTGGTTTTTCCGACAGCAGTTTCCGAAAGCAGGGCTTCGGGTGAATTTTTGCTTGATGCAGATGTGCTGATCGTAACCGATCCGCTGTTTGCCCCCGAGGCAGACTTACTGTCCGAAACTTTCCACACAATTATCGGGAAACCCTTGAAAATAAGCCAGGATTCTGTCATGGGAAAAACGATTTCCCTAAAAAAAATTGTATTATCTGAAGAAGCGTATAAACTTGACGTTCAGCCTGATCAGATTGTCATATCAGCCTCAGAGGGAGCCGGAATATTTTACGGGATTCAATCGTTGCGATCGGCCATGCCACTTACATCAGGGGACAAAAAACCAAAACAAATCCGTATTCCTGCCATGTTGATCGACGATGCGCCACGCTTTGTCCACAGGGGTTTTATGCTCGATATTGCCCGTAATTTTCAACCCAAAGCCGAACTGCTGAAGGTAATCGACCTGATGGCGATGTATAAACTGAACCGGCTTCAACTGCATTTCAGCGATGATGAGGGCTGGCGTATCGAAATTCCGGCCTTGCCCGAACTGACGGAAGTCGGCGGCAGGCGCGGTTTCACGACCGACAGCCATGAGTTTCTTCCATCATCATACGGCGCTGGTCCAGAGCCAGGACAAAAGCCTGCAAGCGGATTTTATACCCGCAACGATTTCATCGAAATACTGAAATATGCCACCGCAAGACATATCATGATCATCCCCGAAATCGAATCACCTGGCCACAGCCGCGCCGCCATCAAGGCCATGGACAATCGCTACAGGCATTTCATGGAGCTGGGCGATAAAACCGAAGCCGAACGCTACCTGCTGCGTGACCTGAACGATCAATCCATCCATTCGTCGGCACAGCAATGGACGGATAATGTGATGTGTGTGGCGCTACCGTCAACTTATCATTTTCTCGAAACAGTGATTGATGCCTTGAGAGCAATGTATCTCGAAGCACAGGCTCCGCTTACAACCATTCATCTTGGCGGTGATGAGGTTCCCGAAGGAACCTGGGAAAAATCCCCGCTTTGTAACCAACTGATTGCAAAAAATCAGGAGATCAATTCAACCGATGACCTCTGGTATTATTATTTCGATAAGATGGACGAAATGCTGAAACAGCGCCATCTTACCCTGTCGGGTTGGGAGGAAATTGCCATGCGGAAAACCATATTGAATGGCGCAAAACATTTTATCCCCAATCCTGGTTTTGCCGATCGGGGTTTCAGGGCAAATGTGTGGAACAACGGCATTGGCTGGGGATCCGAAGATTTGCCTTATCGCCTCGCGAATGCAGGTTATCAGGTGGTTCTCTCCTGTGTGAGTCATCTGTATTTTGACCTGGCTTACGAAAAGTCGCCCGACGAACCCGGTTTGTACTGGGGTGGCTTCAACGACCTCAATAAACCTTTCGATTTTATCCCTTTCGATTATTACAAAAACACCACCGAAAATACAGATGGTAATCCGGTCGATTCTACCCTTTTCATCGGCCGTGACAGGCTTACCGACTATGGTAAATCGAACATCCTGGGAATTCAGGGCCAGTTGTGGGCTGAGAATATCAGATCTACCGCCACACTCGAATACCTGCTTTTCCCAAAAATGCTGGCATTGGCCGAACGTGCCTGGGCTCCCGATCCAAGCTGGGCAGGAGAGAAAAATCATGGTAAACAACAGTCATTGTATCAGGATGCCTGGTCGGTCTTTGTGAATACTGTTGGCCGGAAAGAACTTCCGCGTTTGTCGGACTATCCCGGAGGAGCCGTATTGTACCGGATTCCACCGGTGGGCGCCATCATTCAGGACGGAACCCTGATCGCGAATATCCAGATTCCGGGATTCGATATTCGTTATACAACCGACGGAACCGCTCCAACCATTAAAAGCAAGATGTATAGCAAACCCCTGACCGAAAAAGGGAAATTCACGCTTTGCGCCTTTTCGAAAGACGGCCGGAAAGGACGGATCATTAGCCTTATCAACCCATAAATCAGAACGCTAAAACCCAACATCATGAAAAAGATACTGTTTGCCGGTCTGTTCATTTTTTGCATCCAATCGCTGATATTCAGCCAGGTGGACATGAATCGTTATCCGATAATTCCCCAGCCGGTTGCTTTGCAGGCTGCGGATGGGTTTTTCGTACTTGATCAGGCAAGCCGGATCGAAACACCCGAAAATGAGTTGAGGGATGTGGTTGGTCTGTTGAGCAGCATCATTTCCCAATCAACAGGAATCACCCTTTCGGAGATACCGAAGAAATCGGGAAACACGATCCGTTTTGAGCTGGATAACAGGATAACGAATCCTGAAGAATACCTGCTGACCGTTTCACCCGGCGAAATTACCATCAGTGTATCGGCCGCTGCCGGAGCATTCTACGCGATACAAACGATCAGGCAACTGCTGATTTCCGAAACCGCTTCATCGGGGAAAACCGAATGGAAAATCCCCTGCTGCCACATCACCGATTATCCCCGTTTTGCATACCGGGGCTTTCATCTCGATGTTTCACGGCATTTTTTCACGAAGGAATATTTGCTGAAGATCATCGATTTTCTGGGGATGTATAAGATCAATACACTGCAGCTTCACCTGACTGACGATCAGGGATGGCGGATTCAGATTGATCAGTTTCCGTTGCTCACCGAAATCGGAGCCTGGCGAAGCTTTAACCGGCTTGATTCGATCTGTATGAAGAAATCAGAAACGAATCCAGATTTCAGCATCGACAAGCGGTTTATAAAGTCAGTGGACGGAAAAACGGTGTATGGCGGTTTTTATTCCAAACAGGATATCCGGGAGATTATCGCTTATGCCGGTGAGCGTTTCATTGAGGTAATTCCTGAGATCGATATGCCCGGTCATATATCGGCAGCCATTTCGGCCTACCCATACCTTTCCTGCACCGGATCAACGGGCTGGGGAAGGGAATTTTCGGTTCCGGCCTGTCCGTGCAAACCCGAAATGATGGATTTTGCCATCAGGGTCTGGGACGAAATCGCTGAATTGTTTCCTTCAAAATATGTGCACATTGGCGCCGACGAAGTTGAAAAAGACAGCTGGGCTTCGTCATCCGAATGTCAGAAGTTTATGTCTGAGAAAAAACTTGATAGTATCTATGAGATTCAGAACTATTTTGTGACCGAATTGCAGAAACACCTCGAAGCCAAAGGCAAAACTGTGATCGCCTGGGATGATGTGATCGATGGCGAGGTGAATAACAAATTGGTGATGATGTACTGGCGAGATTGGCTGACTGGTTCGCCCCTGAAATGCGCCCGCAATGGAAACAACATCATCCTCACACCCTGGACTGTGTTTTATTTTAGCGGACAGCATACCGATGAATCCCTGAAACGACTCTATGGTTATGAAGTAACGACCGAAATGCAGCCGGAAGTCGCAGAGAAAGTCATGGGTTTTCAGGCTTGTGTGTGGACCGAAGAGATTCCATCAGAAGCACGTTTCGAATACCTCGTATTTCCTCAGCTTCAGGCTTTTGCCGAAACATGCTGGTCAAAGTCGAAAGACTGGGATCTGTTCAGAACAAGATTAGACAGCCATCTGAGACGAATGGATTCGTTGAAGATAAACTACCGGAAACCGGGATTCAAAAATTAATGCCAGGATGTTCTGAAATATGGGAAACTTGTTCATCTGGAAAGACATTAATCCAACATACCTAAATCCAATGTCATTAGTTAAGGATTTTGAATTTTATAAGTTTTTACCGCAAACCTGCCTGGAGGCAGACTGGGTTCGATTAGAAAGCGCAAAGAGATGTAGTGAGCATATCGAACTGCACCACAGAGTCAAGAATTGTTTTACAACTTTGCGGAACTCTGCGTAAAACTTTGCGGATCTCTGCGGTTAAATTTTCAGTGATTTCTGTAAACGAAACGACATTGAATCTAATTTAGTAAATATTGATGATGAATAAAATAATCCTCTGCCTGAAACACCTGCTGATTGTGATGGTTCTGATAGTGCAGTTACAGGCTACAGCCGCAATCAAACTACCGGCATTGATAGGCAACAATATGGTGTTACAACAGAACTCGATCATCAACGTATGGGGCTGGGCCGATGTTGGTGAAACCATTACCGTTCGGGCAAGCTGGCAAACCGATTCCTTGGTTGCAATAACTGATTCGGCTGGAAACTGGTTTACAACCATCAAAACCCCAGTGGCCGGCGGACCCTATACCATGATGCTTTCGGGCCGCGATGATACGATCAGCATCGAAAATATTATGATGGGTGAAGTTTGGGTTTGTTCGGGGCAGTCGAATATGGAGTTTACCATGCGTGGCCTGGGGGGTTGGTGCAACTACAAACCGGAAATCCGTGATGAAGTTTCAAAAGGCGATTTTTCAGATGTACGGCTTTTCACGCTGCAAAAAGACACTTCTGCCCTGCCGCTTACCGACTGCAAAGGCAACTGGCTGACAGCCGATACCGCTACCGTGAATGATTTCAGCGCGACAGCCTGGTTCTTCGGTTCCGAACTCAACAGAAAACTTGGTGTTCCGATAGGATTAATTGTTGCTGCCTGGGGTGGGACACCAGCCGAAGTATGGACTCCTGTTGAAAGCATCAGGGCAGAGGCCGGGCTGGGCTTTTATCTCAGCCATTTCAACGGTTCCGAATGGTGGCCGGGCACACCGGGTGTGCTTTACAATGCCATGATTCATCCATTGTTGAATTATACCATAAAAGGAGCTATTTGGTACCAGGGCGAATCGAACAGGTTAGATGCCAATTTATATCCGGCTTTGATGAATACAATGATCACATCCTGGCGCAAGAACTGGGGATTGGGCGATTTCCCCTTTTATTTTGTCCAGATCGCCCCGTATTCCGATAGCGAAGCTTTTTCGGGCGCCTTATTGCGCGAAGCCCAGCTGAAATGTCTTTCTATTCCGAATACCGGAATGGCTGTAACCCTCGATATTGCAGGTGATATCACCGATGTTCATCCAAAAAACAAATTGGACGTCGGCAAACGACTTGCTTTGTGGGCGCTCAACAAGACTTACGGAGAACAAACCGGCTGCTTTTCTGGACCGGTCTTTCAGGAGATGAAAATTACCGGTAATGCTATCGTACTTAGCTTCCAATATACTGATGGAGGATTGAAACTCAGGCATACCAAGCAGAACAACTTCATCATCGCCGGTGAAGACCGTGTTTTTTATCCGGCAAAAGTTAACATTGAAGGCAGTTCGTTGATCATTTCCTCACCCCATGTGAAAAAACCCGTGGCTGTCAGGTACGCATTCACGAATACTTCGGAAGCCACCTTGTTCAATGGCGCCGGACTTCCCGCATCTTCTTTCCACACCGATAACTGGGATATCATCACCGGTCAGGCTGTTTTATCTGCCGTTTTCGATACGGCCATCAAAACCTTGACGTACCAACTCTCATCCAACGCACGCGAAACGGATATTTTTTACGATTTCGATAAACAAGCAGGTCATAATGGCTGCCGTTATCAACATCCGATAGCAGTGAAGAAACCCTGTTTTTTGTATGCCACCCTTGCCCGCGATGGCTATTTCTCCGGTCAGTGGAGCAGGTGGAAAATTATTACCAATAAAGCAGCGGGAAGTAAAATTACGTATCAATCTGCCTTTAGCGAAAGATATACTGGCGGCGGCCACATCGCCCTGGTGGACGGAATCACTGCTTCCGAAAATTTCGCGGATGGTAGTTGGCAGGGATTTGAAGGCAACGATCTGGATATTGTGATCGATCTGGGTAGAGTGATCAAGGTGAAAGAAGTAAGTTGTAATTTTTTGTCGGACAACCATGCATGGATCTTTTTACCAGGTATGGTGACAGCGGAGGTTTCGGAGGACGGTAGTGCATTCCGAAAAATAGGGGAAAATGATATTCGTGCCGGCAAAGAAATGGAAGCCGTTTCCATCCGGAAGCTAATATTTAGGGTGAAGGGAAACATACGATTCATCCACATCAAAGCCAAAAATCAGGGCGTATGTCCATCGTGGCATCCCGGGGCCGGTGAAAAATCGTGGCTGTTTGTCGATGAGATTGTGGTGAAATGATGTAAACCTTCAAGGTCTTCAAGACCTTGAAGGTTTATAACCAATCAGTTACGATTTATCTACGCATTTCAAAGAATTCTTTAAAAAAGACTATACGTGATATGGGCTGAGACGTTGGACGCAAACTGAGTTGATTTTGTAACTTCATCCGGAAGATCCGCCGTTCCTATTATTGTATTTTTCGAATACAGGTAATCTCCATGAACACCCATTGAAAACCGAAGCTGAGGCGAGAAATAGTAGTTACCGTACAGAGACAAACCGCCATGAATATTAATTTCCTGTGAGTTTACCTCAGGATCGTCATTCCATTGATCATCTGTCCAGTGTTGAATGAATCTGGCACTGGCTCCCATCTGTATGTTGGTTCGACTATTGGGATAATAATCATAGACATGGCTTAGGAATAATTCAACATTTGGATCGTTTACATTGACTTTATTCTCATCCGTCAGCACATCCTTTTCGTAGGTTTTTAAAATGGATTGACTGTTATACAACGAATAACGCAAATCCGCTGTGCTTGTTTGTTGCCAGGTCAGATTGATTGGTTTTTCATATACATAGCGGGCCATTGCATCTAAACCCCATGAATCCATCCTGGAATTGTCTATATTGTTATAGCTTATTACCACCGGACTATTGAGTGTGTCATGATAAGATTCTTTTAATTCATTAAATGAGGCATACACCTGAGGCGCAATCCCGATGGAGAAGCGACTTCCTGTACTACGGACCGGTCCATTTGAAAAATCCCAGTTATCGTTCAGTAAGGTGTAATAGCTGGCATCTGACTGACCTTTCAAATTACGAACTGTCAGGAATGAATCAATGGCGGTGATTTCGGCGATTTTTCGGAGGCGGCTATCGAAAAAACGTTGGTTTTTGGTTTGTGTAATGAACTCCGCCAATGCTACTATTTCGTCCTTTTCAGGGGTTCTTTTCAGATCGTCCGATTTCAGAAGGTCATCCAAGATATAAACGGCGAGGCGGGCATCCTGCACCTGTTCAATTCTTCCGGTCCCAATAAGCAAAGGTATGGATGCTGATACTTGATAATCATTGCTTCGGTTTTCGTATTTATAAGGATATGCTTCTATATCTTTCTCATTCCTTCTAAGCTGATTATCAAATCCACCGGAAAAATTTAAGTCAACTTCAACAAAACGCTTCTTGTTGTTATAAAAACGGTTTGCCGAATTGGCGCCAATTTCCAGATTCTGAGTAAAGGATTTACCGCTTGATTCGAGGTGGGTCGAATCTTCTTCTACAAATTTGTCATTATATCCATTGGTTCTGTAATTGAGCCGATAAGTTTGTGATCCCTGGTAGAACTTAGAATTTTTTGTGGAAAAATACCTTGTATCCAGATTACCATTAAATGAATTTCGGGTGTATTTACTGTTGTAATTATCCGGAAAGGACTGTTTATTATACATATTGTTCCCCGAAAGCCCGAAGTTGAAATCGAGCGAGCGATACTGGTAATCCGGGTTTTTGTAATCAGACAAATTAAAGTCTGTCTGGGCAATAGAATTGAAAGTGAACAGGCATGTGAACAAGCCAAGCAAAAGGATAACCTTCGCTGAATACTGCATAGTTTTCATCGTTATGTTTTTTTAATGAATATAAGAATACTGATGTTGATCTATCCGGCATGCCCGAATAGCTGGAACTATACAATTATCAGGCCAGATTTTGCATAACAGCATGGCAGACGAAAACCGGGTTTAGCCTTATTAATTATTTCAATAATTCTTCCAGCTTCTCTCTTATTTTCCCATTACTACTTGGCTTCGGTGCATTGCTATCAACTATATTACCTTTTTTGTCAACCAATACGAAATGAGGTATTGTGTTTATACCAAATTTTTGGTCCAAAATCTTACTCTGATCTTTATTGAGCCAGTAATGATAGCCAGTTATTTGTTTTACCCGAATCATATCACTCCACAGTTTTTTCCTGCATCCTAAACCAAAGTTAAGAAACACAATGTCTTTACCTTCAAATTCCTTTTTAAGTTTAGCCGCAGGTTCAAACTCTGCACGGCATGGCGAACACCAGTCGGCCCAAAAATCGATATACACTATCTTTCCTTCAAATTTCTTCATGATTTGTTGGAAGAATACATCAGAGTTTTTGTCGCAGGCAATGGAATCAATTATATGTGAATCAACATTATACGTATCATGTTTATGATTAAGTGCAACCAAATCTTCATTTTTCTCGATAAGGTAATTGATCAAAACGGGATGTGTAATGCGACGATTTGCCCAGTCCATAAGTTCTTTGTCAAGAGCTTTAATTTCCTGAAATTTCCTGAGTTTATACATACAATACAACTGCCCGGTCAAATCCGAATTGAATTTTTCCAACGCATTATCCATCTCTTTCAATGCAAGACGGTTCTTGAATTTTTGATCACATAGTAACCAATACTTTAACATATCAACCACAGGATTAAAATAGTTATTATATTTTTCTACCAATAATGAATCGTACTGAAAACTATCCTTGGATAACGTATCCATCAGTTCAGGCCAATTAAGTGAAATATTGCTTGCTTTCCATTCGGTTATTTTCCTTAAATCAGTTGTGTCTGTTATGTTATTGGAAAAATAATTCATGTATTCCATATTTCTATCTAAGAAAAACCCTCCCAATACCTGATCATTATAGAGAAATTCGAGATAATTAATATAGGACATATAGCTGTCCGATAATAGATTTAATTCTGAATTTGTATTTAAAGCAGGAAGATTGTTTAAATATTGTTGTCTCAAAGGAATAGTTCTGATTTCACTACCCGCGACAGGCATACCTAATAGGTCTTGTAATAAATTCCATTCGATGGATACTTTCATGATTTGCCGGGCTTTTGCACTCGTGTTCATGGTGTTAAACAACGAATCCATAACATGAATTTCATGTGTATATAATTGTTTGCTCCAATTCAAATAAGTTAATTGAGGCATCAGATCTTTGTTGACGCTTTTTAGATTTGATGGATCAAGATTATTGTAAAAAGCCTCCAGCAGGATTAGTTCCTCTGAAAGTAAACCGGTTGAACCCATATAATGATTTATTTGCCAATCATTTATATCGTTCCATTTACTTCTGTCTAAGGTAACCTCGTGAAGCAGTTTATTCAGACATATCATCACTTTCTCGCCCGGTTTTATAAAAATCTTCGTATAAGTGCTTCCTTTAATGATTAAATAAATGCTTTGAGGCGAAAACATCCTGAATTTAACATGAAATCTGCCATCAGGTTCAATCTCAAATTTTGTTATTGCATGATCTTCGAGGCCTGTGAGAGCACTTGTATAATTTATTGATCCGGTTGTAGTAAATAGTTCAGGATCATAATCTTCAATAAAGCCGGTGACGGTGGCGCTGTCATCAACCAACAGAGGTTCTTCAAATGCCTGCGTATCGTAATTTCTGAAATCAGGTTTCTGAGCTTTACGATTAGTACAAAGTATTGGGTTTTCTTCCTCTAACGCAATCAATAAAGTTGAACTGTCAATAATATTGATAATAAGTTGCTCATTTTCAATCCCATTTACTACATGAATCCTGTATTCGTTTCCTTGTCGGACAATGGATTTATAATCCCAGAATTTGCTGTCAAACACAGCAAACTTTGGTTGAAAACTGTATCGCCATTCGATGGAATCATGAGCAGTCATCCAGTTTCCTTTAATTTCGGGGGGAAGATTTTGCTGCGAAAAAGCAATTACTGTGATGAATAGCAATAAAGTCGTCAAAATATTTTTCATAGAAGTTTGGGTTTGGTGTTGTTACTACCTTCAAAAGTAATATTTATACTGAAACTCACATTGGTAGAAATCAAATTAATTCCATCAAGGAACTAAGGAGTTTGAATAAAAAAAAGACCACCCTATCGGGTAGTCTTTCTAAGAAACTGTCTAAAAATGTTAAAATGAAACTATAAATGATAAAAACTCGTATTTCTGTCACATTGAGCGAAGTCGAAATGCTCTTTTTTAAAATTATATACGAGTTTTTTTATTTGTTTGGTCAGCTTCGACTGCGCTCAGCCTGACAATTGATTATAACATTCAACTTAAATTTTAGACAGTTTCTAAGTTAACATAATATCTTCTGCATCAGATGAGTAGCGCGAAAATATTCATGGTTGAAGTGATTCAATTCCCCTGATCGATTGCCTGATGCTCTCGTCCGTGACCTGTGATTCACCGTTTAAGTTTCCGGATAGGAACATTTCGTAGGCTGCCATATCGAAATAGCCATGTCCGCACAGGTTAAAAAGGATGTTTTTTGTAACGCCTTCTTCGCGGCAGCGGTTCGCTTCGTCAATCACCGTTGCAATCGCATGGGTTGCCTCCGGTGCCGGAATGATTCCTTCGGCCCTGATGAATTGCATACCGGCTTCGAAACAGCGTTGCTGGTTTTGCGAAACAGCCTCGATCAATCCGTCTTTCAGCAACTGGCTCACGATAACGCCGGCGCCATGGTAGCGTAGTCCTCCGGCATGAATGGGCGATGGCATGAAATCGTGGCCAAGGGTAAACATCGGTAAGAGTGGAGTCATGCCCATCGTATCGCCGAAGTCGTATTTAAACTCGCCGCGTGTGAGCTTGGGGCACGATTCGGGTTCAACGGCAATACAACGGATATGCTGATTTTCGGTCAGGTTCATCCGCAGGAAAGGGAAGGCGATGCCTGCGAAATTACTGCCACCACCAAACGGCGCTACCACGATATCAGGCATTTGTCCGGCTTTCTCCATCTGCACGATCGCTTCCTGCCCGATGATGGTCTGGTGAAGCAGCACATGGTTCAATACTGAACCTAAGGCGTAATGTGTTGTCGGATCCGCAACCGCCCGTTCGATGGCTTCGGAGATAGCGATTCCAAGGCTGCCCGATGAGTCAGGATTGGCGGCAAGTACACTGCGTCCGGCGGCAGTCAGCATGGATGGTGAGGCATGTACCACACCGCCGAAAGTGTTCATCAGTATTTTGCGATACGGTTTCTGGTCGTAACTCACTTTCACCATAAACACCTCGCACTCCATATCGAACATCTGGCAGGCATAAGAAAGCGCAGTTCCCCACTGACCTGCGCCGGTTTCGGTTGTGATCTTTTTTATTCCTTCCATCTTGTTATAAAAAGCCTGTGGCACAGCGGTATTGGGTTTATGCGATCCGGCCGGACTTCCGCCCTCGTATTTGTAGTAGATACGTGCCGGGGTTTTCAAGGCTTTCTCCAGATTTACTGCTCTGAAAAGCGGGGTTGGTCTCCATTGCGCGTAAATCCTGCGTACTTCATCCGGTATCGGAATATAGCGTTCCGATGAAACTTCCTGAAGGATGAGTTCACGCGGGAAAAGCGGTTCGAGTAAATCGGGCGTGATGGGCAAACGGGTGCCGGGATGCAGTGGTGGCAAGGGTTTGTTGGGCATGTCGGCCACGATATTATAGTAAAAACGGGGGATTTCCTGTTCGGTGAGATTTATTTTGTGTTCCATTTGTCGATTTGTATTTGATTGAATCTTGAAATAATAATTTGATAGATGGTTGCTGGATTTGTAACCGGATTAATTTCCTGAACTAAGAACAAGGCGTAATGATTTCAAAATTGATTAAAAACAGAAATCCAAAATCCTGGTAACAGAAAACAGAAGAATTGATCCGAAAATTTTCGCAAGGGCGGAGCGTATGCTCCCACAGGGGATTATATTTTTATAGAAGCAGCCTGAACGGGCCACCACCATGACCATGATGATGAGATAAGGGAGATTGTATGTAAACCAGCTTTGGTCATGAATTTGCTATGATTTATCGCTGCAAATGTACAGGAATTGTTGTTGGTTCGACAAAAAGAAGAAAAATTTGGATAAAACTTAGTCGATAAACCTAATCTACAGCCACTTATCAAGATCACAACGATTACCCAATATGGCGAGAATTTCAATTTTATGGTTGTAGATTCTGTAAAAGACGGAACAAACTTTATTCAAAACGGCACGTCTGACAGCTTTCTGAAATACGGTTTCGGGATAAAGTTTTGGATGTGGACGAACAGTAAACTCAAATGCCCGAAGCAAAGCAACAAAATGATCAACCTCTTTGGATGAAAAATGTTCTTGCAGGTATTTTCTGATGGAAATGGCATGCTGCAGGGCCCTTTCAGTCCAAACGACAGACAGAATTTTTGGTTCAGGCATTGTGTAATTTATTCCAAAACTCCTTCGAATCGATCAAATTCCCTTCTTCGGCATCCTTTAAACCGGCTGATATTTGATGTTTATGTTTTTCAGACAAGGCTTGCCACCAATCTTTTTTGTCGTTTGAGACTCTTAATCCGTCGAGAAAATTGATAAGTTCAGCATCCGAAAGTTGATGAATCCAGGCGATTAAATCGAGTTTTATTCCGTTGAGTTCTGCAGCAGACATGGGATTTCGTGTTTTAAAATACAAAGTTACAACAAATTGATTTGAAGAATTGGAATGGAGCCATATTTCCAGGATGGTAATTAAAACTTCTGACATTCAACATCGTACGAAAAACTAATTTCATTCGAACAGTTTGTAAACCATCCACTGCCATGCCGGATTTACAATCCAGACAATAAAATGGAAAATTTCAAACGAAGCGACTATCCTCAAAAAAAGCAGGAAATACAAATCTCATTCCGGCGGTTTCATTATCAGGATATACAAGGCCTCCTTCTGCCGCGACTTTGTCCGGAATTTTTAAATGAAACCTGAAATATATCTGTCAATATATCAGGCGTATAACAATAATGTATAAAATTTGGAATTCTGAGAAAACCCGGTTACATTTGTGTCACGGATTCAGAGACAGAAAACAAAACCAACTTTCAATGGAGACATTTCGGATACACACGATGAAACCAATAAAAACACCGGATTTGGGTCAAACGAATGGTTTTGCGGGACAAATTTTGGATCGGTATAAAATAAAATAGCCACTACAATGATGTATTGTCATTTGTTATGTACAAATTAAAACAGACGGCGAAATGAAAAACTTACTATACATCGGATTGATATTGTTAACAGTATTATTTTCATGCAATAAAGGGGATGATAATTCCGGACATAATCCATGTACAGGAGATGAAACAACATCTTATATAAAATCAACTGACTTACAGGAATGTAAGTTCAAAACAAACAGTTATTGGGTTTTAGTTGACTCTGTAACTAACTCTTTTGATAGCATTTCAATAGAGAGTTTCAATCAGGACTTTATTGAAGATATTTGTGGAAACACCTATGAATTACATTCTTTTAAAACAATTTCTTCTTATTCATCAGAAACGACAGATTATGTAGTCGTTGCTGGTGGATTATTTAAAGATTTTGATGGAACACCAAATTCAGGCACTCAGATTTATGACGATTATTATTCGACCACTTCAATGACCAATTACCAAATTGAGAAATTTGATTCACTAGTTATCTGTGGCCGGTATTATAAAAAAGTGCTTCGGATTGAAATTGAAAATGACATCACAGAAAATAATAATAAAAGTATTTATTATATTAATTCCGAATTTGGATTTTTAAGACATGATATTTATTCTGACAATATCTTGACTTCTAAGAAAATATTAATGAGAATGAATATAGTAAGATAATCTGTACATAACACAAGGAATGGTGCATCCGGTTTTGCCTTTGTCGTACTCCATGCAGGCGGTTCAGCGGTTTTCATAGGTACTCGTCCAAAACACGGAAGCGAAACAAGTATTTGAAAGCTTATCGGCTTCGCGGCAAAAGGAAATTATTCGCTATATTTCGTTTTTAAAGTCAGCCGACAGCGTAACTACGAACGTACGAAAAGCAATAGGTTTTTTAATAGGCAAAAACAGGTTCGTCGGCCGTGACAGACCATGAGTTTTATCCGCAAGTCACGGCGTGACTTATTGAAAGCTGACCAGGTAATTTTAAATAAAGTGTCACGCCGTGACTATCAATAGAAAATGGAAAATAAAGGAAACAGACAAACTTCATTAAAGACCTTTAACTTATACAAATACCTAAAGGAACAGAGCTTCCATAGCATGTCCTTTCCTTACTTCTTAGCAACCCAGGACACCTATAAAGAAGCAACAGTGCGTTTCCCTTTCCGGACATTTACTTATGGTATTGGCATAACCTATTCCGGCGAATCGAATTTGTTTAAAATAGGCAGCGCCGATTTTGAGGTAAAAGCAGGAAGCCTTACCACCATTGGCCCAGGTATCGTTTCGCAATGGATGGGTAATTATTCAGGCGATCACGATACAATCTACTTTACCGAGGATCTCTTTAACGATATTCTAAACGTAAATTTTCTCAATTCACTGC
The DNA here is from genome assembly GCA_013141455.1 of Bacteroidales bacterium. Classification (GTDB taxonomy): domain Bacteria; phylum Bacteroidota; class Bacteroidia; order Bacteroidales; family F082; genus CAJBPB01. The sequence continues at coordinate 35,111 of JABFQW010000027.1, forward strand.
CATTCTTTCTGCCCGGGGGCAAGCATGTTATTCAGTTGCAGCAACCCGAAACAGAGAAAATAAAATTACTTTTCAATCTGTTAAAAGCCTTTAAAGAAGATAAAAAACTAATGCCTGGCCTGACACACTCGCTATTGACATTAGTAAGCGACTTGCATAATTTTTCGAACAACGAAACGCAACCCCACACCAACAACAAAGAAACAATGGCTGGAAAATTCAGGAGCCTGGTTGCCAAGCATTTCCCCGAACAGAAAGATGTTTCGTTTTACGCTTCGGCCTTAAATATTACGCCAAAATATTTGAGCGAGATTTTAATGGAAATATCGGGAAAGCCGGCAAAAATGCTTATTGACGAACACATTGCCATGGAAGCCAAAAGTTTGCTCAGGCAAACAACTATGACTGTTCAGGAAATATGTTATTGGCTGGGTTACGATGATACTTCATATTTTACCAAAGTTTTCAAAAAATGGGAAGGTATGTTACCCTTGGCATATCGGAAATTGTAACCATGAGTCCCCTCCGAAAAGCAAAATATTGCCACAAAAGCACAAAAACACCAAATTTCACCAATGGTAAAACACGGATTGTGAGTGTTTGGAGTATTTTGGAGATTTGGTCTCGTCATAGCATGCATGACGAGATCGTGGCATTTCCTTTTTTAACAGTTTTCGGAGTGGGCTCAACTTTACCAATTACTACCGAAAAAACTACCATTTTCCCCGAAATCCTGCCCGGGATATGAGATAGGTATCCGATAATTTTGCCTTTTATAAAAAGAGTAACCGAAATTATTGAAATAACTTTAAACAAAGGAGGATACCATGAAGTATTTTATTACAGGAGCCACGGGTTCCGTAGGCCGCCAGATTGTAAATCAATTGGTTGAACAGAATGCAGAGGTAACAGCCATGTGCCGTGTGCCTGAAAATTCAAATCTGCCAAAAGAAGTACAAGCAGTTAAGGGTGATTTGACGGATGGCAATATAAACAAACAAATTTTTGAAGGCGTTGAAACGATATTCTTGTTTCCCGCTGAAGGTGATATCAGACCATTCCTTCGCACGGTTAAAGAAGCGGGTGTGCGGCACGTAATTGCCCTTTCATCGCTGGCCGTTTCGGCACATTTTCAAAGAGATTTGAATTCGTTCAGCAACAAATACCACCTCGCAGTAGAAAATGCCGTCCGCGAAGCGGGTCTTAAACTAACGGCATTGAGGTCGGGAACATTTGCCAATAATTTATTGGCCTGGGCACCAACTATTAAGATGACCCGATCGGTTTTCCTTCCGTTTCCCGATTCGGCACAAGCCCTTATCCATGAAGCTGACATTGCGGACTGTGTTGTGGCTCTTTTTGCCCAGCCTGCAAAATGGGGCAAAGTGTATGAACTGTCAGGCCCAAAGGCCATTACACAACGGGAGCAGGTAGAGAAAATAGGACAAGCGTTGGGCGTTCCGTTGAATTGCCATCGTGTAACCACTGAACAGTTCACCTCATCGGTAAGTCAATTCATGTCAACCGAAATCATAAAAATGATTCTTACCTACTGGGAAGAAACCACCCTGCAACCCGACATGATAAGGACAGGTTACACAGAAATTACGGGAAAGACCGGGCGTAGCTTCGAACAATGGGCAGAAGACCATGTTGGGCAATTTCGCTAAAAACAGGATGGCATTAATTTGAATACCAATAGATTACCCTGTCCATAAAGCAGGGAAATTGTGCTTTTTGAGAAGTTCAAAACCACAACCCTTCGAACGCAGGTTTATTTATAACTTGCCATAGGGTTGTTACAAAACAATTCTAAATTTGACAAATAAAACGATACGAAATGGATACCACCAAAATGCTTACACGGAAAATTATTTTGAATGCCAGGCCATCTGAAATATGGGAAATGTTGACCAATCCGGATTTGACCAAAATATATATGTTTAATTGTGAGGTCCATTCCTCATGGAAAGTTGGAAGTGAAATCAAGTGGAAAGGAAATTTTCAGGGTTACGAGAGTGGCGAAAAAGGGATAATTCTGGAAGTAGTTCAACACAGGCGCTTAAAATATTCTTCTATCGACCCTAACTTTGGAATCGAAGATATTCCTGAAAATTACCTTCATGTAACCTACGATCTGGTGCAAAAAAACGGTCACACCGAGCTGTCGGTAACCATTGAAAACTTTAACAGCGACCCCGGCCGCATCGAAAACATTGCAAAAGCATGGGACAATCTGGTGATACCGGCCATTGAGAAATTATTTAATTAGCTGTTTATTCTGATTGAAATTGAAGTAAAATACCCTGTGCATAAGAATCAGTGTTTCATGCGGTTGGTACTACTTTTCCCGAATATCAGAACCCCATCCACATCATGCGGCCGGGAGAGGCAATTCTCCCGAAATTTCAGGACCGGTTGAACTTTATTCCATCCCTAAACTTTTTTTTTGGAAATTTGATTTGTTTTTGACTGATGTAACATCAGTTGATTTATACTTGTCAATAAACTCAATAAACATGATAGAAACAGAAAGATTGATTATAAGGCCTTTAACTCATGAACAACTTGTAAAATACATTAAAGCTGACAATTCTCTGGAGAGAGATTTAAGGTTAAATGATTCGTCAAGGACAATTTCACCTGAACTCAAAGAAGCACTCGAACATACTATTCTGCCAAATGTAGCAGACACGAATAAGGATTATTTATATTCTACACTCTGGACGATTATTTCGAAAGAAGATAATGAAATGGTTGGGGATTTGTGCTATGTTGGTGAGCCGGATGATGATGGCGAAATTGAAATTGGCTATGGGATTTACGAAAAGTTCAGGAAAAAAGGATTTATGACAGAGGCTGTAAACGGTATGATTCAATGGGCTGAGAAGCAACCCAATGTAAAATCAATATTTGCCGCAACTGAGAAAAGTAATATTGCATCATCCAATATTCTTGAAAAAAACAATTTTATTAAATTTGAAGAAACAGATACTTTGTATAACTGGCGTCTCAGAATCATATAGCGACTGAACTATACTGACAAGGTGAAAAACAACAACCAGCCTACAAAAGAGATAAACTATGCCGCAAATATTTACGCTGATTCCGGCAAAATGTAACGGGCAACTTCCTGTTCATTACTACCAATGGATTCGATCAGATAAATTCTGTTAGTTCATTTGATTTTCTGAAATAAACGTTTACATTTGGTGTATGATAACAGCTGAACAATCAAAAAAACCAGACACGCACCTGCATACTTTTGAATCGCTGAGGAAAGCAAACCGGCAATCTGCTGATTTTATGTGTTGTATGATTTGTTTCAATGATTTTCAGCCAGACTATAAAACACGAAATAATCACCACGATGAGGTATAGGGATTCGTTGACAGTAATTATAAAAAACTGCTACCATGAATTTTTCGAATGAAGAATTATTTAGTACGTATGGACAAAATGACAAATTTGTCCGACTTGAATTTCATCATGAAAGTAAATCCTTTGATAAATTTGGAGTATCCTTGATGGGGACTTTTAAATACATACAAGCAGAGAGAGACGCATTAATACAGATTCTTAGTCAAGAGCAGATACCAAGGACAGAGAAAAAGGTTTTATTTATTCCTTCAGAGTTAGAGAATTTAACAAAAACACAAATTGAAGATTTGGACAGAAATGGTATTTTATGTAGTGATATTAATGTTGTGTATGCAAGTAATTTACCAAGTTCAAATAGATATTCAATAAAAGATAAGAAGGACATCCCTAACACAATTAATACTGAGATTGATGGACGAGATTGGCAGGATTTAAATCAAATAACTTATGGATTTTTGAAATCACGATATTCAAAAGATAAAAACTTATCTCCAGCTGAATTAAATCAATACTTTGGCTTACGAACCTACTATAAAGACAACATAACTGACGTTGAATACATTTCTTGTGTTTTTGATTTACAAGGGAAACTTAAGAATGAAATTCGATTACAAGAACTTAAAGCCAAATTTTTTGATGCTCAAATTAGTGAGGATGAAATGCTTGATTTCATAATACTAATTTCAGAGGAATTGAAAACGCACGACAAAATTATTAAAGCGGAAATACAGAGAACAAATCAAAAATTATCAGAATTAGCCGAAAAATATGGTGATAAGATTGAAAACTTAGAGAAAATCTGTTCGAATTATGAAGAAAGAGTTATGCTATTTGGAGACAACCTTGTTTATCTTGACTTTGAACGCTTCGTTCATATATATGCCAGACACGTTTCCGAAACCTTGATAAGTGATAAGTATACTGGTAAGACTGTCTTTCAGTATAAATTCGATGATATTATGAGATTAATTTCTTTAGTTTTAGGTTCAGCTTCAAATGACATTCAACAACATTTCAAAGAAAATTCTGATAAGCAATATAGAAGAATGGGTACTCGGAGTGTCTATTTTGATGGACACTATTATCGAATTGAAATAGATGAAAAAGGGAGACTAATAACTTTTCATCCTTACAATAACAATGAAGAAAAAGAAAACGATGAAGAAAAGTAACTACTGGAAACACGCCAAGCAATAGAGCCGGTGCAAATTGACAACTTTAAGATTAGAAACTTACATCTTGACACAATAAAAGTTTGAAAGCTTTAAAACGGATACTGACATGGGATTAAAAATTAGTACTTTAGCTGCAATACCTGAAAATGTAACTCGGAGTTACTACCTGTACATTCTGGACTACTATAATTGGGACGAACCAATTGGTAATACCCTAAGAGATAATTTCGATAAGATAGCTGACTTTGCAGCAAAGAATGATTCTGTACTAATTCAGGGAATAAAAGAGAGCCATTTCTATTCAGAATTAATGTCGTGGGAATCGGTTAACGGTATTGACCCCAAAGAACTATTGCCAGCACTCATGATAACGACAATTCATCCAAAATACTTTCTTGACAGAAATGAAAAACAAATAGAAGGTGACCTAATTCCAGAAGACAATCTCATTTTCATCAAGATAGCAGATGTTTGTAAATCACCATTTGATGTAATTAAACTTTTGGAGAAAATATTTAGAGATATTAGTGAGAAGAAGGAGATTAAAGATTTTCGAATCAAAAAAGAGCTAAAAGGTGGGATTGGAAAAATTCTAAACGACATGATAATACTTGAACCAAATATTGCTGGTATTGGGGTGAATATAAATCAATTATTTAGATTTCTCAACAAATGACAATTTCAAATGACCAAAATGCCTGGCGCTAACTTCAGCTACCCGTCAAGTACGGCAACAGTGGTTTCCGGTGTGCATCTTTCCGCCCGGTCCCGGTTAACTGGGATTAATCACGCAGATGCAGAACCCGCAATCCGCAACTGCATATAGTTCCGAAAGTTACCACCAATACAAAAAAATTGTCTCCGGAATCACACAAAAATAGTACATGATATTGCACTATCTGATTGATTTAAATAAAAAAACTACTGATTAGTGCGATAAAGTGCTGTTTATTACTCTTTTTATTATTATTATTAGATTTTATTGTACTTTTGTAATATAAAGAGCCGTATGATGCACTATACAGAATTAATAAAAACAATAAAGGAGCGAAGGGAAATGTTGCAGGTAACACAGGAAACCTTAGCTGAAATATCGGGCGTTGGTTTAAGAACCTTGAAGCAATTTGAAAGCGGAAAAGGAAATCCGACACTTCTGACTTTACAAAAGATAGCCGATGTACTCGGAATGGAAGTTAGTTTGAGACTCAAAAACTTATCCGGTAACAAATGAGAGAAGCAAAAGTATTATTCAAAGATCAGGAAGCAGGTATCTTAACCCAACACGATGATGGTTCATTTACATTCTGCTACCATGATGTATGGCTGGCTGACAAAGACAAACCAAATATCAGTCTTACATTGCCAAAAATTGAACAACCGTTTCATTCGAAATTTTTATTCCCTTTTTTTTATAATATGCTACCGGAAGGCTCAAATAAGCAGGTGGTATGTAAACTTAACAGAATTGATGAAGAGGATTATTTTGGCTTGCTGATGACTACTGCAGAAATTGATAGCATAGGTGCTGTAAGAATTTTAAAAATAGAAACGGAATGAGTTTGCCTGAAATAAAATATTGTCCCGGCACATTAGCTGAAGGTTTTAATACGTATAGCAGAACATGCTTGAAAAGAGTTTTTCATGGTAAGGCAGTTCATTTTGTTTTACCGTACGACTCACCTGCATCCAATCCGGAGACGGATGAACTTTTTGAACAAAATCGAAAACATATATCCATTTCAGGAGTACAGGAAAAATTCTCTGTAATACTCGAAAAAAACAAGTTAAGACTAAGCAATGAGGGTGAGCGTGGTACATATATTCTAAAACCAATTCCAGGTGCGGGCAAAGATCCTGAACAAATGCCGGCCAATGAACACTTAACCATGCAAATTGCCCGTCAGGTATATGGAATTGAAACAGCCGAAAACGCATTGATATTCTTTAAAAATGGAGCTCCGGCATACATCACCAGGCGTTTTGATGTTAGAGAAGACGGTACAAAACTTGCTCAGGATGATTTTGCATCCCTGGCTGGTAGAACGCCACAAACGCATGGAGAACATTACAAATATCTGGGGAACTATTTAGAGCTATTTCAAGTTATGCAGACTCATTTATCTACCTATAAATTAGAAGCACCGAAACTCTTGAAAATACTTGTTTTTAACTTTCTGTTTTCAAATGGGGATGCTCACTTTAAAAACTTCTCGATACTTGAAACTCCAATGGGAGATTATAGACTAAGTCCTGCATATGACCTCTTAAATAGCCATATGCACGTTGAAGATAAAGACTTTGCATTGGATGATGGACTATTACCAAAAAATATGGCTCAGGGGAAAATAAGTGTACAATTTGCCATACTCGCCGAGAGTGCAGGGATAAGGGAAAAGATTTTTAATGATATTATGGAGCTAATATTGTCAAAATCAATACTAGTTAACAAAATGATAACTGCTTCTTTCCTTAACGATACTTCTAAAAGAAATTATTGGCAGTCCTATCAGGGTCGTTTAAAACAATTGACAAAAGTATGACTTTCAAATCCTTAAACAAAGACAATGCCGAAAGAGACAAAAGGTCAAAAAAAGATATTTCCGGTTTTGAGCGGGTAATAAATTATATCCTAACTTTGACCCAAAGCTGTCCAATGGATGGGGATTACCATAAACAACAATAAATCTATAAGAAAATGAAAAAACTGATTATTTTAATTTTAGCATTAATTCCTGTTTTTTCGAGCTGTAAAAAGGATAATGAAACCGATTCAACAATTCAGATTAGAGAAATTGCATGGATTTCATTAAGTGAACATGAAAGGTCAACTGTGATTGTTGACTGGAAACAAGCACCAGTGACAGAAACCATTTACAAAGAAAAAAAGGCTTATGCTGTAGTGTTTAAAACTTCGGATGATGCCTTACTTGGGCCAATTACAGTATATGTCGATTCAATGAGTAAAATTGTTTTGGGTCAAAATTTAAGATTTTAATTAAGGAATTCAAATTGCAGTCTGACAACCCCAATAATATCCGTCTGATTTCAAAAGGATAGCCAATGTTACCGGACAAGGTTTGGCTGAGATTTCGGGGAAATATGCAAAAAGCCTCAGGACACCTTCCTGACAAATTCCGATTTCAGATACATCGCCCCGATTCCATCTACCTTACACGAAATATTATGGCCATCATTGCTTTCAACCAAACGGATGTTCTTCACTTTTGTACCGGATTTTATTCCCGATGCCGATCCTTTTACTTTCAAATCTTTGATAACCATGACCGCATCACCATGTTGAAGGACATTCCCGTTTGAATCCACAACAATAAATTCCTTTGATTCTTCTTCCATTGCCGGTTCCGATGAGTCCCATTCATGAAAACATTCGGGGCAAATCCATACATTCATATCCTGATAGGTGTTCTCTGAATTACATTTCGGGCAGTTATGTTCGTTGTTCATGATCGTGCTTTTTCGTATTTTTTATCGGTAACTAAACGTATATTTTTAGCGTGCAAAGATAGTAATCTCCGCTGAATTCATCCAATTCACATTTAACACACACCTGTTTAATCACTTACGAATTCTCACCGATCTGTCATAGCCCGTGTTTCTGTTCGCTCCGGTAGTAAGGGCAGTATCGTCCGACTTTCGAAATGAGGCGTTGAATTCAGTAAAACAGCAACTACTAAGTGTTTTAAATTGGTCATTGACATTTTTTTATCCTGCGAAAACCAACTTATTTTTTAAGTTAGCACTTTATTTATTTTCAAAATGCTTCTCTATGGCTCCTCAACGAAATTTGATCAGAACACTTGGATTAGGGTATGTGATCATATTTGTTATTGCAAACATCATTGGATCAGGTGTATATAAAAAAATTGCTCCTATGGCGGCCGAACTGCATTCTTCGGTGTGGATACTTGCTGCCTGGATTGTCGCAGGAATCATCACCATTTTTGGCGCCCTGAGTAATGCCGAAGTAGCCGGATTGCTGGCCGATACCGGCGGAGATTTTGTTTACTTCAAAAAAATTTACAACCGGTTTTTTGCCTTCATCTATGGCTGGTCGCTGTTTACGGTGATCCAGACGGCAACGATCTCTTCCTTAGCCTATGTTTTTGCCCAATCGTTGAACAGCGTCATCCCTCTGCCCGAGATTTTTTCGTCGCTTAGTGACTTTACCATTGGAGGCGTGTTTTTGCCTTTTCAGGATTTTGGCGTAAAACTGACCGCCATTTTCCTGATTTTATTGTTGACATTTTTGAATATCACTGGTTTAAAAAGTGGTGCAGGAGTAAGTAAAATAATCCTGTGGTTGGTCTTCACGGGTCTGTTTGTCATCGCATTTTTTGGTCTCGGCAACATCAACGTCTTGCCAGCCAACTTTATGAATATCAGTGAACTGACGGGTGGTACCGTAACAGTATCTTCCTTTTTTACGGCGATGCTTGGTGCATTCTGGGCCTATCAGGGATGGGTTTCGGTGGGCTATATTGGCGGGGAAGTGAAAAACCCTACCAAAAACATCCCGAAAGGAATTGTGATTGGTGTTTTTGTGGTGATCTTTATGTATCTGTTAGTAAACGTGACCTATCTCGCGCTTTTATCCATTCCGCAGTTAGAACAGATTTACGCTTCAGGCAATCAGATCGCTGCCATCGAAGCTGTCCGAAGCTTTTGGGGAACCGGGGGTGTATTGTTTATCTCACTTCTGATCCTGATCACAACGCTGGGCTGCACCAACGCCAGCATTTTAACCGGCGCCCGCCCCTACTACGCCATGTCGCGCGACCGGCTTTTCTTCCCGGCTATCGGGAAACTGAACAAGACCAATGTCCCGGGCAATTCGCTGTTGTGGCAGGGAATCTGGGCTTCGGTATTGGTTCTTTCCGGGACTTTCGATCAGTTGACCGACATGATTATTTTTGCCGTATTTATCTTTTACGGAGCCACATCCTTAGGCGTTATTATTTTGCGCCGCAAGATGCCCGATGCACACCGGCCTTACAAGGCATGGGGTTATCCGGTTGTTCCGGTTATTTTCATCATTTTCTGCCTGTTTTTGTTTTTTAATACGATTATTACCCGGCCACGTGAAGCAGCCATCGGGATGATCCTGATTTTATCGGGTATTCCAGTTTATCTTTTTTTGCAACGAAAACACGCCAAACAACATGATAATGGTGACAGAAGCAATTAGTACCCTGCACTGTAAACAATATCTTACTTTTGCAGCCTGATATTCAATGCCACAATGATGCTTTTTTTTAAAAAATTCGGTTGCCTCATTTTGTTTCTTTTTGCCGGAGCCATGGTGATGGCTCAGTCAATCCCGTTTAAAACCCTATCGGTGGAGCTGCAATCGCTTCAAAAACAGCTTGTACCTGACAAACGGGTCGCGATTCTCGACATCGGATTACAGGATACGCTTCAACCCAAGCCTGTAATTTCAGGAGAAACTGACCTGCCGGAGGCAAAAGCACAGATCATTCAATATCTGACAGATAATAAGATTCAATTCATCGATTCAATCCGCCTTTTACCCGATATTGCATTGGGTGAAAAAATATGGGCCCTGGCAACCTTGTCTGTATCGAACATCCGTGCCCTGCCTGACGATGCTTCCGAACTCGTTTCACAGGCATTGATGGGAACTCCGTTAAGGGTATTGGATTACAAAAATAAATTTTACCGGGTTCAAACACCCGATAAGTATATTGGCTGGATGGATGCCGGTGGTTTGCAACTGTTCACCGAAAAAGAATTGGGCCGATGGAAAGGAACAAAACGGTTTCTGTTTATCTCCATGTCGGGCTATGCCTGTGATGCCCCACGTAAAAAGGCAGAGGTAGTAAGTGATCTTGTGATTGGCGACCTTTTCGAAGTGGAAGCGAAAGTCAGGGGATATTTAATAATACGCCTTCCGGATGGCCGCAGTGGATATGTTCGTAAATCGCATTGTATTTCATTTGAGGATTGGAGCAATACTGACCCAAAAGTTTCGTCCATCGTATCTGTTGCCCGAAACATGATGGGTTCACCCTATTTGTGGGGTGGTGCTTCAAGCAAAGCGAATGATTGTTCAGGTTTCGTGAAAGTGGCTTATTATGCGCAGGGAATTATTCTTGCCCGGGATGCCTCGCAACAGGCTAAATACGGCGAACCGGTTGATTTCAGTAAGATTGAAAATCTGCAACCCGGCGATCTGCTTTTCTTTGGACGCGATGAACGACATATTACCCATACCGGTATTTATCTCGGAAACGGGGATTTCATTCATTCCTCGGGCAGGGTGCTCATCAGCAGTATTGATCCTACCGACCCGAAATATAATCCTGCAAGGAAAAGCCAGGCTGCCCGACGCGTCATGCATTCGCTCAACACGGAAGGAATTGTAAGGGTGAAAGATCATCCCTGGTATATCAATAAACCTTAATTACAGCACCTATGAATCCCAATCGCCGCGATTTTATACGAACCACCGGGTTATTGGCCCTGGCAGGCATGACCGGTGTGGAGTTCCTGTTTGCAGCTTCGGGCGAAAATGTTATACGCGGTTCGCAAAAAGGGCTATCGCTGAGTTTCCTGCCCTACGAACTGCAGCTACAACATGTTTTTACCTTAGCCAACAGTTCACGAAAAACCACACCCGATGTGCTCACCCGTCTCGAATTTGATGGAGTGACTGGTTATGGCGAGGCCTCCATGCCGCCCTATCTGGGAGAAAGCGTTGTTACTGCTACACGTTTTCTTTCATCGCTCGATCTGAATCAGTTTAACGATCCGTTTCAGATGGATGACATTTTGCAGTATGTCGATTCGGTGATGCCGGGAAACACAGCGGCAAAAGCAGCGGTGGATATTGCCCTGCACGATTTGGTTGGCAAGCTGTTGGAGCAACCCTGGTATAAAATCTGGGGTTTCGATCCGGCAGATACACCCAATACCTCATTCACCATTGGTATCGATACACCCGATATTGTCCGACAAAAAGTAGCCGAGGCTACCCCTTATAAAATTCTGAAAGTAAAACTTGGTCAGTCAACCGACCGCCAGATGATCGAAACCATTCGTTCGGTAACCGACAAACCCTTGTGTGTGGATGTGAACCAGGGCTGGACCGACCGGGTGATGGCACTCGAAACGATATATTGGCTTAAGGAAAACGGGGTTGTATTCGTTGAACAGCCCATGCCCAAAACAGCCATTGACGATATGGCCTGGCTTACCCAGAACAGTCCCTTACCCACCATTGCCGATGAATCGTTGCAACGTCTACCAGATGTGCTGAAGGCACACGGCGTTTATCATGGTATCAACATCAAACTGATGAAATGCACCGGTATGCGCGAGGCCCACCAGATGCTCATGCTGGCCCGTTCGCTGGATATGAAAGTGATGATAGGCTGCATGACCGAAACTTCGTGTGCCGTGTCAGCCGCAGCACAATTAGCGCCGAAAGCCGATTGGGCCGACCTCGACGGTAACCTGCTCATTTCGAACGATCCATTCTCAGGGATGCGCATCGTGGATGGTAAAGTGACTTTGGCTGACAAACCGGGGATCGGGTTGGAGGTAAAAAAGAAGGTGTTTTAAGAACAAAAATGAAAGCATCATAACCATGGTCAAAGTATATATCCGTTTGTTTTTCAGGAATTTGATGGCAACCTTGCTTTTTGTGGTCTTTGCTTCCTGTGAAGGAAAACAAACGGGTGGGAATGGTTCTACCTTCATCGAAAAAATTGAATCTGTTTTTGAAGATGAACTACCGGATGCATATGAACCGTTGAATGCCATGCTGATCATACCGGCAAATCCCGCGCCCGGAGAGGGTTTCCGTATCCTTTCGACAGGTGGAAGCAACATCCGTAAGGCGAAGATCATCGTGAACGGTTCCTTAGGTAATTTAGAATCGTTGAATCACACAAGCGGTAACGAATTGCCTTGCTGGCGGATAGATGATTTTTCGGGAAGTCCGGCCGGAAAATTCCAGGCCACCCTGATGGTGGATAAAAAGGAGATCAGTACGTTGACATTTGAAATTACAGCCTGGGAGGCAATTCCCCAAAAAGGCGTTGTCTGGAAAACGACCCGCGGCTGGGATAACGAGATGGAAACGATCTATTCTGCCTGGGTAAATGCCTTGTTTCGGGGCAGTGATGAGCAGACTTCGTGGCCGGCTCTTCATGAAGTGACTCAAAATAAAGATTGTAATTTTCTATACAACTACCTCTCGTTGGGAGAAGATGATCCCATGAGTAAAAACAAAGTCATCATGGAACCCGACTGTGCCGATAATCCGTTTTTCCTGCGGGCTTATTTTGCATGGAAATTGGGACTTCCCTTTGGATATCATGTCTGCGACAGGGGTTATGTCGGGAAAAATCCGGGTACAGGTCAATGGGTCACCAATGAAAGTTCAAGCTCAAAAACCAATACTGTGCTGGCATTCAATTCGTTTTTACGAAGGATGATGGATGGAGTGCATTCGGGTACCGCACGAACGGCACTCAACAATGAAAATGCGGACTATTATCCCGTTGCGTTAGAAAGAAAATCGTTGCGTCCGGGTACCATTTACGCTGATCCTTACGGACATACCTTCATTCTTGTAAGCTGGAAAGCACAAACCAAAGACAATCCGGGCGTGCTGCTTGCCGTGGACGCCCAGCCCGATAAAACCATCGCCATCAAACGGTTCTGGAAAGGAAACTTCCTGTTTAACACGACCGAAGTGGTCGGTGAACCGGGATTCAAGGCCTTTCGACCGATTAGGTTTGATGATGGAAAATTGGCTTTGATGAAAAACGAGGCACTGAACGAATCAGCCGGGTTTGTGCCTTTTTCGTTACAACAGAAAAAAATGGAGAGTGAGGTTTTTTATCACAGCATGGAACGGGTCATCAATCCGAAGCCGCTCGATCCGGAGGCCGCCTTGCTGAACCTGATTCAGGCGCTTCATGAGCAACTCATGGTTCGGGTAAAATCGGTGGCAAACGGAGAAGCTTATCTTCGTGAACATCCGGGGACGGTGATTCCGATGCCTTCGAACGCGAATGGTATTTTTCAAACCGGCGGCCAATGGGAAGATTTCTCGACCCCGAACCGCGATCTACGACTTCTGATTGCCATCGATGCGGTGCTTGGTTTCCCTGACAGGGTTTCGAAATATCCGGATGATTATAACATATCAAAATCAAACTCCACCGAAGAAATAAAATATAAACTTCAGTCGCTTCTTGAAAAGAAAGTTTCGGAACTTAGCCTAAGTTATACGCGTTCGGATGGATCAATCCAGGAGCTTTCTTTAGCAGAAATCCTTCAAAGAAGAGAGGCTTTTGAAATGGCGTATAATCCAAATGACGGGATCGAAATACGCTGGGGCGCGTCTGAAAACAGCAACGAACGGGCTACCTGCCTTCGACATGCTCCTCCCTACCAGCAAAAAACGATGCAGGCAGTTCGAAAATGGTTCAGCCAGCGGCTGCATCCGCCTACCTAATAGGTTTGATCAATGCACTTCGTGCGTTCCATCGGGAAGGAAAGTTACGGTTGGAGGCACTTTGGCCGTTTCAAACAAATCATAACTCTTTTTGAGGTCGGCCCAAAGGCTGATTTCATCTTTGTATTTCCTGTAACGGTTTGTTAACCCTGAATAGGTTTTATCATTCAAACGGGCAGGATAAATAGTCAGGTCAATCTGTGTTTGTCCGCTGTTGTAAGCCTCAATACACCACACAAACAGCTCCTTGATCTTATCATTGGTAATGGCAAGGCAACCCGAGGACACGCATTCACCATGAATGAAAATGAAATTTCCCAAACGACCTTTCACACCCCTGATGCTGTCGGAAGCGTTCGGATAATTGATCTGCATCGACAAATAGTATTTACTGAATGGATTCAGATCGGAGATATGGTAAAAGCCTTCCGGGACCTGAAGATCACGATAACGCCGTTTTGGCCCGACTTCACCCGAAATTTCACAGATGGGGAATTCTTTAATCAATGCGAAAACAGAGTCGGAGGTGTTTTTGGCCCACAACTCAATCTTTTTCTCAGTCTTGAAGGCGCGAAGGTATATACGCAGGCTGTCGCGCGAAATAGAATGTTCGGCAAGCGTTTTAACTACGGTTTTCTCTTTGGCAGCATAGGCTTCCCGAACGCGGGTAAATGCCATCTGCTCTTCTCTGAATGAAGGCGCATTCATCTCTAAGCCCAGGAACAACAAGGGGAAAAGGAAGATCAATAATTTCATGAATGATTTTAAAATGAAGGCGCAAATTTAGTATAAAATAGCTCAAAACCGCGGCGCACGACCGGGCTTTTCTCCAATTCCCTCTTAATGTTCGAATTGACAAATTGAAAAGAAAGAGCATTGTTGAATTCACCTCTAAAAGTTCTGAAATTGTCAGTGGTGAAGTAGCACGAGCAAAAGAAAGTTACATCCCTCCTGCTGTCAATCTGTTACGATAAATTTTATCTGATACCAATAGCCACCGGTTTTAATGCGTGCAAAATAAAGCCCGCTCCCACAACGATCAAAATCGATGCTGGCTTTTGTGTTGTTATCACTGCCTTCCAGTCCGGCTGAATATACAAGGGCACCATTTGAATGATAGATTTCGATGATCGACGGCGTGGCACCGGACAATCCTGAAATAACCAGTTTGCCGCGTGACGGATTTGGATAAATTTTCAAATCAGGCGACAAATGTGGCTCAATGCCAACCGGATTATTCGACAGTATGGTAACTTCAGATTGCGTGAGTGCCCTGTCGTAAATACGCAGCTTGCCGATATTACCATCGAGGCACTGATTGATACTAAAATCTGACCCTACTACATCCTGTTCCTGGCCCGCCATCAGTCCATTCGGTTCAATCAACAGTGCCGAAGCATAAACATTTGCTGCCGAAGCCCTCAAAATACCATTTTTATAAAGGAAAGCATCCGTTCCCTGTCGTACAAATACTACAAAATACCATTGTAGTGCTACAATTGAATCCGTATTTTCGATGTAATAATCATCCTGCAACCACATTTGCCATTGCCCGCCTGGTCCCGAGATAAATTTCTGATAGTAAAAACCTACATTATCACCACCGCTCTTCAGGCTGTTCTCACCCGAAAGCATGGTGTTGTAATGACTACCACTACCGGTATGAAACTGATTGAATTTTACCCACATCGCCACACTAAAATCCTGTAACTGATTCATCACAGCATTTGGAATCGAAAGATAGGAAATATCGTCATAAGGAATTGACAGTGAACCGTTAATGCCCGCGTTTCCGGCAAGTGTGGCATCATACCCATTGCCACTCGAATCGACGGTGCTTTGTTTCAATGAATAATACGCTGTTAATCCATCGGTTACCTGGCTTATTCCGGTAAATGAAACCCAAAATAAAACCAACATCGTGCTGAATTTTTTTTTCATGGCTTTCAGTTTTAAGATGAAGGTCAAAGATAAGAAAACTACAAATTTTGTCAAGTAAATAGTTCATATTGAGTAACTAACAAATAGTTGTATGAAAATAAACCGGTTCGGACTCATATAATAATGATCATATATTCAGGTAAACCGATAGTTGATGAATACGATTCTTTGCCAATATTTTTTACGAAACTCATCTACTTTAAAAATTGTTTATTATTGTACATCTTATGTGGGATCCTGAGACCACTTAAATATAACGGGGTGTAACCGAAAAGCCTTATGAGTAGGGAAATCTTAAATTAATTCATTATGGAAACAAACAAAATTTTGCGTGGCGGAATTGCCGGCGGTGTGGCTTTCTTTTTGCTTGGATGGTTAATTTACGGAGTGCTGTTAATGGATTATACCACAGCCAACTTCAACCAATGTGCTGCCAGACCCATGGAAGAAATGGTTTGGTGGGCGATGATGTTATCGAACCTTGCCTTCGGGTTCATGCTATCAATCATATTCAGTTGGTCGAACACCACGGGTATGATGGCCGGTGCAAAAGTTGCAGGGATCATTGGATTATTCGTATCTGTCTCGATGGATTTCAGTGTTTATTCGATGAGCACTATGTTTTCCTCTTTTTCTACCGTATTCGTCGACATACTTGCTTATACCATTATGTCGGTCATTTCCGGAGCAATTATTGCGCTGGCAATGGGTATGGGAAAGAAACAGGTTTAACCCAAATTTGTATTACTTATCCGGGTAAATATCTGCTCACCTGATATTATTCCCGATTCTTCACTACTAAATCAGGTAATTCCAAATTGTCTGACATGATTTGGATTGTCGTGAAAAGCCGTTTCTTTCAAGTAGGATTTGTTGATGTTGAATCAGTCTATTCACTGCCTTTTTCTGAATAATATCGGTCTAAATCGATGTAATCTATACAACCTTGTTATTTAAAAAAAGAGCGGCCAATTATTAAAAAGAAAAAACAACCCGGCGCAATCAATAGCAGATTCAATTGTGGTTGGAATGTGGATTATGGTGTTTCATTTTGTGCATTAGAAGTGATACAAAGCCGATTGGATAATATGATTGAAACGGTAACGAACCTTATCACAAACCCCTGGCAGTTAAAGTAAATAATCAAAACAACAACAGTGATTTGGAATTAAAATTTAACTTCGCCAAAATTCGAAATTTAAGTAAATAATGGGGAAGAAACTAATAGCAATCATGTTGATTGCGATTGCAATAAAATTTGTTTATTTCTTTTTTGCTTTAACTATTTCAGAGTTAAATGGCGGATATAATGCGAATAATAGTGAAAGTGATTTTTTTTCATTGTTTAAAAGAAATGATTCAGGGTGGTATCAGATTGCTGCAGAACAAGGCTATCCAAAAATTTCTGATCCCATAGATTTGGGTTATAGCGATGGTAAGTATTATAAACAAAGTGTCTGGGCGTTTTTCCCTCTATACCCGATATTAATACGACAAACTGAAAATTTGCTAAATATCGGATTTCCGCCAGCCGCATTTTTTCTATCGATAATTTTTTCCATAAGCTGCTTCATTGCCTTTTATCTACTTTGCATTAGAATTTTCAAAATCAATGAAAAAGATAGTTTTATCTATACCCTGTTTTTCATTCTTTCACCATTTCACTATTACTATTCGATGTATTATACCGAGGCTATATTTTTCACATTTCTTGGCTTTTCATTTTTATCGATTCATATTAAGAAGTATTGGCTGACAGGAATTTTAATTATACCACTGACATTAATCAGGCCGAATGGGATTGCATGTCTGATTCCACTTTTCGTTTACTATATAGAAATTGAAGGCGGCTTCAATAAGTTCTATTCAGGTTTCAAAACATTCGATCTGAAAAAAAACATTCAGGTATTGTGGTTTTTAACAGCACCGGTGGCATTTGGCATATATTGTATTTATCAAAAATACATGACTGGTTATTACTTTGCTTTTGCGATAGCTCAGGCAGGTTGGTATAAAGAATTCATGTTTCCCCTTTTAGCCTTATTCAGAAGGGGTGATTTTGCCACACAGTTTAACTCTGTTTACACTATTGTTTTTATGATTTTCAGTATTATTGCCTGGAAAAAATTTCCTCTTAGTATGAACATTTTGATCTGGATTAGTATTTTACTTCCTATGGCCTCAGGTTCTGCTCTTTCTATGCCACGATTTATATCAACCATATTTCCGATGACCATTTACTTTACCTCCTTTTGTATTAAAACAAGAATGCGGTATTTGTTTTTATTTTTAGCCTTCTCACTTCAGCTTCTCACTTTTTACCCCTGGTTGATAGGCGCCCCAATCAGTTTTTAGTAAAATATCGCTGTTTTCATGCATATAAGCTGTCTCTTGAGAATAAAATTATGAATGCTTGATCATCAATAGTTAAACCAAGATCATGCAATGTATTTACAAAGCATATCCGGTAATAATAATGTAAATCGACAGGTTTGTTGAATTTCAATCATTTGCTAAGGCTTGATTAACCTGAAAAATCAGATGACCATCTACTCATGGCCTGCTATTGATTTTTGGATTAACAAAATTCCACCACCCTATACTTACGAAAGAATTACGATTTTTAAAACTAATTTTGTCGGGTTAACCTTTCCCAAATTTATATGAATAGTTATCAGGTCAGAATCAATAAAGTCCTATCGCACATCGATTTTCATCTTGATGAAAAACAGGATTTGAATAGTCTGGCCGAAATGGCTTTTCTATCAAAGTTTCATTTCCATCGAATCATGAGTTCATACTTAGGTGAACCCCTTGCTGTTTATATTAACCGGATCAAACTCGAAAAAGCGGCAATTTTGCTAAAATATTCCGATAACCCTATTGAGAAAATTGCTTATACAATTGGTTATGAGTCTCCTACATCGTTTACAAAAAGTTTCAAAAAAGCATTCAAAGTATCGCCCACCGATTTTAAAAGAAATAATGCGGGTAATTTTACCATTAAACCGAAATTAAAAGCTGTTAAACAGTTTGATCTATCATCCGAAATCCGACAAATCAAACCATTTAAAGCATTGACCTATCAGGTAAAAGGAAAAGTAGGCGATGAAAAAACCTATGAAGGCTGGGCCGGGTTAGTATCCTTTTCTTCCGAAAACTGTTTGATTGATGCACTTACCAAATATATAGCCGTGCATTGGGACGATCCAACAATAACAAAAGAACATAATTTGAGGTACGATGCCTGTATTTCGATCAATAAGGAATTAAATCAAACGGGAAAATTCACATTAAAACAATTCCCTGGCGGGAAATATCTATGTGTTTCGTATCAAGGCGATTATATGTTTTTGCCTGATGTATATAACCAAATATTTAAAACCTATATTTTTAAGCATAATTTCCGCCTTAGAGAAGAACCTGTTTTCGAAGAATTGTTAAACAGTATCAATGACACTCCCAAAAAAAAATTAGTGACGGTAATTCATATTCCGATTGAATAATCAAAGCACCTCCCCCGTTTTGTAGCAAAGCCATTTACACTCGAATCAAAACATAGCAAGACTGGACAGGTAAACCATAAACCTGCCTTATACTTTTGTGTCATAATATGAACGGTTTAAAAAATACCTAAACTATGAACACAAGCATGAAAGCTTTACAAATAACAGGCTATGGAACAATGCAGGATAACCTCTGCATCCGGAATATCCAATTACCCGAAATAACTGATGATGAGGTGTTGATTGAAATATATGCCGCGAGTCTGAACCCACACGATTATAAAACTATTCAGGGCAAATTCAGAAAAATGGAGAAGCTTACCTTTCCAGCCCAAATCGGTGGTGACGCGAGTGGAGTAATAATAAAGAAAGGGAAAAATGTAAAGGGCTTTAAAACGGGCGATGAAGTTTTTGGTATTGTTCATGGGTCGGTTGCTGAATACGGCAAAACCATTGAGGCACATATTGTTAAGAAACCAGCAAATATTACACATTTCGAAGCCTCGGGTTTTCCGATTGTCGGAATGACTACCATACAGGCTTTTGAATACGCTAAGATTAAACCTGGAGACAAAGTTTTCATTCACGCAGGCTCCGGTGGCATTGGCTCATTTGCCATACAATATGCTAAAAATAAAGGCGCTTTCGTATATACAACAACAAGTACAAATAATGTTGACTTAGTGCGCCGATTAGGCGCTGATGTGGTTATCAATTACAAAAAGGAGAATTATATGAATGTGGCAAAAGATATAGACATTGTTTATGACACCCTTGGAGAACAATACACCTTTGATGCTTTTAAAATAATTAAAAACGGCGGAAGTGTTGTAAGCATCTTACCTTCCGAAATCAATAAAGAAGTTGCCACTGAATTAGGATTACCATCTTTTGTGAAATTTATTTTTTCACTCAGATCAGGTAAAATTGAAAGACTAAGAAGAATAAAAAACGTCTTTTACAAATTTCTGTTCCTTAAAGTAAATCGTACTGAAAATCTCCTTGAAATCAGCCAGTTAGCCGAACAACATAAAATAAAGGCTGTTATTGATAAAGTATTTGATTTTGAAGAATCAATTGCCGCATTTCAGTATTTATCAACGGGAAGAGCAAAAGGTAAGGTTATCATAAAAATAAAATAACAAAACGATGCAAAAGAAAAACATACTAATCACCGGAGTTTCATCAGGCATTGGGTATTCAATTGCTGAGACAATGATTCAAAACGGATATTTTGTATTTGGAACCGTTCGTAAAGTTGAGGATGCCGAAAGTTTAAAAATGAAACTTGGAAATGGGTTTTACCCACTTATTGTTGATATTACAGATTATAAATCCATTGAATGTGCTGTTGAAGTTGTTAAAGATGTTATATCAGAAAATGGATTAACGGCTTTAATAAACAACTCAGGTATAGTAGTAAGCGGACCTTTAAAACATATCAATAGTAACGATTTTGAATACCAGTTCCGGGTAAATGTTTTCGGACTTCTAAAAATGACACAGGCATTGTTACCATTACTTGGCGGAGATCTGTCCACAAATATAAAAGCCGGAAAAATAATAAATATAAATTCTGTTTCCGGTTTGTTGACACTCCCTTTCATTGTTCCGTACAGCGCTTCAAAATATGCTGTCGAAAGTTTGACAGATGGCTTGCGGCGAGAATTGGCAATTTATGGGATAAGCGTTACATCCATCCATCCCGGTGCCGTTAAAACTCCAATCTGGCAGAAAGAAAAAGATAAGATAAATTCATTTCATGATACTGATTATGAGATGTTTGAAGCTTATAGTAAACATCAGATTGCATTAGCCGAGAAAGATGGTATTGATGCACTTGTTATTGCAAAAACTGTAAATGATATTGTTGAAGGCAGAAAGCGAAAGCCAGGTTACATACTGATGAAACATGACTTTGCTTTTAGAATAATGCTCATGCTACCTAAAACATTACAGGACAATATAGTGATGAAAATGATGTATGCAAAAACAAAAATTAGCCTTTCGGATGAATTAAAAAGAGGCTGGTTTATTGTATCAAACATCATTCCGCCAATCGGATTTTACCTTTATTTCAGGCATAGAAAACAATATCCCAATAAAGCGCAATCGGCGCTTAAAGGTGCAATAATCGGGATTCCGGTAGGAATTGTAATGAAATACATCTTCGATAATTTCATTTTCAGTTAATACTTGTATATCAACATTTTACAACTTTGATCACCATAGAAATGACTAACTCCGTAAAAAAATACTCCTGTCATTTCACTTAGGTTCAACATACAATTTTACTAACAAAACAAATAATTACTTATGAAAAGAGTATATTTTTCTGGCATTATGTGCAGCATTTTACTGCTTTCTATTACTGCAAATGCACAACATGACAGCCTTCCGTTTACATTGAAAAACTGTATTGAATATAGTTTTACAAACAACGCAAATATTACAATTTACGGGAATGAAGTCGAAATTGCGAAAAACAAGAAAGCCGAATTGCTTTCCAATTTATTGCCTCAAATTAATGGCAGTGTGTCGTTTGATGATAATTTAAAAAGGCAGACAACCATTTTCCCTGCCAATAGTTTTGGTCAGGGCTCACCTGAATCGCGGATGCAAATCGGTAGTCAATTCACCTCAAATGGCACTGTACAAATTGATCAAACCATTTTTGACCAATCGATATTCCTGGCAATCGGAATTACCCAGGTTAGTTCCCGGATTGCTGAACTTAAGGTTATACAAAACAAGGAAGACCTGATTTACAACACTGCAACAGCATATTATCAGGTGCTTGCAATCGTAGAACAGAAAAATTTATTGATGGAGAATATAAAGAAATATAATGATTTATTGGCCATCATAGCATTACAATACGAAAAAGGACTTGCAAAAAAGATTGATTTTGACAGACTTAGGGTGAATGTCAACAACCTTACTTCACAAATAACCATTTTGGCTACTAACGAAAAATTAGCGCTGAATCAACTAAAGAACACCATGGGTATGAATTTAAACGACACGCTTCTGATCAGCAATTCATTGAAGGCAACGTTGAATTTATCACAGCCACAATCCGAAATCTTAGAGCTAAACAATAAGATCGAATATAAGATATTGAATGAAAATATAATCATTCAGGAACTTGAAGTACTGCGAAAAAAATCGGCATATCTTCCTTCATTATCCGGTTATGCACGTTTTGGGACGCAGGCACTGTCAGACGATTTTAATTCGGCCACTGACAAATGGGACGGTTTTAGTTCGATAGGTTTGAAATTGTCGGTTCCCATTTTCAGCGGTTTCAGGCGAATGAGCCAGGTAAACCAAAGTATTTTAAGCACATCGAATGCAAAGGAAAACAGGAAATTAATCATGCAGAATTTTCAATTGCAATTTCAAAATTCGGGCACAAAATTATTGAGTTCATACACTTCCTTGATAAATAACAAAGAAAATCTGGCGTTGGCGAAAGATGTTATGGAAAGTGTTCAATTACAATATCAAAAAGGTACTGCGTCATTGTCCGATTTCCTCAACTCCGATTATTCATATAAAGAAGCCCAAAGTAACTACATCATTTCCCTGCTCAACTTTCTGTCGGGCAAATTAGATTACGAAAAAGCACAAGGAACTTTAAGCAACTATTTCCAACAACTTTAATCCATTAAACAATGAAAAAAATCACAATTATAATTGCTGTTTTGCTAATATCAGTAGCAATAGTTTTCACACTGATTAGAAATAAGAAAAGTATCGATGATAAAAATATAATCATTGACCGCTCAAAAAATGCAGTAGCAGTAACAATCCGAAAAGCAACGTTACTGCCCTTACAGTCCTACTTATCCGTACCATCTGTATTAGCTGCCAAAGAAGAGGCTGTCATTTCGGCAAATGCACAAGGAAAAATATCAGTATTATATTTCGATATTGGTTCAAAAGTATCAAAAGGCCAGGTTATTGGCAGAATAGATTGTGAACAAAAGCAAATTTCACTTCAGGCAATTGAACTTACCATCGAAAAACTTAAACAGGATTACGCACGATTTCAGGATCTGTTCAAAGGCAATGCCATTAACGAAACAACCGTGTTAGATGCCAGATACAATTATGAAAATACACTGTTGCAGGCGCAACAAATTAAATTACAAATTGAAGATGCAAACATCATTGCGCCAATATCAGGTATTATCACAAGCCGAAGATTGGTTGCAGGCGAATTTGCTACTATGGGAATGATATTGGGAACAATTGTTAATCCTGCTAAATTAAAGACATCGGTTTTTGTTAATGAAAAAAATATTCTGAATTTGAACATAAACGATGAAGCAGTGATAACAAGTGATGTTTTCCCGGCTAAAACCTTCAGAAGCACAGTAACTTACATTAGTCCCAAAGGTGATGAAAATCATAATTATCAGGTCGATTTATTGGTTAATGATAAAGATAACCTGCTCAAAGCGGGAACGTATATCAAAGTCAGATTCGATTTAAATACGAAAGCAACTGTTTTACAAATACCCAAAAAAGCCTTGGTGGACGGAGTAAAAAATCCCTATGTATATGTGATTGAAGGAAATACCGCAAAACAGATTAAGCTTGTGTTGGGAAGAGAATTTAACGAAAACATCGAGGTACTCGAAGGGATAAGCGCCGGCAACTCCGTTGTTATCGATGGCCAGATTAACCTGATGGATGGCAGCCTCATTGAAATCACAAACTAAAAACCTACAAACATGACAATAACAGAATTATCCATAAAACGACCCTTGCTGATTACGGTAATTTTCGCGACTTTAATCCTATTCGGTTACCTGAGCTACAACACACTCAATTATAATACCTTGCCAAAGTTTGACGTAAATGTTATCTCAATTCAAACGGTTTATAAAGGCGCCTCATCAAATGAAGTTCAAACCAGCGTTACGAAACCGATTGAAGAAGCTGTTTCGGCTATCGAAGGAGTTGACGTTCTTTCATCGTCTTCCCGCGAAGGCCTTTCGTTGGTTACTGTAACCCTCAAAGCCGGAACCAACAACATTACTGCCCAAAACGACGCTGAAAGAAAGATAAACCAGATAAAATCAAATTTACCAACCGATGCCGATGACCCTGTTGTAAATCGTTTCAGCACCGATGAAATGCCGATTTTGAGACTAAGTATAACCTCTAAAATTCCACAGACTGAATTATTCGAATTTGTTGATCTGAAAGTGAAGCCTATGCTTACGAATGTTGCCGGAGTAGCTCAGGTTAAAATAATTGGAGGTGTTGAAAGAGAGATTCTGATTGCCTTAGATAATGACAAACTTCGTGGTTATACTATTTCGGCAACACAGGTAAATCAAATAATTTCCGGTAGCGGATTGTCGTTTCCGGCAGGTAATATCAAATCTGATAAAAACAGATTTTCAATACGTATGGATGCCAAAATATTTGATGTTGAACAACTTAGAAATATAATAATCAGGGAGAACAGCGATGGCAGCCGCATATTGCTAAGAGACATTGCTTCCGTAAGCGATTTTTCTACCGAACCAACTTTATTGAATCGTATAAATGGCAAACAAGGTATTGGGATTGAGATTCTGAAACAGTCGGATGCAAATGCTGTTAAAGTAAGTGAGGAGGTAAAAAACCGTCTGGTAGACATTAAAAAACTTTATGCCGCGACTGATTTCGATTATAAAATTGCTACCGACCAATCGACTTACACATTGGCCTCGGCAGAAGGAGTGAAACACGATTTATTTTTGGCTGTGATGATCGTTGCCTTCGTAATGATCATGTTTTTACATAGTGTCCGGAGTTCATTATTTGTACTAATCGCCATTCCATCGGCAATGATTCCGACATTTATTTTAATGTGGGTCTTTGGATTTTCGTTAAACTTAATGACCTTAATGGCTTTATCATTGGTAGTTGGCATCCTTGTGGATGATAGCATTGTGGTGTTGGAAAATATCTACCGGCATCTCGAAATGGGTAAAAACAAACATAACGCATCTTTAGATGGAAGGAATGAAATCAGTTTTACAGCCATAGCTATCACATTGGTTGATGTGGTGGTGTTCCTGCCCTTGTCATTGGCTGGTGGCCTGATAGGAAATATTCTGAAAGAGTTTTCATTGGTAATTGTTTTTTCCACACTCATGAGTTTGTTGGTTTCATTCACACTAACACCACTTTTAACATCAAAGTGGGGTAAAGTTGCCCTGCTTAATCCAAATACTTTATGGGGCAAACTCAATATTGGCTTTGAGAACGCTATCAATTCATTAAAAGAAATATACGGTGAAGTTTTAGTTTGGTCACTAAATCATAAGCGTTACATCATTGGTGGTGTTTTTGTAGTATTAACCGGAACGTTGGCCCTAATACCGGCAGGTTTTGTTGGAACATCATTCATTGGTACTTCAGACCGCGGTGAATTTCTGGTGCAGATAGATATGGCTTCCGAAACACCATTGATACAAACCAATGCTGTGGTTAAAAGAGTTGAAGCAATCATTCTGAATCACCCTGAAGTAATCAATGTATTTTCAAATGTTGGTACACAAACCGGTGCTGGCGGCAGTACAATTGGCGCTAACAGTAATCTGGCAGAATTAACGGTATCGCTGGTTGATCACAATGAACGTACTGTTTCAACTGATGAATTCGGGCAAAAACTTCGCGATGAAATATCAAAAATTCCAGGAGTTAAAATAACCATTTTACCCACATCTATCACAGGAAACTCACAAAGTCCGATTATAATTTCGGTAAAAGGCTCCGATGTTAATGATGTGTTACGCGCTGCTGCATGTGTAAAGGATGTTGTTAGTAAAACGCCTGGTACAGATTATGTAAAGTATAGCACCAAATCAGCAAAAACAGAAATTTCGATTGATATTGACCGGGAGAAACTTTCAAATGCCGGATTAAGTATACCCGAAGTCGGACAAGCGGTCCAACTGGCATTTCAAGGGAACAACCATACAAAATTTAAAGATGCAGGAGAAGAGTATGGTATAAATATCATGCTCGACAATTGGGATAAGCATACGAATGAAAATGTGAAAAATCTTGCGATTATGAATCGTAATGGTGCTGTTATACAATTGAGCGAAATAGCCAATGTAAATGAAATTATGGGTCAGGCAGTGCTGGAAAGAACCAATCGGCTAAACTCAGTGAATATCACCTCAGAAGCAATCGGACGGCCAACCGGAACTATCGTCGAGGACATTAAACAAAAACTGACATTGGTTGAATTACCCGAGGGAGTAACCATTGATTATGAAGGGGATACAAAAAATCAAGTTGAATCATTCAGTAGTCTTGCTTTGGCAATGGCTATCGGCATTTTGCTGGTTTACCTGATAATGGTAGCATTATACGAAAGTGTGGTGTATCCTTTCGTGGTTTTGTTCTCGATTCCGGTAGCAATGATAGGGGCAATATTAGCCTTGGCACTAACGCTTAATTCGTTAACCATATTTGCCATACTTGGCTTGATCATGCTCTTAGGTCTGGTCTCTAAAAATGCAATTTTAATTGTCGATTTTACAAATCATTTGGTACAATCAGGTATGACGGTAAAAAAGGCATTGGTTGAAGCAGGAAAAGAACGGCTACGACCCATTATGATGACCACTTTTGCCATGATATTCGGCATGTTACCCATTGCACTGGCAAGTGGTGCGGGCGCCGAAGTAAAAAACGGCATGGCCTGGGTAATAATTGGTGGTCTGTCGAGTTCAATGATATTCACACTTGTGTTGGTACCGTCAGTTTATCTCCTCATCGAAAATTGGAAAAACAACGTACAGCGTTTTTTGGAGAAGCAAAAAATTCAAACCGTTACAAAACCCATTCAGCCAATAGAATCATAGTAATCAATTATAGCTAAATTCGCCACTGATTTTCCTTCAAGGGGGAAAATCAGTGGCGAATTCAATACACCTTTTTCAATTATATAGAATCGCTCATTTACAGCGTTTAAAACAAAAAAATGAAAACAATTATCATCGCAATATTTATCTTCACGACCATCACTTCTGTCATTGCACAGGGCGATTTAAACGTAACAGTTACCGGTATTGAAAACACAAAAGGAACAATAAGAATAGCTCTGTTCAACAACGAAAGCGGTTTCCCGACAGATGAAACAAAGGCATTCAAATTGGTTGCAATTCGAATTACAGGAGAAAGTGTAAATACAATTTTCAAAAATTTACCCTATGGGAAATACGCGATAGCTGCATTTCACGATGAAAACAACAACAGCATTTTCGACACCAATTTCATCGGTATTCCGAAAGAAGGTAACGGCGTAACGAAAGGAACGGGTAAAAGCCTGAGTACGCCCAATTATTCAGATGCCACTTTTCAATTTACCGAAAGTTCAACTAACATCAACATCAGGCTCTTTTATTAAATCACCCTTACCAAATCTAAACGATAAACCGGAAACTGACCAATTGCTGATTTAAAAATTCGATCGCATCGCCTCAACCGGATCGAGGCGTGAGGCTGTCCAGGCTGGAATAAAACCCGAAACCAAGCCGATAAACGCTGATACGGATAATCCGAGAACAATATTACCAAGCGATAACATCAGCGGGAAACTGGTGGTGGTGCTGATCAGTAAACTCAATCCGTAAACGATAAGCAAACCAACGATACCGCCCATTACCGAAAGGAAAATAGCCTCTATCAGAAACTGCAGTAATATGAAATAGTTCTTTGCACCGAGCGATTTCTGAATTCCGATCTGGTTGGTTCGCTCTTTTACTGAAACAAACATGATATTAGCAATTCCAAATCCACCCACAAGCAACGAAAATCCTCCGATAATCCAGCCAACAATCGCCACAACTCCAAAAAACTGATCGAATCCTTTGGTAATGATATCCATCTCGTTGATGGCAAAATTTTCTTCGGCAGTCGGTTTTAACTTCCTTATCGAACGAAGGTTACCAACTAACTCATCTTTTAATTGTTCATTGGTAATACCAGCCTTTCCGCGTACCATAATCGATGAACCCATGTCGCGCAGATCAATTACGTTTCTTGCGAAATTCACCGGAATAAAAGCCGATTTATCATTCGAATTACCAAAAATATTTTCGCCTTCTTTTTTCATAACACCTATCACCGTCATTCGCAGACCAAAAACCTTAATTGATTTGTTGATCGGGTCGCTATTCGGAAACAAGGCTTCGGCCAGCTCCGCTCCTATCAGGATAACATTTCTGCCGCTTTGCGATTCAAGTTGTGTAAAATAACGTCCTTCAGCAATATCAAGTGTCATCACGCGGGCAAAATCATGTGAAACAATATTGATCTGTGTACTTTGCACCGTTGTATTGAGGTAGGAAACATCACGCGAAACACCTACCATGAAAGCAAAACCCTCTGCCGAACTCATGCGGTTTTCCAATTCCTGCATCTCACGCATACTTGCCTCAGGCCGCTGCCAGTATTTCCACCAGGGATAATCATCGCCACCCATCATCCAAGGCCATTTCTGTATGAAAACAACATTATCGCCCAACGAATCTATTTCATCACGGATTTCCTTTTCGAGACTGTCGAAAACCGAAAACACCGAAATAATGGAAAAAATCCCGATTGTGATGCCAAGCAATGATAACAAGGTGCGTACCTTGTTTACAATCAGAGCCGAAATAGCGAAACGAAAACTTTCGATGATTAACCTTGCCAGTACAACCATATTTGCTTTTTATGAGAACAAAATCAAAGGTAAAAGTATATATAATTCATCACCACAGGGTAAGGTTTGTGGAGATTTTATGCTAACCGACCGATCTGGTTTGTCATTTTCAGAGGCGAAAAAATGCTATACTGAATACTTTTCGAATTAAAAGAAAAACAGTATATTTGAAATGCAGGATTATAATTGCAAACTGCATGGTTTTTCCGTAAAATTGCACTTTATTTCATTCAAAATTATTTCATATTGAAAAAGCTAAAAAACGCCTTAATATCAGTTTATTATAAAGATCGTCTCGATGAAATTGTTGATCTGCTGGCGACATTAAATGTAAAAATATACTCCACCGGCGGCACCTACGACTTCATCCGTTCATTAGGTGTTGAAGCCGAAACTGTTGAATCGCTCACCGGTTACCCATCAATCCTGGGTGGCAGGGTAAAAACTTTGCATCCGAAAGTCTTCGGAGGTATCCTGGGACGACAATCGAAACTGAGTGATATTGAACAGATGACCGAATATGGTATTCCTGCTTTCGATCTCGTTATCGTTGATCTTTATCCATTTGAAGAAACAGTTACCAAAACGGACAACCCGACCGAAATCATCGAAAAAATCGATATCGGAGGTATTTCCCTTATTCGTGCAGGCGCCAAAAACTTTGATGATGTACTGATTGTTCCTTCTTCCGATTATTATTCCGAACTTATCGAACTGCTGACAAACCAACATGGCGGTACAAGTCATGCCGACCGTAAACGATTTGCCACCTACGCTTTTGGTGTGAGCTCGTATTACGATACGGCCATTTATCAGTGGATGTCGGCAAACAACACCGATCAACTTCGCATCTCGGCCAAAGAAAAAGCAAAACTCCGCTATGGTGAGAATCCACATCAGCAAGGTATTTTTCATGGAAATCTGAATCAACTATTCGAAAAACTACATGGTAAAGAATTATCATACAATAACTTACTCGATCTTGAAGCAGGAATAAACCTTATCGATGAATTTGAGGAAACCACTTTTGCCATACTGAAACACAACAATGCCTGTGGCATAGCGAGCCGTGAAACATTGAATGAAGCTTACGAAGCCGCGCTGGCCGGCGATCCCGTTTCGGCATTTGGTGGTGTATTGGTTTGCAACAGAATCGTTGACGAAGCAACAGCTGAAAGTATGAACAGTTTGTTCTTCGAAATCGTTATAGCTCCGGATTTTGAAATAAATGCGCTTAAAATCATTCAATCCCGAAAAAATAGAATAATTTTGCAGCGGAGAGGGTTTGCAACTCAAAAAAAGCAATACAGATCAATATTGAACGGAATCTTAGAGCAGGAGAAGGACTTCAGAACTGAATCAACGGCTGATTTTACATACGTTACAACAGTTCAGCCAACCGGTGACCAGTTATCCGATATGGTTTTCGCTAACAAAATTGTAAAACATACCCGATCAAATGCCATTGTACTGGCTAAAAACAAGCAGCTGTTCGGCTCAGGTGTTGGACAAACATCGCGGGTTGACGCACTTAAACAAGCTATTGCAAAGGCAAAAGAATTTAATTTCGATTTAACAGGAGCGGTGATGGCATCCGATGCCTTTTTCCCGTTTGCCGATTCAGTCGAAATTGCAGCAAAAGCAGGGATCATATCTGTGGTTCAACCCGGTGGCTCGGTTCGCGACCAGGACACGATTGATTACTGTAACAATAACGGTATCGGTATGGTTTTCACCGGTATCCGTCATTTTAAACATTAACAACGTAAGAAAAGAAAAGGAAAGATATGGGATTATTTTCATTCTTATCGAAAGAAATAGCCATTGACCTCGGGACGGCCAACACAATTATCATCTACAATGATAAAGTAGTTGTTGACGAACCATCCATCGTGGCCATCGAACGCAACACTGACCGAATTATCGCCGTTGGTAAGAAAGCCATGATGATGCATGGCAAGACCCACGAAAACATACGTACAATCAGGCCATTACGCGATGGTGTGATAGCCGATTTCAGGGCTGCCGAATATATGATGCGTGAGATGATCAAGATGATCGGTATCAAAAGCAGGTTTTTTCCTCCGGCACTCAAAATGGTTATCTGTATCCCATCGGGTATTACCGAAGTTGAACAGCGTGCTGTTAAAGATTCGGCCGAACAAGCCGGCGCCAAAGAAGTAAGGCTTATTCATGAACCGATGGCTGCTGCCATTGGGATCGGTATCGATGTACTCGAACCTACCGGAAACATGATCATTGATATCGGGGGTGGAACAAGTGAAATTGCTGTTATTGCCCTCGGTGGTATCGTAAATAACAAATCGATTCGCATCGCCGGCGACGATTTTAATGCTGATATTGAAGATTATATGCGCCGTCAGCATAATATCCATATTGGTGAACGCACAGCCGAACGTATCAAGATCGAAGTAGGTGCTGCCCTGCCATTCCTCGATAATCCACCCGATGATTTCCTCGTTCATGGCCGCGATATGCTGTCAGGTATTCCAAAAGAAATCAGGGTGAACTACACCGAGATTGCCCATTGTCTTGATAAAAGTATCGTCAAAATTGAAGCTGCCGTTCTCAATGCACTCGAAATGACACCACCCGAACTTTCGGCTGATATTTTTCGCACCGGTATTTATCTTGCCGGTGGCGGTTCGTTGCTTCGTGGCCTCGATAAACGTTTGCATGCCAAAACTAAACTACCGGTTCACGTGGCCGAAGACCCGTTGCGCGCCGTGGCCCGTGGAACAGGCATCGCCTTGAAGAACTTTGATAAATTCCCATTCCTGCTGAAATAAGCGGGTAATCGATTTGTAACTATGTATAACCTGCTTCGGTTTCTGCAGAAATTTAACTTCTTGTTGTTATTTCTCGTGCTCGAAGTTGTTGCTATCATGATGCTTGCCAAAAGCCACACCTACCAACGCTCAAAAATCATCAATTCGTCAAGCAGCGTTGCCGGCTATTTCTTTACTTTCCGCGCCAATTTCGCCGACTTTTTTACCCTTCAGCATACCAATGAACTATTAGTGAAGGAAAACGCTGCTTTGCGCCATAAGCTTGAGGTTTACAGGAAATTCGAGTATCCGGTTGATACGCTCAATGCAAAACCCGATTTCGATTATATCCCGGCAAGAGTGATAAGCAATACCGTGCATCTGCGCAATAATTATATCATCATCAACAAAGGATCGCGCCAGGGCATTGCAAAAGATATGGGCATCATGTCGTCGTCAGGGGTAGCCGGAATCGTGACCGGTGTCACCGAAAACTATTCCATTGCCATCTCATTGCTCCACAAATATGCCAATATCAGTATTCAATTCAAACATACCGATCAATTGGCCAACGTAACGTGGAGCGGGCCTGATTTTCGTATTGGTAATATCGTTGATATTCCTACCTATGTGAATATGAAACATGGCGATACCTTGCTTACCAGCGGCAATTCGCTGATTTTCCCGGAAGGTATCATCGTTGGAACCATCGATGAACCGCTTGAATCGGAAGCAGGTGATATGAATGCCGCGACAATGCTGTTTGCAACAGATTTTAACAAGCTGAAATCGGTTTTTGTGATTAAGAATAACAACAAATTTGAACTGAATTCGCTCAATAAGCTGAGGCCTGATGAATAGATATCTGATGAACACATTCAGGTTTGCCGGACTGCTCGCGCTGCAGGTACTGGTATTGAATTATATCCGTATCAACGGATATATAAACCCTTATGTGTATATCCTTTACATCATGCTTTTGCCTTTCGGTATTAAAGGCTGGACCTTGCTTGCGGCGGGTTTTGTGATGGGTTATTCGGTTGATTTATTCATGGGAACACCTGGCCTGCACGTTGCTGCCACCGTGTTTATGGCATTTATGCGGCCAACCATCATCCGTATGTCAACCGGAGCACAGGAATCGGATAACTTATTTGAGCCCAGTTTATCGAAAATGGGCATGCGCTGGTTTTTTTCATACGCGCTTTGGTTGGTTGTTATTCATCATTTCGCCTTATTTTTTCTCGAATCATTCAGTATCGCACAAATTGGCAACACTTTGTTACGTACCCTTTTCAGTGTGGTTTTCACGCAGTTTTTTATCCTGATACTCATGCTGATGTTTAAAACAAGTACGAAAAAAACTGAGCGAATGGCTCTGTAAGCTTCTGGCGCCTAAAGTGAAGGTTGACTAATACTATTCGATTGCAGCGAATCAAATTTTGAGAAATTACATTTGCGAAAATCATAAATATCATTGAAATTACCAATCTGTCCTGTTTTAGATAATACATTACAATGTTGTTTAGTTAAGAAAACAATCTTCGACTTCGCTCAGACTGACAGTCATCCTGGGCGGAGTCGAAGGATAGCAGATGGATCTTTTATTGATGATTAATCCCTTAACTAAACTACATTGTAATACATTACCTTTTTTTCTTCGCTTTTTTCGATCACTTAACAAAACCCACTTCGAATTATTTATAGTTTTGTCGAATATTCACCAATATTATAATCATGAAAAGAAATCTGTTATTCGTTGTTTTACTTGTTGGCACCTTATTTTCGTGCAAGCAGACAGAAGAAAAAGATAAATTCAATGTAACTGTAGAGGTAAGGGATTTTGAAGGCAAACAAGTGGTGGTCGAGAAACGGGTAAATGATGTCTGGATCGGTATCGACTCAAGCCTTGTCGAAAATGGCCTCGCCAAACTGAGCGGTATGGCTCCCGGTAACGAGTTCTATTTTGTGAGTCTGGAAGGTGTTAAAGGTTATGTACTTTTCTTTGCGGAACCTACGGCCATTAGCATTTCCATCGACCCGAACAATATTCGTGATGCCGTAATAACCGGTTCACCCACCCAAAATCGGTTGAAATCGTTTAACGACCAATACCTGGGTTTCGATGATGTGATGGCCGATTTCTATCAGGCTTATAAAGATGCGCAAGCCATGGCCGATGAGAATGCCCAAAAGATTGCCGAACAACGGTACGACAGCACCGAGAGGGCAAAAACGAAGTTTCTGGTTGACTATGTGATGCGAAACAACAAGGACATCGTTTCGCATTATTTGTTGAGCCGCAACAGCTACCTCTTCGATCTCGATGAACTCGAACCCATGGTAAAAAACTTTGATCAAACCATGAAATCAATTTATCTTAATGAACTCGTTAATCGTGTACAGACATTACAACGCGTTGCTGTTGGTCAGACGTTCATCGATTTTAAATTAGAAAGTGCCGATACCGGAACGGTTGCCCTATCGGAAAAGGTCGGCGCCAAACTGCTATTGGTCGATTTCTGGGCATCATGGTGTGGCCCATGCCGCGCTGAGAACCCGAATGTGGTTGCTGTTTACAACGATTTCAAGAGTAAGGGATTCGATGTATTTGGTGTTTCGTTTGACAACGACCGTGCCAAGTGGCTGGCCGCTATCGGTGACGATGGTTTAACCTGGACACATGTTTCGGACCTGAAGGGATGGGGCAGTACAGCCGGTAAACTCTATGGTATTCAGTCGATTCCACAAAATATTCTGTTAGACGAAAAAGGCGTGATCATTGGCAAAAACCTGCGTGGAGATGAACTTCGGGCTAAGGTTGCTGAGTTGCTTGACGTTAAAAATAAATAACTGAATAATATTTTGAATCGATTTAATGTATTTAAAAAAACTGTCCTAAAATTTGGGGCAGTTTTTTTTTATGAAAGTGCTATCGGTTAAATTTATCTGGCATGGGTATCAAAGAATTTTCCAACCATATTATTCCAATCACTCAGTTTATTTGTACGCTTGGCATATGATGAATTATTGAGTTGATTTGATAAGTTAACCGCTTTGTTAAAATCTGATACCGCCTTATTATATTGATCAACATCTATCTGATTAACATCCTTCTTACTCTTCGAATCGTAAGTTTTTTTTGCTTTTTCAAATTCATCTTTTTTGATGAAAAAATCAGTTTGAGCAGGAAAATCGTGTTTTGCTTCATCATTATAAAACTGTAGTATATTCCTTGCTGCAGTTATCAGATTTGGATCACCCTGAAAAGCTTCCAGACTTTTCAATTTCTCTATTCCTTCTACTGAATTTGATGCTAAAGCACTGATATTCTGCTCAAAACCATTAATATCACTACTTTGCAAGGCTGCAAGAGCATAAGCTTCCTGTTTGTACGATTTGAAAAAGATCAGATAGATCACATTATAATATTTCAATGTCTCACTTGCCTTTATAATTTTTTCGGTTGTTTTGTCTTTTTCAGCACTTAAAAGTATAATATTATGACTTTTAGCAAATTTTTCCTGTGCTGATATGAGCTCGCTATAGGCAGTATGAAGTTTATCATTCGCCATTTCTTTTGCTAATAAATAAGCCTCCATATTGTCATAGGATTGTTCTGCAATATCTTCCATATCCAGAATCTTATCGAAATCCTCCTTTAAAACAATATAATGTAAATCGAGATAATTTAGAGCCGCATTTTTTAAACTATCATCTTTTTGAAAATTTCCAAGACTATGTACTTTAGTTTTGGTATTTCGTATTTCTACTAAAAGTTTTTGTCGTTTTGCCTCAACTTTTCTGGCTCCTTTATCCCGGGTAATCGCCTTTAAATATTGCCAGGTTTCATCTTTTGTCTGATTCAGAGATTCAGTAATGCTATTCATATAACTACCGGCTGTTCGACTTGTTTGTGCATAGCTATTTGTAAAAGTTAAACTACTTAATACCAAAAGTGTGAGTAGGAAATTTCTCATCTGCTTACCTGTTTTTTATGTTAACTAAATCATTAATAATATGATACGCTTCACCAAGATAATAATCTCTTTCCATTTGATCGACAGCATTTACAATGATATCTTTATTTGAAGTTCCTGTAACCGCTTCGATATCATTTCGTTTTTTAACTGAAAATGCTGACTGTTTTTTATATGTAATCCCTGTTTTCTCTTTCGATTGGATAAACTTCATAAAAGAGTTAAAATTGACCGGAACAGAAAATTTATTTTCCTCTTCTGATATTTTTTTTCTTTTGTTTTCAAGATCAATAAACACGCTATCTTTTTTTATTCTGGCTTCACTCAATGTTTTAAGCTCAGAAACTGGTTGCGGCGATTGGGGATAATAATATACTTTCTTTTCATTAAAAGTTGGATTGAGCGCAGATGCAAAAGATCGTTCACTAACCTCATAATTGTCAAAATTATATGGCAATTCAACATCAGGTATTACACCCTTTTTTTGATGACTTTCGCCTGTTACGCGGTAAAATTCGCCGATAGTTAGTTTTACAAAATCTTTCGATGAATCCCTATATTGTTCTAATACAGGGTAATTACAAGCATCGATGGGAATTATTTGCTGCATTGTGGCTTTTCCAAATGATGTGTTGCCAACAATAACTGCTCTGTTAAGATCCTGCATGGAAGCCGTGAAAAGTTCTGAGGCCGAGGCACTATAAGAATTTATCATAATAATAAGCGGACCATCGTAAATGGTTCCCTTCATCGCATCTTTCAGGGAAGTTGGTGGTTCATTCCGGGTTTGAATAATGCCAACAGCGCCATAGTCAACAAATATACCTGACAGAAGAATTGCTTCCATCATCGATCCACCACCATTATTTCTCAGGTCAATAATGAGTCCGCTAATATTTTCCTTTCTGAGTTTTACTAATTCTTTCGCAACATCATTAGCAATTTGTGAATAAAAAACCGGTAAGTAAATGTATCCAATATTTTTCTCCCCTTCGAGTACAAAACTTCTAATTACATTCTCCTCAATATCAAGCTTTTCCTTCACTAACGTGAGACTGAATTGCTTTCCATTTTTTTTACGGATAAGGAAGTCGGCTTCTTTTACTTCATCATTGGCAAGAAAAAACATTACCTCATCGGTACTAATACAATTAAAATCTTTTTCCTTTCCCAATGCCTTAACACTCATGATAACATCGCCTTCGTTCATAAGGTTCGAATTCCATGTTGGACTACCCGGAATAATCTGAAGAATTTCAATTTCACCAAAGTCGTTTCGATTAATATCAAAACCAAATGAAAATTTCTCTTTTGAAAGCTGCGTAATAAACTCACTTTGTGCAGTTTGTGAAAAATAATTGGTATGGGGATCGAATGCTGAGGCAATGGCTTTCAATAAAGCTTCAACCACATATTCCTCAATACCACCACTATAATTAATTTTCGATTTTGATCTGCAGTTTTCATTAATTAAAATAGTATTTTTTAATGCAAGTATTTTTTCGCTAGAAATTGCCTGATTTTCAGCACCCGAATCAATATCTGAAAAATATGAAGTTAAAATATGAAGTTTGATCGATTTTTCCCACCTGTCAATCAACTGATTACGGCTGACAAACTGTGTTGTTTTAGTAAAAGTAATGATGTCATTTTGGTTAAAATCAAATTCATGATTTTCAAATGAAGTGATTAATGAATCAACAAACAAGAGTTTATTAAGATATAATTGTGTGCTTTTTTGAAGAAAACCCGATTTGTGTTGAATAATATCCTCAACAATTGAATATTTATATTGCTCCAGTTGCTCATATTCTGAATGGGTAAAATAAA
The DNA here is from genome assembly GCA_013141455.1 of Bacteroidales bacterium. Taxonomy (GTDB): domain Bacteria; phylum Bacteroidota; class Bacteroidia; order Bacteroidales; family F082; genus CAJBPB01. The sequence continues at coordinate 72,948 of JABFQW010000027.1, forward strand.
ATCCATACGGGTCTAGAATATTTATGAAATTTGAAAATACAAGTTCCGAAAATTTGTCATCAACGGCTCGTGGGTTGTAGTGATACTTTTCGGCAGTTTTCACGATTAATGCTGCCCTATCACAAAAACCCATGTTTTGAGAATAGGTAACCGTAAAGCTCAGATAAAATAGGATGAAGGTTAAATATTTATTGGGTAATTGTTTTAAAAACAGCATTTTAATGAATATTCATAGTTACATTTCTTGATTTAAAGTTGAACAGCTTGTCGATGATTGGTATGCTATTTGGTAAAAGTTATCAATTAAATATTTTTTTTGCAGAGTCCTTTTATTGTGTTTATTCCCATGAATCTGTATAGATATTTTCCATGAAAAGTTACGAACTTCAATAGTTTATTAATCTTAAAATCATAATTAAGATGGGGGAAAATGAGAATATCTCAGCTCTTATTTTTCATTTTGTTCCGCCCACATCTGACTAAACGATTTTGGCGCAATCACAGGCAGTGTACGTCGTTTTCCCCAATGTTTCGAAAGGAAATGTCTTAAAAAGCGGTTCTTATTACCTCCACCAAAAAAATCGAGCCAGCGACGGTTATTCAGTATTTTCGTGGCGTTTTTCATTAAAAACCGATCCGATGAAGTAGTCAACTCTGCCTCTACCGTTTCACTTCGATTCAATAATAGTAATTCATGCAGCGGTATCTTAACCGGACAAACTTCGGTGCAGCTTCCGCAAAGTGAGGAAGCAAAACTAAGGTGACTGTAATCTTTCACAGGTTTCAAATGCTGCATGATCACCGAACCTATCGGGCCTGTATAGGTGGCATCGTAGGTGTAACCGCCAATATTTTTATAAACCGGACAAACGTTCAAACAGGCTCCGCAACGGATACAACCGAGCGCTTCGCGCTGACGCGCCTTAGCCAACAAATCAGTTCGTCCGTTATCGAGTAAAACGACAACCATTTCTGATGGCCCTATCCCGTTTTTCGCAGGCCCGGTTACGATCGAATTATACACAGTCATTGCCTGTCCGGTACCATGGGTAGCCAGCAAGGGTAAAAACAAATCAAGATCGTCCACCGAAGGAATAATTTTCTCGATGCCCACGATAACGATATGTAAGGTTGGGAATGCCATCGACATAAGGCCGTTGCCTTCATTTTCGGTAACCGAAATTCCACCAATATCAGCCAGAATGAAATTTGCACCCGTTATTCCGGCGCCGGCCGAAATAAAATGATTGCGCAGATGCAGTCGTGTGAATGCGGTTATTTCTTCAGGCGTGCTTTTGGGGTCCAAACCGAACTTCTCATTATAGAGTTTCGCCACATCAGCCTTCGATTTGTGCATGGCCGGTGTAACAATATGGAAAGGTTTTTCGCCGGCAAGCTGAACAATGTATTCGCCCAGATCTGTTTCTATCGGTGCTATTTTCGATTTTTCGAGGTTATGGTTCAGATCAATCTCTTCCGTTGTCATTGATTTCGATTTGACAACTTTTTTGATCTTTCTGGTTTCAAGCAGTTTAATAATTTCTTTCAAGGCATCATCAGCATCACACGCCCAGATAACCTTTCCACCGTTGCGAATAAAATTTGTTTCAAACTCAACCAATAATTTATCGAGTTGTGCCAACGATTTATGTTTGATACCTGCGGCACGCTGACGTGCCAGATCGAGGTTGGCGTAACGTTGCTTTCCTTTCATAACAGCCTGATCGTAACGGCCTATATTGAAGTTTATCTTTTGGCGAAGCTCCTTGTCAAAGGCCACCTTTTCTGACATTCTTTGAAAATCGCTGTGTTTTTCTGACATTCTTAGTCAAATTATAATGTTTTAGAAATTTTTTCGACACGTTGCTGATGTCTGCCTCCTTCAAAATCGGTTGACAGAAATACTTTTACCATCTCAAGCGCGGTTTCATTGCTGATGAACCGGCCGGGAAGAGTGAGAATATTGGCATTGTTATGCTGACGCGCCAATCGGGCAAGTTCAACGTTCCAACACAGTGCTGCACGCACGTTCGGATATTTATTGGCTGTTATCTGGGCGCCGTTACCACTTCCGCAAAGGATGATACCGTAAGGATATTTGCCATCATTCAATGCTTTTGCCAATGGATGTACAAAATCCGGATAATCGACACTCGCTGAAGAATCTGTTCCGAAATCAAGCATATTATATCCCATAGCTGTCATAATATCAACGAGATAGGCTTTCATTTCGAAGCCACCGTGATCACTCGCAATAGGAATAATTTTATTCAAGCACTCCATTGTTGATAAATTTTTTCACAAAATTACGCTTTTTTTACCGCCTTCTTTGCTCAATTCTAATTCTGAACCGTTTAAAAGCACATCACAAATTGAGGGAAAAATGTAAGTGACTATGCTGCTGATATATTTAGGTTTTGAACAATATTTTGTTAATATCCTCCGAAAACTGTTACTAACTTTCAACAACTAAATATTTCTTTGCTTTCCTGGTTCAGTTGTTTATGGTTATTCACAAAACAGGGCATTTTATCAGACTTTTTCAACAAGGAAATGAACAATTCCGATGTATGTTGAAATCATAATTTATGAACAATTCCTTACTTACCATTTTTTGGCGGGATCGTAATTTTATTGAAAATGAAAAACTTAAACTATTCATTCTGTTTATTAATTGTTAATAACTGCTCATATCTCAGTAAAGCAAATTTTTTGCTAAGATTTTATCAGGCTTACTAACAACTCCAGAAACAATAACAGTTTTATAAATTTTATTAAAACAATATATATCATCTATCAGAAGGGAGAAATTTTTCGGGTTGAATTTGTTTTAAATTTGTTCGGTGAAGCGCAGTAGGATCATGGATAAATTTACGATGAAAATGAATGTTGTACAAAAAATTCAGGAATTAAAAAAAGAGAAAAATGCGATTATTTTAGCGCATTTTTATCAGATACCTGAAATTCAGGATATTGCCGATTTTGTAGGCGATAGCTTAGCTTTGGCACAGCAGGCTGCCACTACTTCAGCCGATATGATTGTGTTTGCCGGTGTTCATTTCATGGCAGAAACTGCAAAGATTTTAAATCCTGACAAGCTGGTTGTTTTGCCTGATATGGAAGCCGGTTGTTCGTTGGCCGATAGCTGTCCGGCAGATAAATTTGGAGATTTTTTGAAGCTGTATTCTGATCATACCGTTATTTCTTATATCAATTGTTCGGCCGATATAAAAACGATGTCCGATTTAATTTGCACTTCGGGCAATGCCATTCAATTGGTTGAATCGTTTCCGAAAGACGAAAAAATCGTGTTTGCACCTGATAAGAACCTGGGTGGATATATCAACCGTATTACAGGTCGAAATATGGTTTTGTGGGACGGAACCTGCGAAGTGCATGATATCCTTTCGGTTGAATCAATCATAAAAATGAAAATAGAACATCCCGATGCTAAGCTTATCGCACATCCTGAATGTAAGGCTCAGGTACTCGAACTGGCCGATTTTATTGGTTCAACAACGGCTTTGCTGCAATATACTTCGAAGGACAAATCACTTAAATATATCGTCGCTACCGAAACAGGTATTTTACACAAAATGAAATTGAATTCACCAGAAAAGAACTTTCTGGTGGTTCCAAGCGATGAAACATGTAGTTGCAACGATTGTCCTTATATGAAATTGAACACGCTCGAAAAATTGTACAATGCCATGTTAACCGGTAAACCAGAGATTATTTTACCGGTTGATGTTATGCAAAAAGCAAGAAAACCTATCGACCGGATGTTGGCCTTGTCGGTTAAACTCTGATTAATAAAGTGATACCTTATGAAACTAAATAAATTATTCATATTCATTGTATTAGCACTTACTTCATGTTCAACGAAAACCATTTATTTTACACAGCAAACACGTAGTAAAATTGAAAGTAATGGCATTGATCTAAAGGATATTCAATACTATAACTCGCATAAAATTATCCTGCAGCGAAATTTGAGTTATGAAGAAACAAAAGTAGCTTCGGGAAACATAAGTATTGAAAACGGTGAGTTTGTCGAAATAATTACGCTGAACAGGGGAACACCCGGAATTTGTGAATCATATACTTTTAATTCTCTTGACGTATCTTTCGAAAAAGGTGAAAACAGAAAGCTCAGATTTATAATGAATTCAGAAAAAAATTACCAGATTTCGGCTATCGAATGGAAAAATAAATTTGGAAAAGTATCGTACGATACACTCACTTATTATATCAAACCTGGAGGCGAAAAGGCCCTGCTGAAAGTGAAAAAGGATAATAATTTTGTTTATGACAAAAAGGAGCGCATTATCGAGGGACGTACAATAACAAACAATTCATCCAGAAAATAAACAATGTTACGGAGAATCACTTTCATTTGTCTTTCATTCGTATTCTCTGTGGGTTTATCTGCACAAAATCAGTCGGATAAGCAATTGTCCATTTTTAATTTTCCTAACGGGGACAAGTCGAGTGAAGGTTATCTGGTGGATGGAAAACCCGATGGTTATTGGAAAACCTATTACGAAAACGGAAACCTGAAATCGGAAGGAAACCGTAAAAACTTTGAACTCGACAGTGTTTGGAAATTTTATGAGGAAACCGGTAAATTAAAACTTGAAATCAATTATAGAAATAGCAGAAAAGACGGTGAACGTGTTAGTTATCTTCCTAAAGAAACGGTGCGTGAGCAGTTTGTAAATGACATAAAAACAGGTTTAACAAATCATTTTACAAAATCAGGAAAACTCATAAAATCGATTCCTTTCGATAAAGGTTTGGAAGAAGGTATTGCCAGGGAATACGATACAACCGGCAATATAACCGAATTGCTTACCTACAAAAAAGGTTTTATAACAGGCCGTGAAAAAATAAACCGTTACGATTCGGAAAATAAGCAACATGGTATCTGGAAATGGTTTTATACCGATGGAATAATTCAGTTGGAAGGCGTATATAAACATGGATTAAAAAATGGAATTTTCAAATATTACGATTCCAAGGGTAATTTGAAAACGATCGAAAAGTATGTGGACGATCTGAAACAACAAGATTCAGAGGAAGTTACACGTCTCGAAATGAAGCGCGATTATTTTCCATCAGGGAAAGTAAAAATAGAAGGAACTTACCGGAATGGAATTGCTGAAGGCGTTCGACGCGAATACAACGAAAAGGGTGAAGTAGAAAAGGCTTTCATCATGAAAAGTGGTGTGGTTGCTGCCGAAGGAATACTCGAAACAAGTGGACTACGCAAGGGTAGCTGGATCGAATATTATACCGATGGAAAAGTGAAAGCTAAGGGAAACTATACCGAAGATTTTAAAACAGGTAGTTGGGAATACTATCACCGGAATGGAAAGCTCGAACAAAAAGGTAGTTATGACAGCAAAGGCAAACCTGTTGGCGAATGGCAGTGGTATTACGACAATGGTGCTTTACTCCGGATCGAAAATTTCCGCAATGGTTTGAACGACGGTTTATTGACTGAGAAAGATGAGCAGGGAAACCTGATCACCACCGGTGAGTATATTGATGGAAAAGAGGAAGGAAAGTGGATTTTTACAATTGGAGGAATGCTCACGGAAGGTGAATTTGTTGAAGGTATGCGTAACGGGGCCTGGAGGACTTTTTATCCCGATGGAACCTTGTCATTCGAAGGCCGTTTTGTTGATGACAATCCAAACGGAACCCATATATCCTATTATCCGAATGGTAAAATAAGGGAGGTAGGCGATTATCTGATGGGATTGAAAAATGGCGAATGGCAGCGGTTTGACGAAATTGGAACTATTTTAATTTCAATTGGTTATCTGAATGGCGTTGAGCGAAAATACGATGGAATGAGTATCCCTGATGAGGAACTTATTCCGGAGGATTAATTTGAAATGAGTTTAATTCGATTCAGGTAATATCAAACTGTTTACTATCATACCCATTGTATGGTTTTAAGAATTAAATTTTATTAAAACTTTAAATCGAATTTGATACCTTTGTTGACTCGAAATAATTCAAAAACAGAATATTATGAGAAAATTGATTTTAGCCGGAATGATCCTTATGCTGACCTGGTCGTGCAGCCAAACTACGAACAAAGATCAGCGTAAAGTTGCAACATTAGCGCCTGACGAACCAACCTTGGTTACCGTTGGTAATTTTTTAACCAAAGCTCCGGATTTGGTGGGTAAACCTGTTACTATCAAAGGAACCGCTGACCATATATGCAAGGGTGATGGAAAAAAATTATTTATCATCAGCATCGAAGAAGAAGGTCGTGTTAAAGTGGTTACGGGTGAAAACATGGCCGCATTCAATAGTGAAAACGAAGGACTCGATTTTGTTGTGAATGGCCTTGTTGATGAAGTGGTTGTTGATGAAGCTTATTTGCTCGAATGGGAAGAAGAAATAAAAGCAGGTATCGAGGAAAACAAACATCTTGGTGGTGGTGCCCCGATGACGGAAGAGGAAAAAGCTGCCGGAAAACATGCAGAAGAAGACCCCGGAATGGAGCAAATTAATGGTTATCGTCAGGAAATGGCCGAAAAAGGTGTAAATAAATTGTCGTTCTTCTCCATCGTTTGTACCTCCTATACCGTCGAAAAGGAATAGCGAATTCCACGAATCGAACCTTTATTATCAAACTAATCGCTTTATATTATGGAATTTAAATGGCGAAAATGGAACCGTGCCATCCATCGTGATTTTGGTTATTTGTTTTTCGGAATGACCCTTATTTACGCGCTTTCGGGTATTGCCATCAACCATCGTGGTGATTGGAATCCAAACTATGTCATTGTCGATCACGAAATTACCGGAAAATCATTTGACCACAAACTCAGCAAAGACGAGGTAATCGATTTGTTAAAGGTTTATGATGAAGAGGATAGCTACCGGAAACATTATTATCCGTCGCCCGGTGTGCTCAAGATATTTTTGACCGGCGGCATGGTGATGTTGGATACCGAAACAGGAGAAGGATATATCGAAATCACAAGACGAAGACCTATGTTTCGCGAAATGAATTATCTGCATTATAATCCATCTGCATACTGGACCTGGTTTTCCGATATTTTTGCCGGTGCATTAGTGATCCTCGCATTAAGCGGAATACTCATTCCAAGAGGATCTGAAGGTATTTCGGCACGCGGAGCATGGATAACAATACTTGGGGTAATTATACCTGTTTTATTCATCATTTATTATCTCTACTGAAATGACCGGACTTTGGCTATCAATCGGTTTTATTTTATGGTACATCCTTTCGTTGGTTGTATCTGAGCAGTTTTCCGGAAAAAGCAGATTAGGAAAACAATGGATTTTCTTTATAAGTTTCATTTTTAGTCCGCTTTTGGGTTTTTGTGTTATATATTTGACAAAGAAATCGTGAAAATTAATTGGCTTTATTCATTTCAATATGGAAACTAAATTCCTCTCAGCCGAACGTGCAAGCATTGAATCGGTGCAAACTGACTTTGTTAAAATCAGTAATTTTGGACATGTTAACGATATCGTAAATGCCTTACCTCATGTTGTTTTAGTTCTGAATAAGGAACGGCAATTGGTTTATGGCAATCATGCGCTGATGAAAATGTCGGGTGTTAATGAAATGGGTGATATTTTATGCAAACGTCCTGGAGAAATTTTGCTTTGTGTTCATGCCAATGAAACAGAGGGTGGATGTGGTACCACCGAAAGTTGTCGGTATTGCGGAGCTGCCAATACAATAAAAACCTGTATTGAAACAAAAAGTAAGTCATCAGGTGAATGTCGTATTACCTCTTTTTCAGATGGTAAGGATGTATCTTATGATTTCGAGATCACCGCTTCACCATTTAAGCATGGAGATGATGATTATGTGATTGTTTCGTTACAGGATATCAGTAACGAAAAGAGAAGGAAGGTACTTGAGCGTGTGTTTTTCCACGACATCATCAATACTGCCGGTGGATTGAATGGTTTTCTTGAATTTCTTCAAACTACCGATGATCCTGATGAAACCAAAGAGTTCATCAAAATTGCCGGAAATCTGGGTGATAAATTAGTTGATGAGATTTTGGCACAACGACAGTTGATGGAAGCCGAAAACGGTGAACTCATTACCAACCTTAAACCCACAAATACAAGTATTATTCTAAAGGAGGTTTATCATCAGTTACATCATCATCCGGTTAGCTCAGGCAAAACCATCATCATTACGGATGATACAATTGATTATAACTTTATTACCGACCAGATTTTATTGAAAAGGATTTTGGTTAACCTATTAAAAAATGCACTGGAAGCCTCGGCCAAAGGCCAGGTAGTTACAGTCGGATGTAAAAAGGAGGGTCAGGATGGAATCGCATTTTGGGTGAATAACGTGAATGAGATGCCCCGTCAGGTTCAGATGCAGATTTTCCAGCGATCCTTCTCTACCAAAGGCGCTTCACGCGGTATAGGAACTTACAGTATAAAATTATTCACCGAATTTTACCTCAAGGGAAAAGTCGATTTTACCTCGAATACCAAAACCGGAACCACGTTTACCGTTCATTTTAGTGCCTGAAGAATAAAGTTCGGAGTTCGGAGTGATCTAAAGTTCGAAGTTAAATTACTATAATTCAGTTTAACTTTAGCTCACTTTAGTTCACTTTAGCTCATTCCGAATTTATTTTACCATCCCAATATATAGGCAAACATCAGCGGAGCCACAATGGTAGCATCTGATTCAACGATGAATTTGGGTGTATGGATATCGAGTTTTCCCCAGGTGATTTTTTCATTCGGAACCGCACCGGAGTATGAGCCATAACTTGTGGTGGAATCTGAAATCTGGCAAAAATAGGCCCAGAACGGAACATCGGTCCATTCCAGGTCCTGGTACATCATCGGAACCACGCAGATAGGGAAATCGCCGGCTATGCCACCTCCAATCTGGAAGAAACCTACGCCTTTTCCAGCCGAGTTTTTGCGATACCAATCTGATAACCAAATCATATAATCAATACCACTTTTCATGGTGGTCGATTTCAACTGGTTTTTGATGCAATACGAAGCAAAAATATTTCCCATGGTTGAGTCTTCCCAGCCCGGTACGATAATAGGCAGGTTTTTTTCGGCTGCGGCCAGCATCCACGAGTGTTTTGGATCGATTTCGTAATATTGTTCCAACACACCCGAATTGATCATTTTATACATAAACTCATGCGGGAAATAGCGTTCGCCCTTGTCGTTTGCGTCTTTCCAGAGTTTGTAAATATGTTTTTGCAACCGGCGGAAAGCTTCTTCTTCCGGAATACAGGTGTCGGTCACCCGGTTAAAGCCATCTTCCAATAAATCCCACTCATCTTTCGGACTGAGGTCGCGGTAATGCGGCACGCGTTTGTAGTGTGAATGGGCAACTAAGTTCATCAGATCCTCTTCGAGGTTGGCGCCGGTGCAGGTAATAATCTGTACTTTGTCGTTGCGGATCATTTCGGCTAACGAGATGCCCAATTCGGCTGTACTCATGGCGCCGGCCAGCGTGATCATCATTTTACCACCTTCGTCGAGATGGGTTTCATAGGCTTTGGCGGCATCCACCAGCGCGGCAGCATTGAAGTGACGGTAATGGTGCAATACAAACTGCGAAACGGGTCCTTTTGTCATGGTTTTGAATTTTTTGCAAAAATAGAAAAATTATAGATTTAGCCATAAAAGCAAAGAGGCATACACGGGCAAAAAGAACACGACTCATAATGACTTTGTCTAATTCACCAAACTCAATTATTTTTTATTCATCTTCAAATAAAAACTGATATCCAGTGCTTTGTTATTATCTTTGTATTAGAACACTTAATTAAACGATTTACTTTGCGTCCAATTATATGACAACCCTCAATCAAATACATAACTAATTTATAATATGAATAGACAAATTCAATTGGATTTCACTGATGAAAACATTCAAAGTCTTTTTGGTTTCGAAGATGCAGAGAGTGAACCCATAGATAGATTACGAGAGTATTATTTTAAAAAAGATACATTCGGTCGAGTTGAAGCTGATTTGCCAATTAGAATATTAGTTGGTCATAAAGGGACAGGAAAATCTGCATTGTTTAAAGTTGCTATTTCGGAAGAAAGAGAAAAAGGAAATCTGCCAATATTAATTAAACCAGATGATATAGCTGAATTAGGTAAATCAGATGAGAATTTTTTATTAAGGATAAGACAATGGAAGTATGGTTTAATAAAAATTATTGGCTCAAAAGTCCTTAATGAATTTGGTCTTTTCAGTGATAGCACAAGTGGTAAGTTAGGGCAATTTGGAGTAAAAATAATATCATTCATATCCGAATCCATTGCATCAATTAGCGAAACTGTAAATTTGCAACCTTCTCAAAAATTGTTAATTGACAATTTTCTTAAGTCAAAGAAAATAATTGTGTATATAGATGATTTAGACAGAGGATGGGAAGGGAATAAAGATGATATTAATCGAATATCTGCATTATTAAATGCAATAAGAGATATGTCTAATGATAATCAAGGGTTAATATTTAAAATTTCATTAAGGTCGGATGTTTTTTATCTTGTTCGAACATCAGATGAATCTACAGATAAGATTGAAGGTTCAGTTGTGTGGTTTAAATGGACTAATCATGAAATATTAGTCATGCTAATTAAGAGAATAATGACTTTCTTTGGTGAAAAGCCTGACGAAGCTCAATTAATGAATACACCACAAAGACATTTAAGCTTTCACCTAGACAAAGTTTTTGAAAGCAAGTTTCTTGGAAAAGGCAAATGGGATAATGTTCCAATATATAGAATTTTAATGTCTTTAACTCGAAAACGACCAAGGGATTTAGTTAAATTATGTTCCTTAGCTGCTCAACAAGCACATCTAGGTGGTTCATTTCTAATTAGAACATCACATTTCCAAGCAATTTTTGAAGAGTATTCCCAAGGAAGGATACAGGATACTATTAATGAATACAAATCTGAATTACCTCAAATTGAAAAGCTATTATTTGGAATGAAACCCACTAAAAAGCAAAGACTAACATCAGATAGTTATATTTATAATAGTCCTGAATTACATCTAAAAATCAACAATTTAAAACAGCAAGTTAACTTTTCTTTCTCAAATGGTAGAGATGCTACAGCAAAAGATTTGGCGCAGTTTCTTTATAAAATCAATTTTTTAACTGCAAGAAAAACACTTGAAGATGGAACAATTCAAAGAAAATACTTTGAAGAAAATAGGTATTTATCTAGCACATTTGTCGATTTTGGATATGAATGGGAAGTACATCCAGCATTTCGGTGGGCTTTACAACCAGATAATATTGATGATATATTCTATAACTTAGCCTTAAGTTCTGATGATTAGAAACGGTAACTATTTTGAAAATCCTTTTTTGGTATAGATTACTAATTCCGTCATTTAATCATGTAACTATTTTTATTCATTTCTCATGAAAGAAATCTTGTCCTAAATCAGGTTTGCCTTTGCGTAGCCTTATGCAAGCTCGCCAGAAATCCAATTCAAGCTTTCGCCCCTTATGTAAGCTCGCTAGAAACCCAATTCAAGCTTTCGCTCCTTGCACAAGTTTGCCAGAAATCCAATTTGCCATATCGCTCCTAGCGAAGGATTGTATGAATTTTCAATACGTTAGTGCTTATGTTTCTGCCTTATAATTTCCTTCACATTTTCAATTTGATCGGGAGTGCCGAGAACAAACAATTTGGCATTTTTTGCCATTACTGTTTCGCCTGGCGGGTTGATGATGTATTGTCCTTCGGGAGTTCTGAAACCAACAATATTGGCTCCGGTGAGTCGCCGGATACTCATATCATGAATAGTCCTGTCCTGGAATTCAGATGGCAAATCGGAACAAACCACTTCAACTAAGTTAACCCCTTCATTCCCTTCGATGGATAGGTGATGGAAGAATTCGGCCAGATCGGGTTTTGCTACCAGACTCGCCATAAAAGTACCGCCGACTTTCTCGGGCATCACCACATGGGAAGCACCTGCCGTTATCAGTTTTCTTTCGGATGAGTCGTGCGATGCCCGTGAAATTATCTGTAAACCAGCATTTAAAGAGCGGGCAGTTAGCACCACATACAGGTTATCGGCATCGATAGGAAGCGTGGAAATCAAAGCGCCAGCCTTCTGTATGCCTGCCATTTCAAGGATTTCGTCTTCAGTAGCATCACCTTCAACAAAAATTACTTTCTCTTTTTCGTGCGCAACAATCAGTTCATGGCTTTTTTCGATGATAACAACTTTTTTGTTCAGCAACAGCAAATCGTGTGCGGTTTGTTGCCCGTTGCGCCCAAACCCGACAATAATGATGTGATCTTTCATTTTTGTGATTCCTCCGGTCTTTCTATTGTTTTTAAAAAATTCTTTAATTCTTCCTTCCACCAAATAGGAAGTAATCGTGGACAACGAATAGGCAAATATGCTGAAACTGAATATGATTAGTATGATGGTAAATACTTTTCCGGGATCGGAGAGCGGATGAACTTCTTTAAAACCAACCGTGGCCACGGTTATCACTGTCATATAGGAGGCTTCGAGCAGCGTATAACCCTCAATGGCCATATAACCGGCAATACCGGTAAATCCTATCAGCAACAGCAGACTGAGGGCAATGATAAGATTCAGATTTTGACCGGTTTTAAACATGCAGGTAAAGTTAACAGAAAATGTAGCGGTTACTTATATAATTTTGATAAAATCTGAAAATTGGTTAATGACTGCGGTAATCATATTCATCGAAAACCAATAAACGGAAACTAACCAAGTCATTTACATTTCGCTGATCCCTGAGGCTGATTTTTCGTTGTAGCTTAAATAAATCAAAATTGAGCCCACTCCGAAAACTGACAAGAGAAGAAATGCCACCAAAACTCCAAGACTCTAATGTACACCAAAACCTCACAATCAATGTTTTACCTTTGGTGAGATTTGGTGTTTTTGCGATTTGGTGGCAATATTTGACTTTTCGTAGAGGACTCAAAATTTAAGCTTAAATCTCTCCTGATGTGAGCCATATTTGCATACATAATGAGCTTTATTTTATAAAACAAGATTATGCCGGACGAAAAAAACTGCGGTTATCTTTTTACTCCCCCGGAAAAACCTTCTTTTCGGCCAGATAATGCATAATCTGTTCTGCATCAGGTGTTTCTTTCGAAGCATCGAAGATCAGTTGAGCCGTTTCCGGAATTTCAAATATTTCGTCGGCGCCTGGCAGGTTACGCAATTCACCTTTCTCAACCTTCAGATATAAATCGGGTTTGTTGTTGCGGCAATAATCAATTCCTGCGCTCATCAAAACCAGATGGAAGCGTTCATTACCAATGATTTCACTTATTTTCCGGCGGATCGATTCAGTAGGCGAAATGAAAGAAGCAATGACAATGATTCCCTGATCGTTCAGCAACTTGCACATATGGGCCACACGACGCAGATGTTCGGCACGATCAGCCGGTGAATAGTCGAGTTCGCGCGATAATCCTGCGCGAACGGTGCTGCCTTCGAGCAAAACCACAGTGGCTCCGCTGTCGAACAAACGACGTTCGAGGTGATAAGCCAGCATATTTTTTCCGCTACCGTGAAGTCCGGTGATCCAGATGGTTACTCCTTTTTGCTGATAACGTTTTTCGAGTTCATCGCGTCCTATCAGGCTCTGGCCACTATCGATCATGCGGCGTGTTTCGGGGTCGGTGATGCGCGAAGGTATGTCGTTGGTATTCAGTTTATCGATGATCATCCCCACGGCTGAGGTGTTATGCGTGATGGGATCAATCAGGATAAAAGAACCGGTACTGTGATTTTTATGGTAAGGATCAAAAAAGAGCGGTTTGTTGGTGGTGATCACCACACGACCAATCTCATTCAGCGAAAATGCTTCACAATCTGATTGTTGCAAAGTATTTACGTCCACCCGGTATTTGATCGAATCGAGCCTTGCACGCGAAGTATTGGCACTGTGCTTGATAAAAAACTGGGTGTTCGGATCCATTTTCTTTTCGTCCATCCAAACGAGCATGGCCTCAAACTGTCGTTCAAAGCGAGGCTGATTATCAGGATGAGTAAGCATATCCCCGCGTGACACATCGATCTCATCGGCCAGCGTGATGGTAACGGATTGCGGAGGAAACGCATAATCAGCAGTTCCGTTGGAAGTGATGATTTCGGTTACTATCGATTTTTTCCGCGAAGGTAAAGCCATCAGTTCGTCACCTTTTCGTACAATTCCTGAAGCTATTTTACCCGAAAATCCCCTGAAATCGAGACTTGGCCGAAGCACATATTGAATAGGGAATCGCAGGTCTTCAAAATTCCGGTCGGAAACAACATGTACGGTTTCCAGAAACTCAAGCAGACATTTGCCATGATACCAGGGCATATTGTCAGAGTTTTCAACCACATTCTCACCTTTGAGTGCCGAAAGCGGAATGAAAGTGATATCAGGAATAGAGAGTGTAGTAGTAAATGACTTATAATCAGTACAAATCTGATCGAAAACATTTTGGCTGTATTCCATCAGATCCATCTTGTTCACTGCTACAACCACGTGTTTAATGCCGAGCAATGAAACCAGAAAAGTGTGTCGTTTGGTTTGGGTGATCACCCCTTTGCGCGCATCGATCAGGATGATGGCTAAGTTTGCCGTGCTGGCGCCGGTGACCATGTTCCGGGTATATTGTTCGTGGCCGGGTGTGTCGGCAATGATGAATTTTCGTTTGCTGGTCGAGAAATAACGATAGGCCACATCAATGGTGATTCCCTGTTCACGTTCGGCTTTTAAACCATCCAACAACAGGGCATAATCGATGGCTTCACCCGCATGACCCATGCGTTTGCTGTCGCGTTCAAGGGCTGAAAGCTGGTCCTCATAAATCTTTTTACTGTCGAACAATAAACGTCCGATCAGTGTCGATTTGCCGTCGTCAACCGATCCGGCAGTTAACAAACGAAGCAGATCTTTTCGCTGATCCTGATCGAGAAAATGGTTTATATCGAGGTTTGTGTTCATGTTTAATGTTTCAGGTTCAAAATTGTTTTAGGAGTTTCGTTATAACTTTAGATCACTCCGCACTTTAGATCACTCCTCACTTAAAAATAGCCTTCCCTTTTCTTCTGTTCCATACTACCCTCCTGATCAAAATCGATGACACGGGTTGTGCGTTCACTTTTGGTAACCGTCATCATTTCTTCAACAATTTTTTCTATCGTATCTGCCTCCGATTCAATGGCTCCGGTGAGCGGATAGCAACCGAGTGTTCTGAACCTGACCATCCGCATTTTCACTTTCGCAACCATATCGGCCGGCATCCGTTTATCGTCAACCATGATAAGGTTACCATCCACTTCAACTATGGGGCGTTCTTTAGCAAAATATAACGGAACAATCGGAATATTTTCCAAACGGATATATTGCCAGATATCGAGTTCAGTCCAGTTACTGATTGGGAAAACGCGGATCGATTCGCCTTTGTGAACGCGGGTATTGTAAATATCCCACAATTCAGGCCGCTGGTTTTTTGGATCCCATTGGTGAAATTTATCGCGGAAACTGAAGATGCGTTCCTTGGCCCTCGATTTCTCTTCATCACGCCTGGCACCGCCGAAAGCAGCATCAAAGCGGTGTTTGTCTAAGGCCTGCAACAAAGCCTGGGTTTTCATCACATCGGTATGCACCTTGCTGCCGTGTGTGAAAGGTCCGATACCAGAATCAAAGCCTTCTTTATTATATTCCACAATCAGATCCCAGTTGTTCTCTCTGGTGTATTTTTCACGAAACTCGATCATTTCCTGAAACTTCCATTTACTGTCGATGTGCATGAGCGGAAAAGGTACCTTTCCAGGGTAAAAAGCCTTTTCGGCCAGCCGGACCATCACGCTCGAATCCTTGCCTATTGAATACAGCATGACAGGCTTTTCAAACTCTGAAGCCACTTCGCGGATGATATAAATTGCCTCTGCCTCAAGTTCCCGCAGGTTGTTGATAGTGTAGTTATTCAGTTGTTCGGCCACTTTCCGGTTTTTCATACAAAGAAAGCAAAAAAAGCCATATCATTCGCAAATACAGAAGGTCTGGTGTTCAGATTAAATGTCTGATCCGGATAAATTCAGCGTATTAACTTGTTTTTGAATACGCGATAAAGGAAGGATTGAGGAGATTTATTTTGTTGTATGACAATTCCAGTGCTGTGTTTTCGGCCAACACCAATTTTCCACCCGATGCATTTACAAGAGCATGTCCTGCAGCGGTATCCCATTCCGAGGTTGGACCAAATCGTGGGTAACAATCGGCAGTACCTTCGGCAATCATACAGAGTTTTAGCGAGCTTCCTTTCGATACGATTTCGATTTTTGAATGCTGCAACACAAGATTTTCGATGAACAAATTTGTTTCAGCATGTTGGTGCGAACGACTCGAAACCAAGATTAATCCTATGTGCTGTTTTAGTAAAGGAAGTTTTGTCGAATTTTCGATAAGTTTATCCATTGATTCACAATCAATCAATTGTTTCTCAGCCTTTTCAATTTTGAAAGCTTCCCTCCTATTACAGAAATATAGCAAATCGATAGTTGGTGCATAAATTACGCCAACAACAGGTTTATTGTTCTCGATCAATGCGATGTTGACTGTAAATTCACCATTACGATTTACAAATTCCTTTGTGCCATCAAGAGGATCTACCAACCAATATTGTTTCCAGTGTTGCCTGATTTCATGGTCAATCATCTCCCCTTCCTCGCTCAAAACGGGCAGATTGGTCGATTTCATGGCTTCGCGGATGATATCATCAGCACGGCGATCGGCAAGGGTGAGCGGACTTTTATCCTCCTTGAAATCAACATCAAAATTGGTTTGATAGACTTCGAGAATGGCCTTACCGGCTAAGATGGAAGCTTTGATGGCTTTTAGTAGCATAGCTTTAGTTATAAGTTCAAGTTCCAGAAACAAAAAAAGTGTGATTGCTCACACTTTTCTTTGATCTGTTTTGAGGTTTCGAGCGGATTCGAACCGCTGTACACGGTTTTGCAGACCGCTGCCTAACCACTCGGCCACGAAACCCTGAGTGTTTTGGGAGTGCAAAGATAATTTGTTTCAGCTAATTCACAAATTCTTTTGTTCTGCTTTTTCATTTAACTCACGTAAACAATTCGGACACAAGCAGCTATTATACATTTCTTCAATTTGCTGAAGCACCAGAATCGATGTGCTCACTTCGTAACACCAGCATTTTGCTGATTTACTGCAATGAAACGCAGCGCCACAACGTGGGCAGATATCCGGGTCAATTATTTTCATCCTTCGAGTGTTACACTTACGAAATCCATTTTGCCACCCAAAGGCGGATTCATCTTACGTACTTTGATGGTGGCGTGTTTCACCGCCGGAAAATGTGACCTGACGGTGGTCAGAATTCTTCTGCCAACATGCTCAAGTAACTTCGAATTTACCATCATCTCTTTTTTAACAACCTGATATACTGTGAGGTAATTTACGGTGTCGTGTAAGGCATCCGATTGTTCTGCTGTTGAGGTATCCACATCAAGAAACAAATCAACGATAAACCGTGTACCAATGATTTGCTCCTCGGCGAAGCAGCCATGATACGCATGAAATTCCATACCTTCTATTGAGATTGTTGACATAATTTTTAATTGTGATAAAATAGCTGATTTGTATAGAACTAAATTTTCAAATTCTTTCAATTCCGTTTTTAATACGCAAAATAGTTTCTTCTTTTCCTGTAATCTCCATAATATCACCCAAATGCGGGCCTTTGGCAGCTCCAACAAGCAACAACCGTAAGGCGTTCATGATAGCGCCCATACCGAATTGGTTCTCTTCTAACCATGCTTTAATCGCCTGATCGATAATCGGCGCTTCAAACGGTTCAATCGTTGCCAGCAGATTGGCCAGACTTTTCATTTGTTCAGCGCTTTGCTCGTTCCAGCGTTTTTTAACAACCTGTTCGTCATAACTTTGCGGTGCTTCGAAAAAGAAATACGTCTCGTTCCATAGGTCTTTTACAAACTGAACCCGTTCTTTCACCAATGACATAATCTTTACCAGTTTTTCGTCAGCGATCTGAATGTTTTTTGCATGCAGAATCTGGTTAAATTCTTCAGCAACAGCTTCATCCGACTTTTTGATAAGGTATTGATGGTTGAACCATTTTGTTTTTTCAGGGTCGAATTTCGAGCCCGACTTCCCTACCCTGTCCAATGAAAACGCTTCAATCAGTTCGTCCATACTGAATATTTCCTGCTCAGTTCCTGGATTCCAGCCTAACAAGGCCAGCATGTTAACGAAGGCATCGGGGTAATAGCCTGATTCTTTGTAACCACTCGATTTTTCACCGCTCAAGGGATCGATCCAATCAATGGGGAAAACCGGAAATCCAAGGCGATCACCATCGCGTTTACTAAGTTTCCCGTTTCCATCAGGTTTCAAAAGCAAAGGCAAATGCGCAAATTCGGGCGCTTCCCAGCCAAATGCCTGATACAATAAGATATGCAGCGGCAATGATGGTAACCACTCTTCACCGCGAATGACATGGCTTATTTCCATCAGATGATCGTCAACAATGTTTGCCAGATGATAGGTAGGCATACCATCCGATTTGAACAATACTTTGTCGTCGAGCGATTCAGTCTGTACAACCACTTTTCCGCGAATGATATCATGCATCACTACTTCAGTATGCTCAGGAATAAGAAAACGAACCACATGTGGCACTTCTTCCTGTAAAAGTTTTTCAACTTCCTGTTTACTTAGTGTCAGGCTATTACGTAAGTTTTTTCTGCTTTCAGCATTATAGGTGAAAATTTTCTTACCTGCTTCAGCCTCCTTGCGGTTTTGCTCCAATTCGTCTGGTATATCAAAAGCGTAATAGGCATTACCAGAGGTGATCAACTGATCGCTGTATTGCTTATAAAGTTCTTTGCGTTCGCTCTGGCGATATGGCGCATGAGGGCCACCAATCGTTACACTTTCGTCGAACTCGATGCCACACCACTGCAAGGATTCAATGATATAGTTTTCAGCGCCTTCAACAAAGCGTGCCTGATCGGTATCTTCGACACGTAAAATCATGGTTCCGTTGTTTTTACGGGCGAAAAGATAATTATACAAAGCGGTTCTCACACCACCAATGTGAAGCGGTCCGGTTGGACTTGGTGCGAATCGTACGCGAATTTTTTTCATAATTTCGAATTTGTGCAAAGATACAACTTTGGCCAACTTCCTGAAACAACAAAGGCTTCTGCATTGCAAAAGCCTTTGATAGAATGTGTTACATAGATATTATTTGATAAACCTTTTGCTCAGATGCTGTTTTCCATCCGTGACATTGATAATATAGGCACCTGAATTCAATTCACCAATGTTGAGACGGTAATTTGCTGAATTGAAAACTTTCTGCAAAATCACTCTCCCTGACAAATCGCTGATTTGAACAGTTCTGTCACGTCCGTCAGCATTCAAAATATAGATGTTCATGTAATCTTCAACCGGATTTGGGCCGAAAGCGAAATAGTTTGGATTGTTTGTTTCCTCGATAATGACTGTGATGGAGTTTACGATTTCGAAAGTCCAGTTATCCGGATCAACCGATATCGAGATAACCTGTTTTGGAACTTCGAATGCGAAATTCTGGATGTTGGCATTTTGGTATAACCTGACAACGGTATCAGTACCATCAGCAAAATCGAGCTTATAGTCCATCGTCATTTTGAAAAGTGGGGTAGAAGACGAAACAGATTGTGTCACAGTCATATTCATTGTATTATTTGCCATATACCACGATATATCATATTTCGGATAACCTTCGCCATAATACCATTGGTTGATGTAATCTTCAAGATCGAGACCCGAAACTTCTTCTGCAATGGCGACAAAATCTTCACCTGTTGCAGTGCTATCGGTATAGGTTTCCTGAAAAGTATGCATCATATCAAAGAAAACAGTGTCGTTGTTTATCTCATGGCGAAGGATATGGATGATGGCGGCGCCTTTATCGTAGGATAACCGGCCATTGAATATTCGCCATACATCATCAGGAGTAACATCCTCTTCTGGAATATAGGTGCTTCCACCCGGCGACGACATGACATTATTTTGTGTGCCAATCATGAAACTTTGTCCGGCATTCCAGCCATGCAGTTTTTCCTGGGCAAGATAATTGGTATAGGTGGCAAATCCCTCGTTTATCCAGATATCGCTCCATGTGGCGCAGGTAACATTGTCGCCGAACCACATATGACCCAGTTCGTGTGCCACCAGATTAAACGACCATCCACCTAAAGTGGTCATCGTTTGGTGCTCCATACCTCCACCTAATTCGGTGATGCAATGGCCATATTTTTCATTTTGAAAAGGATAAGTCAAAAACAGATCAGAATACAGTTCGATCATTGGTATAACAGCGTCAATACTAGTTTTGTAAGAGTTGAGATAATTCGGTGAATCATAAATGTAGTTTTGAACCAATACCGAATCGCCCGCCATACCTGCAGGTTTGGCGTAGATGCTATAATCCTGATAATCTGCTACTGCAAACGAGATTAGATAATAGTCAATCGGATAATTCGTTTTCCATTCGTAACGAACCATATTGTTACCCATATCAGTAATATTGGTGAGCAGGCCATTCGATCCGGCGAGATTTGTATTTGCTGTTGTAAGAAAAATCCAGGCAGAATCGGCTTTGTCGGTTAGCACTTGTTTGCATGGCCACCAATCTTTAGCATCGAAAGGTTCCGAAAGCGTCCAGGTAACATCCTTGTCCCACTGGCCGTTGTGTGCATTGGTTATACCCGAAAAGAAACCACCTGTTGGAGGTGTTCCACCATAGCTGATTGTGGCCACAAATGTTTGTCCGGCAGTCATTAGTTCAACGGGAAGCAACACATTGTCGCCATCCCGTACCCAGTTTTGCTGATTTTGACCATTGAAATTAACGTTTTCAAGGCTCAGGTCGGCAAGTAATTCAAAAGCAAATGTTTCGAATGGTTCGGCCAATACGGTACCATGTATGGTTACCTCTCCACCAACATCGATTGAAGTGTTGGAACAGGTTATATCAAGAAAATAGAAAGTTACATCGTAATCGTGTACCAAATCACTCTGCCAGTCGTTGCGGTAAGCATACGATGGATCGCCGGTTTGTTCGGCATAATGACGACAATATCGGTCATGAACTTCGGTTTGGTTTTGCTGACCAAATGTGACCATCGATAACAAAATAAATAAGGGTGTTAAAATCTTTTTCATTTAGATGTGTGCTAAGTTTATAATCCTGTTTGCTGATGCTTGTGTATATTTGTGCGCTAAAGTAGCAATCATTCAACACTTTTTGAATGATTTTAAAAAAAAGCTGCAAACTGATTAATGTCCTCAACTATTCAGATACTCATCGGTAAGGTAGAAGCATATAAGCGCAAATTCTATCTGAATCAATTGATTAAAGGATTGATAGTCTCCTTTATTTTGATTTTTCTGGGCTATTTGTCACTTAATTTAATCGAGTATTTTGCCTGGTTGCCTTCGGCTTTCAGGATGTTTTTGTTTTATTCTTTCCTATTATTTTTATTGTATGTGGTGGTTTGGTTTGTTGTAATTCCAATTTTCAATCTTGTTGGTTACAATAAGAAAATGTCGGTTGAGCAAGCGGCAGTTTTTATCGGTAAATATTTCCCTGAGATTGATGACCGTTTGTTAAATACATTTCAATTGGGGACAAATTATGCTGCAGGATTAGAAACAGATGATTTATTGTTGGCCGCCATCGAACAGCGTACAAAAAAACTTTCTGTTTTCAAGTTTGAAAATGCGGTTAACATGCGTGAAAATTTGCGTTTTACGCCCTATGTTTTGATTATATTTTTCTGTTTTATTATCGTATGGGTCATAAGCCCTGCCTTTTTTACTGAGCCATCAAATAGATATATCCATTATAATCAACACTTTGCAAAACCACTCCCTTTTGCGGTTACCTTATTGACCAAAAATTTGAAGGTAATGCAGTATGATGATTTAACCATCGATATTGAAGTTACCGGTGAAGAGATACCTGATAAATTTTTTATTATTTTCAATGGAACTACGCACCTTCTGGAGAAAAAAAGTACCAATAATTTTGAGTTTCATTTTAGCAGAGTGGCTGAGAGTTTCACCTTTCACATTGAGTCAGAGGAGTTTAAAGGTGATGATTATACCATTGTTGTAAATCCGAAACCTGTATTATTGTCATATCAGGTAGAAATTGATTATCCAGATTACCTTCAACGTCTGCCTGAAATTAGTAAGGAAGAAAACTTCATCAGTGTTCCAACAGGATCAAAGTTGAATTGGCAATTTTATACGCGTGACAGCCAGGGTGTTATATTACAAATGGATACAATACCGGTCGGGTTGAAAAGTAATAATGGTCGTTTCGATTATTCATACACGATCTTAAAAAATCAGCAGTTACGTGTTATTCCGTTTAATCAGAACTTTACCGAAAAACAGGGTATCACCATCATTATTGAAGTTATTAACGACAATTACCCTGAGATTAATGTATCGCTTGAAAAAGAAAATCTTGGCAAAACAAATTATTTCACTGGCATTATTTCTGACGATTATGGCTTTTCAGATTTGCGGTTCAGATACAAGTTCTTTAACGCTACTGATGAAATAATTTCAGAGGGAAATATCCGCGTGCCTTTCAGCGCCGGTTTATTGCAACAACAGTTTTATTATTCGTGGAATATCGATAGTATTTTGATGCCGGAAAACAGTAGGATTGAGGCGTATTTTGTTGTGTTTGATTGTGATCGTATCGGTGGTCCAAAGCAACGTAAGTCATCAACATTTCAATTAAAATTGATTACGGATAAAGAGATTGACTCTTTAATCAGGCATGACGAAAAGGAAATTGCCGACCAGTTGGATAAATTGAAGAATGAAAATAAAAAATTGAAATTTGAATACGATGAATTAGCTAAATCGCTGATGATGAAAGAGAAACTCGATTGGAAGGATAAAAATCAGTTACAGGCTTTGCTTGACAGGCAGCAAAAGCTTCAATCAAATTTCGAAGATTTGAAAGAAAAGCAGCAGTCAATGATTGAACTGAATAAGGATAAGAATACAGCTAACGAACTATTGGCGCAAAAGCAGGAAGATATCCAAAAACTGTTTGATGATGTAATTCCCGAGGACCTTAAAAAGATGATGGAAGAACTAAAGGAGTTGTTGAAAGAAACAAATAAAGATAAGGTGAAGGAGATGCTCGAGAAATTTAAGGAGAGTAGTTCTGAAATTGAAAAAATGCTTGATCGTGATCTTGCACTTCTAAATCAATTAAAAGTTGAAAAGGAATTAAATGAATTTATTGAACAGCTTAAAAAACTTTCCGAATCAGCAAAAAATCTTGGCGACAGCCTAAAGTCGGGCGAATCAAAGGATAAAGATTTAGCGAATGAAATTGAGAAGAATCAGGATGATTTCAAAAAATTGACACAAGAACTTGATTCAATACAGTCAAAAAATAAAAAGCTTGAGCAACCGTTTGATTTACCTCCGACAGACGAAAAAGAGAACAGTGTTAATCAGAAAATGGAGGAATCCAAAGATAAAATGAGTGAAGGCGACATGGAAAACGCTGGAGAAAAACAGGAGGAAGCCGGTGATGAAATGGAAGAGATGGCTGATCAGCTTGCCATGTCGATGGAAGAAAGTATGGAAGAGCAATTGGCCGAAGATGCACAGCAATTGCGAAACTTGCTCGAAAACGTATTACGTGCTTCAAACGAACAGGAGCAGCTTTTGAATAGGGTAAAATCAATTGATGATGATGATCCGGGATTTAACGAGATTGTTATTAAGCAAAAGAGTTTAAAGGATGGGTTTATGGTTGTTGAAGATTCGCTTATTGCATTGGCAAAGAGGCAGGTAGCGATTCAACAATTTGTATTTGATGAATTGAAGAGTATTAAAAATCAATTTGGCATATCGCTTGGTGCCTTAAATGAAAGATATTTAGCCAAGGTGCTCGAGAGTGACCAATATACAATTATGGGATTGAATAATCTTGCTTTGATGTTATCTGAAGCGTTGAACGAGATGGAACAGAAAATGGGCAAAGAGAGTTCAATGGGAGGTAAAGGCAAACCTAAACCCGGAAAGGGATCGGGAAAAAGTGTAAAAGGCATGAAACAGATGCAGGAAGCACTTGGAAAGAAAATGAAACAGAAAGGTGAGCAACAGGGTAAAAGTTCGGGTCAGGGAATGACGAGTGAAGAGTTTGCGAAAATGGCAGCCGAACAGGAAGCAATTCGCCAGCAATTGCAGCAATATCTGGATGAACTGAAAAAGGAGGGTAATTTGGGTGAAGGCGGACTGCAAAACGCAATAAAAGACATGGAAAAAATTGAAGAAGACCTCGTAAATAAGCGGTTGAACCGGGAGATGATTGATCGCCAGCAAGAGATTATGAGTCGGTTATTGGAATCGGAAAAAGCTGAAAAGGAAAGAGATCAGGAAGAGAGAAGAGAATCGAACGAATTTAAGGGCGATAACAAAGGTAACCTTGGTGATAAATTATCGTACAAACGCTTGGATAAGGAGCAAAGTGACCTGCTTTTAAAAGCCCCGGTTGAATTACGACCTTATTACAGGAGTAAAGCGAATGAGTATTTTATGCAGATAAATAAGTAAATCACATGAACCTTGAAAGCAAACAGATAAAATTGACACAAACAAATTTCTCCATCGTGGAACTTTTGATGGAAAAGTGTGCTAATGAATTGTATATCAATGATACTTATTACGCTGGTCTTAATGTAGCTATCGAGCAATTTTATCAATGGGCTTTTTCGGTTTGTGGTGCCAATTGTGCTGATTTAGCCTTTGAAACCGTTGCGAATAGCGGTCTTAATGTTCGTTGGTGTTTTGAAAATGTGATGTATCGTACTCTTAAAAGTAAATTTTCATCAGAAACATTCAAAGAAGTTGATATTGTTATGAGTCTTGTTGATAGAATTACCTTCCTGGACGAGATTTCATCGATTCATTTTCATTTTGTTCTTCACGACAACTTCGAAAAAGTGTATGCTTCAAGGGCTTCCGTTTTAATGGCTTATTATCGAAAAAATCATATTTCCTACAGGATTCATCATGATACAATTTGAGGCGGAAGATATTGATATTCCGATATTTAATACAAATGTAACGGCTGATTGGATAGCCAATGTGATCAATATATTTGGTAAGCGGGTAGGGGAGTTGAGATACATTTTTTGTACCGATGAGTTTCTATACGATTTGAATGTTAAATATCTGAATCACAATACCTATACTGATATTATTACCTTCGATACCTCAGAAAATCCTGACTACATTGCAGGCGAAATGTTCATTAGTCTCGAGAGGGTGGCCGAAAACGCTGTTGTCAATAGTAAAAGCATTGAAAATGAATTATTTAGAGTGTTAATTCATGGGGTTCTTCATTTGATTGGGTTCAATGACAAGCTCGATTCAGAGATTATTGAAATGAGGTCGCAGGAAGAAAAATGCCTATCTTTGCTGCCTTGAAGCTTGTCTTCCTGAATGTTACAATTCCGTTTCACGTGAAACATATTAAATGATATTTGAAAAATACGATGTAATTGTTGTAGGTGCCGGTCATGCTGGATCAGAAGCCGCCGCCGCCGCTGCAAACCTTGGCAGTAAAGTATTGCTGATTACAATGAATCTTCAGTCAATCGCCCAGATGTCATGTAATCCTGCCATGGGTGGAATTGCTAAAGGACAGATTGTTCGTGAGATTGATGCCTTAGGAGGTTATTCAGGGATCGTTTCGGATCGTTCCATGATTCAGTTCCGCATGTTGAATAAATCGAAAGGTCCTGCTATGTGGAGCCCAAGAGCGCAAAATGACCGGATGATATTTTCGCAGGAATGGCGGCAAATGTTGGAGAATACAAAAAACGTTGATTTCTGGCAAGACACAGTAGTTGGTCTAGTTATTCATGATAAAACTGTAACCGGTGTTCGAACTGCCATGGGATTGACGATCGCTGGCAAATCTGTAGTTTTAACAAACGGTACATTTCTAAACGGTAAAATTCATATCGGTGAAAAATCATTTGGTGGTGGTCGAATGGCTGATAAGGCAAGTACTGGTATTACGGAGCAGCTTGTAGAACTTGGTTTTCGTGCTGAACGGATGAAAACCGGAACACCGGTTAGGGTGGATGGTCGTACCATTGATTTTACTAAAATGGTTGAACAACCCGGTGACAAAGATATCAGAGGGTTTTCATATTTCGAAAAACCGGAATTATTGGAGCAACGTAGCTGCTGGCTCACCTATACTTCAAAAAAGGTGCACGAAACACTTAAAACCGGATTTCATTTATCACCCATGTTTGCAGGTCGTATCGAAGGAACCGGTCCAAGATATTGTCCAAGTATCGAAGATAAAATTAACCGGTTTTCTGATAAAGATGCCCATCAGCTTTTTGTTGAACCTGAAGGATGGAAAACGGTTGAATATTATGTAAACGGTTTTAGTTCCTCTTTGCCCGAAGATGTGCAATTTAAAGCATTGCGCCAGGTTGCAGGATTTGAGAATGCAAAAATATTTAGGCCGGGTTATGCCATTGAATATGATTATTTTCCACCTGATCAATTGCAAAACACGCTCGAAACAAAACGTATTGGACATCTTTATTTTGCAGGGCAAATTAATGGAACCACAGGCTATGAGGAAGCGGCCGCACAAGGGTTGATGGCTGGTATCAATGCACATTTGAAGATATACGAAAAAGAACCATTTGTACTTGGAAGAGCTGAAGCATATATTGGAGTATTGATAGATGACCTTATTACTAAGGGTGTTGATGAACCTTACAGGATGTTTACTTCAAGGGCTGAATTCAGAATATTGTTGCGACAGGACAATGCCGATTTGCGATTGACAGAAAAGTCATTTAAAATTGGTCTGGCCTCAACAGAAAGATTTGAGCAATTTATTGCTAAGCAAAATAAAATCGACCAACTTATGGTGTTTTTGCGGTCAGAAAGTGTTACGCCAGATGTTGTTAATGGAATATTGGAATTGAATAAAACTCCGGGGATTACACAGAAGCAAAAAATTGCTACTATTCTTTTGCGCCCTCAAATTCATCTGACTGACCTTATTGCCTTAATACCATCCTTAAACGAAACCTACGGTTCGGACGAGGTTTTTGATAAAGAAATTATCGATGCAGCCGAGATATTATTGAAATATGAAGGTTATATAATCAAAGAAAAAGAAATGGCCGATAAAATTGGGAGGATGGAAGATGTGTATCTGAAGCCCGATTTTGACTATTCAAACCTGAAATCACTCTCGTTTGAGGCAAGGGAAAAATTGACAAAAATCAAACCGTTGTCGTTAGGTCAAGCGTCAAGGATAAGTGGAATTTCGCCGGCTGATATCTCTGTATTGGCCATATTTTTAGGTAGATAACAAATTCGTTTCACGTGAAACAAACAGAAAATATTTTACTAACAGAATGTCCCTGGTGTGGTTCTGTTGATATTAAACAAGGAAAGACAATCATTGATTTTTTTTTAACGAAGGAAAAATTCGCATTAGGCTCTTGTGATAAATGTGGATTGGTTTTTACTAATCCGCGTCCAAAATCCGATAATTTGTCACGATATTATGAGTCGGATAAATACTATAGCCATACGAGCAATCAGGCAGGAATTATACCGTTTATTTACCGGAGAATAAAGGAAATCAATTTAAAGACTAAATTCAAACAGGTTACGATTGGCTTAACGGGCGGTAAAGTTTTGGATATTGGATGCGGGACCGGTGATTTTTTAGCTGTTTGTCAGCGTGCAGGATTTGAAGTTTCAGGTATTGAACCCAATCCAATGGCCGCTGAATTTGCGGCTGCTAAGATTCATCGTCGGATTTTTGATCCATCACAAAGCAATGAATTATTAGATTCAGAGTTTGATCTTATTACCATGTGGCATGTATTGGAACATGTTTCTGATCTGAAAGTACAAATTTTGGAGTTGTACCGATTAACTAAAAGTGGTGGTAAAGTGGTTATTGCTTTACCGAATTATTTGTCGTTTGATGCCATGCATTATGATGAGAATTGGGCGGCATGGGATGTGCCGCGTCATCTGTATCATTTTAGCAAACAGGTAATAGATGGGATGATGAAAGAAAATGGTTTCGAATCCGGTAAATGCTATCCGATGAAATGGGATGCATTCTATGTTTCCATGTTGAGTGAGCAAAACCGTGGATCCGCATTAGGTATTGTCAGGGCTTTTGCAATTGGATTAATATCGAATATCCGTGCACGGCGGAAGAAAAATTATTCCAGCATGGTTTATACCTATTTCAAAAAGTGATCAATAAATTTTTTAACATGCAGTAAATCAACGATATAATACCTGATATTTCGTTGTTTCTTTCGTTTTACTTCATTAATTTGCTGCCAAATAATTTTAATGTGTTGTAATACAATTCATTACGATAGTAAATGCTGTGTTTACAACTTACCTCAGGGCTGGAATATTTATACCTTCTATATTTTCTGATTAGAGTATCTTTGAAATTTGGTTATTAGCTCGTTTTTAAGAGCGCTTTATATGTTTTGGATATAAAGGCTCAATTAAGGCGGGAAAATTGAAGATTTCAAATGGAAATTTTTGGTCTTATATTTGTATTTAAACTGCGGTAAATCAGCCTAATAATATGTTTTATAGCAATTCAGGTAATTTTTTAAAAAAAAACAGGCTCCTTTTCTTTCTTTTTTTTGCCTTTGGCGCACTGTTTTACTTTGTTTCATATTTCATGGTTTTCAATGGACAAGGGAAACGTGTTGCCTCAAACATAGAATTCGGGTATAAGAAAGCCCAGGAGTCCTTCGGTTCGCATATACAACGAATAGAAACTTTGGTTTCTTCCGGTTCTACAGCGGCGCTGTTCGAGAATGACTGGCTTAGTCAAACACCTGAAGAATTGGGTTTCGTGGTGATGGTAAGAGAAGATGATTCATTGGTTTACTGGAATAGCAGCATGGTTAGTTTGCCAGATTTTCAGGTTCAATCAACAAACCCACTGGATACTTTAATGCATCTGAACAATGGATATTATCAGATTTATGTTACGCAAAATGACAAGTTTGAGATCTCACTGCTAAGCTTAGTTTATTCTGATTATGCCTACGAGAATACTTATCTCGAGAATAAATTCTCAGAAAGATTTAGCGCAGAGTCAAACCGTTTTAAACTACAAACGGAAATTGCAGGTGAGTATATTATTCATAACCTGAAAGGAAATCCTGTTTTTTCTATCACCGAAGATAAAGACAAACCAACAACCATTATTTCGTATATCTATAATTTGTTTTTGCTTGTTGTTTGGATTTCCGTGATTAACATATTGTTATTGAACTATATGCGATATATTTTTACTAGCACCGTGAATCCTGTAAAACGTATCGTAACTTTTTTTGCCAGCCTTATTTTCGTTCGGCTATTGCTTGAATTAAGTAATAAACTGTTGGGTCTGAACGAATCAGATTTATTTAATGCCAGCTATTTTAGTTTTGGTTTTTTGTTTCCCAGTATCGGCGATTTGATTCTTAATATTCAGACTTTACTTTTCCTGGCAATAGCTTTTGCCAGGTATGGGCGGGTTGAATCATCACAGGTTCTTTATGGGAATAAGTTTTTGGCAGGTTCACTTGTTTTCGCAATTATCATAGTTTTTTATTTGAACATTTTCTTTGTTGAGCAGATTCTTTTTCATTCATCTATTGCATTATCATTCAGCGCGTTATATAATTTTGAGGCATTGAGCTATCTGTTGCTCATCGTTTTGGTACTGATTACATTATCTTTTTTTCTAGTTATTTACCGACTAAGTGTTTTATTGTTTCAGGTTACTGACAATTTCAAAATGCTTTCATTCATAATACTTATTCAATGTGTTGTTATACAATTAGTTAACAATATAATATCTGATTTTGGATTCCTCCCTACCATTTTTTTGATTGCTTATTTTTTGCTTGCAATGTATAACCGATCCAAATCGACTATGCAAAACCGCTTTGTATTTTTTGTTTTAGTCATCGGCTTATTTTCCATTTTGCTTACGAGCCTGTTTTATCAGGTAAACCAACATAAATCGGACAGTGAACAAATGCTTACTGCCTATAAACTGGGGTTGGAGAAAGACCCGATGTTTGAATTTTTGTATGCTGATATGGCAACTAAAATTGCTGTTGATACAACAATACGCAGGATGATGGATGAAACGAATCCTGAATTGAGCAATGAAGATGTGAATATTGTTAACTATTTAAAAAAGAAGTATTTCACCGGATATTTTGAACGATATGTGATAGAAGCAACTGTATGTGGTCAGTTTGAAGATTTGAATATTCAGCCCGAAAACTATGTGGTAAACTGTAACAAATATTTCACCGAAACAATAGAATCATCAGGGACTGAAACTGATTATCCGGGGTTGTTTTATATGGAGGACAATGAACAGGGTACATATTATATTTCTCAAATCGTTATCCCTCAGCGGAATGGAATTTCTGCAACAATATTTATCGAATTTTATTTTAAATATATACCCGAGGGATTAGGT
>JABFQW010000034.1 GCA_013141455.1 Bacteroidales bacterium
AGAAAACCTGAATGTTTATGAAGAAGCCAACATGCCTCAACTCCCAGCCAATGCAGTACCTCACTGGGACTTACTCTCGAAGTACGATTTGGCCGATTTCGATTTGGGAAATAAAGTTACCGGAGCCGGATTCCCTTTTTATAAAGGTAAAGGCGCCAGATTGCAACGCGCTTTGATTAACTTTTTTATCGATCAGGCGGTAGCTGCCGGATATCTCGAAGTGCAGCCTCCACTCCTGGTGAATGAGGCTTCGGCTTACGGAACGGGACAATTGCCCGATAAAGAAGCACAAATGTACACGGTAGGCCTTGATAACCTTTATCTGATTCCAACCGCAGAAGTTCCGCTTACCAATATTTTCAGGGATGTGATCCTGCAGGAGGAACAACTTCCGGTTAAGGTAACAGCGTATTCAAACTGTTTTCGGCGCGAAGCCGGATCATGGGGCAAGCATGTCAGGGGATTGAATCGACTTCACCAATTCGATAAGGTTGAAATTGTTCAAATCGCCCACCCGGATGCATCTTACGAAATTCTCGAAAAAATGCGCGATCATGTTGCTTCGTTACTTCGCCAACTCGAATTACCATTTCGAATCCTGAAATTATGTGGTGGCGATATGAGTTTCACATCAGCCTTAACCTACGATTTTGAAGTGTTTTCTGCCGCTCAACAGATGTGGCTCGAGGTAAGTTCAACGTCAAACTTCGAAAGCTTTCAGGCAAACCGGATGAAACTACGGTTCAAAGATAAAACCGGAAATATTCAATTAGCACACACACTTAACGGGAGCGCACTGGCATTGCCAAGAATTGTTGCGGCTTTACTCGAAAATAATCAAACAGAAAATGGAATCAGAATCCCGAAAGCATTGGTTGCCTACACCTGCTTCGATTTTATTGATTAGTATAATCACCGCTTTTTCGTTTGCCTTTATTTTTGAATCATGTGGCACTAAAAAAAGCGATGCATCGATAAAATATGAAAAGCTCATCGATTCAGTTTCATCTGAATTAAACAAATATTACGTTGGTTTACAAGCTATTGATGAGAATTCTATTCATTCGATACTAAGTGAAATATCGAAATATAAAACAGATACTGATTTTAGCAGAAACGAAAATATTCAAACGGCGCTGCTTACCGCTGAAAAATTTATCGCTACCCTTGCTGCTGAACGAAAAAGCTGCCTGAATAATATCACTTTGTGTTTGAATCAACTGCAGGATGCAAAAAAAAATGCCTCAGCACAACTTCTTACCAAAAACGGGAATCAGCTACAATTGATTAACAGCAAACAATATGATGATGCGAAATATCAGGCTGATTATCTGACCAACCGTTTCAATGCACAGAAACTACTGATTGAAACACTTACCCTGGAAAAAAAATAAAAAAGTTGAATAACAAGGGTACATCATATCATTTGTTTATTAAAGTACTGATTATCTGTTTTTTATTTAGTAGTTTACCTAGCTTTGAACAAAATGTACAGCATCCGGCAAATCAGGCACAGCAACAACGCATGATTGATGAATCGTTGGCGGGTGAGTTTTTCAGGTCGTTTGAATATGATAAGGCGCTTGAAATATTCGGAAAGCTTTATGACCAATATAAAACACAGTATTATTTCTCGAACTATGTTAATTGCCTTATACAGTTAAACCGGCTAAAAGAAGCCGAGCAATCCATTAAAAAGCAAATCAGGGGAAGTGGCAGTAATTTACAGATTTCTATCGATCTGGCTTACATCTACCAGTTAATGGGTGATAAAAACAAAGCTTCACGCGCTTTCGAGAAAATAATTGACGATCTGCCTGCCGATATAAACCAGATTAATATGGCTGCCAACGCTTTCAGGAGCAGAAATCTGGATGATTACGCGATGAAAGTGTATGAAAAAGGTGGGTCAGATGCTGAATTAAATTATCCATTCTACCTCGAAAAAGCAGGGATGTACCAGTTAACAGGTGATTTGTCGAAAAGTATTGATAATTACCTGCTTTACCTCGACATTCAACCTGATCATATCGATCTGGTTAAAAACAGATTTCAAAATCTGTTGTTATCAGATGGAAATGAAAATGTGTCAGATTTACTACGTACGAAATTGCTTACACGCGCACAAACTGAACCGGAAAATGAAACTTACAGTAAGTTATTGATTTGGTATTCATTACAGCAAAATGATTTCGATATCGCGATGAATCAGGCGCTGGCAATCGACAGGAGATTAGGTGATCGTGAAGCTCAGATCATCGAACTGACAAGCATTTGCTTAGCCAACCAACAATTCGAAACAGCACTGAACGGATTCAATTATATTACAAAAAAAGGCAGGGGAAGTGCTTATTATTTTAATGGCCTCTCCGGTTCACTGAAAACGAAATACCTTCTTGCACAGCAACAACATATTACCGATCAAAGCTACTTTTCAAAACTTTCGGCTGATATAACCTCGGGTTTTGAGATGATGGGATGGAATCGTGAAACCTGGGAACTGGCAGCGATTCAGGCCCAATTATTGGCATACAAACTGAACCAAGCCGACGAAGCAGGCAGGATTTTGGAAAAGGCGCTTACCTTGCCGTTACTACCAATCGAAACTGCTGAAATAAAAATGTATCTTGCTGACATATTGCTCTTTAAAAATGATGTTTGGGAAGCAACCCTGCTCTACAGTCAGGTAGAAAAATCGTTGAAAAACGAACCCATCGCGCATGAAGCTAAGTTTCGGAATGCGAGGTTGCGCTACTTCATTGGTGAATACGCCTGGTCAGTAACTATGCTCGATGTATTGAAAGCAGCAACCTCCAAACTTATTGCAAATGATGCACTTGGGTTGTCGATGCTTATACATGATTTCCTGATTGAGGATACAACCGGATCAAGTTTGATTGCCTTTGCAAAGGCCGATTTGCTGATTTTTCAAAAAAAAGAAGCACAATCGCTGATTATACTCGATTCACTCATGCTCGATATGAAATCGGCAGCAATGCAACCTTATTTTTTAATGCGTAAAGCCGAAATTTATGATAATCTTGGCATGTTCAATCTCGCCGACAGTTCGTTTAAAGAAGTTTATACCCGCTTTAACGAAAGCTATCAGGCTGATGATGCCATTTTACGCAGGGCAATGCTCAACGAGTTGAAAATGAATAATCAAACGGAAGCACAGCTTCTGTACGAAATGTTGTTTGAACAATATCCTTCAAGTATATTTGCCAATGATGCAAGGCGCAAATACCGCTTATTAAGAGGAGACACGCTGTAAATAGAAACGAATGATCAGACCAAAAAAGCACCTCGGACAACATTTTTTAACCGATCAGAATATTGCAAACAAAATTGTTGATCAGCTTTCGGCAGATGCGGATGCAGTGATTGAAGTAGGAGCCGGAACCGGTATGCTTACCAAATTCCTGATCCCAAGGCATTCAAAACGTTTCTGGGTGGTCGAAATTGACCGGGAATCGATTGCTTATCTGCAACAACATTATCCACAATTAGAAGACCATCTTATTGAAGGTGATTTTTTAAGAACTGACCTCAGCACTTTTGCAAGCAACAAATTGGCCGTTATTGGCAATTTCCCATATAATATTGGAAGTCAGATACTTTTTCATATTCTCGATCACAAAAATATCGTCTCCGAAGTTGTTTTTATGATTCAAAAAGAGGTGGCCGAAAGAATTGCAGCGCCACCCGGCAACAAAACTTATGGCATATTGAGCGTGCTATTACAGGCTTATTACGAT
>JABFQW010000018.1 GCA_013141455.1 Bacteroidales bacterium
ATATAATATTGTAAATCATCCATCATAATCTGTCAAATATTGATCAAATCTGACCAATTGCAAACACCTTAATTATTTAATTGACAATGGCTTTGAGAAAGATGTTATGTTTTGTCTCCAGGTTGATATTTTTAAGATTATTCCCCATCTTGCCGGAAATTTTATCGTTGCATCATAACCCACAGCATCAATAGATAAAAGTATTTGAAAAGCTTGTCGAACCTACTGGTTTAATTACTTTTGTTGCAACATTTGTAATTGTCTTTATCTCCTAAAAGTTAAATCCATGAAAACAAAAATATTATCAGGAATTTTGGCGTCATCACTGGTTTTCCTGACCGTTTTTTTCATCTTTAATTCTGACAATAAACCAGATAAAAGAACTGAGTATGAACAATTTCTATTAAAATCCTACAAGAGTTTTCCTTCACCTGAAACGGATCTCAAACAGATTCCAAAAGCCGACCGGCCTGATATGGCAGCGATGCAGAATTATTATCAGACAATCGATCCTGAATTAGGCTATGTTCCACGTAAAAAACAATATGAAGCCTATTTGCAGACCAAAACGATGGGATCAACTTCAGAAAGAAGTGAACCAATTGTTTGGGAAGGAACCAGTGCCAATATGGGTGGACGAACCCGTGCTATGATGTTCGATCCGAACGATGATCAGCATAAAAAAGTTTGGGTGGCCGGTGTAACCGGAGGAATTTGGTACACGAATGATATTACAGATGTGAATGAAGTTTGGTATCCGGTCAACGATTTTTATCCGAATCTGGCAATCAGTTCGCTCGCCAGCGATCCAAATGACCCGATGGTTTTTTACGCCGGAACCGGTGAAGCACAGACAGCACGTGTCATCTATCGTGAATCGACCGGACTTGGAATTGGAATCATGAAATCGGTTGATGGCGGTGAAACCTGGGAAGTAATCCCATCTACCGAAGGATTTGCGTATGTTACAGATGTTGAAGTGCGTGACGAAAACGGTGTGGGTGTAGTGTATGCTGCAGTCGTTTCAGGAACCTATCAGGGAACCGACCACGAAAGTGAACCCGGTGATGGCTTGTACCGTTCGATGGACGGTGGTTTAAACTGGGAGCAGGTTTTACCTGAGATCCCGGGAGAATCTGGTATTTATTATGCTCCTGCTCAGATTGAGCTGGCCTCAAACAATCGATTGTTTGTCGGAACAATGGAAAATCTGGATAAAAAAGGTGGCGCGACCATACTATATTCTGATGAAGGAACAGCTGGAAGTTGGTTTTCCTACACACATTATAACGACTTGATATCCAACGAAGGGTATTACAATATCCCTTCCAGAACAATAATTGCTGCATCACCTTCGAATCCTGATATTGTTTATGCACAATTTGCCGCTGGTTTTAATAATGGCTTTACTTATTACAGGGGTCGTTATATGGCAAAATCAATCAATGGCGGTGAAACCTGGTCACAAATCAACATCCCTGACCCAGATTGGTCAACATTAGCCTGGCATGCCTTCGACCTGAAAGTGGATCCAACAAACCCTGCGGCTGTTTTCACCGGTGGCCTCGATTTATGGAAAACCATGAACAGCGGACAAAGTTGGGAACATATTTCTGATTGGTCGTTGATGTATTATGGAGGCGGTGACGCTTATGTACATGCTGACCAGCACAACATTCTGTACAGGCCTGAAAATCCGACTCAGGCGATCTTTTCGTCGGATGGCGGTGTCTTTCTTTCAACCAATGCCCAACTTACTATCCCCACATTTGTCGAAAGAAACCAAAACTATAATACTCTTCAGTTTTATAGTGCCGATATCAATCCAAGCACAACATTTTATCAGTTTATAGGGGGATTGCAAGATAACGGGAGTTTAAAATATACAGGTAATGCATTGGATATTAATGATATGATTAGTGGTGGCGATGGTGCTTATTGTTTTTGGGATCAGAATGAACCTAACTTGTATATAACTTCGGTTTATTATAATGCGTATTATATTTGGAAAAACAATTCATATATGGATTATTTTGATGGGGGAAACGGAACATTTATCTCACCTGCCGATTATGATTATAAAACCAATACACTGTTTTCCAATGCTGTTACCTTCGAAGGTAATTATCCGGGAAGGATTTATGTTATTTCTGGTATTGGTTCTTCGGCCAATGAAGACATGATCGACTTAGAGACATTCAGTACAGTTCCATTTTCGCATATAAAATATTCGCAGCACTCTCCGGGTGGTACTTCCACACTGTTCGTCGGTACACAATCGGGCATGCTTTATAAGGTTGAAAACGCACAAAACTCACCTATAGTTACTGAGATCGGAAGTGATGATTTCCCCACCGCAAACTTATCCAGTGTTTCGATCGGTGGTTCGGAAGATACATTGCTGGTAACATTCTCTAACTATGGCGTTTCTTCTATTTGGCAAACTTATGACGGGGGAACAACATGGCAGGAGAAGGAAGGAAACCTGCCCGATATGCCAATCCGTTGGGCGATGTATCATCCTCAAAATTCGGGTCAGGCTTTATTAGCTACTGAAACAGGCATTTGGACAACCAAGATGATGCATACCGACAATCCGGATTGGTTCCCGGCCAACGAAGGCATGGGTAACGTACGCGTTGATATGCTCCGGCTTCGCCAAAATGACAATATGGTGATCGCCGCATCACATGGCAGGGGCGTGTTTAACGGCATCTGGAACGTGGATGTTTACACCGGAAACGATGAAATAGCCACGAAAAAAATGAACCTTACCGTTTTCCCAAATCCGGCCTCAAACTACATCCAGATCGGGAGTTCAAAAATGATTGATGAAAATTCAACAATGCAGGTTTTTGATAATAATGGAAAAGTTGTGTTAGAGAAGAAAGTAATCTCTTCAAATGAAAAAATCGATATCAGTCAATTAAAGAATGGATCGTATATAACTGTATTACAATCTGATAAACAGATTTTTTCGGGTAAGTTTGTCAAACTTGTAAAATAATTTGAACTTTCACATAACCGCAGTGAATAAAATGATTCAGGATATTTAAGTTCACTTAAACTTTAGGCACTTTAGCTCATTTTAGATCACTTTAGGCACTAATCAAGATGACACTATCGGTTTTTACGGATGAATATTTCATGAAGGAAGCCTTGAAAGAAGCTTTGAAAGCAAGTGATCTGGACGAAATTCCGATTGGTGCCGTGGTGGTGAGTAAAGGCAGAATCATTGCCCGGGCTCATAATTTAACCGAACAATTGCACGATGTTACGGCCCATGCCGAAATGCTTGCCATCACGGCTGCAGCCAATTTTTTGAGCGGGAAATACCTCGAAGGCTGCACACTTTTCGTCACGCTTGAACCTTGCGTGATGTGCGCGGGAGCTATACATCACGCTCATTTTGAATGTATTGTGTGGGCTGCCGACGACGAAAAACGTGGTTTCAATACATACAATTCATCAATACTTCATCCAAAAACCACTTTCTCGAAAGGATTGATGGCGGAGGAAAGCCGGCAATTGTTGCAGGAGTTTTTTCGGAAAAAAAGATAAGACTTATTGTATAACCATGGGTTGCACCTACTATCCATGGGCTGCATCCACAATTAAGCCCTTTCAGGGCTTAGAGGAACTCCGCTAACTTACCAGTCCTCTCAACCCTTACACCCTTTGGTGTTTCATGCAATGTACAAGCCTCGTTATACAAATCATGTTCAAAAAACAAAACATACTTATTTTTGATAGCTTCAGCATAGAACCTCTCTTTATCGTGCAGGGTATCAAGGGGTCGTGTGTCGTAGGCCATGATCCAGGGCATCGGGATATGAGATGCGGATGGCATCAGATCGGCCATATAAACAACCGTTGTCCCGTTGCAATTGATATGCGGAATTAGCTGTGATTCGGTATGTCCGTGATACAATTTTGCGCTGATATTCGGCAAAATCTCCCCTTCTTCTTCGATAAGTTTCAACCTTCCACTTTCGTAAATGGGTAATATATTTTCCTTTAAATAAGATGCCTCCTCACGACGGTTTGGATTGGTAGCCCATTCAAACTGACCTTTGCTTGTCCAGTAGGTAGCATTCGGGAAAGCCAGTTCGTAGCCGGTTTTATCGGCGTTCCATTTCACGCTGCCGCCACAATGGTCGAAATGCATATGGGTGATAATCATATCGGTGATGTCTTCGGGCCTGAAACCGAAAGAATTTAACGACTTTTCAAGCGTATCATCACCATTCAGATAATAATGCGCCAGCCATTTTTCGTCCTGTTTGTTTCCAATACCGTTATCAATCAGGATTCGTCTATCACCATCCACAACAAGCAAACAACGCATGGCCCAGTTGCACAGGTTATTTTCGTCGGACGGATAGGTTTTCTGCCACAATACTTTCGGAACTACGCCAAACATGGCGCCTCCGTCAAGCCTTAGATTTCCGGTTTCGATTGGATATAATTTCATTGTGTAATTTTTGATTTTATTGTGTAAACAATTGAAAGTTCATAAAGTTTCCATCGTGAACTTCTAATATAAAGGTGTCCAAAGTTACGAGTTTTTCATTTTCTATGATTCTACATTACTTAATTGCCGAATTGTTGAATTGCCAAATTGCCGAATTCTAATCAGTAAACGTACTATTTTTCAAGAATCACCTACTTTTGTACCTGAAAAACCCACGATGCAACAGATATTATTGATTGACAATTACGATTCATTTACACATAATCTCATTCAATTGCTTGAGGAGAGCGGGATTCCTAACAATTTGAATATTATCACCAATGATATCGATATGTCGCTTGCCCCCATTGGAGTCGATAAGGTTATTATTTCTCCCGGGCCGGGCCTTCCGCATGAAGCCGGTAATCTTTTACAACTGATCACATTCTATGCCGATTGGACCTCAATGCTTGGAATATGTCTGGGTCATCAGGCGATTGCTGTAGCTTATGGTGCAAAACTAAAGCAGCTCAGGCATAGTGCGCATGGCATTGGGTCGCCGATTAAACAGCTTCAAAATGATTCACTTTTTAGTGGTATTGATGAGATGATTATTTGCGGAAGGTATCATTCCTGGGTTATTGATGAAGACACCTTACCAGACGTAATCAATGTTACGGCCAGAGATTCAGACACCAATATCATGGCTATTTCACATAAAATTTTATCAATCAAAGGATTGCAATTTCATCCCGAATCCTATATGACACAGTTTGGTAAACAAATCATCCGGAATTGGTTAAGCGAATAGTAACCCTGGTGTAATGCAGTCTTCGGTCCACAGTCCGGAGTTCGCAGTCTTCAGTCCAACTACCAGCAACCAGTCACAAGTTACCAGACACAAGTTACCAGTCCCCAGTACCTTACTTCACTGCAATGGTTTCAATTTCAACCAATACGTTCAGTGGCAACGCTTTAACGGCATAAGCGGCACGCGCGGGTGGTTCGTTTTGATAATACTTTCCATACACAGCATTCATGCCGGTAAAATCGGCCATATCGCTCAACAGACAAGTCGATTTCACCACTTTCGAAAAATCATATCCGGCTGCATGTAAAATGGCTTCAATATTTTTCATCACGCATTCGGTCTGGATTGTGATATCACCTTCAACCACTTTTCCGGTACGTGGATCGATCGGAATCTGTCCTGATACAAACAACATCCCATTGGCCTCAACTGCCTGACTATATGGACCTATAGCACCCGGAGCTTCTTTTGTTACAACAATACTTTTCATATTCAATATTTTATTATTAGATTTTGATTCCATTTATTACGTTCGAAAACTGCCAATACGTTTGATTGACCCGGGCTTTTCAAATTCGATCCTAAAATGGAAACGATTACCAGTTACGGCTAATAAAGCCTGAGAAAATAAATAATACCGCAAATATAAAGCGAAATAGTATGGGACTAACTTCAACTTCCTGACATTGTTTTAGATTAAAATTCCATCTGATTTTGACAGAACCGTATGATTTATAAGTATATTTACGGCCGGGAAGTTTTTTTGAGACCTCCCTTGTTTTTTGCGAAATAATTAACATATTCATATGCTTATCATTGGAATTGCAGGCGGTTCAGGCTCGGGTAAAACAACGGTTGTTAAAAAGATAATCCGTGCCTTGCCCGGAAGTGAAGTTTCGGTCATTTCGCAAGATTCATATTACAAGGATAACGGCCATTTGAGCCCGGAAGAACGTAAACGAATAAATTTTGATCATCCTGAATCCATCGAATTTGAGCTACTTATCAAACATCTCGATGAACTTAGCGCCGGCGACACCATTCAAATGCCTATATACTCTTATGTGAGTTGTGCACGTTCTGCCGAAACTATACCGGTGAAACCTACCAAGGTTGTCATCGTTGAAGGGATATTGGTTCTGACCAATGCCGAATTACGGAAACGAATGGATATTAAAATCTATGTTGATGCCGATGGCGACGATCGGCTGATGCGCATCATACAACGCGATATTGAAGAGCGCGGAAGAACTTTCACCGAAGTGTTAAAACATTATGAATTATTCGTAAAACCCATGCACCTTCAGTTTATCGATCCTACCAAGCGCTTCGCTGATATCATTATCCCGCAGGGTGGCGCCAATCAGGTTGCCATCGATATTGTAGCCTCCAGAATCCGTATGAACCTGCACGAAGAAAATTATGCACTATGATTAAGACCTATCGAATTTATATCTATTTCAGTATCATACTGTTGACAATTATAATACCGGCCTGCAATACTACCACAGATAGTCCAAAACCGAAAGATACCTGGATATATTATGCGGCAAAGAATGGTCTGATCAATAATAGTGTGAGTGACCTGAAATTCGATTCGCAAGGGAATCTATGGGTTGGAACCGAGTTTGGCCTATCGAAATTCAGCGCCGGCAATTGGACAAGTTTTAATACCTCTGATGGTTTAATCTATCATCAGATCAATTCATTGGCCATTGATAAAAACGATAATATCTGGTTTGCCACCCCTTATGGTGTCTCATTCTTTGAAAACGGAAACTGGCATTCTTATACGATCACTAACGGATTGAATTATAATTATGCCTTTGATGTGGCTATCGATGCCGACGATCTGCCATGGGTTGGATTAGGGAAAGGGGTGTCGCATTATGATGGTATTGATTGGATTAATTATGAAAAAGATTTGGGTAATAGCTTGGTTCACAACATTGTCAGGTCGGTAGCCATTGATGCCAACGGCAATAAATGGTTTGGGACTGAATATGGAATTTCGAAATTCAATACTAATATCTGGACAACCTATCTTGCAGCGAAGCCTTCGGCTGACTTTATCGTTACGATGTTTATCGACAGCCGGAACAGGCTTTGGGTAGGTTCATTGGCCGGGGCGAGTGTATTTGAAGGTGCAAATATTATTGATTATACTTTGTCGGACGGACTCGTATATGATCGTGTAGATGCCATCTCGGAAGATATGAATGGGATCATGTGGTTCGGGACACAATACGGTGCGTCATCGTTTGATGGAACCACCTGGAAATCATACACAACCGCCAATGGACTTCCCGACAACTGGATCACTGGGATCACTATTGATTCGGATAACAATGTATGGTTTGGGACAAAATCGAAAGGAATAGCAAAATTAATTCGCCCGGCAAATTGAACAATACACTTTACCCGCTGTTCACTTCACAAACCGAAGTTTAATGTCACTGTTTAAAAAGAAAATTAAGTCGCCCTGCCAGCTGATCTGTACAATGGATGAAGATAAGGTATGTATTGGCTGTTACCGTTCAAGCGAAGAGATTGCTGCATGGGATAGCTTTACCGAAGATCAAAAGCAAAAAGTAATTGAAAATACCATCAGACGTCGAACCGAAAAAGGTGGTACTTTTTATGGTTTCGGTTAATCCAAAATTACTTTACAAGAACCCGACCTGATGTTTGTTTGAAGCATGATAATTCATACTGAATTACAAACACTTAGTCGATTACGCATTTTCAATGTGTAATTTGGGTTAAAGTAAATGACTATCCGCTTGCTACCTAAGCAAATAAACCTTTCAAAATAGTTAATTTTATTACAGAATGGTATCTCCGGAAAATAATCGGTTGCG
The DNA here is from genome assembly GCA_013141455.1 of Bacteroidales bacterium. Taxonomy (GTDB): domain Bacteria; phylum Bacteroidota; class Bacteroidia; order Bacteroidales; family F082; genus CAJBPB01. The sequence continues at coordinate 8,126 of JABFQW010000018.1, forward strand.
CAATTGAGGTACATAATAATAATTGCCAACGCATTGTTGCGCTTATCTTAAAGTTTTGTTTGGTTCTATGGGTCTCTGGATTAGCTTTTTAAATTTTTTAAGTCGATAATTTGTAACCAAGTGAAACTATCTGCGTCAAAAGCTGTGAATTAACCCTTAAAACTTTTAAAAATGGACGCATTACAAGAAATCCTCATCCCCGCCATCGTGTTTTCCACAATCTATGGTATATTTCATTTATTTATCCGTCGCAGCGAGCGCATAACCATGATGGAAAAAGGTCTCGACACATCAATATTTTATGCCCAAAACCCAAAACCTTTCTATAACAGTTTGAAATTTGGGATGTTATTTATAGGTGTTGGTGTTGGCATCCTTCTGGCAAATATATTGGTTGCTGTAACAGTAATTGAAAAGGAAGTTGCTTATCCGGCCCTTATTTTCCTTTTTGCCGGAATTGCCTTAGTACTTAACTTTGTTATTGATAAAAAAGATAAATCGGAAAACAAATAGCTTTCATGATTTTATGGAAAGGCATGATTGGAAAATACCACCAGTCATGCTTTTTATTTTTATGATGATGTGCTCTGTTTTAGTGTGTTTCAGCTTGTATAGAGGTAGATAGCCAAAAAATGCGCCAGGCTTCCGAAGAGTACAAAGAAATGAAAGATGGCATGATTGAACGGAATCCGTTTGATTGAGTAAAGTAACGCGCCAGTGGTATAAAATATCCCTCCGGTCAGTAACAACATCAAACCTTCAAAAGTAAAATTTGCAATCAATGGTTTAATAGCAACAACAATCACCCAACCCATCAAAACATAACTGATCGTCGAAAGCAGCTTAAAACGGCCTGTATAAAAAAGTTTCATGGTAATACCCATAACAGCAATCCCCCAGACAACACCAAATACCGACCAACCCCAGGTTCCTTTGAGAACCAGCAATGAAAAGGGTGTGTAGGAGCCGGCGATTAAAACATAGATGGCGGCATGGTCGAAAACTTTCAGCTTTTTTCGTTTTTCGGCATCAACGGCATGATGGTAGGTGGTCGAAGCAAGATATAAAAGTATCATGCTTAGGCCATAAATTGCATAACTCACAACCGACAAGGTGCTTCCTGTCAGTATTCCTTTGAGTATCAGTACTACTACACCGATAACACTTAAAATAAAGCCCGCGAAATGGCTCCATACATTTAATCTTTCTTCCTGTTTGGAATATCGGTTCACCGGTTCGGGACGGGTGGTCTTTTCCATTGTTAAATTTTACTTGAACGAATTCAACTTTATTTCATTTTCGTGACAAAAATATCGAACATAAGCGGCATTCTGATTGTTACGGATAAATTAAGTTTTCATGAAAATAAGCCGGGTCAATTTGAAATATTTTTCCATGAAGCGCTGAACCACAATATGATACAGTCATTTTTCAAATTAGTAAATGAGAATCATTGAAAATCAAACAGATATATCGTTTCCATCTGATCATAATCTGTGTTTTTTGTGTTGACCATTGTATAAAATTGGCGTAGCTTTACAAATTGTATCAAATGGTGGCTGGTTCCATGACAGGCGCTTCTTTAACGTTATATATGTTTCTAAAAATGAATGTCTTTCGCGTAATTGTGAAATTATGGATATAGATTCTTTACAATGGAGAGAAGTCGTTGATGGAATCCCGCAATTCGTTATTGTGGTTAACGAAGTGGATGAAATAATCTATTGTAATCCGGCTACCTGTATTACCCTCGGCTTTGACAGAGACGAAATCATCGGAAGTCCGTTTTCGGGCCTGATCGTTTCAGCTGTCAAAGTAAATAAAGATCAAACGGAATACGTCGAAAACCAGGATAGGTTGGCTTTGGGATTGAAGTCAAAAAGTGGTGAAATCGTGCAATCAGTTTTCAGAAATGAGTTTTTCGATTCACTCGATGGTAAGGTAAATTATCTACTTCAGGTAAGCGCAACCAACAGTGGAAAATATGAAACATCAACCGTAATAAACCCTTACAAAGATATCATAAACGCGATTCCTGATTTGTTGTTTGTCATTGATAGCCAATATCGTATCACACATTTTTATTCGCCAGGTGATGAGCTTTTGGTAACGCCGCCCTATTTTTTTCTTGGTAAAAAGCCCGAAGAGTGTTTACCGCCACATGTTGCTATTGTTGTGATGGAGGCGCTTGAAGAGGCAAAAAAATGCGGGAGTTCGCAAGGCAGGAGGTATAGTCTTGACAATGGTGAGGATACCAGATGGTTTCAACTTTCAGTTAAATACAGCACCTCCGGAAATGACGATGTTTATATTGCACTCGCGCGTGATATAACTCAGTCAGTATTGAATGAGTTGGCGCTTATCGAAAGCGAATCGCGTTACCGGGCTGTTGCCGAAAATTCAAATGCCGGTATCGGACTCGTTGATAATGACGAAAAATTGGTTTTTGTGAATGAGACATTTGCAGGGATGCTCGGTTATTCGCGGGAAGAAATGCTCGGAAAATCGTTGTCAATTTTTACTACTTCAGATAATTTCGAGCTGTTTCGTGAAAAAACCTTATCCCGGAAACCAGGGCAATCCGATACCTATGAAACGGTTATGATTCATCAAAATGGTGAGAAAAGGGTTCTGTCTGTTTCGGCTTCTCCGCTGTATGCCCCTAATAATGAATATATCGGTACGGTAGGCGTTTTAATTGATATCACCGAACAAAAACAAGCAGCGGCGAGTTTGATCGAAACGAGTGCACGCTTACAGGCAGTGCTGACTTCGATGCCGGATATGATTTTTATTGTCGGCAAAAACGGCGACATTCTTGACTATTTTGTTAATGAGCAGTTGTTTCCATTGTTCGACAGAAATATGATGATGGATGCAACGATTCATACAATCTTTAAGGAAGATCAGCACGAGTATATATTCTCGTCGATCGATAATTGTTTAGCTCAGCATACAACACAGGTTGTGACTTTTCAATTGATAATTGATAACAAACTCAATCATTACCATGCCAGATTATCTCCTATGAACGAAAGTACGGTGGTAGCTGTAGTAGAGAATATTACTAATTTAATAATCCTTGAGAACGAATTATCTGATAATCAAAAACTTCTTTCATTATTGACTCAATTGGCCAGTCGGTTCATCAATCTGCCAGGTCATAATATTGACACTGAAATACACAGAGCTATTGCCGAAATAGGTGTGTTTGCAGGAGTTGACCGCGTATATTTGTTTGATTTCGACTGGGTTAACGATACATGTTCGAACACACATGAATGGTGCTCACCCGGAACAAGCAAAGAAATTCAGAATCTTCAACAAATTCCGAATGAGATGTTCAGGGCCTGGGTCGAAATAATTAAAACAGGGCAAATCATTCAGGTACCCTCAGTAGCGATGCTTCCGCAAGACGAACTGAAGCGACTTTTTGAAACCCAAAACACCCGGTCGGCCATTGCTATCCCGATGATGGACGAATTGGAATGCCTGGGCTATGTAGGTTTTGATACGGTTGTCGACGAAAAGCATTTTTCTGAATCGGTGGTGTCGATGTTGAAAATATTTGCAGAGTTGGTTACAAATCTAAAAATCAAACAGAATAAAGCTAACCAACTGAACCAGAGTAAATTGATTCTGGAAAAGCAAAATATTCAACTATTGCAACTAAATGAACTTCTCAGACGAAATAACGACGAAATAAAACTGAAAAATGCGGAACTGGCGCTGGCAACAGAAAAGGCCGAGGCCAACAATCGTTTGAAAACCGCTTTTTTGAATAATATCTCACATGAAGTGAGAACGCCCTTAAATGGTATTGTTGGATTTGCACAATTTATTGCTGATGACGATATGCCGGCTGAAGACAAAAGGGAATATGTTGAGGCGATGAACATCAGCGTAAACAGATTAATGAACACCATGTCGGATATACTCGATGTTTCATTACTCATGTCGGGCAATATGAGTGCGGTGAACGAAGAATTTAATCCAGGTGATTTGTTCCACGAGGTGTATAAAAAGTTCGTAGAGTCGGCTGTTGCTAAAAATATTGAATTTAAACTCATTCAATCAGGTGGTTCAGAGCCGGAAAAAATTTATTTCGACCGTGGATTTGTTACCAAAATATTGATTGAATTGGTTGACAATGCCATCAAATACACGGATCGGGGCCATGTCTTTTTTGGTTTTAAATTCAGAAAAGACGAAATTGAAATATTTGTCGAAGATACCGGTCCGGGTATTTCCGAAAAAGCCCTGCCCGACATATTTGAACCCTTTACGCAGGAAGATTATTCAAGTACACGGTCACACGAGGGCAGTGGGTTGGGACTGACCGTGGTCAGGGGTCTGGTCGATCTGTTACACGGAACCATTCAGATCAATACAAAAATTGATCAGGGAACAAAGTTCGTTGTTATTCTGCCCATTAAAGATCAAAATATCACGCAAACAGTTATAAGTCAGCAGGTGCCTGTTAATCAGCCCTCAACGCTTTTGAAACCGGTTATTTTGCTTGCCGAGGATGAAGAGCTGAATATTCTTTATACGAAGCGAATTTTCAAGAATAAGAACTTTGACCTGATTTTTGCAAAGAATGGTAAAGAAGCAGTTGAAACTGTTACTAACACACCCGAAATCGCATTGATACTGATGGATGTTAAATTGCCGGTTATGGATGGTATGGAGGCAACACGCAGGATAAAATCGATAAGGCCCGGATTGCCTGTTATCATCGTTACTGCATACGCAGGGAACGACTACCGGCAGTTGTGCCTTGAAGCTGGATGTGATGAATATATTTCGAAACCATTCGAGCCAAAAGAACTTTTCGATCTGATTGATCAGTTGATTAAGTGATGGTTGTCGTTTACAACACAATTATCTCTCCTGTTTTTTTTACTTTTACCCAATATTCGGGTTTCACTGATTTCCTGACCCGAAAAGTAACTATCAATTTTGTGTAAATTCACCTGTCTGAATGAAAAGATTACTATGAAAAGTCGAAGCCTGATTTATTATATTCTTAAGCGTTATTCTTATTTGGCTTCACGATTGTTTTATCGTCGGTTGACGATACATAATGTTAAAAATGTGCCTGCTGACGGGCCGCTTATTTTCGTCCCGAATCACCAGAATGCCTTTATGGACGCGATTATGGTTACGGTAGTCACTCCAAGGAATCCGTGGTATCTGACACGTGCCAGTGTTTTTGGGAGTGCAACAGCACGTTATTGGCTCAATAGTTTACAAATGATTCCGATTTATCGGTTTCGCGATGGACTTCAGAATGTGAAAAAGAACGATGCTACCGTTGAGTTGAGTTTGAAGTTACTCAACGAAAATGAAACGATACTGATTTTTGCCGAAGGAAATCACGACTGTCGATGGTCGTTGAGGCCATTGCAAAAAGGATTGGCACGCATATCTTTTGCTTTCGAATCATCGGTTAATTTTACGGGTGAGCTGATGATTGTCCCGGTCGGACTTCAGTATGAAGACCATAATCGATTCAGGTCGGAACTGTTAATTAACTTTGGTGAACCTATCAAGGTATCAGACTATAAGGAAATATATCAAACAGATTCCATAAAAGCAACAGCACAACTCATTGGTGATGTAAATAGTGAACTCGAAAAGTTAATCATAAATATCCAACAAACTGACCGGCATGATGAGATTAAGTCAGCCATCAAAAGTAGAGCCGGAAGAGAAGTGGATCTTTTAAAACGACTTAATGGCGACCAACAATTTTTAAAACAGGGCGACTTTTCGGAAAAAGCCTGCCAACCGCTGAAAACAAATAGTATGTTGGCTATTGTGGCATTCCCTGTCTTTGTGTATGGCTTTCTAAATCACATCATTATCATTTGCGGCATCAAACTGATACTTTCAAAATTGATGAGTGACAAGCATTGGACATCCTCTTTTAAATTTGCAGGAATGATATTTCTTGCCCCGGCTATTTATTTTTTACAGTGTTTATTGGTTTACCATTTTTATCCTGGCCTGATGTATGTTACGGTTTATCTTGCCAGTTTACCGGTGAGTGCTGTCATGGCCGGCGATTACTATCATAAAGTGCTTCAGCATAACAAATAGACTGAAAAGCTGAAAAATGTTTATCCTATACCTGTTGGAAAAAATATAGAATCTGGCAGAAGCATTGTTGAGTAAAGGAAAAAATTTAAAATAAATTTGGTCGGAAATAAAAATCGTGTAATTTTGCACCCTCAAAGCTGAAATATTCCTCCTTAGCTCAGTTGGTTAGAGTCCCGCACATGCGGGATTAATCAGAGGGGAAAAGGAAAAAGAAGAAAATAAATATTCCTCCTTAGCTCAGTTGGTTAGAGTCCCGCACATGCGGGATTAATCAGAGGGGAAAGGGAAAAAAGAAGAAAATAAATATTCCTCCTTAGCTCAGTTGGTTAGAGTCCCGCACATGCGGGATTAATCAGAGGGGAAAGGGAAAAAAGAAGAAAATAAATATTCCTCCTTAGCTCAGTTGGTTAGAGCATCTGACTGTTAATCAGAGGGTCGCAAGTTCAAGTCTTGCAGGGGGAGCAAAAGGAGATCAATCATGGTCTCCTTTTTTGCATTATGTATTACTTGTATATTTTGTATTCCGAATCTTTTGATAAGTATTATGTTGGTGTGACTGACAATCCGGATCGACGATTGTGGGAGCATAATAACCTACCTCGCAATACATTTACTTCCAGGTATAGGCCATGGATATTCGTAGCATTGTTTGAGTGTGCCCGAACACAAGGTGAAGCAAGAAAAATAGAGAGTTTTATTAAGAAGCAAAAAAGCAGGAAATTGATCCAAAAGATAGTGGATCAAGAACCGTTAACAGGTATTTTGGCTCAGTTGGTTAGAGTCCCGTTCGTACGGGATTAATCAGAGGGTCGCAAGTTCATCCCGCACGTGCGGGATTGCAGGGGGAGCAAAAGGAGATCAATCGCGGTCTCCTTTTTTGCATTATGTATTACTTGTATATTTTGTATTCCGAATCTTTTGATAAGTATTACGTTGGTGTGACCGACAATCCGGATCGACGGATGTGGGAGCATAATAACCTACTTCACAATACATTTACTGCAAAGTACAGGCCATGGATGTTGGCAGCATTGTTCGAGTGTACCCGAACACAAGGTGAAGCAAGAAGAATAGAGGGTTTTATTAAGAAGCAAAAAAGCAGGAAACTGATCCAGAAGATAGTTGATCATGAACCGTTAACAGGTATTTTGGCTCAGTTGGTTAGAGTCCCATTCGTACGGGATTAATCAGAGGGTCGCAAGTTCATCCCGCACGTGCGGGATTGCAGGGGGAGCTTAAAAATCAAATGGTTACACGAAAGTGATAACCCTTTTTTCATTTAATGCGACCAAAAATGCGACCATAAGTATTCGTATCAAAAGAAAATGGTTGACAAATAAGGGAAAGAAAAACTCTGAAATACCTCACAATTACACCCAGAAAAAACCAGGACGACAGTTTTCAAAATCATAGAAAAATCGAGTAACCTGAAGACGGAGAGTGTATTGATGCAGGTAGAAAGTTATCATCCGGCTGATCCACCCGCAACGAGTTCAAGGTTGAAGTTTTTCATCATATGGTGATATTAATGTTGGATAGTTTAAGTAGAAAAATTATTTGGCAGGATAATGACTAAGTTATATCCTATTCTATTCTTAAATGTCCTTTATTATTGTGTTAAAAAAGGGATTACTTTTGCTTGAAAATTCCAATTGTATGCTCCTTTTAAACGGATATAACTTAACCTCTAAAGAACTATATAATCTATCAATAAACGACACAAAAATCGGAATATCCGAAGAAGCCTCTGAAAAAGTCAGTAAAAGTTTTGATTTTTTAAAGTCAGTATATTCTGAACTGAATCTGTATGGAATTAATACAGGTTTGGGTCCAATGGCTCAAGTTCGTATCAGTGACGACAAACTGGTGGAACTTCAATATAATCTGGTGCGCAGTCATACTTCTGGATTCCCGAATTACATTGATAGTTTTAACTGTAAAGCTGTATTTGTTACAAGGTTGAATTCGCTGATTAGGGGTCATTCTTCAGTTAGTATTGATCTAGTGAATCACATGGTTTGTATGTATAATAATGAAATTATACCGTGTATTCCAATTCATGGTGGAGTAGGAGCAAGTGGCGATCTGGTCCAATTGGCGCATCTTGCATTAGCCATTATTGGTGAAGGGACGGTTTATTTTAAAGGTCAGCAAATACCGGCATCAGAGGCATATACTACAACTGGAATTCAGCCGTCAAAGTTGGTTTTGCGCGAAGGTTTGGCACTGATTAATGGCACTTCCGCCATGACTGGAGTTGGTGCTCTGAATATTGTTAATGCTACCACGGCATTAGAGTGGATGTTAATATTTTCTGTAATGATAAATGAAGTAATGGAGGCATTCGACGATCATTTGTCTGCTGAACTTAATGCAGCGAAAAAGCATTCCGGACAGAAAGAAATTGCAAGGCTTGCCCGCGAAATACTTAAAGGATCAAAGCTGATACGGGTTCGGAACAATCATTGGGACAAAGAAAAATCTGATAATTTCTTCAAGGAAAAAGTACAGGAATATTACTCTTTACGGTGTATTCCACAGATATTAGGACCTGTATTTGATACTCTTTCTTATGCAGCCAATGTAATCGAAAACGAACTGAATTCAACCAGCGATAATCCAATTATTAATTTTGAATCGGAAAATATTTTCCATGGAGGCAATTTTCATGGAGATTATATTTCGCTTGAAATGGATAAGTTAAAACTCGTGATGACACGACTGAGTATGCTTTCGGAAAGGCAATTAAATTACCTCCTGAACAATAGACTTAACGGGAAATTACCTTCGTTCATAAATCTTCAAATATTAGGTCTTAATTTCGGTTTACAAGGTTTACAGTTTACAGCTACATCTACCACTTCTGAAAATCAGACTCTATCAACTTCATCATATATTCACAGTATTTCGAGTAATAACGATAACCAGGATATAGTAAGTATGGGTTTTAATTCAGCCTGTATTGCTGCCCGTATTATCGAAAATGCTTTTGAAGTAATTACTATTGAGGCTATTGCTGTTCTCCAGGCAGTTGATGCACTTAACCTAAAAGATCGACTTTCAGAGTATAACCTCAACGTATATGACGAACTGAGAAAGGTATTTCCAGCTATTACGGATGATAGATCTACCAGTCATGAACTTGAAGCAATGAAAAATCACCTGAAAAGAAATGGAAAAGGATTTATAGTGTTTAATACTTCAACAAATTAATAGAAGGGCTTTCTTAGTACCAAAAATATTAAAATTGAAATAGATGAAATACGCAATAGTTACAGGAGGATCAAGAGGTATTGGTAAAGCAATAGCACATAAATTATCAACACTTGGGTATCATATTCTCATAAATTATCAATCGAATGATATTGAGGCTTTAAAAACAAAAAACGAAATTGAATCAGCTGGTGGCAAAGCTACAATATTGAAATTTGATGTGTCGAATAAACAGGATGTTGAGGACTCTTTGACAGGTTGGTTAAACCATAATCCAGATGCATACGTCGAGATCCTTGTAAATAATGCCGGTATAAGGGATGATGTTTTAATGATGTGGATGACTGACAAGCAATGGGACAATGTTATCGATACAAACTTAAACAGCTTTTTCTATGTTACCCGCACTATATTGAACAAAATGCTGATGCAGAAATATGGCAGGATTATTAATATGGTTTCATTATCAGGACTCCGCGGACTTCCGGGGCAAATGAATTATTCAGCAGCCAAATCAGGAGTTATAGGTGCAACCAAAGTGCTCGCACAGGAAGTAGCACGACGTGGAATAACTGTAAATGCTATTGCTCCGGGATTTATAAAAACCGATATGACGAAAGATTTGAACGAAAAAGAATTGAAAGCAATGATTCCCATTCAACGATTCGGAACTCCGGAAGAAGTTGCAGAGTTAACAGCCTTTATCGCATCCGAAAAAGCTTCATATATTACTGGTCAGACTATTTCAATTAATGGTGGAATATATTAAGAAAGGGTAAAAATTATGTTAAACAGGGTAGTTATTACAGGCATTGGCATCTATTCATGCATTGGTAAAAACCTGGCTGAAACAACCCAATCGTTGTACCAGGGTAAGTCGGGAATAATATTAGATAAGGTGCGAAAAAACTACGGTTACCGCTCGGGATTAACAGGTTTTGTTGATAGCCCTAATCTGAAAGGTGTTCTTGATCGCAGATCTAGAATTATGTTGCCCGAACAGGGCGAATTTGCTTTCATGTCAACGGATGAAGCATTGAAAGTTGCCGGCATCGACCAGGATTTTATTGATAAAAGCAATATTGGAATACTTTTCGGTAATGATAGTTCAGCACAAGCGGTGATTTCGGCTAATGATATTATTCGCGAAAAACGAGACACTGTTATGGTGGGTTCGGGTTCGGTATTTCAAACCATGAATTCAACCGTGACGATGAATTTATCTACCATATTCAGACTCAAGGGAATTAACTTTACTGTAAGTGCAGCTTGTTCAAGTGGTTCACATTCCATCGGGCTTGGCTATATGTTTATTAAACACGGGTACCAGGATTGTATAATTTGTGGAGGGGCACAGGAAATCAATCTTTATTCCATGGGTAATTTTGATGCGCTCGGAGCATTTTCAATTCGTGAAGATGCACCACAAAAAGCATCCAGGCCTTTTGACCGTGATCGGGACGGACTGGTACCGAGCGGTGGTGCGGCAACAGTGATACTCGAAAGCCTGGATCATGCCCTTCGTCGTGGAGCCACAATTCTGGGCGAAGTAATTGGATATGGATTTTCATCGAATGGAGCGCATATATCAAATCCTACGGTCGAAGGGCCACAAAAAGCGCTGGAAATGGCGCTTATGCAATCAGAACTTAATATAGAAGAAATTGATTACATCAATGCGCATGCAACATCTACACTTGCAGGAGATGCATCTGAGGCAAAGGCAATTTTCAATGTTTTCGGTAAACCCGGCCCTTATGTGTCGTCAACAAAATCAATGACTGGCCACGAATGCTGGATGGCCGGGGCGAGCGAAATAGTCTATTCTATGCTTATGATGCAAAACGGATTTATCGCTCCAAATATTAACTTTGATAATCCGGATGAGGATTCAGCAAAATTGAATATCTTAGCAGAAACAAAAGAAACAAAAATAGACTGCTTTTTATCAAACTCCTTTGGGTTTGGAGGTACTAATTCATCCCTGATTGTCAAGAAATGGGAAAATAAATAAACGATCAAGTCATGACACAAAATGAAATTGCAGAGAAAATAATACCTTTTCTTGTTGAAGAATTTGAAATTGAAAGAGAGTTAATAAGTCCAGAAGCTAATTTACGTGATACACTGCAGCTTGATAGCCTGGATTATGTTGATCTTGTTGTAGTGATAGAAAGCAATTTTGGATTTAAAGTAAAGCAAGGTGATTTTCAAAATATAGCCACTTTCCAGGATTTTTATAGCTACGTTCAAGAAAAATTAAATGCTTTGGAAGAAGCCTCTAATATTTAGTTTAAATAATGAGTCCCCTCCGAAAAGCAAAATATTGCCACAAAAGCACAAAAACACCAAATTTCACCAATGGTAAAACACTGATTGTGAGTGTTTGGAGCATTTTGGAGATTTGGAGTATTCGTGGCATTTCTTTTTTTAACAGTTTTCGGAGTGAGCTCAATAATGAATGACAAAAGCTGGACCGGGAGATCGAAGGGTGGGAAGACTGGATACCAGATTTTTGTCTTTCTGTTAAAACACGCAGGATTAAGAACTGCATATGTTTTACTCCGGTTTGTTGCATTTTATTATTTTGTTACACCACGTAGCTCTACCCGATACAGCTATCAGTTTTTCAGAAAAATTGGCTTCGGAAAACCGAAAAGTATTATAAGCCTTTATCGCAATTACTATGTATTCGGTCAAAGTCTGGTCGATAAAATTTCTGCGATGGCTGGATTTGGTGACAGGTTCAGCTTCTATTTCGAAGGGGAAGTAAACTTACATCAGATGGTGAAAAACGGCAAAGGTGGCATTTTACTCAGTGCTCATGCGGGTAATTGGGAAATAGCTGGTCATTACCTCGACAGGCTCAACACTACTGTAAATATTGTGATGTACGACGCTGAATACGAAAGCATTAAAAACTACCTACAACGGGTCACCGGGAAACGGAAAGCCAATATCATCACAATCAGGAATGATATGTCACATGTTTACCAGATAATGGAGGCATTGAATAAAAACGAGCTTATTTGTATGCATGCCGACAGATTACTGAACCGAACTCAGCGTACAATTTCCAGGCCTTTCCTTGGAGAAGATGCCTTGTTCCCTTACAGTATTTTTAAGATGATCAATACATTTGGTGTTCCTGTTAGCTTTGTTTATGCATTCAGGGAGCCCGGGTTTCATTATCATTTTTATGCTACAGAGGCTTTTGTATATAGTGGTAAGCAGGATGTTTCATTGGATGAAATCAGTAGGGATTATGTAATGGAACTTGAAAGAAAAGTGAGGCAATATCCATTACAATGGTTTAATTACTTTAATTTCTGGGAGAAATAGCCGAATGAATGAAACCCATCTTGATATACAGGAATATATTCCACAGCGCCCGCCAATTGTAATGATCGATAGGATAGCTGAGATCGGTGAAACAAGAATTAATTGTATGTTCATGGTAAAAAATGATAATATATTTGTTAGTGAAAATAAATTGCTTGAACCAGGGATAGTCGAAAATATAGCTCAGACAATAGCCGCAGGTGCCGGTTACAGGGCAAAAGAGAAAAATGAAAATGTAAAACTCGGTTACATTGCAGCCATCAAAAACCTGAATATCTATAAACTTCCGGAAGTTGGTGATGTTTTAAATACAAGTGTTGAGTTAGTTAATGAAGTTTTCAGTGTTACTATTGTTCAGGCGGAAGTATTTTGCGGAAGTACAAGAATTGCGGACTGTGAAATGAGGATATTTATTGAAGAAAATTAAAAGTTCATCGTCTTATTAGAAATCAATAATTTAAATTAAAACAAAAATCATGAAACCACATCTGATAATGATTTTAGCTTTAGCTTTTATCACAGTTGCAACAATTGAGTCGAAAGCACAGTCACCCGCTGATGTATTAAAACGAGGAAGCAATGTAACCTTTTTTGGTGTTGACTTTTCAAAGTGTAAAGGAGTGGCCTTAGGTGTGTCTGCCGAAGAAATGAGGGATAATTATTTTCCGGCAATCAATACCTTGCTCATGGTAGAACAAAATAAATTCGACATTCGGAAATATCTAATGAAATCGGATGTGATTAATACGCTTTATGATGTTAACAAAGGGAATCAAACCTTAGATGTAGCCAATTTTGATGTTTATTCCATAAAGGAAGTTAAACCATTAAGTGAAGATACTATTGCCAAAATGATTGAACAGTATGATTTGAAAGATAAAACAGGAGATGGACTTGTTTTTATAGCCGAATCACTCGATAAAACAGGGAATTTTGGGACTTATTATCTCGTTTACTTCACAATGCCAGAAGGGAAAGTAATTGTTTCAGAAAAAGTATCCGGGAAACCACAGGGATTTGGAGTACGAAACTACTGGGCATACACAATTTATGATATTCTCAAGTCTGATTTGCAGGAAAGGCTGGAGTTGATTCATCTATCTAAAAATAGAAAATAGCCTTATGCCAATTCTTTCGGAGAAAGTAGCAATAAACATACGTTTCAGTGAAGTTGATTCCCTGTTAATCGTTTGGCATGGTCATTATCTCAAATATTTTGAGGATGCCCGCGAAGCTTTTGGCAGGAAATATGGTTTAGGTTATCTCGAAATGTATGAGCATGGTTATGTTACCCCGATCGTAAATATCCATTGCAATTATAAGGCTCCATTAACTTATAGCGATTCGGCAATTGCGGAAGTAACCTTTCTCGATTCCAAGGCTGCAAAGATTGAAATGGAATATAAAATTACAAATGCCAACACAGGTTTATTATTGGCAACAGGATATTCCACACAAGTTTTCCTCGACAGGAAAAAGTCTGAACTTCAGCTTATTATTCCTGATTTTTTTGCGAAATGGAAAGAAAAATGGGGGATTGAGTAATGAAGAATGTCTGGATAACTGGTGACGCTTTGGTTACTCCTCTTGGATTTTCGTCGGGAGAGAATTTTGCTAATCTGCTTCAGGGTAAAAGTGGATTAAAAGAAATTATGTCACCAGTCTCCGGGTTTTCTACCTGGGCATCATTTCTTTCCGAAAGACAACAAAAAAAACTTGATGAAATGACACCGCCGGTTTTTGAAACCAGGTTTGAAAAATTATTATTCCTGCCCTTAAAACAAATAATCGAAGAAGGTAATATTGATCCTCGCTCTTCAAAAACTCTTTTTATATTCGCTTCCACCAAGGGGAACATAGAACTGATCGGAAATGAAAATGTGAAACCTGAACAGTTGAGCCTTTATGTTTCGGTATTAAAAATAAGCCGTTATTTCGGAAATCCAAACAAACCGATAATGATTTCAAATGCATGTATTTCAGGTCTTGTCGTGCAAATTACTGCCATGAAATTACTTGAAAATGGCGAATATGATACGATACTAATTGCCGGAGCTGATACAGTAAATCCATTTATCCTCGAAGGATTCAATTCTTTACTGGCTTTGAGTCCTGAACCATGCCGTCCTTTCGACCGCGACAGGCAAGGCATCAATATTGGCGAAGGTGGCGCCGCAATAATGCTGACCACGAAGAAACCAGAAAACGGAATTCAAAGTTTGATTGAAATCAAAGGCGGAGCAATTACTAATGATGCCAATCATATATCCGGCCCTTCACGTACAGGTAAGGAATTGGCCAAAGCAGCTGAACTGGCTTTGAATCAATCTGGAATTGTTTCGGGCGATATTGACTTTGTTTCGGCTCATGGTACAGCAACTTTGTACAATGATGAAATGGAAGCCAAAGCACTTACAATAAGCGGTCTTTCTGAAAAGCCTACTCATAGTTTGAAAGGCTATTTTGGTCATACATTAGGTGCAGCAGGTCTTATCGAAAGCATCATTTGCATTCATTCAATCCGCAATAATGTGATAATAGCTTCAAAAGGATTTGAAAATGCCGGCACGCTGGATCATATAAATATAGTCACCGAAAATCAATATCAACCACTTTCCACTTGCATTAAAACAATGGCTGGATTTGGCGGGTGTAACGCGGCAATTTGCTATTCAAAATCATGACAATGAAATTCTATAACGAAGATAAATCAACGGCCTTAGAGGCGATGGAAAAGGCACAATGGCTTGCTTTTGCTCCTGTTGTTTTTCAGGCATCGCGGGCACTTCGCAACCTGGGAATTCTTGCTGCCATCGAACAAAGTCGGATGTTGGGAATGACTGCCGGTGAAATTGAACAGGAATGTAAACTCAGCCATTACGGAGCTCGTGTGCTATGCGAATCCGGGTTGGCAATAGGATTGTTATACATTAAAAACGAAAAATATTTCCTTACAAAAACGGCAAGTTTCTTTATCAATGATAAACTTACCGAAGCCAACAGTGACTTTATCAATGATATTTGTTACCAGGGACTTTTTGATCTCGAGAAATCAATAGTTACAGGTAAACCAGAAGGACTTAAAACATTTGGCGATTGGCCTACTGTGTACCAGGCTTTGGCTGAATTGCCTGCACAAGTGCAGGAAAGCTGGTTTAAATTTGATCATTATTATTCTGATCAGGCTTTCGACGGGGTAATTCCGCTGGTATTCGCCCGATCGCCAAAAAATATACTCGATATTGGTGGCAACACCGGGAAATTTGCGTTCCAGTGTTTGTCTTATTCTCCTGAAGTAAAAGTATCTATCATGGATCTTCCTGGCCAGTTGAATATGGCGAAGCGTGCAGCTTTTGAAAACGGAAATGAAAATCGGATGAGTTTTATCGAAGCAAATATTTTGGACGAAAACCAGTATATACCTTCAGGATTCGAGGTTATTTGGATGAGCCAGTTTCTGGATTGCTTTTCGGACGAACAAATTATATCCATTCTGAAACGCTGTGTCAATGCTATGAACGATAATGATCGGGTATGTATTCTTGAACCATTCTGGGACAGGCAGCGGTTTAAAGCATCGGCATTTTCGCTACAGATGACTTCACTCTATTTTACCAACATTGCTAACGGCAATAGCCAGATGTACCATTCTGAAGTGTTTGCAGGATTTGTAAAAGAAGCCGGGCTCGAAACAGTGTCCATGCACGATGGAATTGGTATTTGTCATACTTTACTTGTTTGCAGAAAGCAACAATCGGGGAAATAATGAAAAAATTCATAACCGGCTTTTGTCAATTGAAAAATGGAAAGTTTTTCCTGAACGGGAAAAATCTTTTTGAAGCTGATATTCCGATTGATGAGTTTTTACAACAGATAGTTACTAAATTTGAAGTAAAGCATCCACGATTTGGGAAAATGGATCGATTGTCGAAGCTGGGATATACCTGTGCCGATATTCTACTTCAGTCTCTTGGGAATTTCAAACAACATCAACCATATGAAGTAAGCCTTGTTTTTGCAAATTCTTCATCAAGTCTCGATACTGATTTCAGGTTTCAGAAAACACTGGAATCCATAGCCAGCCCTGCTTTATTTGTGTACACACTTCCTAATATTATGCTGGCTGAAATTTGTATTAAAAACGGATTTAAAGGTGAGAATCTTTTCCTGATTTCTGATGTTCCTGAAGCAAACCTGTTTTATGAGCCGATAAACCAGCTGTTTATACAACAGACAACCAAAGCTTGCCTGGCTGGATGGGTGGAGATACTTGGTGAAAGTTATAGTTGCACTATATTTACCGTCGAAATGCCTGAGTACAAAAAAGAATACCAAATAGAATTTAACTACACAAACATAAATAGACTTTTTGAGTAATTTTAATGATATGGAACAACTGATATACAACCTCAAAGAACAAATCATTGAAAGGTTAAATCTTACCGATACCAAACCTGCTGATGTAGATAGTGACGCCCCACTTTTTGACGAAGGCTTAGGGCTCGATTCAATCGATGCACTTGAAATTATTGTCCTTTTACAACAGGTTTATGGGATTAAAATTACCAATGCTGAGGAAGGCAAAAAAGCGATGAGATCGGTAAAAACCCTAGCAGAATATATTATTGAGAAAAAGGGATAATATGAAGGTTTTCATTGCTGGTATGGGTGTATTTACGGCATCTGGCGAAAATTGTTCCGGAAACCTGTCTGCTTTGCTTGAAAAACGGCACGGCATTCATGCATCTTCACGTGACATTGATACCCTTATGGGTGATTTCCCGATTGCAAAAATAGCTTATACCAATAATGAACTTGCTGCGAAAGCCGGAGTTTCTACTTCCTGGCCTCGCACGGCTTTACTGGGAGTAATTGCAGCTCAGGAAGCAACCGCATCTTCTGGACTCGATTTTACAAAATACCGCGCCGGCTTTATTTCTGGCACTACGGTTGGCGGGATGGATAGTACGGAAAACTTCTTCTACAGCTACAGTAAGAACAAGACTGCCGGACACATAAGCCAGATTATTAACCACGAGTGCGGTAAAATCAGTCATCTTATTGCTGAAAATATTCAGGCTAAAGATTTTGTAACTACGTTGAATACAGCATGTTCGTCAGCAGCAAATGCAATTGCTTTCGCAACCCGAATGATTAAAACCGGTAGGCTTGATATTGCTGTCGCAGGAGGAACTGATGCGCTGACAGCATTTACATTGAATGGTTTCAATACCCTCTTGCTGCTTGATGATGAACTTTGCCGGCCATTTGATGCAAGACGAAAAGGATTAAATTTGGGTGAAGGTGCCGGATACCTGGTTCTGGTTTCGGAAGAAATTGCCAGGCAAAATAATTGCCCGGTAATGGCGGAGGTTAGCGGATATGCCAATGCAAGTGATTCTTTTCATCAAACTACACTTTCTGACGAAGGTAACGGTCCATATCTTGCCATGGAAAGTGCAATAAAAATGGCCGGATTATCAGCATATGACGTTGGTTATATTAACCTTCATGGAACTGCAACACCTAACAACGATCTGTCGGAAGGCAATGCCATTCTGAGACTTTTTACGGATAAAATTCCAGCAGTAAGTTCCACAAAAAGTTATACAGGTCATACGCTAGGCGCAAGCGGAGGTATTGAAGCTGTGTATTCGGTATTGGCTCTTTTTAACCAAACGACTTTACCAAATCTACGTTTTGAAATTTCAATGCCTGGAACAGAATTAATTCCTGAAACCGAAGCTCGAAAAATTGAATTAAGGCATGTACTTTCCAATTCATTTGGCTTTGGCGGGAACTGTTGCTCTTTACTGTTTTCAAAAGTATAATTATGGATTTGTATATCAACGGAACTTCATCTATTTCTGCTTTTGATAGCCAACAAGGACTAAGATTCGACAATAAAAATCGTTTTATATGTATTGAACCTGACTATAAGCTGATTATCGATCCGCGCCAGCTACGTCGCATGAGCCGGATAATGCGTATGGGATTGGCTTCTGCGATAAAAACACTCGAAGTTGCCAGTGTTCAGACTCCACAAGCCGTAATTACTGCCACGGGTTTGGGCTGCCTTGATGATACTGGAAATTTCCTGGTAAAAATGTGTGATCCGGATAACCGGATGATGAATCCTACAGCATTTATACAGTCGATTCACAATACGATGGGAGGGCAGATAGCTATGCACCTGAAAAGTAATTGTTATAACAATACTTTTACTCAGGATGTGCTATCATTCGAGCATGCGCTGCTTGATGCGATCATGCTATTGGAAGCAGGCACAATTGAAAGTGTTTTGTTGGGTGGTATAGATGAACTTACTGAATTGAAACACGAACTCACTTCGAGATTATATAAGGCACAAAAGCTGTGCGAAGGTTATTTCGGACAAGGCGAAGGAAGCGCTTTTTTTAGTCTTTCGTCTGTGCCGTCAGCAGTGAAACTTGAAGCCATGATTCTATCACAGAATTCAAAACACGGGGATATATGTGATTATATTTCCAACCATTTAGCTTTAGAAAAAAAAACTTTAATTCTCACAGGAAAATGCGGAGATAAGAGCGATGAGGCATATAAGTCGCTTGAAAATATTTTCGGATCAACTGCAACAATCGATTATAAAAAGTTTTGTGGTGATTATCCAACATCCTGTGCATTTGCTGCCTGGCTTGCATGTGAGCTGCTTCAGCAAAAAATTATCTTTGATGCAATTGCTCAACCCAAACATATTATTATTTATCATGCCTATCCCGACAGGCCTCACACGCTTATTCATTTATCAGGATGCTGAAAAATATACATATCGTACTGATCGGGCTTGCATTATTCATAATGCTTCATACTTTTCTTGAAACTATTTTTGCTGGATTGACAACTATAGTTCTAATGCTTTCATGGATCGCGTTTAATATTTTTTCGATTAAACATTCATTATTTTTGAAAAGTATCTGTCGTATCCGAACCAAAGAAAAAATTGTCTTTCTGAGCTTCGACGATGGGCCATCCTATAAATTTACCCCGATTATTCTGGATACCTTGAAGCGAAATAATCTGAAAGCTATATTCTTCTGCATTGGGCAGCAAGCAGAGTTATATCCGGAACTTATCCTACGAATTTCATGTGAAGGTCATTATATTGGAAATCATTCGTATAGCCATAACTGGCGGAATTCTTATAAATCTTCTGGTATCATTGAAGACGAAATCAATCACACAAATGAGATTATTTCAAATATTATCGGATATAAAACTACTCTCTTTCGTCCCCCTTTTGGCATTACAAATCCTTCCATCACAAAGGCCTTGAAAAATACAGGATTGCATTCGGTAGGGTGGAATATACGCTCGCTTGACACGGTCATCAAAGACCCACAAAAACTTATTCAGCGTATCACTGAAAGACTTATTCCCGGAAGTATTATTCTGCTTCATGATAACAGACGAATTACAGGCCAGATTTTGAATGAATTGATTGAAACTATTCAGAAGAAGGGCTACAAAATACTACCTTTGCCGGAGCTTTAATCTAATCAGATTTTTCATTTTCTAATTTTCACAGCTATATTTAATAAATGTACGATATTTCGTTAACCAAATGAAAAAGAGGAATATAATTGAATATTTTGGAGGTTTTCTTTCAACAGGCATATTTTTTTTTATTTGTATAAATTTTATTCAAATCAGCACAGTAGGAGCTCAGAGTTATACTCCCGTTAAAGATGTGGCCGGATTCAAAGAGCTGTTTACTGCAAAATCGACTGCAATAAACACGCTCAAAAGCGATTTCGTTCAGGAAAAAAGCATCTGTATGCTGAATAATAAGCTAACTTCCAATGGGTCGTTTGTTTTTAAAAAAGCAAACAAGTTGCGTATGGAATATGCTAATCCTTACCCGTATGTTTTCGTTATGAATGATGATCAGATCCTTATTAAAAATGATCAGAAAATGTCGAATGTTTCGGTCAATTCCAACAAAATATTCAAAATGATTAGCCAGTTAACAATTGATTGTGTTACCGGTAACATACTGAATTCAAAAGACTTTGATGTGAATATTTCGGAAAATGCAAAAGTGTACCTGCTGGTTTTGATGCCGAATCAAAAGATGATTAAATCTTTATTTAGTGAAATTGACCTGCTTGTAGCCAAAAGCGATTTTACTGTCGACAGGATCGATCTGAAAGAAACTTCAGGCGATGGTACTACTTTGATTTTTAGTAATAAAAAGATTAATTCTCCGGTTTCCGATGAGGCGTTTTCTGTTAATTAGTTGTATCCTCTGGTTCAGTATGGTATGGGGCAAACTAATAGCCCAGCCTTCATTACCAGAGTTTTGTAACACTAACGATTCACTTGGAATGTACAATATAACCTTGGAGTTTAGTAAAAATACAGTGTCCGGTTTATTGATTCTGAAAAAAACAAGCGACTCCACATTCAGGCTGATTTTGAATGCTGAAATGGGACCGAAATTACTTGATATGGAGCTTTTACCTAATGAATATAAAACCATATACGCTTACAAAAAACTCAATAAAAGAAGGATACTCAAAACATTTTATATTGATTTCGCTTCATTAACCGGCATACTAACCCGGAACAAGGCTTATAACATTGACTATAGCCGGTTATCAACAGATTTTACTTATGATCTCGGAAAAAAGAATAAGATTATTTATTCATCTGAACCTGCAACTACG
This sequence comes from Bacteroidales bacterium, assembly GCA_013141455.1. GTDB lineage: Bacteria > Bacteroidota > Bacteroidia > Bacteroidales > F082 > CAJBPB01. The sequence goes on from JABFQW010000018.1 coordinate 29,491, forward strand.
AGAATTAATTCTGGCAAAATGGAAGATGAAAATTCTATTAACACGATATTTTATTATTTTTACGATTCATCAACTTCCGGAATTAGTTCAATGAAACTGGAACATCAACATTTCCGGATGGTGATCCTTTTAAAGAAAATCAATTTGTAAAATGTTGTTCGAAGGAAAATTATATGTGATCGAAAGTAGTGAATGCTCTGGAGAAATCCTGCGTGTTTCAATCCGGATTATGCGCGATCACCCTGTTTTTGAAGGACATTTTCCCGGCAATCCTGTATTGCCCGGAGTTTGTACGCTTCAAATCGGTGGTGAATTACTCTCAAAGTTCATGGAACAAAAACTAAGACTTGTAAAAAGTGAAAATATCAAATTCATGAGTCTTGTAATTCCGGCAGAAAACACAATTCTCATTTATGAAATCAGTTTCAGTAAAAAGGAAGAAAATATACTATCTGTAAAGTGCACAGTAACAGGCAACGAAGTGGAAGTTTTAAAAATGAAAGGCAGTTACTTATGTCAAATGAGATAGATACAACTGAGACTTTGAAGGAGTTAAAAATATGCATTCTTCTGCCGACATATAACAACAGTGGCACTATTGCCGGTGTAATGGATGGCATTTACGAAATAACCAAAGATTTAATTGTTGTAAACGATGGTTCAACAGATGACACTGCTGCAATTCTTACTCAATACCCAGCTATTCAACTGATTTCATATCCTGAAAATAGAGGTAAGGGAAACGCATTGTTGACAGGTTTCAGGTATGCAATTTCTAAAGGGTACAAGTATGCAATAACCATCGATTCGGATGGACAGCATAACCCGGCTGATATTCGGGCTTTTGCTGAAAAACTGCTTAAAACCGACGATGCCTTGATTATTGGCGAAAGGAATATGGAACAAGCTTCGGTTCCGGGTAAAAGTAATTTTGGAAGGAAGTTCTCAAATTTCTGGTTTAACGTTGAAACCGGTATCACTCATAATGATACTCAGTCAGGATTTCGTTTGTACCCACTTCTGGCTTTTGAAAATATGAAGTTTTATACCCAGAAGTTTGAATTCGAGATTGAAATATTGGTCAGACTGGCATGGAAAGGCGTTAAAGTGGAAAGTGTTCCGGTATCAGTACGTTATTTCCCGAAAGAAGAACGGGTGTCCCATTTCAGGCCATTCCGTGACTTTACACGCATCAGCATTCTCAACACAGCACTTGTTTTTTTAGCATTAGCCTGGTACAGGCCGTTGATGTATATCAAAGGGAAAAGCATACCCGGATTTTTTTTTAACAGCTCTGAGACGGTTCTGAATAGGTCACTTTCAGTTGCTTTTGGCGTATTTATGGGGATAATTCCAATCTGGGGTTTACAGTTAGTTGCCGCAATTGCTCTGGCTTTTTTATTCAGGCTAAACAAGCCACTTGTGATTTTGTTTGCTAACATCAGCATTCCACCTATGATTCCACTCATTTTGTTTCTTAGCCTGATTTGTGGTAAAATCTGGATTACCAATGCGCCAATTCCGCTGTTTAATTCAGCGCTGAACCTTGAAACCATCAAGCCATTTCTTCTTCAATATATTTTTGGGAGCATTAGTTTAGCAATTCTGGCTGCTATCGTATTTGGGATATTGACTTTTATTGTATTATCTGCTTTCAAGAGGGTAAAGGCATAATTATGAAAGGTTTGGTATTAAAATCATACGACTATTTTTCTAATCACCGGCTTGTTTTCTGGCTTGTTATGCTTTTAATTTTCATTCTGTTGGTAGCGTTGTCTTTACGGGTGTCGTTTGAAGAAGACATCAGTAAAATGCTACAGATGGACGCACGAACCAGGGAATACAGGAAACTTATTCAAAACACCCGGTTGGTAGATAAATTGGTTATCAGTATCTCGGACGAATCACCAGTAGTCAGTACCGACCTGCTAAAAATGGCTTATTGCGACAGTATGCTTGTTCGTTTACAGACTATTGACAGTAGTCTGGTTAAAAAAGTGATTTCCAATCCCGATGATTTCCCGTTTATGGAGGTTTATAAAGCTTTGTTGCGAAATCTTCCATTTTTTGTTGAAGAGCAGGATTACGCTCATATTGATTCGATACTTCGACCCGAGACTATTCAACGGCACCTGGCGGAGAATACAAAACTTTTGTCTTCACCAGCCGGAATCCTGATCCGGCAAAGCCTGCCCTTAGATCCTGCCGGAATTTCGGGTTCAATAACCCTGCGTTTGCAGAAACTGGGAGAAGCCACCGGTTATGAAATCAACGATGGCTATTTCTTTACGAAAGATAAAAAGAATCTGGTTCTGTTTATCGAACCGGCAAATGCTGCCAACGAAACCAGCAAAAATGCTGTCCTGATCAAAGCAATTGAAGATTTTGCTACTGACCTTAAACAGCAGGAACAGTTTAAAAATATCAAATGCGGATTTATGGGCGCTACCGCAGTGTCGGTTGGCAATGCGCGTCAGATTCAACGTGATACAATACTTACACTTGCTGTATTGTGTATCGCTTTGATCATTCTGATCACTTTTATTTTTCGCAAAAAGAGAACACCTTTCCTGATTTTTCTTCCGATAATTTTTGGGATGGCATTTGCGCTGGCATGTATTTCATTTATCGAAAAGGATATTTCATTGATTGCCATCGGTGCTTCTTCAGTTTTGCTGGGAATTGCCGTCAACTATCCTTTGCATATTTTAACTCACCGGCTTCACGAGAAAGATCTTCGTAAGGTAATTGGTGATATGGTAGAACCAATGACTATTGGAAGCGCCACTACAATCGGCGGTTTTATATGCCTGCTTTTTGTGAAAGCCGAAATTCTTCACGACTTTGGATTACTGGGTGCATTTGGCCTTATTGGTGCCGTAGTTTTTTCTCTGATTTTTCTCCCGCATCTTATCGGTAAGCAGCAAACAGAACAGAAAATCACTGGAAAATGGCTCGAAAAAGCCGGAAATATTCAACTTGAAAATTACACCTATCTGAGGTGGTCTATTATTCTGCTTTCGCCTGTTATGCTTTATTTTGCTCAGTTTATTGAGTTTGATAGCAACTTGTTGCATCTTAACTATATGTCGTCTGAACTTAAAGAAACTGAACTGGCATTGCGTGGTGTCGACAGTTTAAAGCATTCGGTGTATGTAATCTCGTTTGGCGGCACTTTAGATCAGGCGCTTGCTTCGGCAGGAAGAATAAAATATTTATCGGATTCGCTGAATAAATCCGGAACAGCTAATAAATATACTGGAGTTGCTGATTTTCTTCCATCGCAAGAGGAACAGGAAAAACGCCGCAAACGCTGGAAACACTATTTTACAACTGAGAAAATTCAGCGTATAAAAGCTTCGCTGAATAATTCCGGGAAAGTGCTTGGATTTAAAGAAAGCGCATTTAATGATTTTTACTCAAATCTGGAATTAAAGAATAATCAAATTGATAGCGTTGATTTTCACCTACTAACTAAGGTTTTCGCTAAGGAAACGGTATCAGTTACACCTGAAATGACAACCATTGTTTCGGTACTCCAGGTTCCAACAACATCACTATCCGATGTTGAAAAACTCGTATCACAGCAACCCTCTTCGAGGATGTTGGATAATAAGTTTATGTCGAACCAGTTGGCATCTATCATTAATGATGATTTTAATTTTATTGCCATTTTCTCAGCACTATTAGTTTTTGTTGCCCTGCTTCTAACTTATGGTCGAATCGAACTTGCTCTTACTGCTTTTATTCCTATGGTTGTTTCCTGGGTTTGGATTTTAGGACTTATGGGGTTGTTTCATATTCAGTTCAATATAGTCAATATCATTTTATCAACTTTCATTTTTGGATTGGGCGACGATTACTGCATTTTTACGATGGACGGACTGTTGCACGAATACCGGAACAAAAAGAAGCAAATGCCAGTAATACGGATGAGTATTTTATTATCCGGACTAACAACGCTTATTGGTTTTGGTGTTATGCTTATTGCAAAACATCCTGCATTGCAATCAATAGCTCTGGTTTCGGTAATCGGAATCACATCTGTTTTGGTTATTTCGCAAGTACTTATGCCATTCCTATTTCGGATATTTATAAGTTCGCCAGTAAGTAAAGGATTTGCACCTATAAGTTTCAAGACCGCACTATTGACAATATTTGCATATACTTTCTTTATAACCGGCTGTTTACTACTTAGCATCGCAGGATTTTTCTTATTGGTGTTAAATCCTTTTAACCGACCCAAAGCACAAAGACTGTTTAATTGGATGATCAGCAAAATAACCTGGGCACAATTGTACGTGATGGGAAATCTCAATAAGAGAATTATATATGACGAAAAGCATGATTTCTCAAAACCATGCATTTTCGTAGCGAATCATCAGTCGTTCATTGATATTCTTTCGATGTGTATGTTGAGTCCAAAAATGATTTTACTCACAAATAATTGGGTTTGGAATTCACCGCTTTTCGGTTATGTAGTTCGGTTAGCCGGGTATTATCCTGTTTTTGAAGGTGCCGAACCAGGAATAGAGTTGTTAAAAGCAAAAATTGATGCAGGGTATTCAATTGCCGTTTTTCCTGAAGGAACCCGTTCGAAAGATGGGAAAATAGGCCGTTTCCATAAGGGTGCGTTTTACCTTGCACAGCAACTTGAACTTGATATTGTTCCGGTTATCCTTCATGGTACCGGCAAATGCATTACCAAAGGCAGCTTTACAGTACATGATGCTATTATAACTATCAAAGTCCTTAAACGAATCAAATTTAATGATGCTGAATTTGGAGTAACCTATCAGCAGAAAACAAAGTCCATTCATCAACTGTTTAAAGCGAAGTACGCTTTACTGGAGGAAGAATTTCATACACCTGAACATTTTCGCAAACGGGTTATCGACAACTTCCTTTTTAAAGGTCCGTTGCTTGAATGGTATATGAAAGTGAAGTTGCGGATGGAAGATAATTATCAGATTTTTCAGTATCTGGTGCCTAAACAAGGAGTCATAATTGATGCCGGATGCGGTTATGGTTTTATGGCATATATGCTTGCTTACCTTGAGCCAGCGCGCGAAATTACCGGATTCGATTATGATTTGTCAAAGATCGAAGTGGCTGAAAATGGATTTGACAAACCTGCAAATCTGAGTTTTATAGGTTCAAATCTTCAGGATTTTTATTTTCCACAAGCAGATTGTATTATATTCAGCGATGTTTTGCATTATTTAAATCAACAGGAACGGAAACAGATTTTTACAGAATATGCTTCAAAACTATCACCGGGAGGTTCGATAATTGTTAGAGATGGCGACAATAGATTAGCTAAAAAACATGCCGTTACACGCTTAACTGAATTTCTCTCAACACGTATTTTAAATTTTAATAAAACAGAGAATAAACTCGAATTCTTCTCATTCGATGCTATGGCTCAACTCGGCGAAAGCCTTGGTTTTGAGACACAGATTATCGATCAGACAAGATGGACATCGAATTTAATTATGGTATTCAAAAGGAAAAACAATGGATGAAAGCTTTGATGTTGTAATCATAGGTAGCGGACTGGGTGGTTTATTGTGTGGAGCGATACTTGGAAAAAATGGATATAAAGTTGCCGTGCTTGAAAAGAATCCACGGATTGGTGGTTGTCTTCAAAGTTATAAACGCGATGGCAGGTTATTCGATACCGGTGTGCATTATATCGGAGGACTTGAAAAAGGTCAGACCCTTTATAAGATATTTTCTTACCTTGGAGTGATGGAGCGTATCAAGATCAAACGGTTAGATAAAGAAGGCTTTGATGTGATTAAATTTGGCGACAGCGGGAAGGAATATGTTTTTGCTCAGTCATATGAGAAATTTATTGATACGCTTGCACAATCGTTTCCGGATGAACGCGAAGGAATCGAAAATTATTGCCGGAGCATAAAGGAATTGTGCGACAGGTTTCCGCTCTATAACCTACGGAATGGGGATTTTATGGATAAGATGGATATGCTTGACATGAATGCACGGGAAATGATCAATTCATTTGTTAAAGATCCCTTACTTCAGAATGTTCTGGCAGGTAATAATAGTCTTTATGCAGGTTCTGGTGAAAAATCACCTTTTTATATACATGCACTGATTTTAAACAGTTATATCGAAAGCGCCTGGCGCTGTGAAGGCGGAGGATCGCAGATTGCTAAAGCCCTTGCTGATGTTATTACTGAAGCCGGTGGTAAAGTGATCAAGCGTGCTGAAGTAACGCAGATACTTGTAAAAGAAGGTGAGGCCACAAAAGTTATAACAAAAGATAATCGGGAGTTTATCGGGAAACAGTTTATTTCTGATCTACACCCGGCTGTTACAATTGCTTTGACTCAATCGGATGTATTCCGGAAAGCGTATGTTAACCGTATTACACACCTCGAAAATACGGTGAGTGTTTTTATTCTGAATGTTGTGTTTAAGAATTCGGCATTTCCATTTATAAATAAAAATGTTTATTATTATTCGAAACCGGAAAATGTATGGAACGGAACTGAATACGACAAGGCGAAATGGCCGGAAAATTATGCATTGTTTATGAGCGAAGGTGAAGGGGGATTCGCTCATTCGGCTTCAGTAATGTGTTATATGAAGTATTCGGAGTTTGAACAATGGGCTGAAACTAAAAATACTGTTTTTCAGCCTGGAGAGAGAGGTTTGGGTTATAACGAGTTGAAAGAAGAGAAAGCATTAAAAATATTTGAACTGTTTGAAAACCAATATCCTGGTTTTCGATCTGCGGTAGAATCGTATCATACACTTTCACCACTAACATATCGTGATTATACAGGAACACCCAGCGGATCACTTTACGGAATACAACGCGATTGCAATGAGCCGCTTAAAACGTTTGTACCTGCACGTACCAAAATACCAAATCTCCTGCTTACAGGTCAGAATCTTAATCTGCATGGAGTTATGGGGGTTTCGGTGAGTTCCATTATTACATGCGGCGAATTGCTGGGGATCGATTCATTGCTCGAGAAAATTCGTAACAATTAAACAATGAAGAGGTTTCTAAAATGGTTCCTGATCACGATCCTTTGCCTTATAGTATTGGTAGTTGGGTTCTTTGCATACATTAACACCATTTTCAAACATGAAACTAAAAAATATACTTTTAAAGAATATACTATAGAAAAAGTAGATTCCTGTACTTCGCGAATTGGCAACAACTGGCTCCGAAAAGAACAACCAGGTCTGTTTACGCTTTACATTGAAGGCAAACCCTTCGAACGTGGACTCATTGCCGGACAGCTTACACATAATCTGATTTATAAACAGGAAAAAGCCTTTGTTGAACAACTGCAACGGATTGTACCTTCACGCTTCTACATCAATTTCCTGAAATATGTAATTGCCATATTTGATCTCAACCTTTACCGTTCGATCCCTGAAGAACGAAAGGCTGAAATATACGGCATCTCACTTTCAGCATCTGATACATTCAATAGTATAGCCAGCAATTATCAACGGATTCTAAATTACCATGGGGCCCACGATTTGGGTCATATGCTGAGTAATCTTGGTATGGTTGGTTGCACTTCTTTCGGGGTATGGGATGAAAAAACGCCGGATGGGAAACTATTGATTGGCCGAAACTTCGATTTTTACGTTGGAGACGAATTTGCAAAAGAGAAAATTATAGCCTTTATCAGGCCTGATTCAGGGTATTTTCATACTTTTGTAACATGGGGCGGAATGATGGGAGCCGTTTCGGGAATGAATGAAAAAGGCCTTACTGTAACCATCAATGCAGCCAATTCTAATGTAGTTCTTGCAGCGGCAACGCCTGTTTCACTGGTAGCACGGCAAATTCTTCAGTACGCTTCGAATATAGATGAAGCAGTTGCTGTCGCATCAAAGTTTGACGTTTTCGTTTCAGAGCTTTTCCTGATTGGTTCAGCTTACGATAATAAAGCCATAATTATTGAGAAAAGGCCTGGATCACAGATCCTGTATGAAACAAATAAAAGTTTTATCATTTCGACTAATCATTTTCAAAGCACACAAAACGGGTCTTCGGCTGAAGCCAGAAAGCAGAAGTTGAATACCGCTTCAGGTTACCGCAACAATCTCGTTATGGAATGTTTGAACCAGCAAAAGCAGTTTACTGCACAGGATGTGGTAAAAATACTTCGCGATACGCTTGGCAATCAAGGTAAAAGTATAGGATTAGGAAACGAAAAAACAATAAATCAGCTTATCGGCCACCATTCCATAATTTTTTATCCTGAGAAAAGAATGTTTTGGGTATCTACATCTCCTTACCAGATCGGAGGTTTTGTTTGCTACGATTTGAATAAAATGATTGATGAAAAAGCCTTGGTGCCTGGTACAAGATCAGTTATCGATTCTGCATATATCCAACCGGATAGAGAATTTCTTATAAAGTCTTTACCTCGTTACCAACATTATCTGAATTTAAAGAAGAAAATATCCGCTCACACAATTGATGAGAAAGAAATAGAGATGTTTGTCAGCCTAAATTCTGATTACTTTGATGCGTATGAGCAAGCCGGTGATTATTATGTGTTTAAAAATCAGTATTCCAATGCAATGTTATTTTATGAGAAGTCATTGAGATGTGAGATGCCGGGAGAAAAAGAAATAGATCGCATTAGGAAGAAATATGCTGATTGTCAGGGAAAAACAAATAAAAACAGCCAATAAGATTGCGCCAATTCCAGATATATAAGAGAAATCTTTATACTTGCACATTAAATCATGCCCCAACTGAATAATTAACTTCGACCATTTCGTTATGCTACCTGTTGATAAATTAACTTGCGGTGAAATCTATGATCTTCAAAATACAAAGTTGAAGGAATTACTGGCTTATGTCAACTTACGATCTCCATTTTATAAATCACTTTTCGAAACGAATAGTATTGATATTTCTAAGATTCAAACAATTGAAGATCTGAAATTTCTGCCAACCACCACCAAAGAAGATCTGCAGATTCAGAATATGGACTTTCTATGTGTTCCCAAAAGTGAAATAACTGAATATACATCTACCTCAGGGACACTTGGCGCTCCGGTAACCATAGCATTAACAAACAATGATTTATCCCGTTTAGCATATAACGAATATCTTTCGTTTACAGCAACGGGAGCAACATCGTCCGATATTTTCCAACTTGCACTTACACTCGATAAGCAGTTTATGGCCGGGATGGCATATTATCAGGGCGCGGCACGCTTAAAAGCTGGAGTTGTGCGCACTGGCCCGGGAGCTCCATCCATGCAATGGGAAACCATTTTCAGGGTAAATTCAACTGCTATGGTTGTAGTCCCTTCCTTTATTCTGAAGTTGATTGATTATGCACAAGAGAATGGTATTGATTACCGGAATTCGCCTATGAGACGTGCCATCTGCATTGGTGAAAATGTACGTGCCGACAATTTTGAACTCAATACCATAGGAAAGCGGATTAAAGAATTCTGGGATATTGAGTTGTTTTCAACCTATGCTTCTACCGAAATGCAGACAGCATTTACTGAATGCCCTGCCCGGAAAGGTGGTCATATTCATCCTGAACTACTCATAGCTGAAGTTTTAGATGATGACGGGAATTCTTTGTCCTTCGGCGAAAAAGGCGAACTCACTGTTACTACTTTGGATGTTGAAGGCATGCCACTCGTTCGCTACCGTACTGGTGACATATGTACTTTGATCAATCAACCCTGTGAGTGTGGGCGGCAAACTCTTCGGATTTCACCGATTCTTGGCCGCAAACAACAGATGATAAAGTTTAAAGGTACATCGCTTTATCCTTCAGTTATTTATGAAATACTGAATTCGAACAACGACATTATCGATTATATTCTGGAAGTCTCATCAAATGAATTAGACACTGACGATATCCTCATCTGGATCGCAGTAAAAGTTCCTTCCGAGAAGCTTCTTGCACAGCTGACATCATACCTGCATGCTTCACTGCGGGTTATGCCAAAGATCATCATTGCCGATTTAGCCGAGATTCAAAAAAGGCAAAAAGGAGGTATTGGTCGCAAACCAATACGATTTGTTGATCGCCGAGTTATTGGTGAGCCTAATAATCATTAAATTTGTCAGAACTTCAATTTGATAGGAAGTCGTAAGTTGTTAAACAACACAAACTCAGTTTATTGGATATCTTTATTGGTTGCTATCCGTTGGGCAGTCAAAAACGTAAACACCGCCACAATTGTCCACCTGGATAATACGCATGCAAAATATCAACAGAAATATTGATTAAACCAAAGTTTATTTACCTGATCATTTCATATATTCAGCAGGTATGGCCATATCTGCTGAAATATGTTCAAAGAATTTAGTTGATTTCCATTCAGTTTCATACTGATCAAGTTTCTCTGGAATAAAATCAGCCAATTTCACATTCATACTTTGTATTTTGTCTTCTGGAGTAACAACAGGAGCTTTTTCGAGAATCAATTCTTTAGCCCGTTCAAAAAGTTCCGTTTCTTGAATAGTAACAGGAGCTAATCCAACGCGGGCCTTCCATGCGCCCATTTCTATATTTACAACAACAAGGTAAGTCCCACCTTCCTTAAGGTCTGCTGTAATAAATTCTTTATTTTCTGATGATGCCCAGAAAAGATTCTGGCCCGGATCACATTCATATCTCATATAATTTCTACCCTTAAAAATGCCGATGTATTTGTCCTGGTGGAAGAATTCAAAAGAAACCACGCCACCATAACTCGATACACGTACAAAATAGACAACAGCTTTCCCGGGAGCAGGTGGTGTAAATCCTTGACCTTTTGTAATGGTTATTCCAGTAAGTAATAAAATTAGTGTAAATAAAAAGACTTTTGCTTTCATTGGTTTGAATTTTATATATAATTATTGCGATTAAAAGCACTTTCAACCCTGCATAACAACAGGTAAAAAAGCTGTTGACAATCAGCTAAACAGAATTATCCGCCAGGTTCTGTTTAATTGTTTGAATCAGAAAAATGGTGCAACGAATTATCAAATCAGTCTTATGTTATTTCCTAAAATCGATAGGCCAGTGAAACCATTTGACGAGGAGCAGGATTTAGATTTAAGGAGAGAGAGTTCAGCTTTTGAGTATAGGATCTTTTTTTTGCTCCTCCTATTGCCCACAATACAATTCCCCCGCCAGAAGCTGTTAGTCCTAATGCTGTACAAAGATATCCGGTGAGAAACTTAGAAGTTCCTGCGTCGGTCACCATATCAGGGTCATCAGCAATAGCATTTGACATGGTGGAAATACCAGCAATTGTTAGAACGGCCCCGCCAATTGTTAATACGATTCCCGCATTTCGCATGGTATTAAATTTTTGGACCTTGCTTTCATACAAAAACTTCTTTTTGTTTTGATCCTGAACCTGTGCTTGTAAAGTAAAATGCGAAAATAGCACACACATCATCATAATTAAAATGGTCTTTTTCATAGGCTTTGTTTTATTGATTGTTAGTAACTGTTATGCAAATAACGATAAAATATCAATAGTATCGGAAAAATCAACAAAATATTTTTCAAATGATATATCATATTGATAACCAAGGTTTAATGTGTTTATTTCCTTTATTTATTCGTAACATAACCACTCTAAAAGAAAGATCATCACTTCTTTTTTGAATGTCATTATTTTCAGACTTTTTACAGAATTCCTAAAAATTCAAGGAGTTTAATCAATGACAGTTTGATTTAAGAAGCTTTTTTTGCGTTCAATGTGTAGTTGGTGAAACCAATGAAGGTTGATATGGTTTAGAAACATTTTCCCTTGTTGTATATCAATTTACCCCATTACCAAATTCCTGTCCACACACTATGATTGTATAATTTTGGTCAAATAGAAAACTGTCTGTCAGCCACAGGTTCGGCTTTTAATGTAGATTCAATATAAATTGAGGCCAATTTGTACCATTATTTATTTTATTGTTAATTTTATCACAATAAAAAAATGGTACTTTGTTATGATTGATCTTAGATGTAATTATTTGGGTTTACCATTAAAAAACCCAATAATAATAGGTAGTTCGGGATTAACTTCCACGATCGAGAATCTTATTGCCATCGAAAAGGGTGGTGCAGGTGCTGTAGTATTAAAATCCATTTTTGAAGAACAGATCAAATTTGAAACAGATAAACTGCTGCATTCTCATGAAGACGATATGCAATCGTGGCAGGAAGCTTTCGAAGGAATCGTCAGTTCTGATGAATCCTATTATGATGAAGCGTACGAATACCTGACAAATTATGCACAGGAGCATACGCTTGATCTCTATCTTAAATTAGTGAAGGATGCTAAAAAGGCCATCAATATACCCGTTATCGCCAGCATCCACTGCAACACACAATACGACTGGCAGTATTTCGCCAAGCGCTTACAGGACGCTGGTGCAGATGCGATCGAACTGAATGCCTATATTTTACCTTCCGACTTTACAAAATCAGGAAGTGAGAACGAACAGATGTATTTCGATATCATCACCGAAGTAAAAAAATATGTCAGCATACCGGTTTCATTGAAGATAGGTTATTACTTCTCGAGCTTAGCACAGATGGCTTCCAGACTCTCGGAAACGGGAATCGCGGGGCTTACCTTGTTCAACCGACCATTCAATCCGGATATCGATATCAACACCCTCGAAGTAAATGCCTCAAATATGTTCAGCAACCCCGAAGAATATTCGCAATCACTGCGTTGGGTTGCCTTGTTGTCGGGCAGAATCAGTTGCGACATTGCTGCTTCAACGGGGATTCATACCTATGACACCATCATCAAACAACTGCTGGCCGGTGCCGATGCAGTACAGGTGGTTTCGCTGTTCTACCGAAACGGATTTGATGTTTTACCGGGGATAATTAAGGATATTGAAAAGTGGATGACGGAACACAACTATCATTCAATAGCCGATTTCAAGGGCCTGATGAGTAAGGCGCATATCAACAATCCGGCTTCCTACGAACGGGTTCAGTTCATTCGTCAGTATTCAAGCATCGTTTAACGAAATGTAAAGGAAATAATATGTCACATTCAGCGCATTTGATCGAAAGAGATTCGTTGGCTTATGCCATCGAAAAACATGTCGAAGTGCATACACAGAAATGTTATCAGTGTGGTAAATGTTCGGCCGGTTGCCCTGTGGCAACGGAAATGGATTTACCACCCAGTCTGGTGATGCGTTTACTTCAGACCGAAAGAAAAGAAAACGATGAAAAGGTGCTCCGGTCCGAATCGATCTGGCTGTGCCTTACCTGCGAGATGTGCCTGAGCCGCTGCCCGATGGAAATCGATATCCCTTCGATGATGGATTATCTGCGGCAGAAATCGAGGAGTGAGAAAAAAGTCAATCCGAAAATGAAGAATATCGTGTCATTTCACAAGGCATTTCTGCATTCCATTCAATACACGGGACGGCTTTTCGAATTGGGTCTGATACTCGACTACAAGCGTCAATCGTTAAACCTTACTCAGGACATGATGCTTGCCCCGAAGATGATTGGAAATGGCAAATTACATTTTATACCCGAGATGATGAAAGATATGCCACATATCACCAGGATATTCAAAAAAACTATAGGGAAAGGAGGTTCGAAATGAAAATTGGAATCTATCCCGGCTGTTCGTTGACCGGATCGGCGCGCGATTATAATGAATCGGTTTTTGCGCTGGCAAAAGCATTTGATATCGAACTTGTGCAGGTCCCTGACTGGAATTGCTGTGGTGCTACGGCAGCCCATAATTTAAACAAAGAATTATCGCTTTCATTGCCTGCAAGGATTCTGGCAACGGCCGAGAAAAATGGTCTTGATGAAGTATTAGTTCCCTGTGCAGCCTGTTACAGCCGTCTTGCCGTAACGCAACATGAGTTGAAAATGAATCCGGAACTGAAAAACCGCATCGGTGAGATCATTGGTATGGACTATCGTGGAACAACAAAACTTATCAATGTGATCGAATGGATTGATGCATATATTATTCCGAATCTTGAAGGGAGAATCACGAAACCATTCGACTACAAAGTTGCCTGTTATTACGGCTGTTTGATGGTGCGTCCGAACAAGGTTCTGAATTACGACCGTGCCGAAGACCCACAAACCATGGATATCGCCATGGAAAAGATTGGTGCACACCCACTCTATTTTCCCTTTAAGACTGAGTGTTGCGGCGCCGGACTATCCGTTTCGCGTACCGAAATAGTGGCAAAACTATCCGGTAAAATCATTGAAGATGCCGAACACCGTGGCGCCGATACTTTGATTGTCGCCTGCCCGATGTGTCACTCAAACTTAGATATGCGACGCCCTTCCATCAATAAATACTGGGAATCGGACTTTAAATTGCCGGTGATGTATGTGACCCAGGCGATCGGACTGGCCGTTGGCCTCACCGCAAAAGATGTTGGTTTACAACGTCATTTCGTAAAGGTAAATATCAGTTAATCAGTAAAAAGCATCCATGAATTCATTTGCTTTCCATTGAATGAAATAATCAATATCTAAAGAAAAAAAAGATGGCCAGAATTGGAGTTTTTGTTTGTCATTGTGGCGAAAATATAAGCGCAACGGTCGATTGTCATAAAGTGGCTGAAACGGTTGGTAAGTTAAAACACGTTGCTTTCAGTACTGATTATAAGTATATGTGTTCCGATCCGGGACAAACGCTGATCAAGGAAGCAATCAAAGAACATAACCTTACAGGGATTGTTGTTTCGGCATGTTCGCCGCGTATGCACGAGCCCACCTTCCGGAAAGCTGCCGCTGAAGCAGGTCTGAATCCATTTTTATGTGAAATGGCCAACCTTCGTGAGCATTGCTCGTGGGTGCACGAAAAAAATGACATGACCACCGACAAGGCAATTGACCTTGTGCGGACTTTGGTCGAAAAAGTGAAAATCAATTCAGCCTTACAGCCCATAAAAGTTCCGGTCACCAAAACCGCGCTTGTTATTGGTGGTGGAATCGCGGGGATTCAATCGGCGCTCGATATCGCCAATACCGGCCACAAAGTGATACTGGTCGAACGCTCGCCTTCCATCGGCGGACATATGTCGCAGTTATCCGAAACCTTCCCCACACTCGACTGTTCGCAATGTATCCTCACTCCCCGTATGGTTGAGGTGGCCCAGCATCCGAATATCACGCTTTATACATACGCCGAAGTGGAAGGACTGGATGGTTTTATCGGCAATTTCACGGTAAAGATCCGCAAGAAATCGAAGAGTCTGGATGAGAAAATCTGCACTGGATGTGGCTTGTGCACCACCAAATGTCCGCAGAAAAAGATCCCGAACGAATTTGAGGAAGGATTGGGTTTCCGGCCTGCCATTTATGTGCCATTTCCGCAGGCTGTGCCAAATAAACCTGTTATCGACCGCGAACATTGCACCTATTATATCAAAGGAAAATGTAAAGTTTGTGAGGTTGTTTGTCCGACCAAAGCGATCCGCTTCGATCAGCCCGATGAGGTGATTGAAGTACAGATCGGCGCCATCGTGATCGCCACCGGATTTGATATCAAACGGGCCGATTTCTTTCCTGAATACGGGTTTGGAAAATACAAAGATGTTATCGATGGATTGCAGTTTGAGCGTCTCGCCTCTGCTTCAGGGCCTACATCGGGCGCCATACTACGCCCTTCGGATGGTCAGGTACCAAAAAACATCGTGTTTGTTGCCTGCGCCGGCTCACGCGATCCAGCCAAAGGAATCGCCTATTGTTCAAAGATTTGCTGTATGTACACGGCCAAACATGCCATGTTGTACAAACATAAGGTGCATGAAGGGAAAGCATCGATATTCTATATGGATATCAGGTCGGCAGGGAAAAACTATGAGGAATTTGTGCGCCGTGCCATCGAGGAAGATTATGTGAATTACATACGTGGCAGGGTATCCACCATTTATGAGCGTGATGGAAAATTGATTGTGAAAGGCGTTGATACATTACTTGGTGGTCAACCGGTTGAGATTGTGGCCGATATGGTTGTTCTGGCCACGGCTGGTGTGGCAAATCATGGTGCTGAAGAACTTGCCCAGCGATTGCATGTTTCCTACGATTCACACAAGTTTTTTGCAGAAGCACATCCTAAACTGAAACCGGTTGAAACGAATACCGCAGGTATTTTTCTGGCAGGTGCCTGTCAGAATCCGAAAGATATTCCCGATTCTGTTTCACAGGCATCAGGAGCAGCCGTTAAGGTGGCCGCCCTGTTCTCGCAGAATGAGCTTACGCGCGAACCATTGGTAGCTTTCGTGAACCGTACGGCGCCTCCGTTGTATTCAACCTGCGTGGGATGTTTTCTTTGCCAGTCGGTTTGCCCTTACCAGGCTATCGAGCGCGAAGATTTCAAAACCCGTGATGGAAAAATCATCAAAACGGTTGCGAAAATCAATGAAGGCCTCTGCCAAGGGTGTGGAACCTGCGTTGCCTTGTGCCGTTCCAAATCGATTGACTTACACGGTTATACAAACAACCAGATGTACACCGAGGTAATGGCGTTGTTGAATGAGTATTGAGAAGTTCGGAGTTCGGAGTTGGGAGTTGGAAGTTAGAAGTGGGAAGAGAAAAGTTGAAAAGAATTAAACATTATTTATATCGAGAAGTTATGATGAAGTTAAATGATAAAATCAAAATTACCGTGGAAACATTCACTTCGGTCTTCGGTCTTCCACTTCGAGAGCCTCAGTGGCCGCGTTGTGGTGTCAGACTTCGGTCTTCCGACTTCGGTCTTCCAACTTCCCACTTCCCACTTTTTAAATTAACACACAAACAAAAAATATATGTCAGAGTTTGAACCAAAAGTAGTCGCATTCGTTTGTAACTGGTGCACCTATGCGGGAGCCGATTTGACCGGCACCAGCCGTATCAGATATGCCAGCAATGTCAAAATCATCCGTTTCCCATGCACCGGACGCATCGACTTTATGCTTCTTCTGAAATCATTTGCCAACGGTGCAGATGGTATCATCGTTTCGGGTTGTCATCCCAACGACTGCCATTACACCTCGGGCAATTTTCATGCGAAACGAAGGTGGATCATGTTTAAAGAACTGATGGATTTCATGGGTATCGATATGAACCGTATCACTTTTTCGTGGGTCTCGGCGGCTGAAGGCGCCCGATGGGCCGAGGTGGTGAATACCACAGTTGCCCGTATCCGCGAACTGGGGCCTTATGTTTCATACAAACAAATGGTGAATACAGCTGTAGAAGAGGAGGTGACAAATGATTAATCTGGTATCACGCGCGGATGAATTACTCGAAAGCAAGGCTGTTCAGGTAGTAATTGGTTACGAAGCCGGATCAACCGGTAAAGCACGACCTGCTTTTATTACTGATCCATCGAAAACCGGTTCACTTATTTTTGATGATCGCTGTGTGCAGAACCTGGCGGTCTATCTTACCAAAAAAGAAGTTCGGTATTTTGGCAAAGCAGCCATTGTCGCTACCCTGCCCATCATGCGAAGTATCATGATGCTGATATCCGAACAACAGGTATTTGCTGAAAATATCGTGGTGCTGGGCGTGTCAGCCGAAGGAAAATACATAGATATCGCCGGTATAGAGGTGATGCAGCAATATATCGCCACATGCGATTTGGGTAATCCGGCCAAAGATCAGGAAACACTTGCCATGCTGAATAAAATGAGCACGCAGCAAAAATTTGATTTCTGGCAGAAGGAACTCTCAAAATGCATCAAATGTTATGCCTGTCGTCAGGCTTGCCCGATGTGTTACTGCACCCGTTGCGCTGTCGAATGCAACCAGCCGCAATGGATTCCTGTTCAGTCGAACCTTCATGGAAATACAGACTGGCATATACTGCGAGCCATGCACCTTGCCGGACGATGCATCAGCTGCGGCGAATGTGGCCGTGCCTGTCCGGTAAATATACCCTGTCATCTGCTGACCATGCACATGGCCGATCAGGTGCATAATTATTTCAATGTGTATGCCGGAACAACGGATAAGATGAGTTCTGTTATGTCAACCTTTGAACCCAACGATAAAGAAAGCTTTATTCAATAATATGGAAACAACAAGTAAAACCATCAGGAAACATTCGCTCGAAAAGTTGTACGCTTCATTGGCTGAAAACAGAAAGATGTATGCTCCTGTCGCTGAAGCTGACAACAGGATTGGATATAAATACAATCCTGATTTCTCAGAAGTCATTTTCGACCATATCCAATCGACCTTATCGGTGAAGAATGTTGTATTTCCAAGGGTGGAGAACGTAATTTTTTACACCAACAACAAAAACGACAGCACAGTAACGGATGTTGACCTGAATAAAATACCGGAGGTTGTGCTTTGGGGAGCACATCCCTGCGATACAGCGGCCTATGATGTGCTTCGTTCCATCTTCTGTTGGGATACAAAAGACGAGTTTTTCGCAAAACGACTCGAAAAATTAGTCGTGATCGGATTGGCCTGCCACAAAAGTGATGCACATTGTTTCTGCACCTCCGTCGGGCTTTCACCCGATTCCACAAAAGGGAGTGATATTTTACTGGTTCCACTGACGAATGGTGATTACAAGGCTGAAATACTTACAGAAAAAGGGAACCGAATCCTGACTGACTTTTCCGGATTGTTTGAACCATACCAGGATGAAGAAACCAAGCTGACCCACGTTGAACAACAATTCGATCATAAGCAGGTGACCCAACATCTGAAAGAAGCCTTCGAAAATCCTTTCTGGGTCGAAAACTCGCTGCGCTGTATTGGGTGCGGCGCCTGTGCCTATGTTTGTCCCACCTGTGCCTGTTTCGATATTCAGGATGAGGCAAAAGGTAAAAACGGAAAGCGTTACCGGAGTTGGGATTCGTGCGGTTTTGGCTTATTCACCCTGCATACTTCAGGTCACAATCCACGTGAAGTGCAGAGTCAGCGGTGGCGCCAACGTATTCTTCACAAATTCTCCTATATGCCCGAACGGAACGCATCGCTGGGTTGTGTGGGATGTGGCCGTTGTTCGCGCGCTTGTCCGGTTGATATGAATATCGCCGAACAGTTACAGGCTTTACAAAGTATTTAAATCATTCGAATCATGTGCAATAACATATACAAGCCTTATCTGATGCAGATCGATCAGATCATTGATGAAACATCTGATGCAAAAACATTCAGGCTGAAATTCAAAAACCCCGAAGAGGCTGAAAAATTTACTTTCAAAGCCGGACAGTTTGGCGAATATTCGGTTTTCGGCGAAGGGGAATCCACTTTCTGCATCGCTTCATCGCCAACACGCAAAGACTATATCGAGTGTACTTTCCGCAAGGCAGGGCGGGTGACCAACGCGCTGGCCAATATGGAAGTGGGCGACACACTTGGTTTCAGGGGTCCTTACGGTAATACTTTCCCGATTGAAGAATGGGAAGGGAAAAACCTGTTGTATATTGCCGGTGGTATCGCCTTGCCCCCCATGCGCTGCGTCATCTGGAACACCATCGATCTGCGCCATAAATACAAAGACATCACCATCGTGTACGGCGCCCGTTCGGTTGCCGATCTGGTTTACAAACATGAACTCAAAGCCTGGGAAGAAATGCCGGATATTCGCCTGATTACTACCGTTGACCCTGGTGGTCAGACGCCTGATTGGAAAGGAGAAATCGGCTTCGTGCCCATGGTTCTTGAAAAAGCGGCGCCATCGAGCGAAAACACGGTGGCCATACTCTGCGGCCCTCCGGTGATGATCAAATTTACGATGCCTGTGTTGAAGAAACTTGGTTTTAAGGACAAGGATATTTTTACAACGCTTGAAAACCGCATGAAATGTGGTTTTGGTAAATGTGGCCGCTGCAATGTGGGGAAGGTGTTTGTCTGCAAAGATGGCCCGGTGTTTACCAACGAGCAGTTGCTGAGCATGCCGATGGAATATTAAACCAAACGGAGTAATAATACTAATTTGCTACACTTTACGGTAAAATTAACCGCAGAGCAGTTGCTGAGTATGCCGATGGAATACTGATCCAAACGGGGTAATAATACTTCTTCGCGGTTCACAGCGGAAAAATTAACCGCAGAGAGTACGCGGAGTTTTACGCAGACCTGCCTGGCGGCAGACAGGGGGCCGCAGCGTATTTTATTCTATTCATTATGGACTTTTCACTTGTTTTTCTTTGCGGTTCCCTGTCTGCCGCCTGGCAGGTCTGCTCCTTCATTGCGGTTCTCTGCGGTAAAAAATTAACCACAGCGTATTTTTCATCTTGGTGAGCTTTGGTGATTTAGTGAATTGGTGGCAAAATATACTTAACGCTTCCCTCCAAAAAAAGGATTAACAAAATAGAATCCGTTTTATTATGAGTATTTAATTTCTATCTTTGAAAGGAAATAATAAACAATTAAATTGCATAAAGCCATCCAAATTGGTATGTATTGGGTGGGTTTATCTGTCAGATATCGGAGTTATACAAAATGCAACAGAAACAAAAACCATATTGATATGAGATACATAATTCCATTTGCACTTTTGATTACATTGAAGTGTTTTTCCCAAACACCAATAACAGACGACAATTTTCATCAGGCCATAGAAACATGCTTAAGTATCGATCCTTGGGTTGGCGAATGTTATGATTGTGAATATGGGGCAATGCCTAATTGGGATGTAAGTAATGTTACCGATATGAGCGAGGCATTTTATTTAAGAACTAATTTCAATGGTAATTTAAGCAACTGGGACGTAGGAAATGTTACTAATATGAGGCGTATGTTCTCTAATACAAATTTTTATTGCGGTATCTGGAATTGGGACGTTAGTAATGTAACTGATATGAGCTATATGTTTGCAGATACATATTTTGATATAGATATCGGGAATTGGGACGTAGGAAATGTTACTGATATGAGTGGGATGTTTTCTCATACACACTTTAATCAAGATATTGGCGATTGGGACGTAAGTAATGTTACTGATATGAGTGGAATGTTCTCTTACTCATATTTTGATATGGATATCGGGAATTGGGACGTGAGTAATGTCACCAAGATGAGAGAAATGTTATATAATGCATATGATTTTAATCAGAACATTGATGATTGGGATGTGAGTAATGTTACTGATATGAGTTATATGTTCAGTGGTGCAACATACTTTAATCAAGATATTGGCGATTGGGATGTAAGTAATGTTACTGATATGAGTCATATGTTTGATTATGCTTATACTTTTAATCAGGATATAGGAAACTGGAACGTAGGTAATGTTACTGAAATGAGTCATATGTTCAGTAATGCGGCATACTTTAATCAAGATATCGGGAATTGGGATGTAAGTAATGTTACTGATATGAGTCTTATGTTCAGAGGTGCAATAAACTTTAATCAAGGTATCGGGAATTGGGATGTAAGTGATGTTACTGATATGAGTTATATGTTCAATGGTGCAAACTTTAATCAAGATATCGGGAATTGGGATGTAAGTAATGTTACTGATATGAGTGGTATGTTCAGTGGTTCAAACTTTTATCAAGATATCGGGAATTGGGATGTAAGTAATGTTACTGATATGAGTGGGATGTTCAGTGGTTCAAACTTTAATCAAGATATCGGGAATTGGGACGTAAGTAATGTTACTGATATGAGTGGTATGCTCGCTGGTCCATACTTTAATCAAGATATCGGGAATTGGGATGTAAGTAATGTTACTGATATGAGATATATGTTCAGTAATGCGGCATACTTTAATCAAGATATTGGGAATTGGGATGTAAGTAATGTTACTGATATGAGTTATATGTTCATTAATGCAAATAACTTTAATCAAGGAATCGGGAATTGGGATGTAAGTAATGTTACTGATATGAATCATATGTTCTCTCTTACAAGTTTTCATCGGGATATCAGTAATTGGGACGTAAGTAATGTTACTGATATGAGTGCAATGTTCTCTTATTCAGGTTTTAACTGGGATATCGGGAGTTGGGTCGTTAGCAATGTTACAGATATGAGCTCGATGTTTTCAGAATCAGATTTTAATCAGGATATCGGGAATTGGGACGTAAGTGGTGTTATTGATATGAGTCTTATGTTCAATGGTGCCACAAACTTTAATCGAAATATTGGGAATTGGGATGTAAGTAATGTTACTGATATGAGTTGTATGTTCCTAGTATCAGTTTTCAACCAAAATATAGGGAGTTGGGACGTTAGCAATGTTATAGATATGAGCTTGATGTTCCAAGAATCATATTTTAACCAAAATATCGGAAACTGGGATGTAAGTAGTGTACAATATATGCCCAAAATGTTTCTCAATGCTTATTTGTTTAATCAAGATATTACGGGGTGGTGTGTTGAACAAATTCCTTATGAACCATATGCATTTTCAATTGGTTCACCACTGCTTCCTGAAAATAAACCACTATGGGGAGAAGAGTGTATAACTGGAATTAATTCTTTGAGCGCTAATAATAATCTGCTGCTGTTCCCGAACCCAACTGAATCTACATTAACAATAAATATTGATTCAAAAAGAAAAATGGAAATAATAGTTTACAATCATTTGAGTCAGATTGTATTGGATATTGAAACATATTCTAATGTTATAGATATGACTGAATTAAAAAAAGGGTTATATATCGTTGAAATAGTAACAAATGAAATGCATATCAGACAAAAAGTAATTAAACAATAAAGCACTTTGCATAACAATGCATATAGTTTATGGCGGATTTTAGTCTGAAAATGAAGATATTAGTTCCTTATGAAAATAAGTGTGGACAGAAAGATTTGTCTTTTAAAGTCCGCCACAAAGCACATGCTTCCCGTTAACCCTTATGCAGGAATATAACAAAAAAACCCGTCTGTTAAGCCGGGTCTTTTGTTATTTGGATAGTACGTAAAAATTAATTGTCAAACAATCCGATAGATGTCAATAGTAGGCTGTATTATTCAGCCTTCTGCTTCTTGCTCGCGTGCTTCAGCACTTTTGCCTCGATATAAAAGATGATCTCTTCGGCAATGTTTTTACAATGATCACCCACCCGTTCCAATTTACGAATGATGGAAAGGACGAAAAGTGCCTGCTCGATATTATCGGGGTGGGTGCGGATATAATCGGCAACAACCTGAATCGAATTGATGTTAATCTGGTTCAGGATTTCATCCCGCTTGAAGATGCTTCTGGCGATTTTGGTGTTTTCATGTTCAAAAGCCATCAGTATATCGACGAGCATCGATGAGGCTTCGTCGTACATATGAATAACCTGTGTCACTTTCAGCAACTCTTCGTCGAAAGGGCCGTTACCATTCAGGATGAACCTGCCAATGCCATCGGCCATATCACCGGTGCGTTCGAGGTTGCTGTTGATTTTAAGCACGGCAAGTGTGAAACGTAAATCGATCGCGACAGGATTAAAAAGGGCAAACAGATTTTCACAATCGTTGTCAATCTTCAGTTCGTGTCCGTTCACACGTTTTTCGTTGGCAACCACTTCATGGGCCAGATCCTTGTCGAAGTTGATGAGCGCCTCATGTGTTTTGTTAAGTTGTGAAATAACTAAATTCCACATTCCGATCAGGTCGGTTTTCAGTTGCAGTGATTCTTTGTCTAAGTGTGTCATAGTCAATTGATTTGTATCACCCGAATCTTCCGGTAATATAGTTTTGGGTTTTCTTATCCTTGGGGTTGGTGAATATTTCTTTTGTTTCGCCATATTCGATGAGTTCGCCTAAATAAAAGAATGCCGTGTGGTCGCTTACCCGCGCTGCCTGCTGCATATTGTGGGTAACAATAACGATGGTATAGTTTTGCTTGAGTTCGTAGATGAGCTCTTCAATTTTCGCGGTTGAGATAGGGTCGAGCGCCGATGCGGGTTCATCCATGAGGATGATGCTGGGTTCGATGGCCAATGCCCTGGCAATACACAGGCGTTGCTGTTGTCCGCCCGATAGCTCAAACGCCGATTTATTCATTTTATCTTTCACCTCGTCCCACAAGGCTGACTGAACAAGGGATTGTTCCACCTTATCTTTAATGAAACCGTTGTCGTTAATGCCATTTACCCGCAATCCGTAAGCAACATTTTCGAAGATCGTTTTAGGGAAAGGATTGGGTTTCTGGAATACCATGCCCACTTTCCGGCGCAGATCGACCACATCGGTATTTTTTTCATAGATGTCTTTACCTTCCACCCTTACATCTCCTGTTATTTTTACTCCATCAATCAGATCGTTCATCCGGTTAAACAGGCGAAGGTAAGTCGATTTTCCGCATCCCGACGGACCAATAAGCGCGGTAACCGTGTTGGCCCGCATTTTCATATTGATATCTTTCAGTGCATGAAAATCGTTGTAAAAAAGGTTTAGCTTTTCAGTAGCTATAATATGATTCATCTTAATTCATTTTAACTTTTTTTCCTAAATATCTCCTCAGCGTGTTGGCGGCAATATTCACCAGCAACACAATCATGATCAGCACCAATGCTGTACCGTAAGCGATGGGTTGCGATTCGGCAACATTGGTTCCACTTGTGGAGATCACATACAAATGGTAGGGCAGGGCCATTACCTGATCGAAAATGCCGCTTGGCAGTTTAGGAAGGAAATAGGCTGCCACGGTGAACAGGATAGGCGCTGTTTCGCCCGAAACCCTGCCGATGGATAAGATAAGACCGGTGATGATGTTGGGGAAAGCGATTGGCAGAACCACCCGACGAATGGTTTGTAGTTTTGTTGCACCCAGCGCATATCCGCCATGCCGAAACGAGTCATCGACCGATTTCAGGGCTTCTTCGGTGGTACGGATAACAACGGGCAGGGTGAGCAATCCAAGTGTTAATGAACCGGCAAGGATGGAATCGCCAAAACCGAGTGTGTTAACAAACAACGTCATACCAAACAATCCGAAAACGATGGATGGAATGCCTGCCAGACTGTTAGTCATCAGTTTGATGAATCGCTTGTAAAAACTGTCTTTGGTATATTCGTTGATATAAATTGCCGAAAGCACGCCGATTGGAAAGGCGAAAATCATACTTCCCAAAACAAGGTAAAAGGTTCCTACGATGGCAGGAAAAATCCCACCCTTCGTCATGCCATCTTCGGGCATGGCTGTCAGAAACTCCCAGCTTATCACGCTGAATCCCTTGAAAACGATCTGGGCAAGGATCAGAAAAAGAATCATCACCACGGCATAGCTCAATAACTTGAAACTGGTGAATGCAATAATTTGTTTCAGGTTTTTATTTCTTTCCGATTTTTTAGGCCAATCCATCGTGATTCCTTTCGCGTTTAAAAATCAAATATTTTCTGCTTGATTTCATCGTTTCGTTAATTTTCTTTTTGATGAGATATACTCCACGGTAAGGTTAACTACCATTGTGATAATGAAAAGGATACAACCCAGGGCAAACAATGCTTTAAAATGTAGTCCACCCTGTGTTGCCTCGCCAAGTTCAGCGGCGATAGTGGCAGGAATGGTACGCACAGGTTCGAGTAAGGTGTGAGGCATGACGGCGGCATTACCGGTTACCATAAGCACAGCCATGGTTTCGCCAATGGCGCGACCCATTCCCAGGATGGCTGCTGCGGATATACCGGAAGCAGCATAAGGAACCGTTACGCGTGAAATGGTTTGCCATTTGTTGGCGCCAAGGGCAAGACTGGCCTCTTTCATGGCGCGGGGTGTGGTGCGCAGGGCATCTTCCGAAATGGTGATGATTGTTGGCAGTGCCATGATAGCGAGGATAATACTTCCGGCCAATCCTGTTTCACCAACCGGCAGTTCAAAAACTTTTTGAATGAGTGGAACGATAATAACCAAGCCAAAAAAGCCATAAACAACGGATGGTATCCCTGCAAGTAATTCGATCAGCGGTTTTAATACGCGTCTTGTTTTTTCGTTTGCTATTTCAGCCATATAAATGGCGGTTGCCAGTCCCAATGGCAGGGCAAGCAAAATGGCTCCCAAACTCACCCACAAGGTTCCCATAATCAAGGCAAGTACACCCATCTGGGCGGCAGGCTGCGCAGTAGGATACCACTCTTTTTCGGTAAAAAATTTCTTCATCGATACGTTGGGCAATTCGATAACCCTGCCTTTGAAACCATCAACCGCGTAAGTAGCCGGTATAAATGCCACCATACCGGGTATGCTGTCGATAAGCCTCGAAATGAGCTGTGGTACGTATTGAAATGAATCGCCAAGCTGTGCTTCAGTGTAGTAATCGCTGATGTTATCAATCCGGAAAAGGATGATGGAGTCGTTTGCTCCACCAACCTTTTCCCAATTGGTAATTTCCTGATCGAAAATATCCATTATTTGCGGACCGGTGATTTTATCCACAGGATTTCCTTTGTTAACAGCAATCACAAAACCGTCTTCAACCGGACTGTGTTTGAAAAGTGAAAAGCCTTCACGAAAAAGAAAAAAGACGATGAGTATGATTGTCAGCGTAGTAACAGTACTACTTAAGAATAATGCGCCTTCGATGAATTTTTCGGTAAGCTTCTTTATAAAATACTTCATGAAATCTCCTCTGTGTTTTTCAACTCGATTTTATCAATGGTTATCTTATACCCGATCCCTTTGATAGTTCTGATTATTTCGGGACCGATTTTTTTTCGAAGACTCGACAGATGGACATCCACCGTACGATCTTGTGAAACAGAACCTTGTCCCCAGATTTTTTCAAAAATTATCTGACGGGAAAACACTTTTCCGGGAACCGAGCATAGTAACCAGAGGATTTCAAATTGCTTTCGGGGCAAATTGATCTCCTCTTTGTTCATCATGACCGAATACTTTTCTCTGTCAATCTGGAGTTTCATGGATGTTTTGTTTATTTTACGGTGATATAACCCACTTCGCCGACTACTTTTTGTCCGTCAGCTGAAAGGATAAAATCAACGAATGGTTTAACTTTTGCTGCATCCTGAGTCAGGGTATAGTAAAACAAAGGGCGGACAATAGGATAGCTACCGTTTTTTGCATTGGCAACCGTTGGTTCAACATAGGTTGCGCCTTTGTCGTATGAAACTTTCAATGCATGAACTGTTGTCTCAAGGTAGGCAAATCCAATATAACCAATTGCGCCTTTTGTTTGACTTACCGATTGAACGATAGCGCCGGTAGCCGGCATCATCAGGATGGCTGAACCATAGTTTTTGTTGTCTAACACGCTTTCTTTAAAGAATTCGAAAGTGCCTGAACTCGATTCGCGCGAATAAGCCACGATTTTTTCATCATCACCACCCACTTCTTTCCAGTTGGTTATTTTACCGGTGAATATACCTTCGAGCTGTTCGCGGGTGAGTTGTTTCACCTTGTTGGCCGGGTTAACGATTACCGACAAAGCATCATAGGCGATTGTCACTTCTTTGAAAGCTTTACCGGCTTCCTGTAGTTTCATTTTTTCGCTCATTTTAATTTTTCGCGATGACATGGCGATATCGGTTGTGCCATCGATGAAAGCTGCGATTCCAACACCACTACCACCACCCATAACGGTGATTTTGGCTTCGGTGTTGAGGTTCATATAGGTTTCGGCTAATTTCTGTGAAAGAGGTAGAACGGTGTCGCTTCCCTTAATTTTGAGCATCAGCCCGGCAGGGGCAAATGCTGCTGTAATGATTGTTGCTGTAAGGAGCAGAGCAATGGTGTAAATTCTTGTTTTCATGTGTTTTATATTTTTACAAATTTTTGTTTTCTTTTGTTAATTGAATATTAAGCGAATGTTAATTTATTATTAAGCTTTTCAGGTGTTGCTTAGAACTTGTATTGTAAACGAAGGGTGAATACATTGTCGGAGAGGTCTTGTGAATAACCTTTCAGGTTACTGCTCGTTTCGTTTTTCACGATATCGTAATAAGCGGTTAGTTTCACATTATTGCTGTACCTGTAAACAAGGCCAAGGCCAATGGTCGCGTATTTGATATCGGTTTTGCCGTTTTTCAATGAATTATCCTTTTTAAGGTTTTTTATTTCATCACCGGCGATATCGGTATTTGGGTCATAAACATCATATTTAACGACCGCCTGGAATTTTGTTGCCGCGATGTTCTGAAGCAGATAGAAATACATGCCTCTGAAATTTCTGATATACGCATCAGTAGTGATGGCGGCTGTCGGGCTAGTCGAAGAACCTGAAACAGTAGGTTGTTTACCTTGTATATATTCGCCACGGATTGAAGTTAAACCGGCTACCCAGTCAATATTTACCTGAGCATCGGCACCAATGTATTCACGTTTCGTGATTGCTCCATAATTAGCTGTATCATAATCAAGTAAATAAGCGTTCATTCCGAGCGAATCTGCAGCTATTGCATATACTTTACTGGTTGCTTGACGCCATCCGCCATTATAATATGAGGCGCGAACGGCATAATTAATCTTTTCACTTTTGGTAGTTTTAT
This sequence comes from Bacteroidales bacterium, assembly GCA_013141455.1. Lineage (GTDB taxonomy): Bacteria > Bacteroidota > Bacteroidia > Bacteroidales > F082 > CAJBPB01. Next base: position 57,867 of record JABFQW010000018.1, read on the forward strand.
TGATGCCGATATTACCGATGAAATCTTTTTTCGAATCAAAATCAACAAATGATCCGCTTACACCATTGAACATTCCCGCTTCAGCTTTAAAGAAATTCCATTTGGATGTTTTCGGAGGTTGAAAAGTGATTTTAGCGCCTAAGTCGCGTTCACCGGGGAACAGGGTCTGTGTCATACGGGCTCTTTCGGGCGATTCGCGCATGCTCGACGAATACGAAATTTCGAAACCGAATGGCCGGTCGAAAACACCGCTTGTCAAACTTAACGATTTTGTCCACGGTTCAGTGATTTTGATGTAGGCATCTTTGATGGCGACACCTTTTTCGGTTACGTCGAACTGAACAACTGAGGAGGTGAGTGTGTTATCATACATGATTTTAACACGTCCCCTGCGTACCGAAAAACGGTTATCGACATTGGCAGGGAAATTGCCTCCCGCAAAACTTGAAATACCTGTTGTATCGGCCAATTGATATTGTGCCTGAACATAGCCGGTCACTTTGATTTTTTTGAGTTGAGCCAGGTCCGACTGCAGCTTGTTTACAGATGAGGCCAGTGTGTCGAAAGGAGTCATTTCTACTTCCTGGGCAACCACCGCGAAGGGCATAAACAGGGCAAATCCTGCCAGGAACAGCATGTTTTTAAATGTAATTTTTTTCATATAGTGTTTGGTTTAAATAATGATACAAAGTAAATACAGTCATATTAACAAATTGTTAAATTAGTTTTAACAAATCATTAATTAAATATCAGTTTAACATGAATTGAAGCTGAAATAATAAACAAAACAATATCTGGTGCATGTTAAGAAGTATTTATAAAAATATACATTAAACTTTTCTACCGGTATCCGGGGTTTCCTGCTAACTAATTCAGGCGAAGGCGACCAATCATTTCTGTTTAACATTTTTGGTACTTTTCTGTATTCCCTGAGTCTTCTTTTTATTATCCGGATGGTTTTCGTTACTTGTGAACGGTTGTGTGATTCCGCACATATATCAGTAAATCAAAGATATATAATCTTTTTTACTTACTATTTAACATTGTGTTAATGCAAACATAACATTAACATAAGGTTCTCTTAATATTCAGTTAATGGCTATTGAGTTCCTTTGCAGTCGAATTTTAACCAAATTAACTCGACATGAAAAAAATCATTTTGTATGTTATGATTGCCTCAATGGCAATTTTTGTATCTTGTAAAAAAGATACTGTTGAAGAGACCCCTACACCCACGCTGGAGATAACTCCTGCAAGCCAGAGTGCAGCATCGGTAGCCGGATCGACCAACTATGCAATTACTTCCAATTCAACCTGGACCGTTGTAAGTGACCAATCATGGTGTATTGTTACAGCAGGTGGTGTAAATAACGGTACTGTTGTTGCAAACTACACTGAAAATACAACTACCGAACAACGCGTAGCTACAATCACAGTTACCGTTACAGGACTAACTCCAAAAGTTGTTACTTTAACTCAGGGCAGCATGAATTCGGTGGCTCCGCTAAGTCAGGAGGCTCCAACAACCCCAGCCGGTAAAGTTGATTTTACCGTATCAGCATCATCAGCCTGGACCGCATCGAGCGATCAGGACTGGTGTACAGTTACAGCAAGCGGTACCGGAAACGGAACCATTGAAGCAAACTATACCGAAAACACAAGCCTAAGTCAGCGTTCGGCAACCATCACGGTCAATATCACCGGTGTTGATCCAATCACCGTTACCCTTACACAGGCTGCTGCTGCAAGTCTTATCTCGGTTGAAGGCGAAATAACAGGAAACGTAACCTGGACAGCCGACAGACAATACCTTTTAAAAGGATTTGTTTATGTAGTTGAAGGCGCTGTTTTAACCATTGAACCAGGTACTGTTATCAAAGGGGACAAACCAACCGTTGGCGCACTTATCGTTGAACGTGGCGGAAAACTGATAGCTGATGGTACCGCTTCAAACCCGATCGTATTTACTTCAAATGCTCCTGCCGGTTTCCGTAACCGTGGCGACTGGGGAGGTATTGTTTTATGTGGAAAAGCACCTGTTAACAACGGTGATCCTCAAATTGAAGGTGGACCACGTTCACATTATGGCGGAGCTGTAGCTAACGATAATTCAGGTGTTTTGAGATACGTACGTATCGAATATGGTGGATATCCTTTGCAACCTGACAAAGAGATCAATGGTTTAACCCTTGCCGGTGTTGGTTCAGGAACTGTTATTGACTATGTAATGGTAGCTTTCGCAAACGATGATTCATTTGAATGGTTTGGCGGAACTGTAAATGCAAAACACCTGATCGCTTATCGTGGTTTGGATGATGATTTTGATACCGATAATGGTTTCAGTGGTAAAGTTCAATATGCCCTGGCTGTACGTGATAAAATTGTGGCTGACGTATCAGGTTCAAATGGTTTTGAATCGGATAACGATGCAGCCGGATCGACCAATTCACCAATCACCAAACCGATCTTCAGTAATGTTACACATATCGGACCCCGTAAAGATGCAACAACCAACAACATCAGTGCAAACTACAAAAACGGATTACATTTAAGAAGAAATACCCAATTATGTACTTATAACTCATTGTTTGCCGGTAACCTCACAGGATTACTCCTCGATGGAACACTTGCCCAAACAAATGCTGTGAATGGTGATCTTCAAATTCGTAACTCAATCCTTGCCGGACCTGCTTCAGCAAGCAAATTCTTCGCTGTTCAGGCAACCGGAAGTACCATGTCGGTTGACTCACTGACACATTGGTACCTGACGCCTTCTTTCAATAACGATACCGTTGTTCTCAATGCCTCGTTAAAACTTGCTGATGCATTCAACTTAGACAGCCCGAACGCCACACCATTAACAGATTCACCCCTGTTAAGCGGCGCCGACTTTAGCAATGCAAACCTTCAGGATGCCTTCTTTACTCCTGATACTTTTATCGGTGCCTTCGGATCAACCGACTGGACAACCGGCTGGGTTGTATGGAATTCACAAAACATGCCTTACACATCTAAATAATATCTTTAATTTACAAAAGAGCAGCAGGAGTTACCTGCTGCTCTTTTTATTATTTTACAAACAAAAAAACTGATAAACCATGATGAAAAAAATCATCCTGATTTTTTCCTTTTTAATTATTTCTGTCATTGGTTTTTGCCAGACAGGTATTATCAATGGTAAAGTAATCGATGCAAAAACTAAGGAAACACTTGTTGGAGTGAGTGTTTGGATTGAAGGCACAACCATCGGCGCATTGACCGACCTGAATGGTGAATTTGAAATAAACAGTGTGAAGGTTGGAAGTTATACAGTTATGGCCTCGTATATTTCTTATGCGAAAATGAGGTTTGAGAATGTAAAAGTTTCCAAAGATCATATCAACAGGATTGATGTTGAACTTGCGGAAGATGTTATGACGATGGACGAAGTGGTTGTAGTGGACCGGCGTATCACCAACACCGAAATCTCAATCATTAACTCAATAAAAAACACGAATCTTGTAGCCAATGGTGTTTCGAGTCAGTTGATCACAAAATCACAAGACAGGGATGCTTCGGAAGTGATCCGTCGAATCCCTGGTATCACTATCTTTAACGGTAGGTTTGTTATTGTTCGTGGTCTGAATCAACGCTATAACAGCGTGTTTTTAAACAATGCCTCTACACCTAGTTCTGAAGCCGACACCAGGGCTTTTTCCTTCGATATCATACCAAGCTCATTGCTCGAAAATATCATGGTTTATAAAACACCGGCCCCACATCTACCTGCCGATTTCTCTGGCGCTTTCATCGAAATAACGACCAAAAATACACCCCAGAATAATTCTTTAGATGTGTCGTATAATGCGTCATTCAACGAAAACACAACTTTCAACGATTTTTATAAATACAAAGGTGGTTCGTTCGATTTTGTTGGCCTTGATGATGGTACACGCGCCTTACCCGATAAATTCCCCTCGACAGATGAATACAAAACCCTCTCGAACAGTTATACCCAGGAAGATATAAACAAGGTAGAAAAGTTTGGAGAATCAATTAACAGAACCTGGACTGCCCAATCGAAACAAGCTTTCTTCGACAACAGACTAAATGTTACAGCTGCCAATAAATTCGCCTTAGGAAAGGTTGAGGTTGGTACCATTAATTCGCTGAATTATGCAAACACATTTGTATCAATGCCGATTCACCGCATGGATTATCAGGTGTATAATTTCGAAGAAGACAAACCAAGTTTAAACTTCGATTTTAAAGACATTCAATATACCAATAACCTGAAAACAGGTATCCTCTCAAACTGGTCTTTCAATTTGAATCCCGGAAACAAGATTGTGTTCAATAATTTATTCAACCAGATCGGCTACACACGTACTACCTTTCGTGAAGGCTATGAATATTATAGCTCGCAGCAAATTAAATCGTATGAATATTCATTCATGAGCCGTACAACGTATTCGGGTCAGGTAAACGGTGAGCATACCAATCTTAAAACATCTTCAAAACTTTCATGGACTGTTGGCTATTCTTTCGCAAACCGGAACGAACCAAATCAAAAACGATTGACGTCCATTCTTAACACTACTGTATCTGATCCTTATTTTAATCAATATGCAATGGCCATCGGGAACACCGCTTCGCCAAAATATGCCGGTATCGTCGATCAAAAGCTTATTGAGCATATTGGTATGTTCAAATTGGATTATACGCATCCATTTCAAATAAAGGCATTTATGCCAGAATTGCGGGTCGGGATGTTAGGTGAATACAAAAAACGTCAGTTTGATGCGCGCCTGCTTGGCTTTGTGAAGAGCAATGAAAACCTTTTTGACCAGGATTTACTTTATCAGGGTGCAGATGTTGTTTTTAACAACGAAAATATCAACAGTACCACGGGTATTAAACTGACCGAAACAACCAATTTATCAGATTCCTATGATGCCAACAACCTTCAGATCTCTGGATATTTCAGTGTAAAGCTTCCGGTTTCGGAGTGGATGACAATTTTTACCGGCCTCAGGGTGGAGGAGAACAAGCAACAATTAAATAGTTTTAGCTCCGATTTGTCAACTGTCCCTGTTCATTACGTAAACGATGGTTTTGGATTATTTCCATCCATTAATCTCACCCTCGATTTAACTTCCAAAAGCCTTATCAGGTTATCGTATGGCCGCACAACAAACCGTCCTGAATTCAGGGAGATAGCACCATTTAATTTCTATGTTTTCCAGGAGAACGCCTCATTCATTGGTAACACGGCTTTGAAAAATGCCTTTATCCGGAATTTCGATGCACGTTTTGAGCTGTATCCAAGCCTGTCGGATATGTTTACCATCGGCGTTTTTTATAAGGACTTTTTAAACCCGATCGAAATCAGTTATGTAAATTCAGGTTCAGGGCTGGCGTATGGTCCGATCAATGCAAGCGGGGCTAAAAGTTATGGAGCCGAAATCGAACTACGACAATCATTCTCAACACTCAGCAATATTGAATTTATTCAACGCTGGTTAAAAAACGTATCGGTCGTTTTCAACGCATCGGTAATTAAGAGCAAAGTGAAATTTCCAACAGGTGCAATCGAACGCGACCGGTATATGCAGGGTCAATCGCCATATATTGTCAATACCGGTTTATATTATCAGACAGAAAAAAGCAGATGGTCGGGCAGTTTGTTATACAATATCTTAGGTAAACGTATTGTAGTGGTTGGACAGGCAAACCAAAATCAGGAAGAAGACATTCCGGATGTTTATGAAATGCCCTTTAACTCGCTCGATTTTGCCATTAGCAAGAAGTTCGGGAATCATATCCAGCTAAAAGGTGGCGTACAAAATCTGCTTAATGGTCAGGTTTTGTACCAACAAACAGTGAAATTCAACAAACCAAACGAGGGTGAAATAACACGCAAGCAACCAACCTTATCCTATCATCCCGGTCGATATTATACCCTTGGGATAAGTTTTACGATGTAATAAAATTTTATTCAGTTAAGTGAGAATTAAAAAACATTATATTTATAAAAAATCAATCGTTCAACGTTAGTCGAAATGATTACAAAACAAAAACAAAATGAAAAAACTACTTATTTCTCTGGTTTTCTTTGTGTTAGGAGCAACCGCCTTCACACAAACGCTTGAATATGATAATGGCCTGTATTTTAAAAAAGGCATGCTTTACTCTGGCAAGCATGTTGAATATTATGATAATGGGAAGGTTTCACTTGAGCTTAATGTGAGCAATGGTAAGGAACATGGCGCTTTCGACTTTTATTTCTCAAGCGGGATAAAGAAAGAACACAGGGAATACAACGAAGGTAAGAAGAACGGAATCTGGATTACCTGGAACGAAGATGGTATTAAAATAGCTGAAGCCGATTACGAGAATGATACCAAGGTTGGCAACTGGTTCGTGTGGGATAGCAAAGGCATGCTCCTGTATGAGATGCATTATGTGATGGGTAAAAAAACCGGAATCTGGCGCCAATGGGACGAAAGCGGTAAATTGATCATGGAAAGAGACTTTGAGAAATAAGACCTTTCCCTGATTTGGAAGTTTGAATATAGCAAAGGCCAGACAACTTTCGTGAGAAACGGATAAAGTGATTCCGGTTTCTGGTTTACGCTATATCTTACATAGCTTTGTGCTTACACGTAAAGGATTCAAAATATCATGAAGCAGTGTTGCCTCAACGACAGCGCTTTCGTTGAGCTATGGGTTTCGATATTGTATTTCCGGCTGTCAACACTTTTAGTGTGATCGGTCAGTCAAATCGCAGTGAAACGAAAGGGCTGCTGATAAGCAAGGCGATAAGCAAAGCAATCAATACCAATACTGTTTTCAATTGTGGAGCCGGTGCAGTCGATTTATGCACCAATACGTTTATAAATGTCATGTTTTTACCTAACATGGGGACAATTAATACAAGGAAACTTAAAAAGCTCATCCCCAGATACCACCTTCTCTGCCAATAACTGTTCAGTACCATCAAAACCGTTGCAAAAAGCAAGGGTAAAATATAGACAATCAAAATATACCTGAATTTCATTCTGTTATTACTGATCCAGACACTTGAAGGGGCAGTCTTTAAGAAAAGTTTTGCCCAGAGGGTGGCGGTTGAAGCATAAACGATGATTGGTGCCAACAACAGGGTTAGCCGAAACCATAAATTCGGAAACATAAAATTGACCACAACGCCAAGTGCGTCATAGATGAAAACACCTGCAAAAATTCCGCTGGCAAACATATTGATTAAAACAAAGCTGAGCCAATTCAATAGAATTCTTTCTTTATAGCTATAGGATTGATTTTTGTTCAATTTACGAAGAAGAACAAGACCTGTTAGCAACATTGCTAAGGGAACAATGAAATAAACAAAATACAATCGCGATTCAGTCCAATAATCCCAGCTTGTTGCCACATCGGTCATTAATAACGGATGCCAGGTAAACGGGATTTGATAAAGGAATAGCAATGCAGAGGTAAAAAATACCCACAAAAACTGAACAAACAATAGGGAGACAAGAAGACAAAAAAAGGAATAGAGTGAATAAGGTGTTTCTGGACGTTGGTCTTTCGTAAAAATCCGGCTCATAATAATCCGATTAAAAAAATATTCAAAATCATACCGGAAACTTCAGTTGGAATCATTTACCGGTACCCTTTACAAAGGTAAACAACCTTTGTATATAGCAATTCTTTTAACAATTTAATAATGAGTTTTCACGATTACCGCTTATAATTAACTCAGGTGAGCGGTTTTTTTCGGGCTCCAACGGTTCAGAGATTGCCAATCAGGGCGATTTACTAATCGGATTAATCAAAATTTAATGATGTTGATGATGAGTGATTGGGTTTGCTTTAGATGTTGGAAACTTAGGCAGGTATGTCAATTAATATGAAACTTAAGCGCAATATAAAAGCAAGTAAATGATAATTTAAACGGAATTAAAAATCAATATAAGTGAAAGTGAATATCAATTTCAATTAGTTTGTCTTTAACTCTGAAACCCTTATTAATATTAACATTCAGGTAACTTACACATAACAATTATATAACAATATACCAGGTTCTAAAAACTAAGCATTAGTTACTTTTGAGCTCTTTTTCATTTACTCTTTAGCAACTGCTTATGATGGTTTTAAATGATGTTTTCAGCTACCCTGATACCATACTGAAATTATTTTATTCAAGACTAAAAATCAACCCGATCAGGCTGATTTTTCTCTTCACTGTATTTGTTCCCCTGTTCGTTTTTCCAGCGTCCGGTTCATTGAGCGGGACGGTAACAAGTAAAGCAACCGGTGAAACTATGCCGGGAGTAAACATACATTTACTCGGAACACAAATTGGAGCTTCAACCGATCTGGACGGAAAATATTCGATAAATTATATTCCCGAAGGAACCTACACGGTCGTTGCTGTTTTTATTTCATACAAGCCTGATACCTTATATAATGTTTCAATTGTGAAGGGTAACGCGAAGATATTGGATATCGCGCTTGAAGATATTACCTATACCCTTGAAGGAGTAACGGTGGTGGCGCGAAGACAAACTGACACTGAAATTTCGATGATCAGCACCATCAAGCAAAGCAGCCTGATTATCAATGGAGTGAGTGCGATGCAAATTTCAAGAAGTCAGGACAAGGATGCTTCGGAAGTAATTAAACGGGTTCCGGGTGTTACAATCATGGACGACCGGTTTGTTTATGTGCGTGGACTGGCCGAACGATATAACTCAGTGTGGATTAATGGTACATCCAGTCCAAGTACAGAATCGGACCAGAGAGCATTCTCGTTTGATGTTATCCCCAGCAATATGATCGACAACCTTTTAGTTTATAAAACACCGGCACCTGAATTGCCTTCTGATTTTGCCGGAGCGACGATTCAAATACATACAAAAAATGTAACAGAAGAGAATAGTTTCGAGGTTTCTTATCAGGCCGGACTTACCGGCGGATCAACATTTAAGGATTTTTACAAGTATAAGGGAGGGAAAACTGACTTTCTTGGATTCGATGATGGAACCCGCAAACTTCCTGCTAATGTACCTTCCACCGAAGAAATGATCGTGCTTCAGGATTTTAGAGATGGAACACCTCAGGAAGTTATTGATAGCAGAAAAGCAGAACTTACCGAAATAGCAAGGGCATTTAGCGAAACATCCACTGCACAAAAACAAACGGCTCCCATTGATAATAAATTATCGGTTGACTTTTCCTTTTTTAAGCCAATAAACAAAGTTAAAATAAGTAATATTACTTCATTCCATTATAAAATAGCATCGTTCACCGATCAAACGAATAGGGCGACTTACGAAGTTTATGATACTATAAATGACACCAGCGTTTATGTCTATAACTTTACTGATGATGTTTATCGGAGAAGTATTCAGTGGGGAGGTTTGCACAATTGGTCATTTTCAACCAGGAACTCCGTAATTGAGTTTCGTAACCTCTTTAATCAGGTTGGAACCACTAAAACAACGTTCAGGAATGGAATAGATTATTACAGAGATGCAAACAAAGTTCGGGCCTTCGAACTGGCTTATTCATCGCGTACTCTTTATTCGGGTCAGGTTAGTGGTGATCATAAATTGGCTGGCGATAAACTTACTGTTGGCTGGATTGTCGGATACAATTACGGTTCAAAAATGGAACCCGATAACAGACGAATTTATACCATCTCAACACGCATTTTCGGAGACAACGACGAATATGAATATACACCCTATAAACTTGACTATTCTACTACGGTAAATACTGAATCAAATGGTAGAATTTTCATTGAAACTAAAGAAAACATATACACTCTTAGTGCAAATGCGGAGTATAAACTATTGGCTGGCAGTTGGCAACCTTCAATAAAGACGGGGATTTATTATGAAAACAAAGGCAGGGATTTTAATTTAAGGACCTTCGGAACTGCCGAAGCTGTCATTCAATCTAATTTCAATAACGGGATACTTTACCAACCATTGGATAGCGTTTATGCCGATACAAATTATAATTATATAAACGGAGTTAAACTCGAAGAAAGCACTTCTCCTGAATATTCGTACCAGGCTGGTTCGAAACTTCTTGCCGCTTATTTGGGACTAAAAATTCCAATCGCATCTGTTTTTTCGCTCTATGGAGGGATTAGGGTTGAGAAATTCGACCGTGTTTTAGGTGGATTTCAGTCAAAAGAATCCTCAGACCCTGATATAGTTCTTGACACCTTGAATATTTACCCTTCCGCTATCCTGACTTACAATCTCACGAATAAAAGTATTTTCAGGCTATCGTATGGATCAACCGTCAACCGTCCGGAATACAGGGAGATCGCGCCGTATGCTTTTTACGATTTTGAACAGTCAGCTACTGTTTACGGTAACCCTGACCTGAAAGATAGTTATATTCAAAACATTGATTTAAGATATGAATACTATCCTACACCTGTCGATTTTATTACAATTGGTGCTTTTTACAAGAAATTTAAAGATCCTATCGAATTGAATCTGTTTCCGGCCTCTAACGGCTGGGACTTCGTGGCAGTAAATTCAATCAGTGCTGAATTAAAAGGAATTGAATTGGAAATCAGAAAATCATTTTCAGCTTTAAATGGTGGCACTGGCTTCACAAATTTCATTAAAAATATGGCAATCACATTCAATGGAGCCTATATTGACGGTGTTGTTACAAAAGACAACGATTATGTAAGAGATAAAAAACGTGCCTTATACGGGCAATCACCTTACATCCTTAATGTAGGTCTTTATTATCAGGATGATATGCGAGGCTGGTCAGGAAGTCTTCTTTATAACCTGATAGGTCCCCGTATTGTTATTGTTGGAACACCAAACATTCCAAATGTTTATGAATTATCGAGATCGTTACTTGACTTTACCATATCGAAGAAACTTGGAAATCATACAACATTAAAACTTGGAGCTAAAAATTTACTTGATGCACCGGTTATTTACCGGCAAACTTTCAATGTCGTTCTCGAAGGTCAAACGAATGAAGTCGAAAGAAAGCAGGATATCCGTAGTTATACACCCGGCCGGTCTTATTATTTAACAATCAGTTACAGATTTTAATAAAAACAAAAAATTATGAAAAAAAAATTACTCATCAGTATCATTTTGATGATGGTAGTGGGTTTAAGCGTGATTAAGGCTGATATCATTCTTCAAACCACGCATGTTACTTATACACCCGGAACCGAATTCACGATACCCATGCTTATCTATGGGGCAGGCGAGGAGGGAACACCCGTCAGTGCGATGAATATTATTTTTACATTCGATACTACTGCCGTGCAATTTCTGCAGTTTGTAAATTTTAATCCACTTGTTCCGCAGAACCAATGGTTTTTTTCGGGTAATAATATTACCGGAACTGTTGCTGCCAACTGGATAGAACCAAATCTTGGTGTTGTCGCGATTCCCGATGGAACGGCGGTATATTATGTAAAGTTTAAGGCCAAACCCGGCGTAAGTCCTTTTACATTTATTACACATGAGTTCCTCGATGAATTTTATAACGACATTCCAACTATCACCCAAAATGGCTCCTATGCTTCCATACAACAGGTTCTTTTTCAGGTAAATATGCGCGATCAGGATGTTAGTCCCGACGGAGTTCATCTTGCAGGTTCTTTTAACGGATGGTCAGCCACAGCAACTCCCATGACAGTTGGTGAATCAACAACCTATTCGGTGACCCTGCCACTTATTTCTGACAGCATATATTATTATCGGTTTGTAAATGGTAACAACGAATCTGGTTATGAAATTGTACCGGCCGAATGCGGCGTTCAGGCGGGTGATGTGTATAACCGCATGATAAACAATCCGGGCGTTGATTCTACCCTTGCTGAGGTATGTTTTTCAAGTTGCAGTGCTTGTCCTCCTCAATCTGTGGTTACTTTCCAGGTGGATATGCGCGATCAGGCGATAAGTCCTGATGGTGTGCATCTTGCCGGTTCATTCAATAACTGGTCTGTCACATCAACGCCGATGACACTTATTTCCGGAACGGTTTATTCTGTTGACCTGCCTTTGTTATCTGACAGTACATACACATATAAGTTCGTAAATGGTAATTCGGAAAGCGGTTATGAAACGGTCCCGGCTGAATGTGGCGTTCCTGATGGGAATAGCTACAACAGGCTGGTTCAGTTAACCCAAAATGATACTATAATCCCCATCGTGTGTTTTTCGTATTGCAGTACGTGTCCGCCACTTGCCCAGATCACCTTCCGTGTCGAAATGAACCTCGAATCAATTGACCCGGCAGGCGTGCACATTGCAGGATCATTTAACAACTGGAGTCCGTCGGAAACCTCATTGAATAACCTTGGCGGAGGTATCTATGGGATAACAATACCAGCCATTATCGGGAGTGAGGTCGAGTATCTGTTTGTAAACGGGAATACTTCGGGGGATTTTGAAATTGTGCCATCTGAATGTGGTGTTCCTGATGAGGAAGGAAATTTTAACCGGTTTATAGTAACACCGGACAATGACTCCACCTTGTCAGTGGTATGTTTCAGCCGTTGTTCGGTTTGCCCACCTACACATAATGTAACATTCAGAGTTGATATGGCTCAGCAGTCAATCAGCCCCGATGGCATCCATCTGGCCGGTTCATTCAATGATTTCGATCCTGTCTCGATACCCATGGTAAATCAGGGTAATGATGTTTTTTCAACCACGATTGAACTTGTTGAAGGCGAGATCATCCTTTTTCGTTATGTGAATGGTGCAGATGCAATAGGTTTTGAAACGGTACCGGAAGCGTGTGGAACGGATGACGGAACCGGTAACTATTACCGTTCCTTCACTGTGATCGAATATGACCTGATTCTTGATGAAGTTTGCTTCAGCGAATGTGAAGATTGTGTTCAACCACCCGGACAAACCGATGTGACTTTCATGGTGGATATGAACCGGGAAACTGTTTCACCCGATGGAATTCACGTTGCCGGGACATTCAATAATTGGAATACCGAATCGAACCTGATGATTAATCAGGGGAACAATATTTATTCAATCATGCTGACACTTAATGAAAATGATGTTCATCAATATCGGTTTGTAAACGGAAATACGACAGATGGTTATGAAACAGTTCCTGCAGAATGCGGATTTGAAGGTAATTCGGGTGGCCTCGAAAGACAAATTACCATACCTGTTCAGGATACCACGTATGAAAATGTTTGCTTTTCTTCCTGTTCAGCCTGTGTTGTTTACGAACTCACTGTACAGGTTGACATGATGCTTGAATTGATTGACCCGGCAGGTGTGCATTTGGCCGGTAACTTTAATGGCTGGAATGCTGACGCTACTGAAATGATTAGTTCGGGCTCATCAATTTATGAAGCTGTTCTGCAGATATATGAAGGTGACACATTGGTATATCGGTTTGTCAACGGAGCTCAGCAGGACGATATGGAAATTGTTCCGGGAGAATGTGGATGGATTTACAATGGTCAGGATTATGCCCGGATTGTAATTCCTTCGACTGATACGATTTTACCTGGCATCTGTTTTTCGAAGTGTGATTCGTGTACGGTTGGTATCGAAGAAATGGCTGAGGGAATGACCATTGGTGAATTATTCCCGAATCCGGCCGCTTCCTATGTAAATATTCCGGTCGAAAACTCCGATCCTATAGAATTTACGGTATTTGTAAATGATATAACCGGTAAAACCCTTCAGGCAAATGTATATACATTACCGCAAGGTTATCATGATGTTAAATTAGATATCCAAAATTTTCCTGACGGTCTGTATTTTATTCATTATATCACCGAAGGTGAAAATACCTTTAAGCAATCAGCACATAAGCTACTGATTAGCAGATAATCACGATTTCATATTAAATAAACATTATCAATACCTCACTTAAGTTTTTAGTAATATTCAGATAATATCCACCTAATAATTTTGCGAAACACAAAAAAACAATTCTATGAAAAAATTTCTTCTTTCAATCGTTTTTGTATGGGCGCTTGTCTCCGTGAATGCACAAATTACCGATGCATTTTTTGAACACGTAACCTACAGCGGTGCATTTGGTTATACCGACTGGACTGCAGGATGGGCCAATTTTGACCCGCAAAATACCGTTTACCCGTCAACAACAACAACAATCCCGGCGGGTGATATTACCACAAATACCTCATGGTCGTCATCAGGATCACCGGTAAACAACGCTGCCTCTTTTGCTGATTCTTACCTGGCAAATTCCTTTTTTGAGCCGGTAAGTTTCGTTGGCGCTTTCGGTCCTGTTGACTGGACTGCCGGCTGGTCGAATTTCGATCCTCAGAATAAGGTTTATTCAGTTCCAAATGTAACTGTTGCAGCCGGAAATATCTCAACGAACACTACCTGGACAGCAGGCAATACTTACCTGCTTAACGGATATGTGTATGTTAACAGTGGTGTAACCTTAACTATCGAACCGGGGACAGTAATCCGTGGCGACAAAGCCAACAAAGGTGCCCTGATTATTGAGCGTGGTGGTAAATTGAATGCCATCGGTACATCTGCTTTACCCATTGTTTTCACATCGAATCAATCCATCGGAAGCCGCGATTATGGCGACTGGGGTGGTATCATCATCTGCGGCAAAGCCAAAAACAACCAGTCTAACGATGTTCTCATCGAGGGCGGTGTAAACGCATATTTTGGTGGTCAGGACGATGAAGACAATTCAGGTACTTTGAAATATGTACGTATCGAATTCCCCGGTATCGCTTTCGCACCAAACAACGAAATCAATGGTCTTACCTTGGGCAGTGTTGGTTCAGGAACAACGATCGACTATGTACAGGTTTCTTATTCAGGCGATGATTCATTTGAATGGTTTGGCGGTACGGTTAACTGTAAGCACATCATTGCGCATCGCGGATGGGATGATGATTTTGATACTGATTTTGGTTTTACGGGTATGATCCAGTTTGCTGTATCGCTGAGAGATCCAAATATTGCCGATGTTTCCGGATCAAATTCTTTTGAATCGGATAATGATGCAGTCGGATCAACTTTAACTCCCCGAACTAAACCGATTTTTTGCAATGTGAGTTCATTTGGGCCTAAAGCAACACCTTCAACCACGATTAATTCAAATTATAAAAGAGCAATGCATTTGCGTCGTAGCACACGAACCAGTGTGTTTAATTCAATTTTTGCAGGATGGAATACCGGTTTGTTTATAGATGGTAACAATTCACAGGCTGATGCTGATGGCGATGTATTACGCATAGAAAACACCTTTTTAACAGGCATGGCTACCGCCAGTTATGAATATACAACTGGTCAAACCTGGACCTCAGGTGGTGGACAGGCTGCTACCTATTTTCAGTTACCTGCCCGTAACAACAACTGGACACTTGGCAACAGCGATTTATTGATTACCAATCCTTTTACCCTGACTGCCCCAAACTTTCTTCCTACGAAGAATGTTTACCTGCTCAATGGTTGGGTATATGTAAAAAGTGGAGCTGTATTGACTATTCAGCCAGGTACTTTAATCCGTGGTGACAAGGCCAACAAAGGCGCTATTATTGTTGAAAAAGGTGGTCAGCTGATTGCCAATGGAAATGCCAATGAACCTATCATATTTACCTCAAATCAGCCGGTAGGATCCCGCGCAGGTGGTGACTGGGGCGGTATTATCCTGTGCGGAAATGCAGTAATTAATGTTGCAGGCGGAAGCGCAACCATCGAAGGTGGTGTAGGTTCAACGTATGGTGGCTCGAATGATGCCGATAACAGTGGAAGTTTACAATTTGTACGCATCGAATTTCCTGGAATTGCATTCGTGGCAAACAGTGAAATCAATGGATTGACCATGGGTGGAGTAGGATCAGGAACAGCGATTGATTATATTCAGGTATCGTATAGTGGAGATGATTCATTTGAATGGTTTGGTGGCAAAGTGAATGCAAAGCACCTGATCGCCTTCAAGGGAATTGATGATGACTTTGATACCGATTTTGGCTATACCGGTAATATTCAATTCGCGGTTTCGTTACGTGATCCTAATTTGGCCGATGTTTCGGGTTCCAATGGATTTGAATCGGATAACGATGCTGCCGGATCGACAAATACACCGGTCACCCATCCTACTTTTTCGAATGTCAGTATTTTTGGACCCCTTGCAACTTCAGGAACATCTATCAACGCCAATTACAAAAGAGCCATGCACCTTCGCAGGAATTCAGCTTGTTCGGTGTATAATTCATTGTTCGAAGGATTCCCATTTGGTTTATTCCTCGATGGTGCCTTAACACAGGCGAATGCAACAGCAAACACCCTTCAGATTGAAAACACTTTCCTTTCGGGAATGACAACCACGTATGTTTCAAGCTTTGAGCAAACATATTTTGAAAACGTAAGTCGTAGCAATACAGCGTATGCAAACAACAGCAGTATGCTGATCAGTGATCCGTTTAACCTGACTAATCCGAATTTCCTTCCATCCTCCATATCGCCGGTATTAACAGGTTCAAGGTGGGTGAAAACCATTCAGGGAAAAGTTGAATATGAAAATTCTGCAGCTACTGACTTAAACCTTCTAACGATAACCTGTAAGGATAATGCCGGCAATCTTATTTCACAGGCAACTACCAATGCAACCGGCGATTATTCGTTGAAAGCTGTTGACGGAGTTTTTTCTTTGACCGTTGATTGCACCAAAACATGGGGTGGAGTAGCACTTAGCGATGTAATCAGATTGAGACAGGCACTTGCTCTTAGTCTTACTCTGACACCACTTCAGGTAATAGCAACCGATGTGAATGAATCGGCTACCAATACGTTACAGGATGTAATTACGATCCGTCAGAAATTGGCTTTAACGAACCCTCCGGCATGGATAGCACCGAATTGGGTGTTTGAACCTGCTACCGTTAGTATTGCAACCGGTGATGGTGTAACCATAAAAAACATCAAAGGACTTTGTTCAGGAGATGCCAACGGATCCTATGTTCCGGTGGCCAAATAGTAAAACATTAGAAATCAATAATAAAATAAAACATGAAAAAAAGAATAGTAACCCTGTTTGTATCCTTACTCACAATAGTAGCCGGATTTTCACAATCGCTGACGGTTGCAACAGTGAATGGTACAACCGGCCAATTAGCAAATGTTTCTGTAACAGCCTCTGGCATTGATGAAGCAAACGGAGGAACTCCCATTATCGGATTCCAGGTCAATGTAACCTATCAGACAAGTGTTGTTTCATATCTTCAAATCAGCAACCTGGATGCCACATTATCTGCTAACGGTACCTGGACAACCTCAACAGCCAATGGCGGAACAATTGTTGCACTCTGGGAAGCAACTGATTTAGGCGTACCATTAAGTGTACCCGATGGGACAGCTTTATTTGATATGACTTTCAATGCAAATGGCGGTGGAACCTCAGCGCTGAGCCTGATTAATATCGAAGTAATTGGTTTAGCCGGACTTCTATCACCAACACTAACTGATGGTTCAGTAACTTTCGGAGCACCTGCTGCTACTACTACCTGGACAGGTACAGGTGTTTGGTACACACCAGCCAACTGGAGTAACGGGCTACCAGGTATTGCAACGGATGCTGTTATTTCATCAGGTGTGATAACCATTGATGCCGCCGCCGCTTATACAAAAAATCTGACCATAATGCAGGGAGCCGGCTTAACATTAAATACCGGTAAAGTCCTGTCAGTAAACGGTAATCTTGTGTTGGAATCCAATGCTACTGCCACGGCAACAGGTTCATTTCTGATCAGTGGTACTTATTCTGTTTCAGGTACTACAACAGTTAAAAGGTATCTGGTAGATGATGTACAGCATTTTTTATCGATCCCTGTAACTGCCGCCTCAATATCGAATTTTATCTATCCTTCAAATACAGGGTATATGCACAAATGGGTTGAATCGGCAAATGCCGGTGTTGGTGCCTGGGAAAACCTCTGGAATCCGGCAACCCAACTTTCATTGGCTACAGGATATGTTGTTAATTATGTTAATCCGCAAACGGTAAGTATTACGGGTGCATTGAATAATGATGCTGCATACGCACCATCGCTTACTAGAACGGGTACAAACGGTTGGAATTTTGTTGGAAATCCTTATGCCTGCCCGCTCGATTGGACAATAGCTTCGGGATGGACAAAAACGAATCTTGAAAATGCCATTTATATCTGGAATAATAATGTTTATGCAGCCTTTGTTGGGGGCGTTGGTACAAATGGAGGATCGAAATACATCCCTCAATTTCAGGGATTTTTTGTACACGCCAGCGCTGCTTCACCAGCCATTTCGATTAAAAAGGCTGCCCGTACCCAGAATGGTAACGGCACCAACCACATGAAATCGGCAGACGCCAATATCTTCAGATTGTCAGTTTCGAATGGCTCATACAGCGATGAAACGGTAGTGTATATGTCGGAAAATGCAAGTGCTGCATTTGATGGAGAATATGATGCATACAAGTTGTTTGGTTTTAATGAAACAGCTCCCCATATTTATACTAATGCCAATGATGTAGATTATGCGATCAATGCGCAACCCGTAGCGGACTCGTTAAGCTTGTCGCTGAATTTAAAGGCCGGACAATCAGGCGTCCACACCATCAATGCCAGTGGATTTGATTCATTTGGAAGTGATTACCGTTTCCTGATCAAAGACAATGAAACAGGAATGATTTATGATCTTAAACAGAATAATACGATAACGCTTACACTCAGTCAGGGCGAAATTGTTGGTCGTTTTACACTAAGCATACTGAAGAGCAGCCTCGGTATTGATGATCTCAAACTGCAGGGTGTACGGGTATATGCTGATAACAACAGGGTTTATATTGAAAATTGCCCTGAATCAGAAGTTCAAGTGTTTAGCGTAACCGGTGCTGTTGTAGCTAACCGTCATTTTGGCAAGGCCTATCTCAACAGCATGGCACTGAATGTTCCTTCCGGCATCTATATAGTTCAGGTTGTAGCACAAAACGGAACCATTTCTTCCAAACTGTTTATTAAATAATATTTAAAATTTATTGTATGAAAAAGCATATCAAAATAATAGTTGCAAGTTTGTTTATTACTGCCGGGTTGACATTTTCAACAGCATCGTTTGCTCAGCCTGATCCACCAGTAGTTCCGGTTACCGGAACCGGGACAGCAATGGGTGGTGGCAGCGCCCCGATTGGCAGTGGTTTATTCATTCTGCTTACGGCAGCAGCCGGATATGGTGCTAAAAAAGTGCGCAATATTTACAATTCACGCAAGGAAGCTGAATAATTTCCAAATACTTTTTTACTAATGGCTTTACCTGATCGGTTATTTGATCAGGTAAAGCCTTCAGTTATTAATAACAAACACCTAAAAATCAATTAAGATGAATAGAATCTATACCCTTTTAACGATTTCCCTGTTTATGTCAGTCATGGCATTTTCGCAGGTTACAATGAAACTGGGAAGTCTGGAAAATGTTCAACCGGGTACCTATGTGAACGTACCACTCACGGTTAGTGGATTATCGGCTACCGGCCAGTCTTTTATTGGATTAGAACTGAGTTTTAATTTTCAGGAAAGTATCATCAGTTACGATAGTCTTGCCAACGGAAATACCGTTACTCCGGTGAATCAATGGTTTGCAGGAACTCTGGCAGGACGATTATCAGCAAATTGGCTCGAACCCGGTTTAGCGGCTGTGAATGTAGCGGATAACAGTACCCTGGTTGAGTTCGTCTTCTTTTATACAGGTGGTCAAACCGATTTGATCTTTGATGAGTCAACCACGATGATTTATGATGTCAATGGAAACATTATTCCGGTTTCACAGTATATCAACGGTTCAATCTCACAGAGTCAGGGTTCGGGTAACTCTGTCTGGAACGGAACTGCCGACTGGAGCCAGGCAGCCAACTGGAGTAATGGTATTCCGGGCGACAGCACCAATGCTGAGATCAATAGTGGTGTGATTGAATTATCAAGTGGCGGGGTCTGCCGTAATCTAACGATAGCTCAGGGAGCAAAACTCATCATTAATCCGGGATATTCGCTCACAGTCAATGGTAATTTCGATAACAATGGCGAAATTTTGATTCATTCCGACTCATTAATCCAGGGATCATTAATTATAAACGGAAATGTTAGTCAAACAGGTTTATCAACCATGAATTACAAAATCTATGAAGGATTGAATTACCAGATTTCTTCCTCTGTGGCCGGGGCAAATGCCGGAATCTTTACTGGTTTTGGACCTGTTTCGATATTTAATGAAAACACGAATAACTGGTCGGCGATGCCTTCTAATAGCGTTCTTGAGCCTGGAAAAGGGTATGACATAAGCGCATCCGGTGATCATACAATTGGCTTTACCGGTCAATTCATATCTCAGTCGGTTACATCGGATCTCTCGTTCACTTCAGTTGGGAATACAATCGTTGAAGGCTGGAACTTAGTTGGTAATTCATTCACCAGCTCATTTGATGCCGATCAGTATTTGGTCAGCCAACATACCGACCGCGCAATTTATTGCTGGGATGGTTCAGTTTACAGGGTTTGGAATGGTACGGCAGGATCTGTCCCGAATGGTATCATTCCCCCGATGACAGGTTTTTTTGTCAAGGCCAATGCTTCAAATGCCAATGTAATTTTTGAGAAGGCAGGCAAGGTTCATGATTTTAATCATTTCGGTTTAAATTTAACCGCTCCTCAAAATGTTCTGCAGGTTTCACTGCGTAATTTTGATGATCTTGCTATTGAAGATAAGGCGTTTGTGCAGGTTGAACCAACTTCAACCTTTTATTACGATGGCGCTTTTGATGCGCTTAAGCTGAACAATTCAGTTGATTATCCTGAATTATATCTTCATAGTTTCGAAGACTACAGGATGGCCATAGCGGCTATTCCCCAACCCACGGATATTGACGCAGGTGTCAGGATTCCGGCTGATGGCACGTATGTAATCAGTGCTGAAACGTTTAGTTTTATGCCCGACAGACCTGTTTATCTGATTGATAAGGAGTTGGAAATAGTAAAAAATCTGAGAAATGAGGATTATGTTTTTATTGTTTTGGCCGGTGATTATCCGAACAGGTTCAAAGTGGTATTATCAGGCCTCGGAATTGATGATATGGACAGTAACAATGGATTCAGGGTTTTTGCCGGAAACGGTGGTATCAGCATAAATTCTTTGATTCAACATGGTAACTGCACTATAAAAGTGTTCGATGTAAGCGGACGACTTATTTCGGAAAATGAGGAGGTTATGATTGAGGATGGCAACACCACTATTCAGGGGATCAGAGGCTTAAACATCATTAGTATCGAAACTCAGAAAGGTACAATGCGATACAAAGTATTTTCACTATAACATGCATCCGACATTTCTGAATAGTAATCTCATTACTATCGAAGTTCAGATTTCCTTATTCCTGAAACGAAGCACTTACATGAATATTCGTGTAAGTGCTTTTTTATGATCCGGTTTCTGTTAATGGATTAACTGATGCTACTTTATAGAGGATATGTTAACGATGATCAATGGATCCTGATAAGAGCCGGAATCATTGGTTGTATAAGCTCGCTATCTTTTAGATGCATCAAATTCAATAAATAATAGACATGAGCGTAAATAATTGACGAGTGGCAACAAAAAAAGCCGGGTGATTAACCCGGCTTTTTGTAACTAATTATTACCCAATTTTTACTTATTATCTAACTTAATTTCCATTTTCTCTTTTTCATCAGGAAGCAACTCAACATTTTCGATGAGACTGTTTTTATAGGAGATCATCGAAAGAATCAAATTGTAAGTACCTGGTTTAATGTCGTTCATGGTGAAATTTCCATCAAGATCGGTATAAACTTTCAGATCGGTACCTTCGATTGTTACTGCTACACCGGCAAGGGTTTCGCCCGAAGTGATATCAACAACTGTTCCGCTTACCGTTGATACTGCTACTGGTTTTACGGGGCTTTCTCCCTCAGCAAAACTAGCTGAAACTGCGAAAAGTGAAATACTTGTAATTGCCAAAACACTCAGTAATTTTTTCATGACATCTTTTTTTGATGCTGCAAAAATATCACACGCCTGTTACCAAATTGTTAACGGAATATTACCAAAAAGTTACCAAAAGATCAAGTAGAATACAAGTAATTGTTAAGTGTCTCTCAATTACTTACCAGATTCATTGGGTTTAAGGCTTTGATTACTAAGCTTTAAGCAGTACAATACGCCATCCGTTCCTGAGAAAACAAGGTATTCATCCAACAACCAGGGTGTCGAAAAAATGCCGCCCAACTCACATTCAACCTCTAAGAATTGTTCGTTCGATTTGATAATCGAGTAGATATCATCGCGGTAACTATCGTCATCTTTAAAGTAATTATATCGGTTTTTGCTGTAAGAACCGGTTTCATAACTCCAGATTTTTTTGCCCGAATCGAGGCGGATGCCATGCAGTTTGCCAATAGTTGTTCCAACATATAATATGCTGTCGCTGTACGCATTATTGCCAAAAATCAAAAACTCCATCATAGTTTTCCAGTTTTCCTTTCCGGTTTCAGGATCGGCAGAAATAAGCACACGTTCGTCGGCTGAACCAATATACAGGATTGAATCATGTATGTTGTTGTTTAGGCCCCATCCTTTTGTAAAGGCTTTGTTCCAGTGGCAATAGCCTTTATTCCGGTCAAGTGCATACACATTATAATCCCTGGCACCTATAACAACCAAATCTTTAAAAATAGCTGGCGAACCCTGAACCTCTCCTTCTGGAAAATAGCGGTGACCAACAGTTTTGAATTTCCAGACCAAAGCACCATTATCAATGTTAAGCGCGTAAACATAGCCATCGAACGAACCAAAATAAATATGATCACGATCAATAGCCGGCGTGGTATGCACAATATTTCCGGTGTTGAATTTCCATACTAATTTACCCGTAGTTGCTTCGATAGCGTACATATTGCTATCTCCTGATCCAACATACAACAAGCCATTTGACAAAACAGGTGTTGATTGAAAATAATCGGCAAAGTCATATTTTCTTTCGCCGCCGGTAATGAATTGCCAGTAAATTTCTCCGGTATTTTTGTTTAAGGCATATATTGTGCCATCGCCTCCGTTCAAATACAATTTTTCAGCATCTATACAAACATTCGACCGTATTTCACCCCGCGTATGAAAACTCCATTTTTCAAGGCCTGTATGGATATCAACAACATGCAAAAGACTGTCTGATCCGCCAATATACACTAAGTTTTCACACACAATGGGTGACGAAAACATAGGTGCATCCGTTTTAAAAGTCCAGTTTAAATCAGGAGAATGGCCGAATCCGGTGATAGCAGAATCATTATTCTGCGCGATGCTGGTAAACCGAAGAAATGCCAGGAAAAGCAGCAATATGCATTTAAGAAGAGCAGGACACTTTGTTTTTTGATATGGATTATTCTTTACCATCCTGAGATTAAAAGGATAAAATTAGGATAGTAATTTGAATAATGTGACCTGTTTGTTAAAAAATCAAACTTCAATCTTTGATTTCTCGCGAATATGATGATATTTTAAGAATCCATAAACAATTCCCAGGGCAGCTATAATGAAAGTGCCATTGTCAATGGGTGCTCCGCCACCCAGCGGTGGTGAAGAGAACACAGGCGAACCTCCCGGATCGGGAGGTCCCTGTGCAAACAAAACATCTGAAAAAAAACCTGACAGCATCAAAAGGATTTTGATGATTCCGCGTTTCATGGATAATTGGTTATTGGATAAATAGTTTGTAATTGTAAACACCATCATTATTCATAATCTGAATAAGCACAATATGTTGTGACCAGGCTCCGGCAGCAATACTGAATGTTGATGTTTCATTGGTTGAATATTCTCCGAGCATTCTTCCTGACAGATCTAAAATCTGCACAGTTGCATGTATATCATTTTCAGTATTCCAGTCAATGATGATTTTTTCGTGTACTGACGACACTACCGGACGGTTTTCATCACGCGATGGAGATTCTTTGATGGATACTGCACCCGGATTAAATACAAGTTTGAACCGGTATTCCGAATCAGTCGGATCGGCTGAAAATGAATAGGTTGAGTTAATTTTCAAATCCACTTCAGCTCCTGTGAGCATATCGACCAGTATCACTGTGTCGTTTTCAAAACTTTCGACATAATCAAACGAAATTTCATATTCGCCTGATTCAGCTGCGACAAAATACAACGGGATTTCACGTGTGGTTGTCAGCGTTGTCAAAACATTGATTGATAACTTTGTATCAACATATTTTGTAAAGAGTTGTGGCATATCATCGGTACCATTCAGGCGCAATGCATCTATGCCAATATCCATTCCTTCGGTTCCGTTTTCGTGAAAACTGATCCATGTTTTATCAGTTTTATCACTGCCGCTAACAGTTATATCAAGCACATCAACGTATGCAGACTGGTTTTCTTTATAAAATTGCTGGTGATTGTGTGTGCATGCATCCTCCGGCAAAGTAACCGATGCAACAGCATTGGTGGCCTGAACAAAGAATGCCTGACCCGCCGGTATGATGCCATCGGTGAGTGTTCCCTGTCCTATCTGGTTTCGTGTCAGATAGTTGCCATTGTTCCATATATAGGCAATCCCGGTGGTGTTTTGCGGGTTCCAACTGCCCAAATCCCAATTTAATGCGCTTGGGAATGGATTACCAATCATGTTCCAGCCATGATCGGCGCCCGAATAGGATAGGTTCATCAGTTGATCACCTTTGTTCAGTGTCCCGGTATAAATGGCTGTTTCGTTTGCGCGAACCGTGTTTAACCACAAGGCATACCCTTTGCCTGTTTCCAGGGCCTGTGTTTCATCGGTGATGTAAATCCAGGTATTCGTTATTTCGTCATATTCTTTCAGCCAGGTTTGCGAACCACCGGCAAAATAGTAGGATGCCGCGGTCGCCGCCTCAACAAGTGGTGACACATAATGCCAGCGGCCATCGGTGAGATAGTTTTCAACGGTAGCATTGTATGAAGCTGTTCCCGGCTTTTGATTGATAAACGAGGCTGTTCCTGTAGCATTCGATTTCAGGGTCAGCGTGCTGTTCATCGAAAGTTCACCCGATGTTAACAAGGTTAAATCACAAAGTGGATTAACAATAAGTTCATTCACTTCGAAGCCATTATCGATTTGTGAAGCCCCCGATTCGATCACAATATTTTTTAAATACTCAGGCAAACCATTCGACCACCTGGCGGCTTCACTCCAGTTTCCGGTGCCATTCCAACGTGTGGTATCAGCACCATAGTTTTCAGTAATTCTGAAAAAACCGGTTGTGGTTCCAAGCAAGGTAGATCCATTCTCAAGGTCGGGAACAAATTCGCCGGGCAGTCCAAAAAAGGTGGTATCAATAATACCGGTTATTGTGTTTAATCTGAATACATTACGGCGTGCACCGGCAGAAATAACATCCGGATTCCGGCTATTCACCAGCACCGACGAAAATGCTCCATGTGGGACGACAGCAGTATAGCTGTAATTTGCACCACCATCAACACTGCTTACCAAAGCATAGTCGAGGTTTTCACCTGATGCGAGATAAATTGTATCGTTGCCCCGTGGGTTAACATCAATGTCATATACAGGCATATTTATGGTTCCCGACATTAAACCCGTCGGGCCATTGTTTACAAAACTCCAGCTCAGACCAAGGTCATCCGAACGCCAGAGCGCACCATCAACCTTGGGATAGCTTTGGTCGTAATATCCTGTTCCGGCATATAAAACCGTATCACCGTTGGCAGTGCCTACTTCAACGGCATTACCCTGAAGAAAGCCGGCCGGTGTTACCAATGACCAACTTAAACCACCATCACTGCTGCGCCAGATGTTGCCATAAGGTGATGAAGGAAATTGCAGCACATTTGAACCTGAACCGGTCACAGCCACAACAATTTCATCTGAAACAAACCGGATGGCATTTACGCGTGAATCGTAGTTTGTGGATGTATTCCAACCCGTTGGGGTAACATTTGAAAAACCAACCGGACCGGTCGAACTGACCGAAAACCCATTCGTATGACCGGCTACCACATGCAGGCTATCGGTTGGGCTCACCGCCACTGAACTAACCCCGGCATCATCACCTACTCCGGCAATAGGAAAGGCTCCATAAGGCGCTTTCCAACGATCAATTCCGGTAACTGTTTCATCGAAATAGGCGTTTGTGTATCCGAGACCGGCATTCGTCGAAACATAATAAATTCCTTTTGACTGTGCGATTTTCGTGATTGAAACAGCGGCCATTCCTACATTATCGGTTAAACCAAATGATCCTTCCGGGCCTGTTATACTCATTGCCACACCAAGTCCATAGGCTCCAAAAACCTTTGTCGGATCAGTAGGAAAACTTGCCATCGCATTATCGGGCAACACATGTGCTGTCCAGGTGGCACCAAGATCATCCGAAACACCACCGCCCGGAAACGACAATCGTAATCCATTACTCAATGGCATCGAACCTACCCATGAAGCACTGTAATCAGCGCTATGCAAGGGCCAGTTGGTTCCGTAAGCAGGCGTTATGTCATTCCATGTTATACCGCCATCAACCGTTAGGTAAACGAAGCGGAGATTTGTTGTTGTGTTTTTTATGCTCGCTATCAGTGTGTCACCGGTTATTTGTGAGGGATGCGTAAAAATTCTTTCAACCCGGTTGGGGAATCCGGCTACAGTGAGTTGCACAAAGCTTGTCCCGTCAAAACGATAGATGGTTCCGCCATCGTTACCCGAGGTGCCGGTGATCAGATATACCGGATATCCGGTTTCGTGGTTGGCCACGGCAATATCAAGAATACGGTAATTTACTCCGATTCCGGTGATCGTGTCGGTACGTGTAACCACATTGTGATTTCCATAAGTGCTTGTATCATTGATGCGTACGAGGTATTGTTCCAGTCCGGTATATTGATAATGATCCGAAAGGCCCATTCCGGTAACGCTCTGTGGATTGTAAGCCGGATTGATTTGATGAAGCATGTATTTATCGATAGCTGTATGGAAACTGCCGCTATCACCCTCCGTAAAACTAATGACAGATGACGATAGTGTACCGCCCTGCTGGGCTGTGCGTAGCGCGACCCATCCTTTGCTGTTGGTAAAAATTTTTATGCCACCGCCACCCCATCCGCGCTGGGCATTTTCATAATCGAGTGAGTCAAGCGGGAATGGTTGTGTCCAGTTGGCGCCATCATCATCGGTGTAAAACAAAGATGCCGGTGTGTTCACGGCGCCAAACAGGCGTAAATTGGTATTGCAATAGGTTAGGTCAACAGCTGCCCCACCATATAAACCTAAGTTTACAACTTCACCGGTTGCCTGTGCCATCAGGATGTTATTCAACGAGATAATTGCTACGATCATTAAACTTATAAGGTAAAACGAACGCTGGATGAAATTAAATTTCTTTTTCATGACTGCTTATTATTGATTCAAAAATTGCTCATATTGTTCCAATCTGTATATTTGGAAAGTTATTACGTACTTATACGAATAGCCTCAAAACTATCACTATTGACCTACGCTATCAAGTGCAAATGATGGTATGGAGCCAATGGGATGGTAACCGGCAGATATCAATGAGTGTATGGAAAGAATCATGAAGACTTTTGTTTGTGTATTACTGATTAATCTTGCAATTCAGTTTTCGGCCAACGCCCAGAATTCCCGAATCGACTCCATCACTGCCCTGATGAACAGCCCTGCCGGTGAGAGTTTGACTGACGATGCCAGGATGAAGAACTATCTGACTATTGCCTCATCAAACATCTATTCGAATTTTGAACAAACGATTATGTTTGCCCGAAAAGCGCTCATCATCGCCCGTCAGATACCCAACCAGCGCGGTGAGGCTATGGCATTAAATTTCATAGGGATTGGCTTTTCAAACCAAAGCAGGCACGATTCGGCACTCAGCTACTACCGTAAAGCGCAGGATATTTTGTTGCAGATACATGATACTGTGGGTATTATCCATACGTATAATAATATGGGTATCGTGTATAATAACAATGGAAATTACCAGCAATCGGTTCAAAATTACAGTCATGCACTCGAAATGGCAAAAAGTCAGGGCAATATAGAGATGATGGCTTTTTCGATAAATAATCTTGCCATTGTTTATTACGAATGGCAGCAGTTTCAGCTTGCCATGGAGTATTACGACCAATCGCTCGCGTTGATCCGTCAGCTTGGCGATTCGGCTAAAATCGCTGTTTTACTGAATAATATTGGTGAATTGTATGTTGAAACAGGCAAACAGGAGGAAGCGTTGAAAAATTTTCAGGAGGCACTAAGCATTAGTCAGCAAAGTAACAGCCCGAAAACAACCATGAATGCACACCTGAATATCGGAGATTACCATCTGTTGAAACGTAATTTCAATGAAGCCCAAAACAATTACCATAAAGCACTGGAAATAGGTGAAGCAAATAATTATCCATTGGGGATTGTCGGCGCCAACATAAAATTAGCTCAGGTTTTGATCGAAACAGGCACAGCTGACGATGCATTACCGCTGGCTTCGGAGGGTTTACGTATGGCGCTGAAACTTCAAAATCAAAAATTGATCATTGATGCAAGGCATATACTGTATTTGATAAATCAGAAAAAGGGAAATTTCAGGGAGTCGCTCGACCAATTCGTTGCCTATACCGAATTGCAGGATACGCTGTTCAACCAAAATTCACGTAAAGATATCGCACGTCTGCGAACCGAATATGAAACGGATAAAAAGGAAAAAGAAATCGTATTGCTGAATCAGGACAAAGCCATCCAGTCGCTGGAAATAGGCAGGCAGAAAAGTTTACGCATTTATACGACACTATTAGCCATCCTTATTTTGTTGGCCGGTTACCTGATGTATAACCGATACCGCTTGCGTCAAAAAAACATCAAAACCGAACTTGAGCGCATGAATGTTGATATTGAACAGCGACTGCTGCGCTCGCAGATGAGTCCGCATTTTATTTTCAACTCATTAAATTCGATTAACAGTTTCATTGTTAAAAACGATACAAAATCTGCACAGATATTTCTGACAAAATTCTCGGAACTGATCCGGCTCATTCTTGAAAACTCCAGGAAATCAATGATTTCCATCGAAGATGAAATAAAAACCCTGCAACTGAACCTCGAAATAGAACAATTGCGTTTCAACGATCGGTTCGAATTCGAGATTATTGCCGGCCAGGAAATAGATACAGCAAATACCTATATTCCACCCATGTTGGTGCAACCTTTTGTCGAAAACGCTTTGATTCACGGCATACTGCATAAAAAGGAAAAGGGTTTGATACGTATCCATTTTACTATGGAATCATCAGCTATTCACGCCATTGTAAAAGATAATGGTGTGGGGCGCGAAAAGGCCAGAACGATTGAACATGCGAATTTCAAAGCACATGAATCGTTAGGTCTGCAACTTACAAAGGAAAGGTTGTTGCTGTTGGGAAAAAAATCGAACAACGATTATCAATACACCATCACTGATTTAACCGATGTTAACGGATCGGCTTCCGGAACCATGATCGATGTTTTAATGCCCTGCGAAGTGGAATGATCAATCGTTTCTTATATTTGTTGCATGATCAAAACAATAATCATCGACGACGAGGAAAAAGCCCGTTTTACGTTAAAGCAATTATTAGCTGAATATGCTACTGATATTCAAATTGTTGGTGAGGCAGCCAATGTAGCCGATGGCCTTCAGCTCATTGCCGAAATCACTCCTGATCTGGTTTTTCTGGATGTTCAGATGCCTGATGGAACAGGTTTTGATTTGCTTGATAAGGTTTCTAATATTTCTTTCAAAGTCATTTTTGTTTCGGCTTTCGACCATTTTGCACTCACTGCTTTTAAATTCAGCGCCATCGATTACCTGCTGAAACCGGTGAATGCTGATGATCTTGTGAAGGCGCTTACGAAAATTGAACTATCAGGAGACAATCAACCGGCTAAAATAAAAGTGTTGCTTGGCAACCGGAGCGGGATCGAGAAGATAGTGCTTCCATCGCTGGATGAGTTGATTTTCGTACGGATTGATGAAATAGTCAGGTGCGAATCGG
The DNA here is from genome assembly GCA_013141455.1 of Bacteroidales bacterium. Lineage (GTDB taxonomy): Bacteria > Bacteroidota > Bacteroidia > Bacteroidales > F082 > CAJBPB01. The sequence continues at coordinate 87,965 of JABFQW010000018.1, forward strand.
ATAATAATTATACCCATTTTTATCTCCAAAACGGCGACCGGATTCTTGTATCCAGAACACTGAAAGATTATGAAGAATTGCTTGAATCGATGGGATTCTTCCGGATTCATAAGTCGTCGATTATCAATATGCGTTTTCTGAAAAAATACAAAAAGGGAGAAGGTGGAACCGTTACCATGGAAGATGGAACCCAGCTTGAAGTGAGCCGCCGGCGCAAGGATGATTTTTTGAGAACCCTTCAGAATCAGAGCTAATAACAATAATTCATTTGCCACTGACTTTAGTCAGTGGCAAATGAATTATTGACCTACTTTTGAGAAGTCATTCAACTTTTCAATTTTCATCATAAACTACTGTCATTTAATACAATATAATCATGGATGTCGAATTATTGTCACGCATTCAGTTTGCTTTTACCATATCGTTTCATTATATATATCCACCCCTGAGCATTGGCATCGGTCTGATTATGGTGTTAATGGAAGGGGCATATCTACGGACCCATAACAAGATGTATGAGCAGTTGGCGCGGTTCTGGACAAAAATATTTGCCATCACTTTCGGACTCGGCGTGGCCACCGGCATCGTGATGGAGTTTGAATTTGGGACAAACTGGGCTGTTTATTCACGATATGTCGGTGATATTTTCGGGAGCGCCCTGGCAGCCGAAGGTATTTTTGCCTTCGCGCTTGAAAGTGGTTTTCTGGGTGTTTTACTCTTTGGCTGGAACAGGGTGACGCCGAAGGTACATTTCATTTCAACTGTGGGTGTATGGCTCGGTTCCATGTTTTCGGCTGTCTGGATCGTGGTCGCCAACAGTTGGCAGCAAACGCCAACCGGTTATCATATTGTTGGTGAAGGCTTACAGGCCCGGGCCGAAATAACCGATTTCCAGGCCATGGTATTCAATCCATCGAGTGTCGATCGGATACTGCATGTATGGATTGGCGCATTGATCGCCGGTGCTTTTCTGGTGATGAGCGTTCATGCCTGGTATCTGCTCAAAGGACGCTTTGTTGCCTTGTCGAAAAAGGCATTTGTGATTGCACTTTGTGTGGCGGCCATAGCCTCTGTGTTGCAATTGGTTACCGGACATGGTTCAGCCAATGGCGTTGCCATCAATCAACCGGCGAAGTTAGCCGCCTTCGAAGGGCATTACAACAGTGCCAACCAGGCTGATTTATACATTTTTGGTTGGGTTGACCAGAAAAACCAAAAGGTTTACGGGCCTTATGTCCCCGGCGGATTGAGTTTTTTACTGCACAACAATTTCGACACAAAAGTGCCTGCACTAAATGATTTTCCGAAAGATGAAGTTCCGACACAGGTGAATGCCATCTTTCAGTTTTATCACCTGATGGTGGCTTTCGGAATATTTTTCATCGGGATATCACTCTTCGGAATATTCCTTTGGTGGCGCGGTAAGCTGTTCGACTACAAATGGCTGCTCAGGATTTTTGTGCTTTCGGTGATTTTGCCGCAGTTGGCAAATCAATTTGGATGGTTTTCGGCTGAAATGGGCCGTCAACCCTGGGTTGTTTATGGATTGCTACGAACATCTGATGCTTTTTCGGCGGTCGTGACGGCCAACCAGGTGCTTTTCTCTCTGATCATGTTCACCTTGATTTACGCTTTACTTTTTGTCCTGTTCCTGTATCTTCTCAATAAAAAAATCAAGGCCGGACCGCATGACGAGAGTTTCACCGAAACCCGTCCGTTGCAGGAGAGCTTAGCCAGCGAATTTCAGTCAGAAAACAACAACCTATAAAACGAAATGTATATGCAAACGATATTTGGAATTGATTATCCAACGCTTTGGTTTCTGGTTGTTGGAGGCCTGTTTTCGGGTTATGCCATTTTAGATGGATTCGATCTGGGTGCAGGTGCGTGGCATCTGTTTCTGAAAAAAGAAGAAAGCCGTCGCATTGCCCTTAACGCGGTGGGTCCGGTTTGGGACGGCAATGAAGTATGGTTGGTTATTGGTGGTGGAGCGCTCTTTGCAGGTTTCCCTGTTTTGTATGCTTCTCTGTTTTCGACCATGTATATTCCGTTCATGCTTTTTCTGTTTTCATTGATTTTCAGGGCGGTATCAATCGAGTTTCGAAGTAAGGAAAATATGAAATGGTGGCGCAACACCTGGGATATCTGTTACAGTGTATCAAGCGCGCTCATGGCCTTGCTGCTTGGTGTTGTAATGGGTAATATTCTTCAGGGGATTGCCATTGGCCCCGATTTTCAGTTTACCGGTCATTGGCTCCAGTTCCTGAATCCCTACGCCATCATGGTAGGTATCACCACGCTGGCGCTGTTTATGATGCATGGCGCCATATATTTGGCCATGAAAACCGAAGGAAAGCTGTTTGTGAAAGTCAATTCGCTGCTTAACATATCGATTATCTTTTTCATTGTAAGTTATAGTGTCGTAACGCTTTACACATTGATTTACCTACCGCATCTGTCGGATAACCTGCGCGAAAACGCTGCGCTTTTCATAGTGCCATTGCTGGCTTTCCTGAGTATTGCCAATGTTCCCCGTTTGGTGAGTAAAGCGAAATATGTGCATGCTTTCCTGTTTTCATCGCTCAGCATGAGTTTTCTATTGATGTTGGTCGCCATCGAATTGTATCCGGTATTGATCCGTTCCACCATCGATCCGGCTTACAGCATTACGGTTTACAATGCGGCTTCCTCCGAAAAATCTTTAGGTATCATGTTGCTGATGACGGCCATTGGGGCTCCGCTTGTGATCGCTTATACCGTTTTTGTTTACCGAACTTTCTGGGGGAAGGTGAAGATGGATGAAACGAGTTATTAAAGGAAAGGTGGGCATTGACAAACAAAATAAAAACGCTATTTCTACTGCAGAAATAGTTCACCCACCATGATACTTTATTCAGTATACTTAACAAAGTTCATAAAAACAATCATTTTATTCAGTATACTTAACAAAAATTGAAAAGCCCCCTAAATCCCCCACGGGTAATTTGTCCTTGTAACACAAGAACTGCCTTGCTGAAGAGCTGCCAGATCAACCGGGAATTCAATTTTCTCCTGATCGCCGCAATAAGGTTCGATGAATTTGATCTGGTATTTTTTTGCTTCTACACCTTTCACTTCGATATCAAGATCATACAGACAATTGCAATCGCATAAACTGCTATTTTCAAACTCCTCAATAAGGATGGTGTCGTTTTTGAGCGAAACGTTACAATAAAATCCTTCGGGGCAGCAATTGAATGCAGTATTGATATGTTTGAAAATCAATATTTTACTTGTTATATTATAACTGTATTCCACGCACGAATAGTTGGTTGTTGTATCAGACTTCAGATCGCTTTTACAATTGGAATTGCCAATTAAACTTCCGGTTACCGGGCCGGGATTGATTTTCTCTTTTTCGGCACAACGATAGAAAAGAAGAAGTGACAAAATAATCATAGTAAATGGGATAATTATGTTTGATTTCATAGCAATATGGATTTAATGGGTGATCCTATGACTTAAAACTAAAGTTGTCCAATCATTACAATTCCAATCTCTGCAAAATTAATGCCGTCCTGCTCAAATTATAGATTTTCATAAACACCAATCCATCCCTTTCATAGGTCGGGAAATGAATAGCTGTATCGATGCGGCCAAAACCGCCGAAATCCTTATCATCGGTCGAGAGTATGATTTTATAATCACCGGTTTGTTTCACTTGTATTTCATATCCTGGCAAGGCATTGGATGTGTGCCAGTTAAACACAAAAATAAGGTTGTTGCGTTCGAAAACAAGCGTTTTATTGGCTTCATCAGCCTGCATCAGCCAGGGTGGCATCGAAAGCATGATATTGGTTTCTTTTACCATTTTTAGCATCGCGCGGTCGAAATCAGAAAGCCAATGGTATTTCAGATAATCTTTTTCGACAAGCGACCATTGCCTGCGCGCATGTTGGTAACTCCAATCGTTACCCAAACGTGGGAAATCGATCCATTCGGGATGACCAAACTCATTTCCCATGAAATTTAACCAGCCTTCGCCACCTAATGAAATAGTAAACAACCTGATCATTTTATGCAAAGCGATGCCCCGATCGACGATCAGATTTTGCTGGTCTTTTGCCATGTGAAAATACATTTCCTTGTCCATTAGCCTGAAAGCGATGGTTTTATCACCCACCAGGGCCTGGTCGTGCGATTCGGCATAGGCAATGGTTTTAATGTCGAAATGGCGGTTGGTCAAGGTGTCATACATTTCATGGATGCTCCAGTTTTCGTCACTCTGGTCTTTGAGCAGTTTGATCCAGAAATCGGGTAAGCCCATACCCAAACGGTAATCGAATCCGATGCCACCATCTTCGATCGGGTTGCAGAGACCTGGCATCCCGCTGACTTCTTCGGCAATACTGATATTGTTGTTACTTAGCTGATGCATCAGTTCGTTGGCAAGCTGAAGATAGGTGATGGCATCAAATTCAACGCCATCGGTAAAAAACTGTTCAGGGCTTGTGAAATCTACCCCATTTCCATGGTGGAAATAGATCATCGAAGTAACCCCATCGAAGCGGTAGCCGTCAAACCTGAATTCATCGAGCCAGTAACGGATGTTTGAAAGCAGAAACTGCAACACCTCCTGTTTGCCGTAATTGAAAAGTTTTGAATCCCATAGAGGATGTTCGCCACGACCACCCGGATGGGTATATTGCGAATCGGTCCCGTCGAACATATTCAGTCCTTCGCGCGTGTTTTTTACGGTATGCGAATGCACGATGTCCATGATCACGATCAATCCCATTTTATGCGCTGTATCGACGAGTTCTTTCAGTTCCTCTGGAGTACCAAAGCGTGAACTGGCCGCGAAGAAATTTGAAACATGGTATCCAAATGAGCCATAATACGGATGTTCGGCGATGGCCATCAACTGTACAGCATTGTAACCGGCTTTTACAATTTTAGGTAAAATATTGTCAGTAAATTCTTTATAGGAACCAACACCTTCGGTTTCCTGTGCCATACCAATATGCGATTCATAGATCAACAGCGGTTGGCTCTTCGCAAGAACAGGGTTTTTGCTTTTAAATTTGTAAGGTTTTTCGGGATGCCAGAACTGCCCGCAGAAATCTTTTGAATTTTCATCCTGAACCACGCGCCTGATATACACCGGTATGCGTTCGTTGATTCCCATTGCACTATGGATAATCACTTTCACCAGACTTTCATGCACCAATTGTTTGCTGTATTTTTCATCGGCGAGAAATATTTCCCAGATGCCATGTCCGTTGTTGATGAGCGGTTCCGATGATTTGTTCCAGTTGTTGAAATCACCGAACAAACAAAGTTGCGCTGCGCCGGGAGCCCATTCGCGGTACCACCAACCTTTGCGCACCTTATCATAATTAAAACCGAAAACCTGATCACCTGTCGCGAAGGCTTTCAGACTACCGAAATTGGCCACAATCTGATTCAGACGATCTCTGAATCGCTGGTAACGTTGTGTTACAGCATCATTCACCGGTTCGAGCCAGGCATCATTTTCAACGATTTTCATTCGATTTTGGTTCATTGTTGAGAGGTGTTCAAATTAATTTACCCAAGTTGGAGTACACGTCTCAAAGATACGTGAATTTGATTTCTTTGGGTAATGTATGCCAATTAATCTTTGTACTGCCTGATGCACAATCACAACAAATGGTACTTCCATCTACTGCTGGAACACATTTGTATTGTGTTTGTCTTCTCTTAATATAAGCTCAAACAATGGATATCAATTTTGTGAAATTTGAATAATGGCATACGAAACGAATACAAATTCATCTGGAAAAGTGTAGTTTAAGCAGTAAACTTTAATGAGCAGTTTGTTAGGCTTAACGGTCTTTCTGCGATTGCATCTTATCCCGGATTCGCACAATTCCTGATATAAAACAAGATAGAATTAGGATCGCTTCAGAAAAAGACGCAATTTTGTACCTGATTAGTAGTATAAAAAAACATGATTAAAAGACTTGTATTCCTGTTGTTAGTCGTTATTCAATCTGCCGGTATTATTGCCCAGCATGATGCTAACAGTTCACACCGATCGAAGTATGATGCGAATGACCATAAATTAGCTCTGGTGGTTCATTATGGATTGTTCAGTAATGTCAGCAATGACGGCTGGCGTAATTTTGTAAGTACATATAATGAGTCCACCAAACCCGTTACACCACTGACAGATTTTAACAACAAACTGAATGTTGATCTGGGTCTGAGGTATGGATCACAAAAAATATATTTGGTTTTATTGTGGCAACACACACACAATCAGTGCGAAGCAGGTTTTGCTTTTCAGGAATCGCGTCGCTTCGATTTTATATCCAATACGATTGCCATGGGTGCGGGATTCCGGCTTTTAAAACTAATGCATGAAAGATTAAATACTTATGGAATTGCGAATCTGCGCTTTGGCGGTCATTCAAGAATTGTTTCAAGCTATGTGTATCGTGATGGATTCCAGAGTGTTGGAAGTGACAAAGATTTAAATGGAACCTATTTGAACTCAGGTGTATTGGGAAATGAGTTGGGTATTCTCATCAACTATCGCCTTTACAGGGGTTTAAAACTGGAGTTTCAGGCTATACGGCAATCAAGTAATCGGATAGCACCCAGTGATTGGGGCGATATTTCTAATTACAAAGCATTGAATACGGGGAATAATTTTGGGATGTTGACACTGCCCGAAGATTACAAAACCTATATGGAAATGGGTGGAGCCGAATATGTTTTGGCTAATAAGAAATATATTAAATCCGATTTCAGAGGGTATAAAATGTCGGTTGGATTAAGTCTATTATTCTAAAAATATAATAATACAGTGATGAAAAAAATTGCATTCATTTCCATTATTTTGATTTTCTTGAGCTTTGGTTGCGCCAAAAAGGGCACACTTTATCCGGAATACTGGATCAAACACGAAGCAGGTTCTTACACCGTACAAAGCGTTCAAACAATTACTTACGAGGATAATCTTATTAAAAGTGATTCTACCATAAGTGGTGACAATACGGTTTTTGTACTTAGCGATGCCGGTGGCGATGGAACGGGTTTCCCGATGGAGATAAACGGATCGTGGAAGCCATATTTTTTTAATAATACTTATGGAGAATACGCCTGGACGGTGGAAAACGATGACAAAAGGCTTACATTAGGTTATACCGATCCGAGTGTAGGTTTTTTTGCCCTGGCAAGCCTGACTGTGGATAATATGGGCAAGAAAAGTCAAAAATGGCATTATATCTGGTCTTACACTGCCGATGGTGTTGACAACTATATGCATCAGATTATTACCGTAAAAAGTAACTGACCGGTCTCTGCTGAAAAATGTACTACTAAGGCTTTTTAGCAATTGGATGTAAATGAAGTATCGCGATTTCTAACGGTTGAAGTTTGAGTTGCAATCCCGGATTTATCAGGGTTTCTGATTCAAAGGGTATTGATTTTTCTTTATCAAGGAGGTTTTCAGCCATCCAACTATTTTGATGATCATCATGAAGGCCGGCCAATTTGATCGCATCTTCAGGAATATTGACTCGCATCCGGCGACTTTCGGTCCGGTGGAAGTTGGCCACCACAAGGATTTTCAGGGTATTGGTATATCGTAAAAAAGCATACACAAACCGTGGATCAAACTCGGTAAACCATGGATTTGCCCACATCAGGTCGTAGAAGTCACCTCTGCTGAACGCTTCATTCGCAAGGCGAAGACGAAGTATTTTTTTATAAAAAGCAAACAGTTTCTTCTGTTCCTTTTCCATGTTCTTTCCATCGAATTTTCCTCCGTTCATCCACTTTTGGTGTTGCGGCATGGTGCAATAATCGAAAATGGAAGTGCGGCCATCATCACCACTATAACCGATGGTTCCTTCGGCCTGTTCGCCGCTTTCCTGTCCGTTATATATCATGAAAGGTCCACGATGCATGAGCGCCGAAACAGCTACAGCCGGCAATGCCGCGAAGGGATCACCAACAAAATGTCTTGAAGCAAGCCTTTCCTCATCATGGTTCTCCACGAAACGTAACATTTTGTCGTCAAGACCATTGAGCATTTTCCAACAGATACTGACTGATTCGGTAGCATGGCCAAAACGCAACACATCATTCATGCGGTTATACATCCCGACTTTGTCGTAGAGAAAGTCGAAACCGGCATCAACAAAGGATTTATAAAGATGCGGCTGGTAAATCTCTGCAATAAATATCAATTTTGGAAATTTGTTTTTTATTGAAGGAATCATCCAGGCAAAGAAATCGACAGGAATCATTTCGGCCATATCTACCCTGAAACCATCCACACCCATTTCGGACCAGTATGCGATAATATGCAGCATCTTTTTCCAGGTATCAGGCTCGGTATCACCTTCAGCTAACTGATTGATTTCATAATCAAAACCATAGTTCAGTTTGATGGTTTCGTACCAGTCATTAAGCGTGGGACTGGCCGTGAAACAATCATTTCCGGTTGCTTTTGCCGGAAATTCATTGAAAGCTGGTTCAATATAAAATGGTTCAGTCGAAATCCTGGGCGATACAAAGGACTCACCCGGCAGATAATAGAAATTATTGTCTCTTCTGAAACGCTGGCTTGTATTGTCGTTTTCGCCGAAATCAATTACTCCGGCTGGTTTGGCTATTGATTTGTATCCACGCGCCAGATGATTGGGAACGAAATCGATGATTACTTTCAGTTTTTGCTGATGAATACGGTCAATAAACTCACGAAATTCCTGCATTCGATGGGCTACATCGTTTGCCAGATCAGGATCGACATCATAATAATCGCAAATGGCATAAGGCGAACCGGCCCTGCCTTTCACCACGGACGGATTGCTTTCGGGAATTCCAAATTGAGAATAGGCTGTGAGCGAAGCATGACGTATGATACCAGTTAACCAGATATGGGTAATCCCCAGATTTTTGATGGCTGCGATGGCCTCAACCGAAACATCAGTAAATTTACCACAACCATTTTGCTCTATCGTTCCATCGATTACAGTCTGCTGTTTTGTGTTTCCAAACAGACGTGGAAAAAGCTGGTAGATATTTATCATTTTACAAAATTTCAAAATGCAAAATGCAAAGTTCAAAATGCAAAATGGTCGAAAATACTACGTGTCTCATTAAATTAACCAATCAATTTGATAATTGCATTTTGCATTACAGGATTTTCACTTCATATTCCATGCTGATCAGCACAGTTGCTTTATTTTTCAATGCCTGCACTTCCTGATGTTCTTTTTCGAGCACCTGCATACGGTACTCATTCTGAGGTTCTTTGCCACGTACTACCTGTGCTTTTTTTGTTTCGTGGTAGGTGAGTTCGATAAAAATACTGACATCAACATCGTCCACCTTGATGGCATACAATCCATCGATGATCAGCATATCGACACTTTTGTAATCGGTGGTAAGTTGATCAACCTGTTCGGTTACCAGATCAACACATGGACCGGTTGAAACCTTTCCGTTTTTAAACTCGCTGATGTTGCGATTGATAGTTGCCCAATCGTATTCGCCCGGCCCGACAACCTTTTGAATGCCATTGGTTTTGCGCCATTCGGTGCGTTCGAGCGGAAGAATGCGGTAGTAATTATCAATATGAAGTGGCTTGGCGATGATGCCATGTTTGCGCAGGCCTTTGGCAATCACATGAGCCAGTTCCGATTTTCCGGAGCCAGACTCTCCCGAGATGCCCACCATCATCTTTGGTTTCGGGGTTTTTAATATGAATTCGATAATCGCTTCACCGGCTTTCTGATGTTTCTCGGTGATGAGTAGTACGTCTCCTAACATGCTTTTGATTTTTGTGGTAAAGATACAATTTTTCGGAGGTTGGAGGTTGATGACCCGATGTGGGAAGCAGGAAGCGCGAAGTTGGTAGTTCGAAGCTGAAAAAAATATCCGAATTATAGCCACTATGTCAGTTTATTCAACAACTTCCGTTAAGACCGTTTTTAGAGAAAAATCACCTATAAAATTATGGAATAGCTTCGATTTACAGGTTGCTGTTTTGTTTGATAAAAATTAAGGGTAAAAATCGTAAACCGGCACGAAGAAACAAACTCAAATTATTTGTTTACCCTTATTGGGAACATTTAGTTACTCGCGGTGCTTTGTGAGAATACTGCCCTATAATTGCAAAGATGCACTATATGATCAAGTAAGAGAATGTAAATCAGTGTGATAAGTCATACTTCTTACATTCTCTTAAGCAGAATCACCCCGGCTAAATCAGATTAGCGGTTTTTATCAACGTGAGATTAATCAGGAATTACATTACTTTTTCCCTTCCACATAACTTTCCAGCACCTTTCCACCAAATTTTTCGATTAATTGCCTGGCGATATCACCATTTAAGGATTGTTCAAAAGCAGTGATATTCATTTTCAGCATCACTTCGTTTTCGGCATTGAAGTGCATATCCCAGGTAAAGATGGTTTTATTCCCGGCGGCTTCGAGGGTAATCAAACCAAGCGATTGTTGTAATCCGAATACATTGGGTTCTTCGGCCATTGAAGCCAGACCCTGATTGGGTTCGTACCATTTCACAATTTCGTTATGCGTTGTTTCCTCACCGCCATCTTCCATCGGCAGAAAATGACAGGTAAATGCTGTGCAATTACCCGAACTATCATGCTGTGAATCTACTTTTCGGAGGCCAGCGCTGTATTCGGGCATTCGTTCCGGATGGCCTACCAGCGCCCACACATCCGGTGCAGAGGCATTTAACTCCAATCTGACACGGGTCCTCAACGGACTACTCACGAATTGGCCGGCTGTCGGTTGAACCTTATCGATTACCTGTTGTTCCATTTTCCCTTTCGGATTTGATTGTTGGGCATAACCGACATAATTGCTTGTACATGAAATTGTTAAAACGAACATCAGCCTGGTGATTAATTTTACTTTTTGCATTTTTTTTGATTTTTAATGAGTGGCAAAAGTAAAGGGCCGTTGTGACAAAGGTATGTCAGGGGTTCAAACAATTATCAAATAAAACTGCCTCATCTTATAAGGTTGGAAAACTTACAATTCGGTCATTTTCGTTGATTCTGAATCATCCCGATAGTAACTGCTAAGTTCTATGTATCAATGGCTGTCGTTTTAAAATTAACAGAATCCCGGGAATTTTCTGCAAAGTCCACCAAACAGATGAGAAAACAGTAGTTTTGGTAACGCAACAATAAAGTCAAAGCCGGCGTCCCAACCTGCCCGTTTAAAAACTTTGTATTCCACAGGAATATTCGGTAATGGCAACATCGACCATTTTTGTCGGATTGGTTTTTGAGTTATTCTGAATTCGTGCATCGCTTTTTGCAAATCGCTGGCATTATTCCATTCGTCTTTAAAAATCACCAACCTGTTCGTGTCGATAATAAAAACCATATTTGGTAAGGCACCGAGAATTTTATGCACGGTTCCGTTTATGTCATCAATGATAATGGTCCTGTTTTCTATTTTATCTTCGCTATTCAGCCTGTTGGCTAAATCACATTTTTCATGCATACTGCTGTGTGCCTGTATTGATTTTCCCGGATGAGCTTCCCGTACATAAAGCAACAGAAAATTAAAATCTGTAACTTCCTTTGCGAGCTGGTTCATCGCTTTCTCTTGTCCGGCAAACATTCCGCAACTTAAACTCCCTGTTTCAAGTACGATTGGTTTGTCTAAAAAGTCGGAAATTGATTTTGTTTTACCATCCAGATTTACTACCGTAAAATTTGGAATGATTTCGCCACTTCTGATACCAGTCGAATGCAGAAGGTCGTACTCCTTGTTTTTGAATTTTGGGTAATTATACATGATTATTGGTTATATTTTTCTAATTCCTGAATAGTTGGGATAGCTTGTAATGGCAGCGCCAACATTTTTTTCATTGCCTGAAACCAATTTGAGAAATTGCGTATCCTGTATGGAGAATTGTTTACATATCTTCTCACAATCCTCTCAAAATCATCGGGTTCTTTGCCGGTTAGTTCCTTTACAATGTTCGTAGTGCCGTCAATATCGAAGCTGTTATGCTGATATTCTTTCATATAATGCCGCACCTGCGAAATTGAAAAATTGTCTAATCCCATCTCTTTTGCGAAAAAGAACGCGGCTTTCAGAAACATCCATTCCGGAATATCGAAATACCTGACTTTATTTCCGGTGACTTTCGAAAATATTGCGGCCATTTCCCTGCCTGACAGGGATTTGGGCCCTGTGGGACGTAATCGTTTTCCAATATAAGGTTTCGGATTTTTAAGTAAGGCTGCAATCACCAATCCCAGATCTTCGTTTGAGATAGCGGGATTTTTACCCTTTCCAAAAGGTAAAGGCATCAAACCCAATTGATTGGCAAATTCGGTTACAAAGAAAGTATTGTCGGCGAAAAAACCTGGTATTAATTGAATCACGTTTAATCCCGATTGCTCATATTCGTGATACGATGCCTTAATATCGTTCGTGTGTATGCTTCCCTGCTCATCAAATTCTGCCAGCCATTGTCCCATATTTACAATGGCTTCAATGTTGTTTTCTCTGGCACAACGGATAAACATTTTCGTGTTTTCGAACAAACCCGGGACAAACGGATGGCAATAATACACACGAGTTGTATCTTTCAACGCCTCAGATAATTGAGCGTAATCAGTCAAATCTCCAAGATAAATTTCTGCGCCTGCTTTTTCTAATTCTAATGCTCTGGTATTTCGCGAACGTACATATATTTTAACAGGATAACCATCGTTCAATAAATGAGTTGCGGCCTGAAAACCCGTTTTTCCTGTTGCCGATGTTATCAATATTTTCTCTTTCATTTCTTAATGGGTTTTGTCGTATAAAAGTTGACGGATTAACGCCAGATGTGAAAACAATACCAACGGTACTATCACTGCCGGTAACAATACAAATGGAAATTGCAGAATAGCAATATTGGGTTGTTCAAAAGCAAATTGCTGAAATACCCCTGGCAACGATAATACTGCATTGAAGGCAATATTTAAAAGCAAGGCAAGACAGATAAAATTCCAGATAAGCAGAATTGTTTTGCTTAATTTCATTTTTACAAAGCCAAAATAATAAACGATGGGGGCAGTCAGTCCCGAAAAAACGTCAAAGTTTCTGCCTTCAAAAGTCATGAGTTCAGGGATAGTCTTATGTATAAAAAGCCAAAACAATACCAACTCAACCGGAATCCGGATAATGTGTAATAAGGTAAGCGTATTTAGCTTCAAATTATCAATAAACTGTTTCCCTTTTTTAGTGTTGAAAAGAACAATAGTCATTACCAATGGTGGTAAAAGAAGGAAAGCAAATCTTGGTGGGATTGTATTGGTGATTTTGTAAAAGTCCGAAAGACCAAGAATTGCTTGTACTGCTATCCAAACTGATATAATCTTCAAAAAGGTTTTTGAATAGTTTGTAGCTTTATAAAAAAGGAATAAACCCAGGAGCAGCGTAAGTCCAAAAGTCAAATAGATGTAATAAGGTAAGTTGTCCATTGCATTAAATATTTATGATGCAAAGGAATCGATTGGTAACTGAATAACACTTGCCATTTGGCAAGAAATCATTTTTTCGATGATTCTTTTCTGATTCTGCTCAACGAAGTGTCAGTCATCCCAAGATAGGATGCAATATGTTTGAGTTGGGCGTTTCGAAAAATATCTTTGTTGCTGATCATCAGACTTGTGTAACGTTCTTCCGCACTTTTATTTATCATTGCCAGGGTTCGCTGTTTGTAAGCCGAAAATTCCTTAACCAGCATTGCCCGGCCAAATTCCCTGAATTCAGGTATGGAATGAAAAAGCATATTCAGTCTTTCGAAGGTGATACTGTAACCATTGCAGTCAGTAACAGCCTGAATGTTTTCGGTAGAGATCGTACGCATAAAAAATGATGAAGCTTCAAAAACCACCCTGTTTTTTGGATAAAAAAAGGTCGTTACTTCGTTGCCGTTCGTGTCGAAGGTAAATGCTCTCATAAAACCATCGGCTAAAAACAAATAGTCGTTGCTTATTTGGCCTTCTCTGAGAAAGTAGTCATTTTTAGCAAAGGTTTTTTCTTCAAAATGTTCAGCAATATCTGAAAGTGTTTTTTTTGAAACGGGCAGACAGTTTTGAATGAAATTTATCAGAGGTTCTTTGTCCATTTTTGCATGTTCGTTAAATTTCTGTTGTCTTGTTGACGATATTTGCTTTGCTTATTGCTAATAACCAGTTAGTCGGAAAACACCTTCAAATGATGATTTTTAGTAAAAACTCAGCCATAAAAGTATGAAATAGCAGCGGTATATGGATAGTTGCTTGCTTCGGTTTCCCATTTTAGAGGAAAGGTTTTGCAACGACTACCTTTGTTATAGGCCGTTCTTCATATTTATAGATAGGAGGGAGATTAGTTTTTTATTAAATTCTATTGTCTTATTTT
>JABFQW010000092.1 GCA_013141455.1 Bacteroidales bacterium
GCCTTGAAATTTATCGGTTTCGGGTTTTTTATCGCAGGACTGATAATCAGCATAATTCAGAAAAACAAAAAGATCGTATCGATATTTGTGTTGAGTTTTCTTGCATTTCTGATTATCGTCTTCAAAGCAGGATTCACTTTTTCTCACCATGCTTATTATGTAATTCCTTTTGTCCCTGTAATGGCGCTTGTCTGTGGATTTGGAATCAGTAAAATTCCCAATCCAACGATTATTCTGTTGGCACTGATTGTTATCTCACTCGAAAATGTATTGAATCAGCAGCATGATTTTCGGCTGAAGACAAAAGAAATAGCGATTGCTTCCCTTGAAACAACCTTAGATAAATTTTCAGTCAGAAATGATCTTGTGGTAATTAATAGCGGAGAAGTTCCGACGCCGATGTATTTTGCACACCGCAAAGGATGGCTTGCCTCAAATCAACAGATTCAGGATGAGATATATATACATGATATAAAAGAAAAAGGATGTAAATATGTGATTATTCTGAAACAATATTTTGGAACCAACATCGATCTGCCTTATGAACTGATGTTCAGTAATGAGCATTATTCTGTTTATAAAATGTAGGAGGCAAATTAGTCAAATAATCATTTTGAGTGAACACTATATCGAATCTATGCTCCTGATTCCATTTTCTCAATCCGCCACTCACTAAGTTGTTTTAATCTGTTGAGCACATTCGTGGTTACGCGGTTATGCACTGCTTCCCAAATCCTGTTCATAAAATTCATTTTCGCTTTGTACTCTTTCCCATAAAAATTGAAGCCAACGGCAAAAAGTAATTGCGATTGCTCTTTCTCGCCCTGTTCGGCAATTGACGAACGCACATACATGGTAAATATCCCGATAGGATAACCTCCACTGCATTTATAAAGTAAATATCGGGCGTTGTCAAAATCGAAGGCATCGGGGACTTGCTTTACTTTGATCGAATTCAAATAAAACAAGGGGATGAAATTGAGTCCAAAGAAACTTTTTTTTAATCCAAACGGATATTTTTTCCAGCCAAAGGGCAAAATCCTGATCGTTTTAATGTCATTATCAATCCTTTCGACCTTCGCGATATGGTTGGGCCAGCAGGTTGAATCGCCATTCCAGTTCAACAGTTCATTAAAAATATAGGTGGCCGGTGCATCAATACCGATTTTATGAACATTCAATACATAATAATTATTTACTTCAATGCCAACGCGTTGCATAATCCGTTGGTTGTATTCAATCCTTTTCTCTCCTGAATTGAACTTTACAAGCGTTCGAATTGTTGGATTGTTCCATAGAAATATCCTAAAATCAGAAAACAGACCTTTGCTTCTTGATGGCGGTGTCAATAACTGATTGTGAATTACGCTATTGCCTGACATGCTGAAAGGTTCTATTCGTGATTATTACATCAACTTCTGGTAAAACTGCCACCATCGATCGGGTATTTCTTCTTTTTTTGCCAGTTCATAATCTTCTTTTGAACACGGTACAAAGTAATGACGTTCGAACTGCTTGTTTTGTTCACGGCCATACGATAAATCGATCCACCAACGATCGGTTTTCTTGCTTTTCAGAAAAACAATTTCCTCATCCTGGCTTTCATTTTTCACAATATACTTTGCAAAGTCGTGGCTACCTGAAACAGGTAAATCGTTTTTCCGGTTGACGAATCCTTCGATAAAATACCAGATCATTTGTGCAACCAATTGCGATGTAACCTGTTGCAGATCGAAGATGGGATTTGTTTCATAAAAACCGATCGAACTCAGTTTGTCGCTCATTCCGGCATAACGGGCAATGCGACAGGCTTCTTCTCCGGTGAACCCATTGGGTCCGGCATTACTGTTACCGGGTGCATCAGAAGCCCTGACCGAAGAAATATCGAAACTAAGAATATCGGCATTTCTCACGATGGGCTCAGCTTCAGCAATATTCGATTTGATGGCTCCCAAACGGTAAACATCGAATAGCAGGTTTTTCATCAGATCGACCGATTCATACTCGATCAGATAGGTTTGATACCCAAGGTTCGTAAAGTTGAAAAGGTAGTTGGGCTGATGCATGATAATCTTACTGAGGTAAGATCGCGAATTCAATGGTTCTTCTTCTTTTCCCAGATCGAAGGAAGGGTCAACCGAAACGATATTTACCAATTGGCCAATGTTTTCGTAAGCCATATAATTCGCATAAGTCAAATCCTGCGAGCCACCCAGGATAATAGGCAACACTTTATTGCGGATTAAAACTCCAATCACCTGACTTAATGCAAAATAAGTGTCTTCAACCGTGTGACCCTGACGGATATTTCCAAAATCGACTATTTTCAGGTTAGGCCAATGGTGAAACAATTTGTAGAACTGTTCGCGTATAACATCAGGTGCGTGTGCTGTACCTTCATTATCAATGGATTGTCTGCCTTCACAAACACCTATCAAGGCAATATGTTTTTGGTCAAAATCGGGGAAATTGCCTTTATCTGTATAAATTTCAATCAGGTCCACAACACGTTTATTACCCGCTTCGCGATACTTTTCGATCAGTGGTTTATTGACCGGTTCGAAAAAAAGATTGATTTCCATGTAGAATTTCTGGTTACTTGTTGCTGGTTACTTGTTACTTGTTTCTTGTTACTTGTTTCTTGTTACTTGTTGCTTGTTGCTGGTTACTTGTTACCAGAAACCAGCTACCAGTTACCAGCTACCAGTTACCAGTTTCATCTCTATTATTTTCTTTTTCCTTTAAAAGCTTTCTTAGGAGCATTTTCGGGATTGCCGATAATACGCTGACAGTCTTCAAATGTCAGCTTTGCCGGATCGGTTCCTTTCGGGATTTTAAAATTATCTTTTTTGAATTTGATATAAGGCCCGTAACGGCCATTCAGAACCTTTAATTCAGGTTCCTGCTGAAACTCAACAATGGTTCCCTGTTGTTCCTTTTCGCGTTTTGTAATGATGACTTCGATGGCACGTTCGGCATCAACCGTAGCCGGATCATCTGTTTTTGCCAGGCTGTAAAACTTAGCATCATGTTTCACATATGGGCCAAAGCGGCCAATGGCAACCGTCATCTCTTTTTCTTCGAACAGCCCCAACGAACGCGGGAAACTGAATAATTCGAGTGCATCGGCAAGGGTGAGCGTCTCCATCGTTTGGGTTTTATTCAAACCGGCAAACTTCGGTTTCTCCTCCGAATCTGTATCACCCAATTGCACCATCGGACCAAACCGGCCCACTTTTACAAAAAGATTCTTACCAGAAACAGGGTCAATACCGAGTAGTTTCTCGCCGCTGAATTTAGCCGAGTTTTCGTTTGTGTCTTCAATTTTTTTGTGAAATGGCCCATAAAACTCTCGGATCATGGTGTTCCATTGCTGGCGTCCTTCGGCAATTTCGTCAAATTCTTTCTCAACATTTGCCGTAAAATTGTAATCAATGATGGATTCGAAATATTGAAACAGAAACTTATTCACCAGAATCCCGATATCTGTTGGGAATAATTTGGACTTTTCATAGCCGTAAGTCTCTGTTTCGGTTTTGTCAGTAATTTTATCATCAACCAGATTATAAACCCTGAAACTGCGTGTTTGACCCGGACGGTCTTCCTTCACAACATACTCACGTTTTAATATAGTCGATATGGTTGGGGCATACGTTGATGGTCGTCCTATTCCCAGTTCCTCAAGTTTCTTTACCAGACTGGCCTCGGTATAACGTGCCGGACCACGTGTAAACCGTTGTTGGGCAACAATTTCAACCGGGTTCAGTTGCTGGCCATTTTTCACCGGTGGCAACAAATCGGCGTTTTCTTCCGAAGTATCATCATCGTTTCCTTCGAGATAGACCTTTAAAAATCCATCGAATACGATTACCTCGCCGGAAGCGACAAATTTATATTCTGATTTGGAAATATCAATGGTGATCGTGGTTTTTTCGAGTTCTGCATCCGCCATCTGTGAAGCAAGGGTGCGTTTCCAGATGAGATCGTATAATCGTTTCTCTTCAGAGGTACCAGTAATTGACGAAACACTCATCTCGGTCGGACGGATGGCTTCGTGCGCTTCCTGTGCACCCTTGGATTTGGTTGTGTAATTACGTGTTTTAACATATTTACTGCCGTAACTGCTTGTTATTTCATCTTTTGCGAGTTTCAGCGCCAAACCCGACAGGTTAACGGAGTCGGTTCTCATATAGGTAATCTTTCCCGATTCGTACAGATGTTGCGCAACACGCATGGTATTACCTACCGAAAATCCTAACTTACGGCTTGCTTCCTGTTGCAATGTTGAGGTGGTGAAAGGAGCAGCGGGTGTTTTTTTTGTTGGTTTCTTTTCAACAGCACTAACAGTAAAATCCGCATTTATACACGATTTCAGAAAGGCAAGTGCTTCCTCTTCTTTTGGGAACCTTTCCGAAAGTTCAGCTTTTAAACCCGGGCCTGATTTTCCGTTAACCGAAAAAATTGCTGTAACCCGATATGCCGAAGTCACCTCAAATTCTTTAATTTCTTCCTCGCGTTCAACAACGAGACGTACTGTTACCGATTGCACCCTGCCTGCCGAGAGTGATGGTTTAACTTTTCGCCATAGCAAGGGTGATAATTCATAACCAACCAAGCGGTCCAACACACGCCTAGCCTGTTGAGCCGATACAAGGTTTATATCAATTTTCCTTGGATTTTCGATGGCGCTGGTGATTGCCGACTTGGTAATCTCGTGAAAAACAATACGTTTCGTTTTATCTTCCTTTAATCCGAGAGCAGTGAATAAATGCCACGAAATAGCTTCTCCTTCGCGGTCCTCATCAGATGCCAACCAAACCATCTCGGCATCTTTTGCTAATTTTTTCAATTCGGCTACCAGCTTCTTTTTGTCGGCTGTTATTTCGTATTGCGGCTCAAATCCGTTTTCGATATCAACACTCAGTTGGTTTTTACTCAAATCCCTGACATGGCCGAAACTCGACTTAACGATATAATCTTTCCCTAAAAATCCTTCAATGGTCTTTGCCTTGGCAGGAGATTCAACAATAACTAAATTCTTCGACATCAAAATCCCTTTCTTTAATAATGTTCAACACATATGAACAAAAATCGGTGCAAAAGTAAAATAATAAAACTGATAAAACGAACAGTGTAAAGTTTCGGCAGAGTACAGACAAAAAAAACGACTATATCTGGTAAAACAAACATCAAAATAAAGAAAAAATTGCAAAAATGCAAAGAATGAGTAATTTTGTTGCTCAAAATATTACAACCATGCCAAATCAGGTCGGGAAGTTTAGGAGACATCACGCGTATGATTGATGCACAATTAATTAATAGAACTCATTGAATGAAAGCAGTAATACTCAGATCGTCACCTATAAGTCATGCTTTGAACAATAGGAATTGTCGGTTTGCTGAAATGCTAAAATCATAGAAGAACAATAAAACATATTACAACTATGAATCAAAAGAAAATTGCAGTAATTGGATTAGGTTATGTTGGCTTACCCCTGGCTGTCGAATTTGGAAAAAATAGGACTACTGTCGGTTTTGATATCAACAAAACCCGTATTGATGAACTTAATAATGGCCACGATCGGACGCTTGAGATTGAAGATCACGAACTTTCGACGGCAAAACATTTGCTTATCACCGAAAATCTGAATGATATCAAAGATTGCCAATTTTTTTTAATCACTGTTCCCACCCCGATTGACAGGTTTAAACGCCCCGACCTTACACCATTATATAAAGCATCGGAAACCGTGGGCAAGGTTCTCAAGAAAGGCGATATCGTTATCTACGAATCAACTGTTTATCCGGGTGCCACCGAAGAAGATTGTGTTCCGGTACTTGAAAAATTCAGTGGGTTGAAATACAATGTTGATTTCTTTTGCGGTTATTCACCCGAGCGAATCAATCCGGGTGATAAAGTTCACACAGTAACCAAAATCAGAAAAGTTACTTCGGGCAGTAATCCGGAAGTTGCTGAAGAAGTTGATCAGTTGTATAAAAGTATTATCGTGGCCGGTACCTTTAAAGCCAGTTCGATAAGAGTTGCCGAAGCCGCCAAAGTAATCGAGAACTCGCAACGCGATATCAATATTGCTTTCGTGAATGAACTTGCCGTGATTTTCAACCTCATGGGGATCGACACCATCGAAGTACTCGAAGCTGCCGGAACCAAATGGAATTTCTTACCATTCCGTCCGGGTTTGGTGGGTGGTCACTGTATCGGGGTTGATCCTTATTACCTTACCCACAAAGCGCAGGAATTAGGGTATAACCCGGAGATCATTCTGGCCGGTCGTCGTTTGAACGACAATATGGGTATTCTGGTGGCCAATCAGGTTATAAAGCTGATGATTAAGAAAGGTCATAAAATTGAAGGTGCTCCGGTTCTGGTATTAGGTATCACTTTCAAAGAAAACTGTCCTGATATTCGAAATTCACGTGTTATTGATGTCATCAACGAACTGCAATCATTCGGTTGTGTTGTTGACACATTTGATCCCTGGGCCAATAAAGCCGATGTGAAACATGAATATGGCGCCGATATATTAACTTCGAACGAAGAACTGAAAAATAAAAAATACGCTGCAATTGTTGCCGCTGTTGCACATAAGGAGTTCGAAGCTATTGAACTCGACAAACTATTGGCAGTCAATGCCGTTGTGTATGATATTAAGGCGATACTACCCAAGCATCAGATTGATGCCAGGCTTTAAAGGGTATTTGAATAATTTGTGACAGATGGCTGTGTAAAGCCACTTAAGCAATTCAAAGTCAAAGCCGGATATCTTGTTATAAGGTATCCGGCTTTTTAAATACTTACACGTTCAGTGACCGGATAAAAAATTAATTAATTTTTTAATCCACAATCTTTTGTGAATAACTACCTTCGTGGTAGCAGGCTGTGTTTGAACAACAATGTGTATTTTTAACAGTTGAAAATAAAGTAAATGAGGTATTTCTATCGATTGTTTTTAATTTTAGTTATCAATAGTTTGATATTCAATACATTGATTTTTGCCCAAAACCGAAGTGGGAGCAAAATCGAAGATTTTACTATCACCATTACCTTTGTTCAACCTCTTGTTAACGCACCCGTTGTTTTCAAAGCACCGCTAAAATATAACAAGGATTTTGCATTGATTCTCCATATGGATGATGGCGACCCTGCCATTCACGATCAGGTGATGCCTTTTTTTAAAGGCGGTGATGGCCCTGGTTTATTTTTCAACGAGCGACCTGGTGGAAATAGCCAACCCTTCAAAATGGATGCAACCTATTTTACTTTCGATGCATCGGGCGCCGACCTGCACGATTATGTAACAGGCTATTTACATTGGGACAATATGATCAATTTGTGGGCTGGCGAATTCGGATTGGTTAGCAGCGGCCTGACCAACCCGCCGACGGCTGATGTTTCACTCGAAGTGCAACGTAACGCAAGCTATACAAAACGCAAAACTTTCAGTGGTACAATACCCGATGGCGCCGAAATGCATACCTACGTTATCCCACCAGGAGCTCCGGAACAGCTAAGCGAAGCAAAGTCAGGAAATTTAGCCGTGTTTAATAACAGCGCAACAGCCATTGCCAATCCTGCCCTCGTCGAAGACCTGCCATCTATCTCAGGGATTGAACTGGAACGTGGAAGTATTTCCGGCAACCTGTATCAGCAGTTATCGACCATTGCAAGTCAATGCGATGCTACCCATCATTATATCGCGACCTATTTTAATCATGGTTTTGATAATGGTGAAATATCGTTTTCAACCTTTAAAAGTCAGATGAATCAGATCGCCAATGTTTTTGGCCGCGATGGTGATGATAATATCTGGTCAGGTTCTTCAACCGAAGTATTTGAATATCTGAGAATAAAAGAATTAGCAACTGTCAATTCGGTACTTGTTGATAATGTACTTACACTAACATTTACCGGAAATGACATTCCCGATGATTTCAGGTTTTATGCCCTTACTATCGTGGTTGAAGGTGAATCGAATATTGTGGATATGGTCATCCAACAACCCGATAACTTATCAAGTTATGAGTTTTCTGGTACCAATGCCCTGATCAACATGAAATGGGATGGGTTCGTGTTGCAGGATGACGAATTACGTGCCGAAAATCAGGTTACACTTGCCGAAACGGCGCCAACACCAACCAACGCATTGGTTGCCATGGACTATGTGCAAATATTACCCGATGGCGAACCAAAACAATTGTTACGTAACCGCCTTTGTGCTTTAAGCGGAATAAATTATGAACCCGGTTTTTGCCTGCCGACAGAATTTCTTGGGGCTGACACTTCCGTTTGCCTTAATGAGACTTTGGTATTGCAGGCACCTGCTTCAGCAAGTTATTTGTGGAGTACCACCGAAACAACCCAAAGTATTACATTCCTTGCCGATACGACAACAACAATTTGGGCACGGATTACCGACGACAGTGGCTCCACTTCGACAGATACAATTCATATCACTGTTATCCCGTTGCCTGAACTCGATCTGCAATTAAACAATGGCACTCCTGTTCTTCCCGAAGATACTTTGAATGTGGTGATTGGTGACACGCTGATATTTAAAGTCAACAGCCTTTACGATAGCATCGAATGGTCGGGAGGTGTGAAAATTGATAGTTTTGAAGTTATTGGTGCTGGTGATTACATAGTGACAACTTATTTGAATACTTGTAATAATAGCCGTCTTTTCACGGTAACCGAATCAAGTTTCTACCCTGAATTTCTTGGTCAGGATACAACGCTTTGCTTCAGTGATACACTTTTGATGGTGGCTCCTGTTGCAGCAGGTTATTTATGGAGTACGGGTGAAACCACACAAAGCATTACTTTCCATGCCGATACCACAGCCAAAATATGGGCTAAGCTTACTGATGATACTGGCGGGTCGGAATCTGATACAATCACTATCACGGTAAATCAGCTCCCGCAAGTTATTATTCAACCCGATACGATAACCATTGATCCACGTGACGAAGTTATGTTGTCAGCGTCAGGCGCGGCATCTTATCTTTGGTCGAACGACAGCACCACTGCCGAAATAACGGTGGCACCTTTATTCAATACTGAATATTTTGTAATTGGTACCTCTTCCGAAGGCTGTAAAAAGATGGCGAATGCCTTGGTGATCGTACAATATCTTACCGATTTTTACTTCACTTACGATACCGTCTGTTTTGGTGATACCACGCATCTTGTCTCAAATATTACCACCAACGATTCGGTGCTGATCACTGAATGGGATATCGATGGTGATGGCTTGTTTAACGATGGTGCCGGTGACACCTTGAATATTGTTTTCGCAGGTGCAGATGAACACCTCGTTGGCATGCGTTTAAAAACATTTAGCGGTGCGATCCATATCATCTATAATAAAGTGCCGGTTGCCGATTATCCAAATGCTTCTTTTCTTTTTACAAATACCTGTGAAGGTGAAACGGTTCAGTTTAGTGATGAATCGACAGTGACGGTAGGCAGCCTGAATAACTGGGTCTGGGATTTTGGGGATGGTAACAGTTCGAATGAACAAAACCCGGCCTATTATTACGAAACAATAGGCTCCTATGATATCTCACTCGTAGCAGTTTCCAATTATGGTTGTATCGATACATTGATCCGTAATATGACGATCAGATCGAAACCGGATATTAATCTTCAATTAATTGACGGAACTCCGGTTGCACAGGAAGACACCGTGATAATGGCGGTTGGCGATAGTCTTACATTCGAGGTGATAAGTAATTATGATAGTATCGAATGGGGTGGTTATCAAACCGAAAGATATACGGTAATTAACAAAGGGTATTTTAATGTTGTTGTTTATTTAAATGGCTGTTACAATAGCCGTTTCTTTACAGTTACTGAAACAGGAACACCAACAAACCCAACGGATGGTATTATGAATTTGTTAACACCAAACGGAGATGGGTATAACGATCTTTGGCAAATTAAAGACCTGGCCGGTATCAGTCCGGCGAAGGTGGTAATATACGCGCGTTCGGGTAATGTTGTTTACGAATCAAATGCTTACGACAACAGCTGGAACGGTAGTTACAACGGTAATCCGCTCCCCGAAGGATGCTATTTCTATGTGATCGTGGATTTCAACGGGAATGTTATAAAAGGTACAATCAGCATCTTACGATAATGAGAAACTATAGTATAATATTGTTGATCCTGATATTCCTTACCGGAAACCAATTGTTGAAGGCACAACAGTTCCCGGTTAGTTCACATTACGTTTTTAACAACTATTCGCTCGATCCCGGCTTTGCCGGACTCTTTGCAAATGGAGAGGCATATTTAAATTACCGGAAAGAATGGGCCTCATTCAATGGAAACCCATCCACTATCAGGGCAAACGGATTTACGCAAATCAGGCCGGGTATGTTCCTCGGTGGTGAACTGCTCAACGATAAAGTTGGAATATTTAACCGGTTCAGGGTAAAACTGAATTACACCTATGGAGTTCAGCTTGCCGATATTCAGTATCTTAATTTTTCAGTTTGGGGAAGCTTATTCCAGAGTTCGATTAATGTAGATGCTATCAATGCCGATCCCAATGATCCGCTCACAAAAGATATAAGTAAATTAAACGGAACCGATGTGAATGCAGGTTTCAGCTTAGTTTATAACCGTGATAAATTCACGCTCGGTTTCGGAATGCCAACCCTTTTCCGGACAAAAGATGCCTATTCAGGCGGTGCAAGTGGTAAATTTGCATTCGAACAGGAAATACTGTTTCATATCTCGAACAGGTTTTTGTTGGCACCTGACTGGCATTTACAACCCTTTGTTATGTGGAGCAGAACAAATAATATGCCCTCAATAATCGATATCTCAGCTACCGTATTTTATATGGAGAAATACTGGCTTACCATGCTTTACCGCAATAGCTCCATGTTGGCAATAGGTGTTGGAGGTGAACTATATCAGGGACTTACGATGGCTTATACTTACGAAATTGGAATGAGAGGGATCAACGGCCGATTGGGTGGCGCCCATGAGATCAGCTTAGGATTTCGGTTTGGAATCAAAGATGAAAAGGCGGCAAAAAAGACCAAAGGCAAAAAATCGAACGCTTTCAGGAGGTTGGATGGTAATCGTCCGCAACCAACTGAATTTGAATACAGGAGGACCAATTGATGAATAAAGCAACGAAAGAACTTGTTTTCTTTATTTCGATAGTGATCCTTGGTTTTCTCGGATTTAACAAGCCATTATATTCGCAATCACCGCCAGCCGATCCGGGTGTGAGCTGGATCATGATCACTTTCGATCAGCCGCCTTCCACAGTAAGCGTTGAAAAGGCGCCACTCCGATACAATAAAACCTTTGCAGTAAGTTTCCATAATGATGATGGCATTGGTGATATTTACACCGAGGGCTTCCCGTTCTTTACCGGCATACCGGTTGGTAATACCGATTATCCGGGATTATTCTATACCGATGGTTGCGGAAACGATATTTCATTCAAATTGAGTTCGAACCTGTTTTCGTTTAATGGTGAAAGCGGGCCGGATATGCATCTTCCGGGTAATGGATATGGCGCAGTGACGTGGCCCGAATTGGATATTATGTATAATAACAATTGTGGAATCTATAGCCATGGCATATCGAGTGATGCTTCTTCAAATCCGGCTTTTATAAATTATTCCATCAAAAGGAACGAAAGCTATATCCGTCGAAAGTTGTTCGAAACTACTCCCGGAGGCGTTCAAACACGCATCTTCGTAAATCCGAATGGTAATTCAGCCTATTCGCCGGTTGCTTTTAGCTTAGGTTATTTCGATGCTTTTAATCAGATATCTCAGGCTGTGATCGGTAACAATGGCGGAGACGTTAACGCGTATGCTAATTGGCTTGTTCCGGCCGATTTGAACCGACTGATCGCAGAAGCTACAAATGTGATGCAATTAGCTGATTATATGTTTGCCAACAGCACAAATGGCGCCAATTATTGGGCTCCCATTTTCACACATTCTATTATTAACCAATATCCTCTGGCCGATTTTCATACCGATTTCAATTATATCGCGAATACTTATGGTCGCGATGGCCTCGACAATGTTTGGGTAACAACTGAAGAGGAAATCATTAGTTATCTGCGTGTGCGCGATGCTACAACTTTTGCTTACGGACTGGCAAATAACACCTTACTAATTACCCTTAGTGGTTCCATCCCGTCGGATATGAGATTCTACCCACTGAGTTTTCTGATTGACAGCGACGCTACTATCACAAATATCCAAATAGGTGGTGGAACAAACAATACGTTTAATGGCATCGGACAATCGTCTTCGCTCATCAACCTGGAGTGGGACGGAAGATATATACCCGACATCGTCGATCTAGCCGACAGTTATGTTACCATTGCCGAACAAACCCAAACACAGTACGATTGCTGGATTGCAATGGATTATGTGTATATGGTTAGCCCCGGCCCTGACAGAATTGCCTTACGCGATAGACTTTGCGCGATAGAAAATGTAACTTATGATCCCGGTTTTTGTGAAACCTGCACCTTTAACCTGGGGGCTGATACCACCATTTGCCAAAATAACTGTGTTGTCCTTTCAGCTCCTTTTGCCGAAGGCAACACCTATATCTGGAGTAATGGCAGTACTACACAAACAATCACCGTTTGTCCGGCTGCAACAACTACCTATTGGGTAGAACTCACCACCATAGGGGGTTGTGTTGCTTCGGATACCATTCAGGTAAATACATTATCAGTTCCTGAAGTCAGTATAGGCGCCGATACCACCATCTGTCAGAATGATTGTATTACCCTTGAAGCAACGGTAAATGAATGGAATACCTATTTGTGGAGTAACGATAGTACCACCCAATCGATCACCGTTTGTCCGGCCGATACTTCAGTTTACTGGGTTCAGGCTACCAATATCAGTGGCTGTAGTGCCACAGATACCATTCAGGTCAATACTTTATTACTTCCTGAAGTTAATTTAGGTGCTGATACAACAATTTGTTTGAATGATTGTGTTGAACTTACCGCTCCGTTTGCCGAAGGCAACACTTTTTTATGGAGCAACGACAGCACTTCACAATCGATCACCGTTTGTCCGGCTGATACTTCAGTTTATTGGGTTCAGGTTACCAATATTAGTGGCTGTAGTGCGGCAGATTCCATACAAATTAATATCCTTCCATTACCCATTTTCGAATTAGGCCCAAACCAATTGGTGTGTCTGGGCGATACTGCGGTTTTTACAGGACCGGAGAATGTGGACTACACCTATGCCTGGTTTGTAAACAACAACCTGTTCGATGAAACTGGTTCACAATTAAATATTTTCGTGAGTGATACGCTTTTGATAAAACTCGAGGTGCTGAACCAGGATGGCTGCATGGCAAGCGATTCGGCCTGGGTTTATGCGTTGGAAGTACCATTGATACAGGTAACACCTGCGAGTGCAACACTTTGTTTCGGCGAATCGGTCGATCTGCAGTTTGTAACACAAAATGCCATAAGTTACAGTTGGTTCGATGGCTCCACACAGCCTAACCTCACTTTCACACCAACCGTATCCGACACCACATATCAATTATGGGCCATGGCTGCGAACGGTTACGGATGCATTCAATACGATACCGCTGTGGTGCAGGTTTACAATACTCCAAGCTTCCAACTTTCGGTAAGCCAGGGAAACGACACACTCTGTGTCAGGGATTCATTAACCCTGAAACTTGAATTATTAAATAATACGGCTATTCAATACCTGATATGGGATATTGCCGATACCCTTCAGGACATCACCGAAACCATTTATTATAAAACCATTTCACCATCGGTGAGCAATTGGTATCCGGTTCAAATCATCAGCGTAAACAACTGTACTGACAACGACAGCCTGTACATTGAGGTTATACCATTACCTGTGATGACTATCAGCCAGGACACGGCGATTTGTTTTGCCGATACCATCACT
This sequence comes from Bacteroidales bacterium, assembly GCA_013141455.1. Lineage (GTDB taxonomy): Bacteria > Bacteroidota > Bacteroidia > Bacteroidales > F082 > CAJBPB01. The sequence continues at coordinate 13,966 of JABFQW010000092.1, forward strand.
ATTCAGGCAAGCGGGGGTCAAAGTTGCATATGGTATGTAGACGGAATCTCGGTTTCCGAAGAATATTCATTGACTATAAGTCCATCCGATACCACCACCTATGTTGCCGAGATAACCGGAAACGATTTAATTTCCTGTATTTCGAGCGACAGTGTCATCGTTATTGTTCATTCAAAACCTTCGGTTTCGGTCAGTTTTTCTGATACTACTATCTGTGTAGGGACAGGCATTATTTTATCTGCAACCGGAGCGACCAATTATCTTTGGTCTGATGCCCAAACAGGCAATAGTATCGTAGTAATGCCGGGCGATTCAACACTTTACACCGTTATCGGTTCAACGGAATACGGATGTAGCGACACAGCCGGAATACAGGCTAACGTGTTCCCGCAGACCGATGTTTCTTTTAGTGGATTGTTACCGGTATATTGCCTTAGCGATGTTCCTTCACAATTGGTCGGGATACCCGAAGGTGGTTTATTTTCAGGGATGGGAACAGTAGCAGGCATGTTCAACCCTGCCCTTGCAGAGGATGGCGTCCACACGATCACATATACCTGGACCGATGAAAACAATTGTACGACGAACTACAGTTTAGAAACCCGGGTTTTTGGCGGATTGACAGAAATTGATCTGGGACCTGACAGCACCATTTGTCCTGAACAATTTATCTTGCTTGATGCAGGTGAAGGATTCACTGATTATTATTGGTCGAACGGACAACAAACACAGGTTGTTATCATCTCGGGTGTTGATTATCCGGCCGGAACAAGCCGGAATATTTCGGTTGTTGGTGTATTGGATGGATGCACAGCTTCGGGGAAAATGATGTTAACCATCAGGGGCGACTGTTATCCGGGCATGTTCGAAGAAGATGATAATAATGGATTAAGCATTCATCCTAACCCCAATGATGGCAGTTTTAAACTCAGACTGCCGTCCCGCACGTACGGGATCAAACCACTGAAACTGGCGATTACATCGGTTGGAGGGCTTAGTGTTTATGAACGCCATTTTAGTCAGAATGAATTGTTACCCGCTGAAATTAATATACAAATTCCTTCTAAACTACAGGGCGTATTTATCCTTATGCTACAAACTGATTCAGAAGTTTATACTTCCAAAATAGTAGTCAGATAGATTCTTTTCAGATATTATTCTGTACTTTTGCCCCTTAATAAAATCGTATGACAAAAATTCTTGGTATAGGCAACGCCTTGGTTGATCAATTGATCCTGATTGATAACGATCATATCTTAAGTGAGTTATCACTTCCGAAAGGGAGTATGCAATTGGTCGATTCGGATACTTCGTTCAAAGTTGGTGATGCCACGGCACATTTTGTTTCGTCGATGGCATCCGGTGGTTCGGCAGCAAACACAATTCGTGGCTTAGCCAAATTGGGTACCCATGCTACTTTTGTCGGACATGTTGGCGATGACGCTATCGGGAATTTTTTTAATGATGATCTCGTTGATAGCGGTGTTATTCCCCTACTCTTTCGCAGTAACACGCCGAGTGGAATTGCCAAAGCCTTGGTAACGCCTGATGGTGAACGAACTTTTGCAACCTATTTGGGTGCAGCCGTTGAATTAAGTACCGGTCATCTTAACACAGAAATATTTACAGGTTATGATTTCCTTTATATCGAAGGGTATCTCGTTTTCAATTCTCCATTGTTTCTTAAGGCATTAGAGCTTGCAAAAGAAGCCGGTTTAAAAATAGCACTTGATCTGGCCAGCTACAATGTGGTTGAAGCAAATAGAGACCTACTTAACAAGGTAATCAGCGAATATGTTGATATCATTTTCGCAAATGAAGAAGAGGCAAAAGCGCTCACCGGTCTCGAACCAAACGAAGCATTGCTTAAACTGGCTGAAAAATGCGAATATGCCATCGTAAAAATTGGCGCCAGGGGTTCAATCATAGCCCATAAGGGCGATATCTTCCAAATTGATGCTTTCCCGGCCATAGTAGCCGATACCACAGGTGCCGGTGATATGTATGCAGCCGGATTTTTACATGGATTAGTCAATAACTGGACGATAGAAAAATCGGGCAAAACAGGCTCCCTGCTGGCTGCTAAGGTCATTAGTGTGGTTGGTGCGAAAATCGACAACCAACAATGGGAAGAGATTCGCGGAATTATTCATGAATTATAGGCTTTAAACCATTATCCCACCAGCTTCCTCATTATTCGTAACAACAATACACTGATATTCAGGATTCTGAAACGTCTTATTCAACTTCATTATAAATAAGATACCTCCTCTTTTTATTACAGCTAAATTTCTATTTTTGCATGGTATAATTCTGTTATTCGTGTAATTAAAGTAATATTTTATGAAGATATTCCAAACAGATGAGATTAGAAATGTTGCCCTCATAGGAGCAGCGAAATCGGGTAAAACTACCCTATCGGAAGGTATGTTGTTCGAAGGAAAAATGATCACGCGTAAAGGATCGGTTGACGATAAAAATACCGTTTCCGATTACCGTCAGATTGAAATTGAACGCCACATCTCGGTTACCGCAACCCTGATGTACACTATCTACAACGACAAAAAAATAAATATATTAGATACACCCGGTTTCAGCGATTTTACCGGTGATATTGTATCAGCTGTAAGTGTCGCCGACACAGCGATTTTTAATGTAAACAGTCAGGCAGGCGTTGAGGCAACTACCGAAAATGCATGGCGTCAGGCCGAAAAGTGTGGAACGCCGGTTGTGTTCTTCATTAATCACCTCGATCATCACAATGCCAATTTTGATGATTCGGTAAGGCAATTGAAAGATTATTTCGGTGATAAGGTAACCATTATCCAATACCCGGTGAATGCCGGTGAAGGATTTGATACGGTTATCAACCTGATTGATATGAAGATGCTGAAATACAAGCAAGGCGGTGGAATACCTGAGATTCTTGATATTCCGGCCAATGAAACAGACAAAGCCAGGAAACTTCACAAAGCGCTTGTTGAAAATGCTGCCGAAGGCGATGAGTCGCTCATGGAAAAATACTTCGAAAATGATGATTTAAGTATTGACGACACCCGTCTGGGTATTCGTTTAAGCATGACACAACGCGGAATGTTTCCGGTGTTTTGCGGTGCCGCAAAACATGGAATCGGAATTACCCGTTTGATGGATTTTATTGTGAATTCGTGCCCTTGCCCCATACACTCACGTGGCCGCAAAACCACTTCGGGCAAAGAATATAATTATTCTGCCACAGATCCGGCTTCGTTGTTTATTTTCAAAATAAGCAATGAACAACATCTGGGTGAAGTATCTCATTTTAAAGTTTATAGTGGGACACTGATTGAAGGCCAGGATCTCATTAACCCAAGAACAGGTAACAAAGAAAGAATTTCACAATTGTTTGTTGTGAATGGTAAGAACCGTGAAAAAGTTGATAAGGTAATTGCGGGCGATATTGCTACAACCATCAAACTGAAGGAAGTTCGTGCCAACGATTCATTATTCGATGCCAAAATTGCAGATGCACCTTTCGAAGAAATTCCTTATCCTGAACCTGTTTTCAGTACAGCGGTGAAAGCTGCCAATTCGACGGATGACGAAAAACTCGGGAGCATACTTCAGGAAATGCATCGGAACGACCCGACTGTTGTTGCCGGAATGTCGCGCGAATTGCGTCAATTGATTTTACAGTGTCAGGGAGAATATCATCTGAACACAATCAAATGGTATTTCGATCATCTGCATAAATTAGATATCGAGTTCTTTTCACCCAAAATTCCTTACCGCGAAACTATAACGAAACCAGCAAAAGCCGACTATCGGCATAAGAAACAATCCGGTGGTTCAGGACAATTTGGTGAAGTTCACCTGATGGTTCAACCTTATGTGGAAGGGTACAAAGATCCGACCGACTTCCCGATCCGCGGGAAAGAAGAACACAAATTACCGTGGGGTGGTGTTTTGATATTCAGCAACTGTGTTGTTGGTGGCGCTATTGATGCACGTTTCCTTCCGGCTATCCTGAAAGGGGTTATGGAACGCCTCGAAGAAGGCCCGCTAACCGGCTCTTATGCCCGCGACATCATGGTTTATGTATATGACGGTAAAATGCATCCGGTTGACTCAAATGAGTTGTCGTTCAAACTCGCAGGTCGCCAGGCATTCATCACAGCCTTTAAAAATGCAGGTCCTAAGATTATGGAACCTATTTATGATCTCTCGGTGCGTATGCCTGAGGATATGATGGGTGGAGTTATGACCGATCTACAAGGCCGCCGCGCAGTGATCATGGGAATGGATTCAGACAATAAATATCAGATTATCAATGCAAAAGTGCCATTGGCTGAAATGGATAAATATTCTACTTCACTCAGTTCGATCACTTCCGGACGTGGAACTTTTAAAATGAAATATGCCGAATATATGCAGGTTCCGACTGATGTCCAGGTAAAACTTCTCAAGGATTACGAGGAAAAACTAAAGGAAGAAGAATAGACTATTCTTTAATCATTTTGAAAACGGCTTTGTTGAACAAGGCCGTTTTTTTTATCCCATTGCTATTGGCGCCTCTCTGCCCGGCGAAGTTTGCGAAAAAGCGGTTTGCATTCCGGACCTTGACAGGTGAATAATAAATAGTATTACATGGTTAGGGCTATCGGATACCGTATAGATGATCTGTCAATTGTCCGCTTTCTTTCACGGTAGAGTAGAGCTGGGAAGGATAGAAACACCTCCCCTGCCCCCTCAACCCGCAGTCTCTCAATCCCTCATAACTCACCTCCACTACTCCTAAAACTTTACAATAAATTAAAGTACTGCTAAAGTCACTATTAAATAGATTCAATTACCTTTGTTGCCGTAAGACATGATTATGCTTGATTCATCCAATAAAAAAATTTATGGGGTTATATCATAAGATCAATTCGGCATAACATTTTATTGTCAAACGAAATTTACTATGCCGCTACGCGATTTTAAGGAAGTCATCATTGAACATACTGGTGAAGAAGTTTGGGCCTTTGTTGAACCCTATTTGGAAATGGAGCGGGAGAAAATTCTGCTATTAGCGACCTCCACAGCGTTTAATATCAATAACCAACCAACAGATTGTTTCCAAATTTTAGTCAATCTGAAAAGAGTAAATGATGTCAGGTATCTGAATAAGTTTTTCGAAGCCATCAATGCTATTTTACCTGAAGGTGGGTTTTATATTAACAGTGTTCAAACGTACAGCATCCGTAAAGCCAAGATTTTAAAACGTTATTTTTGGCCATTAAATTGGTTTATTTATACCATTGATGTTTTACTCAGAAGGATATTTCCAAAGCTATGGATTACAAAGAAACTATATTTCTTCGTAACCCAGGGCAATAACAGGGTATTGAGTAAGGCAGAGACCTTAGGAAGACTCTATTCATGTGGCTTTGAGGTTATCACCGAACGTGTTATAAATAATGAATTATATTTTGTTGCCCGCAAGAAAAAAGAACCTGTTTTCGATAACCACCCTACCTATGGACCACTTGTACGACTGAAAAGATATGGTAAAAATGGTGAACTTTTCAATGTATATAAAATGCGAACCATGCATCCATTTTCGGAATATCTTCAGGATTATGTATATAAATTGAATCATCTGGATGAAGGTGGTAAGTTTAAAAATGATTTCAGGGTAACAACCATTGGTAAGGTCATGCGTAAATTCTGGCTCGATGAGTTACCCATGCTCATCAATGTACTAAAAGGACAAATGAAACTTGTGGGAGTAAGGCCATTGAGCAGACAATATTTCGGCTTATATACGGAAGAGCTTAAGAAAAGAAGAAATCAGTTTAAACCTGGCCTTGTTCCTCCATTTTATGTTGATATGCCCAAAACGCTTGAAGAGATTATGGATTCGGAATTGAGATATCTCAATGCCTATGAAAAAAAACCAATATTCACCGACTGGACCTACTTCTGGAAAGCGATGTATAATATATTTATCAGACGTGCAAGAAGTAATTAAATGTGGGGAGTCCCAAAATACTCTGGCATGATATCCAACGGAACCGTTTATTTTTAGTCCATCATGAATGTTACTGTTTTCAACAGAGAATTACCCGGTTCAGTTAGTGAAGAAATAGACATCTTTGTTCGCGGGCTATCTGATTTTACTGTTTTTCAATCCCCTGCCTTCTATAATTTTTACCTCTCGATACCGCATTATACCCCTTTTTATTTTATTGCACGTAACCAGCCAGATCGTATCTGTGGTGTTTTACTTGCTGTCATAATTTCAGAAGGAAATGTTTTCATATCATTTATAAGTTCCCGTTGTGTTGTTTATGGTGGCCCATTGGTAACAGACGAAAATGGTACCCTGGAAGTGTTATTGGAGGCATTGAATAAAATAGCCGGGAGAAGAGCGTTGTTTACACAGTTCAGAAATTTCAAACCATGGACTGATAATCAAAAGGATGTCTTTAAAAAGTTTGGGTTTTTGTATCGTGAGCGGTTAAATTTACTTGTTTCAACAAAATCGGAACAAGAGGTTTTATCGGGTATGAGCTCTTCGCGAAGACGACAGATAAAAAAAGGTATTGAAGCCGGGGTACAATTCCGGTCGGCATCATCAACAGAAGAGGTAATGCAATTATATGGGTTACTCGCTGAACTATACAAACTTAAGGTACGTAAACCATTGCCAGACAAGAATTTTTTTATGACTTTCTATGGGCAGCTTGTTCAACAAAAACAAGGCGCCATACTTCTGGTTTTCTTTGATGATGCTCTTATCGGAGGAGCCGTTTGTCCGGTAAGTGTCGGCTCTACCCTGTCAGAATTATATATTTGTGGACTTGATGAAAAATATCCGCAATGCTATCCAAGTGTGATGGCCACATGGGCAGCATTATCATATGCGGCTGACAATGCCCTACCGGAGTTTGATTTTATGGGATTAGGCAAACCCGAAGTAAAATATGGTGTACGCGATTTCAAACTTCGTTTCGGAGGTCAGGTTGTAAATTATGGCCGGTTTGCCAGGCGTAACTACAAGATTCTATATGCCATCGCTGAGATTGGGTACAATATATTACGCAGTTTTAAGCGGGTATAGGTTAGTGCTTCAGGAAATATTTACTTTCCGGTTTTTAAATCTCTCTACCCACCATACCCACAAACCAAATAATACAACATAAAAGAAAGGACGAAGTATCCAATCGTGACTGAAGTGCCAATAGTCAGGTTTCCACAACACGATCACCGATAAACTGACTATGCGAAAAATATTCGTTAGAAACATCACTAAAAATCCTAAAGGAATAAACCATAATTTATGTTTCCATGGTCCTGGAAAAAGCAAAAAAAGAAAAAACACCTGATAAAATTGTTTCAATCCTGAACAACTGTCATTAACCGAAATATACCCACCGTTTGAAAACCACATCGTATTTACCGGTTCTGTGGTAATATGTAAGGCTAAAATATTTCGGTTGATCCACAAACTGATTTCAAAGACACGGTCAGCCAACCAGATTCCGGATTGGTGCATGAAAGAAACCGACATTATTTCCACGGCATAATATCGGAATAGCAAATGAAATCCGTAAGTGATAATCGAAAACAGCGCTATATCGGCCATGAAACTGTAAGGACCTTTCATGAATGCGTTAATTTCTTTTTTCCAGTCAGCTGTCATACTTTTTTTGTTTTTTTTCAAAAGTACATCTTAATGATGAAATGGCAATATTCAGGCATTTTAAATTATTGTTTTGAAAATACGACCCAACATTTGTATTTGTTTAACATAGTGTATATCAAACCAATAAATTGTAAAATTTTGTGCTAAAAAGTAGAATAGGGTTTCCAATACGCAACTTAAAATTACCAAATAATTACGATAGATTAGAACTTTTAGCGATTTTCAATTTATAGGGAGAGTTTATTTACATGATGAATAGGAAGAAATAATTAGGGATACTTATCTTGATAATTAACTGAATCGAAGTTAATGATTAAATCAAACTACGAAGCAGTGCACATTCCAGCCTGAGTTAGTGGGATACTCTTCGGTTAAAATAAACATAGATAAGTAAAAAGGCTAAAGTTTAAAGTTGAAAGTAAAAAGTATGCTCGCTTAGGTTATTACTTCAAAGTAAAAAACACCCTTCACCCGTAAAATCAACTTTGAACTTTAGCCTTTCAACTTTTGCCTTTAGCCTTAATCCACTCAGATTCTGAACAGATTTTCAACTTTGATTCCTTCAAATTAAGTAAATCCATCAAACCATGAACCACCATAACCAACCATCAATAAGCTTAAATGGGGAATCCGGATAATCATGCAAACAATACGACTTACGATGTATCAATTAAATTATTTAGAAAGCCCCCGTTTTCGGGGTGGGGGCAAAAAAAAAGCCAAAATGACGTGTCCGGATAAAAGTTTAATCAGCGTACGCAGCGAATCCTTAGCGGCCTCCGCGTGAAATTTAAAGGGTCCACGCAACGTACGCAACGTGAAACAATCTCTACGCCAAAAATCAACAAATTGCATGTTATAAAACACAAATATGTATCAATATTGTATTTTATACAATACATTATTCGTATATTTGTCATTTAAAAGGGAAAAACTTATCATCATGCAACAATTATTCTCAACATTTTATCAGCAATTAAACCGTGTATCGATCGGTTTTAAGAGGTATTTGTACAACGAAATACATTGGCAAAACAGACTCATTGCGATTATCGGATCACGTGGCACCGGTAAAACCACAATGCTGCTACAACACATCAAATTAAACCATCAACCCTATTCAGCTGAAGTGCTGTATGCTTCATTAGATAATTTGTGGTTTGCAACCCATTCGTTACTCTTTCTTGCTGATGAATTTGCCAAACAAGGCGGTAAATCTCTATACCTGGATGAGGTGCACAATTATTTAGGCTGGTCGCGCGAGATAAAAAACATTTACGACAGCCATCCCGATATGAAAGTAGTTTTCACAGGCTCATCCTTGCTCGAAGTTTACAAAGGTGAGGCTGATTTAAGTCGCCGGGCTATTACTTATCAACTTTTCGGTTTGTCTTACCGGGAGTTTTTGGAATTTGAATATGGCATGAAGTACGATTCCGTTTCGGTAGATGATATTGTTATGAATCACACAACCTTAGCCATGACAATCCTTGATAGGATGAAACCACTCGTTATCTATAACGAATATATTCGTTTTGGGTACTTTCCGTATTATAAGGAGGATAAAGAGTTGTATGCAATGCGTTTACTCTCAACTTTAAATACAATAATCGAAGTGGATTTGCCTGCTGCCGAACGAATTGATTATTATTCGGTGGTGAAGATAAAAAAGTTGTTTGCTGTTCTTGCCACATTGGTACCCTTCACACCCAACATATCCCAATTAAGTCACGATATTGAAACAACACGTGTAAGTTTATTGAATTATCTTTACTATCTCCATAAAGCACAGGCGATTATGATGCTTAGTAAAGAATCAACCGGATTGAAACAAATGTCGAAACCTGAGAAAGTCTATTTAGGAAACACCAATTATGCTTTTGCATTGGGTGGAGATCAAGCCAATGTAGGGAGTGTACGGGAATCGTTTTTTATGAGTCAGGTTCGTGTAAAACATACTGTAGCTTATTCAAATCTTGTTGATTTTAATGTTTCTGACAGATACAATTTTGAAATTGGAGGTAAAAACAAATCAAAAAAACAAATCGCAGGCTTATCTAACGGATATACTGTACTTGATAATATTGAAGTTGGATACAACAATCAAATTCCACTTTGGTTATTTGGGATGACTTATTAGAATCCATATCAGGTGTGAAAGAAAAAGTTTCGCGCAACGGTCGCAAAGTTAGCACGCAACGTCCGCATCGAATCCGTAGCGACTTCCATGCGAAAGAATAAGTTTCACGCAACGGTCGCAGAGTAAAAGTTCACGCAGCGTCCGCAGCGAATCCGTAGCGTCCTCCGCGTGAAAGTAAGATATAATACCAACCTCTATGGAACACCTAAAAATTGAAAATCAAATTGCCACCGCCATCCTTGATCAGGCTTTCAAAATTCATACCGAGTTGGGGCCCGGTTTATTAGAATCCGTTTACGAAAAATGCCTCCAATATGAATTGATCGAAGCAGGATACGATGCCCGAACACAGGTGCCGGTTCCGATGAACTACAAAACGATCCGGTTTGATGCAGGATTTAGAATTGATTTATTGGTAAACCACATTGTTTTGGTTGAAATAAAATCCATTGAAAATCTTGCCCCGGTTCATTTCGCACAAACGTTGACTTATTTGAGGATGAAAAACCTGAAGCTGGGATTATTAATCAATTTCAACACAAAACATCTTAAGGATGGGATTCATCGGGTAGTGAATAATCTGTAAGATCAATTTTCACGCAACGGTCGCAAAGTAAAAGTTCACGCAGCGTCCGCAGCGAATCCGTAGCGTCCTCCGCGTGAAATTTAAAGGTTCCACGCAACGGTCGCAAAGTTAGCACGCAGCGACCTCCGCGCATCCTTTGCGGCCTCCACGTGAAATATAACGGGTTTACGCAACGGTCGCAGAGTAAAAGTTCAAGCAGCGACCTCCGCGCATCCTTAGCAGCCTCCGCGTGAAATTTAATAGAAAGCCCCCGTTTTCTGAGGTCGGGGACAAAAAGACACACACCGGGAATCATTTTTCCAGGTTTCGTTTTTCTTTCTATTTTTGTAAATGAATTCATAAAAACTGTAATAGAATAAACGCAAGTTTATATACGAACCCAATCGGCATAACACAATGAATATAAAAGACAACGACGAATCGGACCAGGCTTCGCTGCCTGTAAATGAAAACGCATCCGGTGAACACAGGAGCCAGCATCACAGGCACCACTCAAGAAGCACTTCATCAAGCCACGATACGCGTAAAAAGAGTAGTCGTAAGAAAAGCTCATTCGAAACCATCGTTGCCAAACATCTATTGAAAATAATCGGGGTAATGTTTCTTCTTGGTGGCTTACTCTGGTTGATTTTAAAGAGCGACTCCTTACCATTCATTGCAAAACTGATCAATAACTTCTTTACCGTTGTTGAGGAAGAAGAAAATATCATGGCATCTACTTCATCCTCTTCGGGTATAGTTTCGATCAATCTGAGTTTCCTTTTTCATCTGATACCCGGCATACTCATTTTATCATACGCTTTCATCAATAAAGTTATTTTAAAAGGCAAAGACTGGCTTACGTTAACATCCTATTTCATTGGAACCGGGTTACTGTTTATTACACATCTATCCGAAAATTTTTATGGAATTTTCGTTATTGGTCTTCTACCATACCCTTCATTAGCCATAGCCATTGTTACAACGCTTGTGATCGCTGTCGCAGTTACCTATATCACCTCCCTGATTCATAAGGCATCGGTACATCTTTTCACGATAGCTTTTGTTTATCTGACAGTGATTTTTTTGGCTATCGCTTACGGTTCAACAAGTCACCAGTTATTTTTCCTGATATTTGTTTACACGGCCTTTTTATATTTTCTATCAGGCAAGCATCGCGGCACAACTGTCAACACCACCAATGCGTGGTTCGCTATCGGTTATTTCGGACTTTATTTTATCAGGAAGTTATACCTGAAGAACAGTCCCGATATTCTTTGGTTTTATACGGCTTATGCCTCAGTGATGTATCTGTCGGTGATGATTATCCGTATCATGAAGCCCTACAAAGGAATGAACCTGGTAAAAAAATATTATAATGATTCCATTATTTATGGGGTGACCCTATTTTATTTTTTAAGTATCTGGTATGTTTTTGCAAAGTACGATCTTGGCTATTATCAATGGCTTTTCGCGTTGTTACTAACATTGGCGAACTTCATATTATTACAGTTTCACCGAAAGGTTTCACCCGATGAAAGCCGTACGCCTTTTTATTATGCTGCCATCCTGGTGGCTGCAGCCATCGTACCTTTGCTGGTGCATACAGGCCAGATAATCATTTTCGCAGGCATGGCCGCCCTGCTGTTTATCATTTTTTCGAAGTACCGGAATAACCAGTTCGCTGCGCTGATTGCTGTTGGATTACTCAGTTTCGCCATGATCATGCAGTTGATCAAGACGGTGCTTGTGTTTTTCCCGGCCGTTTATTTTACGACCGATGCGTTGCCTTCACGACCATTTATTATTAACCTTCTTTCGGGGATAGCGGTGACATTGGCTGCCTGGGTGGTCAATCGCCGTTTTGTGAGAATCAACTTTTCCTACTCGCAAAAATGGTTTAGCCGGACCAATACCGGTTTATATATCACCACCCTGTTTTATGCGTCACTTTACCTCACCTCATTCTGGCTGGTGCAGTACCTTTTCTTCTCTGTTTGGAACGTACCCGCAGCGCACTTAGTGAGTTGGTATGCCTTCCACATTACTTTCCTGCTATTATTACAATGGTTTGTTCTCGAAAAAAAATCATGGGTTTACAAGCCCTTTTTATGGATTTCAATCGTTTCAATTATCGCCATGCCGTTAATTATAAACTTCTTCATCATCGAGTTACGTACACTTGCATTGAGTTTTGGAGCAGCATCAAAAGGTAGTTTCAACTTCCATTTTTATACCATATTGCCCCTTACTATGCTCGTCCTGACTACCACATCTAACCTGAATATAGTTTATAAGAATATGAAGGAAAGGAATACGATAACGCTCTTGTTTAGGATATTTTTCTTCGTTTACCTGTTTTTGGCCGAATACGACCATTTCACCGTGATAACAAGTAATACGACCCATTCGGGAGACGACATCATTGAAATGAACCGCTATCTGCCATATAGTATCGTTTTTTACCTGACAAGCCTGATCTTAGTCTTGTTTTCTTTTGTTAGAAACATCAAATTATTACGGCAGCTTTCACTGTTAGTATTGTTTTTTACAATACTCAAGTTGTTTGTCATCGACTTTGGTTCTTTCAGTTCGACAGGGCAGGTGATTGCTTTCTGGCTTACAGGCGGGTTGTTACTCTTGTACTCGTTTATATATCAGCAGTTGCGAAAGTTCAACTTTGAGATATCTTCGCCAGCAAAGAGACACTCAAGGCACAGAAGAAGCGGAGAGAAGGAAGAAGGTGGTAACGATGTTAACCCAATTTAGCTGGTAGGAGGTGATAATTAGTTGAGTTATCCGGTAATTTAAAATAATCATTTTTTATAATAGACACTGGGCATACAGACTGATACTAAATAATTTTATGCACAACAACTTCTCAATATTATGCATGCAAAACCGTCTCGCTTTCAAAAAAAACTTATTTTTGCGCACTATTGCTCCCACAATTCATCGAATTTGAACAACCATTGATACATGAAAAGAATACAAACGATTTTAAAAACCATCGTTCTGGCCGCGATAGCCGGAACTATAATGGTATCCTGCGTCCCACAGAAAAAGATGCTGATTCTGCAGAATACCAGCAATGATACCACCGGTCAGTATCAGAATGAAAGGTCGATCTCTTATAAAATACAACCCGGCGATAACCTGTATATCAGGGTGGTCAGCTTAGACGAAAAAACTGCCATGATGTTCAATCCTGGTGGTTCGGCCAGCAGTCAGATCTATTCAACCGATGCCTCAATATATCTGAACAGTTATACTGTAAGTGATCAGGGAACGATCGAGTTTCCGCTTGTTGGCCAGATATATATTCAAAATCTTTCGGTAGAAGATGTGAAGACTAAGCTGCAGGGGATACTCGATCAGTATATAAAAGAAACCGTTTTGATCGTTAAATTGGTAAATTTTAACCTGACAATTCTGGGTGAAGTAGCGCGGCCGGGACAATATAAAGTGTATAAGACTGAGATCAATATACTCGAAGCTATTTCTATGGCAGGTGATCTTGGTAGTTTTGCAAATAGAAATAAAGTGACGATTGTACGCCAGACCAAAACCGGCTCAGAAAAGTATATTGTTGACCTTGCCTCAGATAATATACTTAGTTCAAATTATTATTATCTGAAACCAAATGATATTCTCTACATAGAACCGCTGAAAGGAAAACAATTCACATTTGCTCAATTTCCTTATGCAGTGATTTTCAGCGCCATATCAACATTAATTCTCATGTTAAACTACATTCAATAAAAACCGGTAATTGTGGATAATAATATTCAACCCTATCAACAGGAAGAATCCATCGACCTGAAAGCACTCTTTTTTAAATTTGCCAGATTCTGGTATTTGTTTGCCATCTCCATTTTTATTGCCCTGCTGGTAGCATTCATGTTTAACAAATACACCAAATCGGTTTATGAAGTGAAGGCATCGGTTTTGGTTAAGAGTGATAAAAAAGGCGGATTAGATGCAACTGCCCTGCTTGGCGGTATCGGGCTGAATGCCCAACAAAACCTGCAGAACGAAATTGGCGTTTTGATGTCCTATTCACTGAGCCAACGTGTAGTGCGGGAAATGAAGAACGAGGTGAGTTATTTTATAGAGGAAAGTTTCATAAAAAGTGAAATGTACGGTACCGCTCCCTTTGAAGTCGAAGTTGATTTTTCGGTTCCACAGTCCGTTTCTCTGCCCTACAATCTGACCATGACCGACAGCGAAAGTTTCAACCTCGATGCCGAAGGAGATAATATCAGCAAATACAATTTCAGGAAAGCCATCATGATCGATGGGGCTAAAATTGAGAAATTGAAATGGGAGGGCTCATTTCGTTTTGGTGAATGGATCGACAATGGCTACAACAGGTTCAGGATTGTATTGAACGAAAAATTTGATACAGAGAAGCACCTTAAAAGCAGGATGCAGTTTATCTTATCGGATTACGAATCAACATTGGGACAGCTCCGTGGTTTTAAAATTGAACCAATAAACCGTGAAGCTTCTATCGTGGATATTACGCTGAGGGGCCCGATCAAGGAAAAGTCAGCCGATTTCCTTAACCGGCTTATCGAAACCTATCTGCAAAGTGGATTGGAAAAGAAAAATATGATTGCTGAAAACACCATCGAATTTATCGACTCTCAACTTGTCGATATTCAGGATTCGCTGAGCCGTGCAGAGATCGACCTTCAGGATTTTCAGACAAGCAACGACCTGATGGACCTCGACTTGCAATCGCAACAGGTGTTCGAATACATGAAGGACCTCGACAACCAGAAAGCGGAGTTAGTGGTAAAATCAAAATATTACCGCAGCCTGAAAAACTATTTGGTCAACAATCTTGAACACCCCGAACAGATGATCGCCCCAAGCGCCATGGGTATCGAAGACCCTCTGTTGAACCGTTTGGTGGAGGAGCTGGTGAATCTTTCGGCCAAAAAAACCGAACAACTACTTTCATCTACCGACAAGCATCCATTGGTAGTGAGCATCGATTCGCAGATTGGCAATACCAAAAAAGCGCTTATCGAAAATATCAGCAACATCATCAACAATTCTGACGAAGCGATTCGGGATCTGAATGGCAGAATCGCCGTTATGGGTAAAGAACTGAATAAACTGCCCAGTACCCAGCGTCTGCTTATTGGTTACAAACGTAAATTTGAACTCAGTAACACCATCTATAATTTTCTGATGCAGAAACGTGCTGAGGCGCAGATCACCAAGGCAAGCAATATGCCCGACAACGAGGTGGTTGACCGGGCAGAGGCTTCGTTAAGCGAAACTGTATTCCCCAAAAAGAGCCTCAATTATACTATCGCTCTGCTGTTGGGTATTTTGATACCATTGGCTTATATCTTTGGCCGCGACTATCTGAACGATAAAATTGTTGACCGCAAAGACATCGAAAAAGCAACGAAGCTGCCGATTGTAGGGCAGATCATGCACAATAACAAGGATACCCAACTCGTGGTGGCCGAATCGCCAAAATCGTCCATCTCCGAATCATTCAGGTCGGTACGTACAAATATTGAGTTTCTGGTGCAGGGCAAGGAGAAATGCGTTATCATGGTCACAGCCGATATGGTAAGTGCCGGTAAAACATTCGTTTCCATCAACTTAGCCAGTATCTATGCCATGTATGGAAAGAAAACAGTATTGCTCGGATTCGACTTACGTAAACCAAAAATCTATCAGGACTTTGGCGCTTCAAATACCACTGGTTTGAGCACTTACCTGAAAAATGAACATACACTCGATCAGATCATTCAACCCTCGGGTAAGGTTCCAAATCTCGATCTGATTATGGCTGGTAAGATTCCGCCCAACCCGGCCGAATTGATCGCTTCGGCAAGATGTACACATTTGTTTGATGAGTTGCGCGAACGCTACGATTATATCATTATCGATACACCGCCTATCGGACTCGTGACGGATGCCTTTCTTCTCATGAAACATACTGATGTTAATTTGTTTATCGTACGCCAGAACTATACCCACAAAAAAATATTTGAATCGATTATCAAAGACATCGAAGACCGTAACATTCCGATGAGTATCTTAGTAAATGACATACGGATGGGTGGTGGATATGGCTACGGCTATGGTTACGGCTATGGTTACGGCTATGGCTATGGCTATGGTTACGGCTATGGCTACGGCTACGGCTATGGCTATTACACCGATGAAAAAGTTGAAGCAAAACCTGGCTTTGTAAAGCGTATGTTAAATAAAGTGTAAGAGGTAGTGAACGGTGAGAAGTGCGTCAGTTTCGGTTTGGTTTATTGATGCCCTCTCTCACAAATTGCCGGTATGATGCTTTAGGTATCGATCAATGCATAATTATTAATAAATGACTGTCAGAAAGCCGATTGATCAGTACCAATGGTTTGCACTTTATACCCGCTCACAAAGTGAAAGGAAAGTAGCCATTGAGTTGCAACATCTTGGGATTGAGTTTTTTCTGCCCATGATCAGTCGTTGGCGCCAATGGAGCGACCGAAAAAAGAAGGTGGATGAACCACTTTTCCGATCCTACGTTTTTGTATTTATCAGTGAGAAAGAATACTTTAACGCGTTAAATGTTCCCGGTGCAGTTCGGTTTGTCACTTTTGGCGGTAAAGCTGTTTCTATTCCCGAAAATCAGATCGCTGCCATCCGTCAATATATTAAGGAGCCTGATGAAGAGGAGGAGAGCGAATTGTTATTGAAAGAAGGCGAGTTGGTAAAAATAAAAGCCGGACCGATGGAAGGCTTGATAGGCAAATTGTTGAAATATAAAAACAAATTTCGCCTTATCATACAGATTGATACGATAGGCCAAAGCATCGCCCTGCATATACCCCGTTCGCGCGTGGAGGTTTTAACCAAATGAACGCCGAACGATTGATTTTCATTATCAGGATTTAATTTAACTTTGTCTTTTAACAAAAACCTAATAATCAGAGTAATGCCACTTTTCAAAGATATTCCGGTATTAGTAACCGGTGGAGCAGGGTTTATCGGTTCAAACCTGATCGAACGCCTGCTGGCCGAAGGTGCCATTGTCACTTGCCTCGATAACTTTGCTACGGGACACAGATATAACATTGAATCCTTTTTGCCCCGTCCTGAATTCAGGCTCATCGAAGGGGACATAAGGGATACCATTGTCTGCGCCGAGGCATGTAAAAACCAAAAATTTGTGTTTCATGAGGCTGCACTTGGATCGGTGCCACGTTCAATCAACGATCCGGCTACAACGAACGCGGTTAATATAGGCGGTTCGTTGAATATGCTTGTTGCAGCCCGCGACGCAGGCGTTAAACGGTTTATTTATGCTGCCAGTTCAAGCACCTACGGCGATTCGGAAACATTGCCAAAAGTGGAGGATAAGATCGGGAAACCCCTGTCGCCTTACGCCATCACCAAATATGTGAATGAATTATATGCCGATGTGTTTGCCCGTACTTATGGCACAGAGTCGATAGGCCTCCGTTATTTTAATGTATTTGGCCGTCGTCAGGATCCTAATGGCGCCTATGCTGCTGTCATACCAAAATGGGTTGACAGTTTTATCAGGCACGAAGCCATACTCATCAATGGTGACGGGGAATACAGCCGCGATTTTACCTATATCGATAATGTTTTGCAGGCAAACCTGCTTGCTGCTTTAACTGAATCAGCGGATGCAGTGAACCAGGTATATAATGTTGCCTATGGTGACCGCACCACCCTCAACCAGTTAGCGCAAGGCTTGCGCAAAACACTTTCGGCATACGACCCTGCCATTGCTGAAGTTGAGATTCTGCATGGTCCATTTCGCAAAGGCGACATACCACATTCGTTGGCTTCTATCGCGAAAGCCTCACAATTGCTTGGATATCACCCAGAATTTGATTTGGGTAAAGGTCTGGAAGAAGCATGTAAATGGTATTGGGATAGTTTGAAAAAGAAATGAAAATTTCCTCATAGAATGAGGATTGGAAAAGAACTTCATCACACTTTTGTAAATAATTGAGTTCGGGCTTTAAACTTGCAAAAATGAGGGAAATCACCTAATTTTGGCGATTAATGAGTTTTATTATGACATCAGATTCTTCAGAATTTTCGAATCCCATACCATCACCCAACGCGACCCGTTGGATATATATCGTACTCGTAATTTTTGCCCTGCTTATCATCATGTTATCGATCTGGCTCATCTCAACCAAATCGAATCTACGTGAATTACAAGCCGAAAAAGACCAGCAACGTATTGGTCTCCAACGGGAAGTTGACAGTGTTATCTTATTACATAATCAGGCCAAAGAAGCCTATGGTGCGCTTGCCGACTCGTTGGTTGCGAAAGATAGCCTTATTCAGGCAAATGCCACCGAAATCAGACGATTACTCGATACCGAATGGGAATACTATAAAATTAAAAAGAAACTCGAACGCCTGCAGGTCATTTCGCAAGGTTATGTAAGGCAGATGGATTCATTGTATTCGGTCAACCGTGAGCTGACTGAGGAAAATGAACGTATTCGTGAAGAGGTAAGCATCGAACGTAAACGCAATATACAGCTCAATAAGGCCAAAGAAGAACTCTCCGACAAAGTTGAACTGGTAGCCGTTTTTAAAACATTTAATGTAAAAGCGGTTGGTATGCGTCAGAAAGGAAGTTCAGAATCGGAGACCGATAAAGTAAAACGGGTTGAGAGAATTAAAATCTGCTTCACGCTTGCCGGAAACAATATCATCGTCCCGGGCAAAAAAAATATCTATTTCCGAATTGCTCAACCCGACCGCAAAATTCTCACCAAAGGAAGGGGAGACGAATATTCGTTTCTCTATAAAGGCGAACGGCTACAATACTCGATCATGGAAACGATTGACTATAAAAATGTAGATCAGGAAATTTGTGTTTACTGGGACAAGCGCGATACCCAGGAACTGACCGATGGTCCTTATAATATCGACATCTACGAAGGAGATGCCATTATCGGCATGGTAACCATGGTATTGAGGAAATAATTGGCTGTTGATTGAACTTTTTATGATAACTATGTTATTGGTTGGGTTCAACTGACCATGAGGTTGCAGCCTCTCATCTGACTCTGATCGAAACGGCCCAGCACCTCAAATGACCCATCGGCTTTCGTTTTTCCAAGATCCTGAACGGCAATAAAGGAGCAACTGTAAATATTGGCCAGATCGATTATATTGATACCACCGGTTATATTATCACCAACCAAGCTTAATGGATCGTAGGTGTCGCGGATGAGTACTTTCATCCAGGGTGGAGGATAATAAATCCCATGACCCTTGGAATAAGCCTGAGAAAGTAATTCTGTCATGCCATATTCGGAGTGGATTTGTTTCACTCCAAATCCCT
This sequence comes from Bacteroidales bacterium, assembly GCA_013141455.1. Classification (GTDB taxonomy): domain Bacteria; phylum Bacteroidota; class Bacteroidia; order Bacteroidales; family F082; genus CAJBPB01. The sequence goes on from JABFQW010000092.1 coordinate 33,704, forward strand.
CACAAAGTAAAGAATGTAAATTCTCGCGGATCATCTCTTTACGCCTTCCCTTCATTCCCCCTGTCTCCATTACGATCAGTTCCGGAAAATCGACCGGATATTCCTTTGCAAAATCGAGCAAGGCATAAGACACGCCAAGCAAAATTGTTTTTTGTTTTGTTCGCTTCATCAGATTGAGTTTTTGATGAAGTTGTTCAAAATTGTTCAAATAGAACCCACTGTCAGCATTCCCGCCGGCTTCGATCAGTTTTTCGGTCATATAAATCAGCGATGAACCCGAACGCTCAAGATACGAAGGCAACAAGGCAAGAATACAATAATCGGATACCTTGCCATAAAACCGGCTAAACGAGTTCAGAAAACTCCGCTCATAAACGGATAAATCTGTCACATAATGCTGACCCGGATTCTCAGCCGTTGTTCCTGAACTACTGAATACAACCTGCGTTTCAGTTGCTGTGCTTTTAATCTGAAAAGAACGGAAGAAACTGATCGGAAGAAAAGGTATCTCACGAAAACTTGTGATTTCGGCAGGCTTTGCATGTAATAATTCGCAATATCGCCGGTAAATGGCATTGTTGTTGTATTGAAAATGAAACAATTCTATGGCAATGCGATTGAACCCGGGCTCATCTGAACAATTAAATATACGATCAATCAATTTTTCGTCAGGGATCATACGATACGAATCTCAGAGGAATAGTGTATTTTTACAGCAAAAAGTTAGCATTCCATGACAAAGATAGGCATAATTTTCGTTTTGCTTTTGCTGAGCCTGTCGTGCCGCAAACTCGAGGAGTACCCGATAGAGCCGGCTATTTCATACAATGGTTTCGAATTGTTGATCAATGAGGAAACGGGTATCAGTGAGAAAGGTATCCTGTATATTTCTTATACCGATGGTGATGGCGATCTTGGGCTCGATCAGGGGGATACAAGCTCGCCTTATCAACCTGACGGACAATATTATTACAATTTTTTTATCACATACTACGAGTGCGAACATGGCGTGTTTACCGAAGTTCCGTTATTATCGTGGAACAACATAACCCAACAGTACGATACACTCACTTTTAACGCACGCATACCGGTACTGCTTCCAAAAGAGAAACAACAGGGCATAAAAGGCATTATTCAGAATGAGATGTTTATCTATAATCCACTTGCGAAATCCGACACCATACAATTTAAAGTAAAAATCGTTGACCGTGCCCTGCATTTCAGTAATGAAATAACTACACCACCCATAGTGCTCGTTAAACCGCGATAAGGTTTAAAATCACTGTTGAGTTGCCAACGAAAAGCCAAATATTGCCACTAAATTACAAAACACCAAATTTCACCAAAGGTAAAACGTATCTATCCGATCAACTTCACCTATAGTTTTCCGTTCCAGCCCATTTGGTCTGTTTGCATTCTCAACCAAGTTATTCTCAATCTCAAATGATTCGTAGTTTAGTAGAATTCTCACTGTAATTGGAAATGAATATTTACATATCTTTGTAACTATATGAAATACACCAACAATATTGTAATTTTGATTACCATGAAATATTCGCTTCACTATCTTTTGAAGATGAGAGACGGGAAAGAAGGACGTGGGTTTTTGTTGTATCAATACAATAATTAGGTGATAATAATTGGGGATTAAAAAAAGACAAAAAGTGACTTTTAATAAACGGATATTGTCGTTAAATTAGCATCAACAAACCCAGGATACTATGAAATATTATCTTCTAGTTGCAGTAACTTTAATAGTTGTCATAAATTCAGTAGAGGCAATAGCACAGGGTGTTTCGTACACGGATGACTGTGAATTCGTGTGGAGTCAAGGTATTCTGGGTGAATCCATTGGTGACAACTCTATGTTCACTGGAGATATTGATAGCGATGGCATGAATGAAATGGTGTTAGGTGCTGCAAATTATTGGGGGGATGAATCTTTTTGGTATATACTTAAATATGATCCTCTAAGAGAGACATATATACAGGATTGGGTTAGTCCAATTTATAGTTATAATAGTAGTAAAATAACGGCAATTGATGTTTTTAATATTGATTCTGACAACGCCCTTGGAATTGCTGTTGGTTTTGATAATGGTTTTATTGAAGTACGAGATGGATTAACTAAAAAAGTTGAATTTACACTTCAGTTGCCCGTCAGTTACCCGTCAGTTCCAATCAACCGAATATTATTTGAGGATATTAACAACGATTCGAAACCGGAACTTTTCTGCTGCAACAAAACCACCACCTTTATCTATAGTTTTCCAAATTTGGAACTCGTAAAGCAATTGGATTACGGTGGTTTGGATATGCGCTGTGGGAATGTAAATTCAGATTCATTTCGTGAAATAGTTTATTCAGATGGTGATGTAATACGCTTATCTTCTGATACATATGATCCATCAGTTGTTTGGAAATTCTTTTGGCCACAAAACTCACATAATGGTTTTGTCCGATTAAGTGATATTGATTCTGACGGCAAAAGCGAAATCATTCATGCAATCGACTACAGTTTAAGTGTTTATGACGCTGAATTAATGTCGAGGAAGTTTAAAAAGGAGTTTGAAGAGCAAATTGATGCTGTTTACGTAGCAGATACTGACAATGATGGGCAAATTGAAATACTTGTTGCTGAGGATAATGCGAACGATATTTGGTGTTTTGATAAGATTGGAACAGAAAAATGGCGAATTGGGAGCCTGGGAGATGGGGTCACTGAAATAAATGTTGCTGACACTGATAACGATGGGCAAATTGAATTGTTATGGAGTTCAGGTAGCACCTCCACAGCGATAGATTATATATATATTTATAGTTTACCCGATCTTACCCAGGAATGGATAAGTCAACGCATTGATCCCCCTTATGTTGCCGTGAAAATAGCTGATACGGATAATGATGGCAGGGATGAGATAGTTACACTTACCAATGAAAACGAAGGGTATCAGGATGGGGGATTTATAACAATCTTTGATGCTGAAACACATGCATTTAAATGGAGAAGTCAACCATCTTTATATCATTTTTATGATCTTGAAATTATGGATATAGATAAAGACAATCAGTCGGAAATTGTAGTTGTTGGGGAATCAGATCGTGGCTATATACAAATTCTCAATGGTTCAACTTATGAAATTGAAACCGATACTTTTGTAAATAATACGGAAGCATTCACAAGGATAGATATTATCGATATCGATAATAATGGCACTTTTGAATATATATTGGCTGAAGAATCTATTGTTTATGTACTAAATTCAGAGTTTCACATTTTATTGAAATCAAATGACTCACATTTCCAGGGGTTTTATGAAGGCGACCTACTCACCGGTAATATTGATGATGATGACAATATTGAGATTATCAATCTTTTCTATGGAAACATTAGTTGTTTTGACGGAATTACTTACGAAACATGGTCAGTTCCTGAAAGTAATTGGTCAGCTTGCTGTTTGTATGATCTTGATAAAGATGGAATTATGGAACTAATAGCCTGTGATTATTATGGTAAAGTCGGGTATATCGATTTACAAACCGGGCAATTGGTTCCTTTCAATTTCATGATGAAAAATCAAATAAGTAATATCAGTTTGGTTGAAATTCCGGGAAAAGTTTCACCACTTCTCACCATGATATCAGACACAAAGTTATACTTCAGCGATATAGAGGGACGAATGTCTGTCCCTCTACCAGGAGATTATCATGCCAGAGGATTTGAACTATCTGATTACAACCATGATAGCATGCCTGAAATATTTGTGGTGTCAAAAGCTTCAGTTACAGAATTTCAAAATAGCTGTTATTTGATGGGTGATTCCGAGAGTTTTACTCCAGAAAACCTATGCAATATTTATCCAAATCCATCCCATGACAAAATTACAATCGAAATCAAACACTCTATCTCCACAATAGACGCTACTGCCGAAATCTACTCAATGATAGGAATCAAATTTGCTTCAATTAATCTGGAAATGAATAAAACCCAGTTGGATATCAGCTCACTTAATGCCGGAATATACGTTGTAAGGATCATTTTTGGAAGCAAGCAGTTTATTCAGAAAATTATTAAAAAATAACGTATTGATGCTTAAAATTATTCAGAAAACATGAAAAGAGTATTATTACTGGTAGTCTTTATGGTCTTATGGGGACTTATTTCCTTTACCCGGCTCTGGGCACAGTCCAACGATTGTGAGAATATATGGAGACAAGGAATTATTGGTTCAGATATCGGAGAAAATTCCATGCACTCTGGCGATTTTGATAATGATGGCAACATGGAAATTATTTGTGCTGCCGGAGGCGTATGGCAATACCATGCATTTTGGTATAAATTGGAATATGTTCCTGAAACACAAAATTATCACCAAATATGGGTGAGTAGATATTACGATACTTCAAGTGAAGAAATCACCGTTATTGAAGTGTTTGATGTGGATGGGGATAGCTTGCCTGATATATTGGTTGGTTTTGATGGTGCTACGATTGATGTTTACAATTCCGCCACCATGAAATTAAAAGACAAAATCAAGTTGCCTGTCACCGATATGGATTACCGTATAACCCGTATGTTATTTACAGATGCTGATAATGACGGATCCCAGGAGCTTGTATGCTGTACTAAAAACACCACCTATTTGCTTAACAATATTGGATTTGGTATTAAACGTAAAATTGCTTTCGGAAGTGACGATATGCGCTGTGGCAATGTGGATGCTGATTCGCTTGTCGAACTGATTTATTCTGATGGAAGAGTTTTAAGAATTGAACCCGGCGTGCAGGATCCGGTAATGTTATGGCAATTTAATACGCCTTCTTTTTACAACAGAAATTGTGTCCTTCTTCAGGATATTGATGATGATGGCAAAGAAGAAATTTTATATTCAAATGGGTCACTGTATATTTACGATGCAGACATTCAATCGCAAAAATTAAAGATCGAATTGGAATCAGATCAAATACAAGGATTCCATTTGATTGATTTGGCGGAAAACCATGAAAAACGTATTGTGGTTGGAAGCAATTACGATGATGTTTTTTTCTTCGATTTGAATGGAGTTCAAACTGGTGAGTTACAAAATATTGCAAATGGGGTATCAGAATTTATAGTAGATGACTTTGATAATGATAGTATTACCGAACTAATGTGGGGCACTGGAAATCTATCAACTGAAAGTGACTATCTATGCATTTACGATCTTTCTGCCGGAGAATTTGAATGGATTAGTTCTGCTTTTGAATGGCCATTTTCTGATGTTGAAATCATTGATATTGACAAGGATGGTAAAGTGGAGATAATTACACTGATGGAAGAAGGAGTGCTAACAGCTTTCGATGCTGAAACACACTTGCGAAAGTGGCAGATAAGCAATATTATTCCGGATCTTTGGGATGGAGCCAGAGATTTTGAAATATCCGATATTGATAATGACAATGTTAACGAAATTATTATTGTTTGCGATCAATCTTATGAAGCAAGTATCTGGATTATTGATGGCAATACACTTGAGGTTGAATCCCATCATTTATTCAATGAGGACATTTCCCGATTTAATGAATTAAAAATTGCTGATTTGGATAATAATGGTACTAAAGAAATTATTGCCGGGAACTTTTATGGTGTTTACATTATCAACCCAATTAATTATTCAATACAATGGTACTCTCCAAAGGAGGAAAATGGTAATGATTCTAGCGACTTATTGATTGGGAACATTGATAATGATGCAAATTCTGAAATTATAAAATTGAATTTTGGACATATAATTTGTTTTGATGGGATTACTCATGATACTTTGCATGTGGCCGGAAATCGGTTTTCAGCAATATGCTTCTATGATATTGATAAAAATGGTACCAATGAAATTATAGCTGGTACCTATGATGGAGATATTGGTTATGTGAATGTTACAAACCATAATATTACATGGTTTCCTGCCAAATTTGATGAATCAATTGATGGAATCAGTGTTTTTGATATTCCAGACACTGAAACATCCGGATTTGCAGTAATGAGCAAAGGAAAACTATATTTTAGTGATAAGTTTGGAAATAAATTCCCACCCGTAACCCTAAGCAATTATTATACTTATTTCGGTTTGATAAAGCAGTCAGATTATAACAATGATGGTATAAAGGAAATATTTGTCGTAACCGAAGAAATGATTTCTGAGTATAATGCAGCCTGTTATACAACAATTGGAGAAACTGAACAAGTCAAAACAGAATCATTCTCTATTTATCCAAATCCGGCAGAAAACACAATATATCTTGAGCTCAATATAGATGATGCAGGAAGTAACGCTTTCGTTGAAATATTTTCCATTTATGGGACCTGTTTATATACACAAAAGATTAATAATTTCAAAACATCCATTGATATTAGTTACCTCCCAAAAGGAATTTATTTTATTAGGTTGACAGCCAATGGATTACAATCCACAGCTAAGGTTATAAAAAAGTAATTATACTATCACTACTATCTGAAACTTTATTAAATGATAGTGCCTGAGTAACTCAAAATTTTGTAGTTGACTAAAACTCACTTCAATGATGAAATTACACAGGCCTAACAAAAACAATAAAAGCCGATACTCCGTCAGGTAAGTGACACGCAAATTACAATCTCACCTTGCTTACACTACCTGAATTAAAACATCAGAAAGGGCTGTCAGATAACCAATTGGCTCAGATTCAATCTCGTAATCTTTTAGTAATTTTTCAACTTCATCAATGGATGTTGCTTCAACAGCGATGAGTAAACCACCGCTGGTTTGCGGATCACACAAGATGGTTTTATAATTTTCCTCTTTTAACTTTACCTTGTGTTTATAACTTTCCCAATTGCGTAATGTGCCGCCGGGAATACAATTTTGAGCAATATATTCTTCCAAACCGGCAAAACAGGGAATCTTATCATAACTGATGATTGCCGTGAGCCTGCTCCCTTCGCACATTTCAGACAGATGGCCAATTAAACCAAAACCGGTTACATCAGTCATGGCCGTAATACCCTTAATTTTTGCAAATTCCTGACCGATCACGTTTAATTCCGACATCGATGCAGTGGCAATATTGGCATGTTCAGGCTTTAGTTTCCCTTGTTTTTGTGCCGTGGTAAAAATGCCAACCCCAAGTGGTTTTGTCAGATAAAGATGGCAGCCTTCGGTAGCTGTGTCGTTTCGTTTTAATTGCTCAATGGCAACCTGACCCGTAACTGCCAGGCCAAAAATTGGTTCAGGGCTATCGATACTGTGACCACCGGCCAGTATGATTCCTGCATCTTTACAGGCTTGCCTTCCGCCATCGACAACCAATTGCGCTATCTCAGGCGAAAGTTTGTTCACCGGCCATCCTAAGATGGCAATGGCCAGTAATGGCTTCCCACCCATGGCGTAAACATCGCTTATGGCATTGGTTGCGGCTATGCGTCCAAAAGTAAAAGGATCATCAACGATAGGCATAAAAAAATCGGTGGTGCTGATGATGGCCAATCCATTGCCCATATCATACACGGCAGCATCATCAAGACTCGCGTTTCCTACAAGTAGATTATGATCGTTAACCGGCTCGATATTACTCTGCAAAATAGTGCTCAAAACTTTTGGTGAAATCTTGCAGCCACAACCGGCGCCATGGCTATATTGGGTCAATTTTATTTCGTTCGTGTTGTTCATATAATTGAATGATTGATTGTGCATTACCGATTGGATCGGTATTTTTTTTGGAAACAATAATAACGTTATCCGGTTCGCGGAATTGAATCCCTTTCAGATATGTTTTATCGTAATAACTCAGTGCCAGCAAGGCTATCTCGTAATACTTTTTTTCGTGTAAAAACTGAATGGCGTTGGTTGTGTTTAATCCGCCCAAACGTTTTGATAACCGTCCGATAGCCGATGCCAGCATTAACGTATTCGTATTGGCATATTCGGTAACCAAATGTTTTGCCCTTTCCTCCCTTGGAATATCGAGAAAATAAACTGTGCCCGAGCGCATCTGATTAAACAGGTTCATGGGAATATTCACACCACCGATATTATGGCTCTCATCTTCGAGCCATATAGGCCTGGAATAATCCAGTTTTCGCCAGGCATCGAACAGCTTATTTTCGAACTGTTCGACAGTAGGTTGCTTCTCGTTTTCCAGTTCTCCAAATGTCGATCCTTTGTGCTTTGCCAGTTCTTCAAGGTCGATTGTCTGAAAACCGGCATTTTGCATTTGTTTGAGAATATGGGTTTTCCCACTTCCGGTATAACCTCCTATTATTCTCAATTGAAACGGGGTATCGAAAGTGTGTATCACATGGTTCCGATAAGCTTTATAACCACCGGTAATTACGAAAACATCGGTAAAACCGTTGTCGCACAAATGCTTTGCAAACGAACGACTTCGCATACCACCGCGCCAGCAATGGATGGCAACTCTGCCATCAGAAGCCACTTTTTTCGATTGATCAATAAAATCATTGAGTTTGGGATTAACATAGTGATATCCCAATTCAATGGCTTTCTCTTTTGATTTCTGCACATAAACCGTTCCCACATGTGCCCGTTCGGTATCCGTGAAAAGCGGAATGTTCGCTGCACCCGGAATGTGTCCTTTCGCATATTCACCTGGTGACCTCACATCAATCAAAGGCATTTCGGTCGCCAAAAACTCTGCTATTTCTATTTCCCTGATCATTGAAGCGAAAATATGTCATTTTTTGCTTCATTGAACAAAGCCGGGTTAACACGTCCATGCGTTTCTCCAAACATTTTGATAAAACAACCGAAGTGGTAGTAATCAGCAACGACCTGTTTGCCTAACGGAAGCTTCACACCTGATGACATTTAATTCCCGATAAGGTTTAGGAATAGCCTCTGGGGTATCGATAGATCAAAGTGTTAAACAAAGAAAATGTATTAGTCCGGTTGATCTCTGTCAATTCGGCGGATATATTTACTTTTGCATCTGGAAAAGGAAGCCGGAATGAAGAAGAACCTCTACGCTACACGACAAAACATTATTATTTTCATATTCATGGCGGTAGCGGTTTTGTTCGTTGGCAAACTATTCTATCTTCAGATCATCAACACGTCGTATAAACTGTCGTCGCAGAATAATGTTTTGCGATATATGACGCAGTTTCCGGCCCGTGGAAAGATGTTCGACCGCAATGGTAAAGTTTTGGTTTACAACGAATCGGCTTATGATATGATGGTGACGCCGAAATTGGTGAAACAGATGGATACGCTTGAGTTTTGCCGGTTGTTGAAGATTGACCGACATAATTTTTTAGCCAGATTTAAAAAAGCCAGTGCACATTCGCGTCACCGGGCTTCAATTTTTTTAGAACAGGTTTCGAAGGAAGATTATGCCTACATCGCCGAGAAACTTTATCATTTCCCCGGCTTCTATTTTCAGGCCCGTACACTCCGGAAATACCCCTCGCCAATTGCCGCGCATATATTGGGTGATGTTGGCGAAGTAAACCAAAAAAACATCGATGATAACCATTACTATAAAAGTGGCGATTATATCGGAAAATCGGGCATGGAGCGTCATTACGAAGAAGCTGTTCGTGGCAAAAAAGGGTTGAAGATCGTGATGGTTGACGTGTATAACCGCGCCAAAGGCAGTTTCGAAAATGGTCGGTACGATACGCTACCTGTAGCGGGTAAAGACCTTGTGCTTGGATTGGATGCCATGTTGCAACAATATGGTGAGGAGCTGATGCGTGGCAAAACCGGCAGCGTGGTCGCCATTGACCCAACATCGGGCGAAATACTTGCCCTTGTGACGAGTCCCGGTTACGACCCGAACCTGTTGGTTGGACGGGTTCGCGGAGCCAATTACAACAAACTGCTCGAACAGCCCGAAAAACCTTTGATAAACAGGGCAATTAGCGGAACTTATCCGCCAGGTTCAACTTTTAAACTTGTAAATGCCTTGGTGGCCTTGCATACCGGAGCCATCACACCATCCACGCAGTTTAGCTGTCAGGGCAAATCGTCATCACCCATCAAATGTACACATAGTCACCAATCACCCCTGCCACTTGCCCCGGCTATTGAAAACTCTTGTAATTCCTATTTCTGGAACACCTTCCGTAATATCCTTTACAACCATAAGTATCATGATCTGAAAGATGCTTATGAAGACTGGCAAAATCTTATGTTCAGTTTCGGATTTGGGAAACCATTCGATACTGATATCCCTTTCGAACTACCTGGAAATGTTCCGACGCGTGCCTATTTCGATAAAGTGTATCAGGGAAGCTGGAATGCGATGACTGTTCGCTCACTCGCGATCGGCCAGGGCGAAATATTACTGACACCACTCCAACTCGCAAACGAGGTAGCCATTATCGGCAACAAAGGTTTTTATTATCCACCGCATCTGATTCGGAAAATCGGAGATGGCGACAGCATCGATCCGTCATACACAACAAAACGATATACAGGTATTGATGCCCGGCATTTTGATGTTGTGAAAAACGCCATGCGTGACGTGTTTGAAGGCGCCCACGGAACGGCACGTTACAACAAAATTGAAGGTATTGATGCCGGTGGAAAAACAGGGACAGTACAGAATCCGCATGGCGAAGATCATTCATTGTTTATTGCTTTTGCGCCTTTCGATAATCCGAAAATAGCGATCTCAGTAGTCGTTGAAAATGCAGGTTACGGCTCGCAATGGGCTGCCCCGATTGCTACACTCATGATCGAAAAATATCTGACAGGAGATGTTAAGAGGAAAGAGCTTGAGGAAAAAATACTGACAAAAAACTTTAACGAAGAGGCCAATGCGGAACAACAATAGCCTTCTGGCGAATCTCGATTGGGCGACGGTGCTGATCTTTCTCGCGCTAACTTTCATGGGTTGGGTGAGTATTTATTCGGCCGTTTACGATGAAGAATACAGCAGCATCTTCGATATGTCGCAACGCTATGGCAAACAAATGATCTGGATTATTTTGGCTATTGTGCTCGGTTTCATTGTGATGCTCACCGATGCCAAATTCTTTTCGGCCTTTGCTTTCCCGATATATTTCTTAATTCTTATTGTGCTGGTTGGTGTTCTGCTGTTCGGGATCACCATTGCCGGTTCAAAATCGTGGTTTCAGATAGGAGGCTTTGCCCTGCAACCCAGCGAATTTGCAAAATTCGGTACTGCATTGGCACTGGCCGCTTACCTCGGGAGGTTAAATGCCGATCTGAGCCAATTAAAGACAAAGCTTGTTGCCATCGGGATCATCGTTTTACCGGCTTTGCTTATTCTGGCACAATATGATACAGGTTCAGCCATTGTTTTCAGCGTTTTCGTTCTTGTTTTGTACCGCGAAGGTATGTCGGGGGCTATCATGGTTATCGCCCTGATTGCTGCCATACTTTTTATCGCAACCATCTACACCGAACAGATGTATGTGTTGATTGGTTTGTTGGTTTTGTTTGGTGTTTCGCTGATGTTTATCAAACGACATATCATCAATATCATGAAGTTGATTGGCTTGTTTTTGATCGCGGCTACCTTTGTTTTGAGTGTTGATTATGTTTTTCATCATGTGCTTGAACCACACCAAACCTCACGTATCAACGTGTTGCTTGGACTTCAGACTGACCTGAAAGGTGCGGGCTATAACGTGAACCAGTCGAAAATCGCTATCGGTTCAGGTGGTTTTTTTGGTAAAGGTTTCCTGAATGGTACACAGACAAAATATAATTTCGTACCTGAACAAAGCACCGATTTTATATTTTGTACAGTCGGCGAAGAATATGGCTTTGCCGGTTCGTTGATCGTGATAGGGCTTTATCTTACCCTGCTCATTCGAATCGTTACCATGGCCGAGCGACAACGAAGCGTTTTCAGCCGGGTTTATGGCTATGGTGTGGCTTCCATCCTGTTTTTTCACTTCGCCATCAATATCGGGATGACCATCGGCCTCGTTCCTGTCATTGGAATACCTTTACCTTTTTTCAGTTATGGTGGTTCCAGTCTGTGGGCATTCACCATTATGCTTTTCGTTTTTCTGCGTCTCGATGCTTACAGGTTGAATACCTTATAAAAAAATGACCCTTCATTTCTGGCAGACCTTTCATTTTTGGTTTGATTTGGATTCGTTATCTGCTGACAAAAGGCTTTTCGTGGCGCCGGGATGCAACAGATTTGAGATTCAGGGAAGTAGATATTTGTTCCAATTATACAATACTTTTTCACTGTCTTTTTCAAACAAATAATATTAGCTATATTGCACCATCAAAACACCTGAAACTATGGGACTCGTAAAAGAATTCAAAACATTTGCCATGCGCGGCAACGTGCTCGACATGGCTGTTGGTATCATTATCGGCGGTGCATTCGGTAAAATTGTTTCATCTTTTGTTACCGATGTCATCATGCCACCAGTTGGTATTTTAGTTGGTGGAGCCGATTTCTCTGACCTGAAACTTGTTCTGAAGGAGCCAGTATTAGGAGAGGCGGGAAAAATTATAACTACCGGTGTTACATTGAATTACGGTATGTTTATCAATTCGGTGATCGACTTCATTATCATTGCTTTTGCCATTTTCATGATGATCAAGGCAATAAACCGGCTACAACGCAAAGAGCTGGAAAAAGCGCCTGAACCGGTGGCACCTCAGGAACCATCTAACGAAGAAAAATTATTGACCGAAATCAGGGATTTGCTTAAGAAGTAAGGGATTGAGAAGCACAAAGTCTTGAATAAATAATAGAGATGTAGGTCATTAAAAATGGCCTGCCTTATATTATTTATGTGGATTAAAACTTCATTTATTCGACATTATGCTTCCGCCTTCGGTCTTCCGACTTCTGACTTCGGTCTTCTCTTCTATCTTTTCTTCTGAATTTCCTTGCACAGCTGCTTGTACCATTCCTCACCAAACCTACGAATCAGTGGTTCTTTCAGGAATTTATACAAGGGGACGCCTTCTTTGTTTCCCTTACGGATAGCCGGAACACAAATACTCCACTGGTGATAGTTGATATGGGTAAAGCCATCTTTCTGAAGCAGCCGGACAGGATACAGGTGACAACTGATGGGTTTTTTGAAATCGATTTTGCCTGCGAGAAATGATTTTTCGATGGCGCAGAAACTTGTTCCGTTATCATGAAAACCGGCAAATGCACAGGCGCTGCCATTTACCAATGGTGTAACCAGGTTACCCATTTCATCGTAATCATACACGCCATCTGTTTCAACCACCTTTATCCCATCTGCTATCATAAACGGTTTAATATCATCAAGATAGTCTTCGAGGAGTGAGATTTCATTCTCTTCAAGTGGAGCGCCTGCATCACCGCTCACACAGCAATCGCCCTTGCAGCGGGGCAAATCGCAAACAAATTGTGCCTGAATAAAGGCTTCGCTAACAATAGTATCGTTTATAAAAATCATGCTGCAAAAGTAGATAAAACGTTTTTAAGTTGAAAGCAGCTAACCTCGGTGGTATGACAAGGCAGTAATTTCAACCTTTCAACTCATCAACCTATCAACCCAACAACATTCCTCCAATCCCTGTTAATGAATTCACAATTTTGCCTAATTTTGCTACCAAATATCAATGTCGTTTAGTTAATAGAAAACGTTGAAAATTTAACCGCAGAGTTCCGCAAAGTTTTATGCAGAGTTCCGCAGAGTTGTATAACAATTATTGACTCTGCGGTACTTTGCGCCTCCTCAGCGATCTTTGCGGTAAAAACTTTTAAAATTCAAAATCCTTAACTAAACGACATTGTACCAAATATTAGAATTGACACTAAATATTATTATTAACAAAACACATTATTCGTATGGCATTCAATCTTCGAAACCGTAATTTCTTAAAACTACTTGACTTCACCCCACAGGAAATCAAGTTTTTACTGAATTTGTCAGCCGATTTAAAAGCGGCAAAATATGCCGGTACTGAACAACAAAGACTCAAAGGCAAGAACATTGCACTCATCTTCGAAAAAGACTCCACCCGCACCCGTTGTGCCTTCGAAGTGGCCGCATACGATCAGGGAGCAAATGTTACCTACCTCGGGCCAAGTGGTTCACAGATCGGAAAAAAAGAATCGATGAAAGACACTGCCCGTGTACTCGGCCGCATGTATGACGGTATCGAATATCGCGGTTATGGCCAGGATCTGGTTGAAACACTTGGTAAATATGCCGGTGTTCCGGTGTGGAATGGTTTAACAAACGAATTTCACCCAACCCAGATATTGGCCGATTTTCTCACCATGATGGAGCATAGTAACAAACCTTTGAATCAGGTCAGATTTGCTTACTTAGGCGATGCCCGTAACAATATGGGTAACTCATTGATGGTGGGTGCAGCCAAAATGGGAATGGATTTCAGGGCAGTTGCGCCAAAAAAAATGTGGCCTGAGGAAGAACTCGTTGCTACCTGTCGCTCAATTGCCAAAGAAACCGGTGCTACTATTACCCTCACCGACAGCGTTGACGAAGGTGTGAAAGGTGTCGATTTTCTTTATACCGATGTTTGGGTATCAATGGGCGAACCCGATCATGTGTGGGAAGAACGCATCAACATGATGCTCCCATACCAGATTAACCAGAAAATGCTTGATAAAACCGGTAATCCAAATGTGAAATTTTTACACTGTTTACCGGCATTTCACAACCGCCAAACAACCATTGGTGAGCAGATTTACCAGAAATTTGGTATCGAAGCCATGGAAGTAAATGACGAGGTGTTCGAATCACCGGCATCCTTAGTGTTCGACGAAGCCGAAAATCGTCTGCATACAATCAAAGCAGTGATGGTAGCCACACTTGGGGCATAGGAAAATTTAATTTATCCGGTAAACGATGTGGTTGTATCAACCTGGCATAGCGATGCATTTATATGTGTCGCTATGTTATTTTCCGGCCTTTCCAGTTGATTCCTGAAAAGTTTCCTGCAACAGCAACGATTACAACGTAAAAGGGATATATCACTTCGAGAGGCAGAGCCCAGATCAGCAATTGTCTGTTTTTTGTGAAACTGCTTACACCACTCAGCAACGGATAATCAATCATGAATTTGAACAGTGTAAGCAACATATAGACCGGAAACAGAAAGGGAAACAGGAATGACATTCCCAATAATAACAGCAAGGCCAAATTAAAAAAGAACACAACAACCGCCGGGACGATGATGGCTGCCCGTGTGTAACCACGGCTTTTCGATACCCACCTCATACGTTGCTGCATAAACGATTTCAATGTTGGTAAGGCTGCCGTTTTCACAATGGCATTTTCGTGAAGTGCAAAACCTACCGCATCCGTTCCATAGGATTTCAACATAGCGTGAAGCAGAAAAATATCATCTCCTGAGGCATATCGATGCTTAAAAGCTTCTTTACCAAGCGAAAGGGCAATTTCGCGGTCAAAACCGAGATTGGCACCGTTTGCCATGGATGGCAGTCCTATCCTGCACGACCCGGCTGTACTGCCCATCAAACTCATAAACTCGAGCGATTGCAGCTTGCCGAAGATTCCTGTTCCGGGTTCTATCATCACCGGTCCAAGCAATATTTTCAATTCCTGTTGGTTATAAATCTCTGTCATTGTCGATATCCAGTCAGGATGTAGCCTGCAATCAGCATCGGTTACCAGGATAAACTGACCCTTAGCCGCAAGGATTGCCTCCGACAAAGCGGCCTTTTTCCCTGAACCGTTAACGCTTAACAGCCTGATGTTTACAAGGTCGTTTTCCTGAATGATAGTGCTGATTATTTTCGCTGTGGCATCGTTTGAATGGTCATCTGCAATGATAATCTCAAACTTATCGCGTGGATAATCCTGGTGTAAAAGGTCGTTCAGCAGGCTTTCGATATGCAGTTCCTCGTTGCGCGCAGCAATCAGGACACTAACAAAGGTCGAATGTTCATTATTTTTTGATAAATTAGTTTTCTGCAGGTACCAGCCAACCGAATATAAAAAAATCAAAAGGGCGTAAAGTAAAGCGATCACCTCCATCGTCCTGAGTAAAAACAGGAAATAATCAGCCATCAAGATCCTCCTTTCTGAAAAAACGTAAACGATATACGAAGATAATCCCAAACAGTGACGGAACTACAAGGTTTAATAACCAAAGCACGGAGCTCGCCGTAAACACAGCCGTGGCGCCTGATTCGTTCCAGAAAGTAGTGTTCGCGAAATACAGGCCGAAAATATAAATGGCTACTGATCCGCGCACTCCCAGCTCGGTAATGGCTATTGTAGGAATGACTGCCATGAATAAATAGGTTAACGAAATGAGCATCATCGCTTCAAAATAACCGATGTCGAAACCGGTGATTAAAAGAAGCAAATAATATTGCATCGAAAAAACAATGAATCGCGATACCGACAGCAAAAGGACTTTTAACAATTCGGAGCGCGTGTAAAGTGAAAACACATCAATGTAACGAAGTAATTTCTGTTTCCTTCGCGGGAAAATACCGGCAGTAACAACTTTGAGTAATCCTACATTAAAATAGAGGATCAGCGCAAAGATCAACAGTGAAAAAACAAGTGCCAATAACCCGAAAGAAAAGTTTTTATAATTTGAAAATTCAAATTCGAAAAACATGCTGAACGAGAAAGTCAGGGCGATACAACCCGCGATAACAGTGGTAAGCAGCTGACTTAGACTACCGATAAGCGTTACCAGAATCCCTTTGATATGGCTTTCTTTTTGTAAGATAAATACCCTGCCGAGATAATCGCCCACACGGTTTGGCATCATCATACTGACCGAAATGCCCGACAATACGGCTGTAAATGCACGGTTAAAAGAGACAGGTTCAAGTTTATCAATCAACACTTTCCATTTGAAAGCCTCCAGCGCAAGATTAACAGGTAACAGAATTAGCAACAGCCACATCAGGTTTTGATGAACAGAATTGATAAGTAATGTCCTGAATTGGTGCATCACTTCATCAAGATTGCGGTGGTGAATGAGCTGATCGTAAACAAACCAGAAACTCAGCCCCATGATCAAAAGCCTGAGCAATATGTTGGCGCTTTTGCCTACTTTTGCTTTCATCAGGCTAAATTCGGATTTTTTTGAAAACAGAGCGAATAATTTTAGGTATCGACCCGGGTACAGTTATCATGGGATATGGATTGATTCATGTCAAAGGTAACAAAATGGAGTTGATTGTGATGGGAGTTCTTAAGCTTTCAAAATACACCAATCATGCCATGAAACTCAAAAAGATTTTTGAACGAACACTCGAACTGATTCAGGAATACCACCCGGATGAGGTTGCCCTGGAAGCGCCATTTTTTGGCAAAAATATTCAGTCGATGCTTAAGCTGGGCCGTGCCCAGGGTGTAGCAATGGCGGCTGCGCTTTATCGCGATATCCCAATCGAAGAATATTCCCCGCGCAAAATAAAGCAATCCATCACAGGTAGCGGTAATGCATCCAAAGAACAGGTGGCGGCCATGTTGAAGAATCTGTTGCAATTCGACACCAGCCCTGAGCATCTCGATGCTACCGATGGTTTGGCTGCGGCTGTTTGTCATTATTTTCAAACCGGAAAAACAGGTGTTGCCGGAACTTCATACACCGGTTGGAAAGCCTTCCTGACCGAAAACCCCGGCAGGGTGAAAAAATAACATTCAGCCAGCCTTATTTTCAGCACCTCACCCGGTCTCCTTCGCTTCGTTTCTCACTTTTTCTTTATCAACCCCTTCAATCACAATGACAATCTCACCTTTTATCTCTTTGGACGAATAATAAACGATGAGTTCGGCCAGGGTTCCGCGGTTCGTTTCTTCAAACATTTTCGTTAACTCACGTGAGATAGAAGCGCGTCGCTCGTTTCCCATGGCATCGGCTAACTGTTGAAGGGTTTTCAGGAGACGATGTGGCGATTCGTAAAGTATGATAGTATAAGGCTGGTTTACAAGCGATTGAATTTTTGTCTGACGACCTTTCTTGTGCGGTAGAAATCCTTCGAAAACAAAGCGGTCGGCAGGGAGCCCTGAGTTGACGAGGGCCGGGACGAATGCGGTGGCTCCGGGAAGACATTCAATTTCAATCTGTTTTTCGAGGCATGCTCTCACAAGTAAAAATCCGGGATCGGAGATGGCTGGTGTTCCGGCATCCGTAACAAGCGCCATCCTTTCGCCTGTCCCTATCCGCTTTACAATACGTTCAAGTTGCTGATGTTCGTTGTGTTGATGAAAAGGCGCCATCGGTTTGCTGATGTTGTAGTGTTTCAGCAATACACCGGTTTTACGCGTGTCTTCGGCCAATATAAGATCAACTTCCTCTTTCAGGATTCGGATGGCACGCAGCGTGATATCTTCGAGATTGCCTATTGGCGTTGGTACAAGATAAAGTTTCGACATGGGTTTGCTATTTGAAATCTCCTTTTTCCTTTTTATCAAACCATTTTTCGAATTTCGAAGCACCCGAGTTTACAGAAGTATAAAAAGAAACAATAGTGAATATGACCACAATCAAAGTGGCGAGAATAATTAAGAATATTTCCATCAGTTTTTACGATAGTTTGGTTTTTGTGATAAACGATCAACAAAATCGGTTAGAATTCCAAATAGTTGTTGGTAAGCAGTGAAAGGGAGTCTGTCGTAGGTATCGGTAATTGTGTGATATTCATGGTTTTCAGCACCACGGGTGAAAAGAAAGAAGGCAGGAACTCCTTTTTGATAGAATGGACAATGGTCGCTGTTGCACGATTCACCACCGCGGCGGATATCTGAAAAATAATGTTTTTCGTTGTTGATGCTGTCGATCAGGTCTGCCGCATCAGGATATTGCAGGGCATTCACAACCGATAGCCCCTCGCTGCCGGCACCCACCATGTCGAGATTGATCACGAATTTTACTTTTTCGAGCGGAATAAGTGGGTTTTCGGTAAAAAAGGTAGAACCCAACAGGCCCGCCTCTTCGCCTGATACCAGGATGAAAACCATGGTATAATATGCTTTTTCGGGATGGTCTTGATAAAAATGACCCAGATCGAGCACCGTGGCGGTGCCACTCGCATTGTCGCTTGCACCCGGAAACATAGCATGTTTTCCCATTTGACCGAGATGATCATAATGGGCAACAAATACAAAAAAACTGTCGGGCTGTTTGCAGCCTTCAACGTAACCAATCAAATTTACTGCTTCGTGCTTTTCAATAAATTTATTTTCAATATCTATGGCAATGGCATGATTATCGCGACTGAGAATCTTATCGTTCATCTTCAGGATGACGTAGCCCGATGTTTTTCGTCCACCCGACACATGCCACCACATATTGCCGCTTACACGCTGCACTAAGGCATCAACGCCCGGTATCCCATTTTTATACGCATTTTTCAGGCCTTCCGGCACAACTAACATCTTATCAATGAAGGCATTGGTATCGATCTGGCTATACACGCTGTTGATATGGCTCACCGTATCATCCAACCAGATGAGTGAATAACTTTTTTGCCGGGTTTGAACCGAAGGATGAACAACAAAATCTTTTCCGGGCTTCAACCGTTTTCCATCCAGCATTACATTCACCCTTGAAGGAAAGGTGTTGATAGCAAAGGAATAGGGTTGAAAATAGTTTGGTGTATAGGCTGCCAAACCAGCCTTTTTCATCTCTTTCGAGAGAAATCGGGCCGCATCAGCATCCCCATTTTTTACATATCCTCTCCCATGAAAACGCGGGGAGCCAAGTTTCCTGACGATCGATTTCACATAATCAATGTCCTGTGCTACAGTGATTTGACTAAATAAAACACACAATAGTAGTAAAATCGGGAACAATATTTTTTTTTGATTCATTTGGTTAAAATTTTCGCTCAATCAATTGATTCAGTTTGGCAAGCGCTTCGGAGTGTGGCGGCCATTGGTGCTGAACACTCAATTCGTTGAGATAGGTGCGCGCCCCTGAAAGGCTCCTGAAATTATTCAGTTCTTCGATAGTGTTGTTATATTGATGGAGATTGCCTCCAAACAATTCGTTGATAAACAAAAATTTCTCGTTGATGCCAATAGCAGCGCGCAAATCATCAATTTTTTTCTGTTGCATATGTCCTGCAACACTCACATCGTGGTTTAAAACGAGTTTTTCGCCAATAGATGCCGGAACCTGGGTTTCAAACAAATCGAGTGTTGAACCGAAGGCCGGGTGTTGAAAATGCCCCATGATTGATTCAGTAGCCGGTGACTCTATTTCTAAGTCAATGGAAATTTGTTGAACCTCAACATCGTCCAACACACTGATTTCTTCATCCTGATAATCATCGCTTTCAATCGGCTCGCCAAATGTTGCCGGTTCTTCGGTTTCCGGCATAATTTTATGTTGTCCGATTGCTTCAACAAATGGTTCTTCCTCCATTTGTAACGTTTTTTCAATGGTTGAAGTTGTCGATCTCATCATTGCCCGGTCTTGAATATCAGCAGGCAAACCTTGTTCATCCATGTTCTCCTGGTAGATTGTGCCGACGGGTTTTAGCAGAAACAGTAAATCATAGAGTACGATAACATTTCGTTTAAGCGATTCAATATCAATACGATAAATAAGATCGGGCTGAGAGCTTATGCTCTCGATCTGCAGGTTCAGGGTTTCAATCTGACTGCTTATCTTCGTTAGTAAAATGTTTTGTTCCATACTTTTTGCTGTACTTTAACTGCCAATAATAACGTATTTTTGCCTGAATTAGCGTATAAAATTACTAAGAACACAATAGTTTCATCAATGTTTCTCGAAAAAGATTCAAACAGCAAACAGCGCATGGGATGGATTGAGGTTGTTTGCGGATCGATGTTCTCGGGCAAAACCGAGGAATTGATACGCAGGTTGAACCGTGCCCGCATAGCCAAACAACGTGTTGAGATTTTCAAACCCCTGATTGATACCCGCTACAGCGAAGAAAATGTTGTATCACATGATGCCAAGGCGATTCATTCGATACCTGTGCAAAGTGCCTCGGAAATACTTTTTTATGTAAGTCAGGTAGATGTCGTTGGGATCGATGAAGCCCAGTTTTTTGATGACGGTCTCAGTTCGGTTTGCAATCAGTTGGCCGATGCAGGGTGTCGTGTTATAGTTGCCGGATTGGATATGGATTTTCAGGGCAACCCATTTGGTCCTATTCCTAAACTGATGGCGGTTGCTGAATATGTCACCAAGGTACACGCCATCTGTATGGAATGTGGCGGTCTGGCACAATACTCGCACCGTAAAATTGCCGGTGATAAATTGGTGATGTTGGGCGAAACAGAAAGTTACCAGCCCTTGTGTCGTCAATGTTTTTTGGAAAACAGAAAACGAAATTAATAAACCAGATTACAGGATTTCTTAAAACAAACCCACTTGCTTTTCTATTTGTTTTGTTAACGATTCATCGTCGTTCATTACCGAGTTCAGGCGACTTGAAACCGGGTAACACACCATCTCGTCAGCAGGATAAGGTTTCAGAAGATTTAGCAATTGCCGGTAATCGGTGGTGTAAATCCATCTTGTTTCGGATTCTTTTGGCAGAATAACCGGCATACGATTGTGTATGGGTGCCATCACCTCATTGGCTTCGGTAGTGATGATTGAGAAGCTTTGAAGCCAGCTTCCATCGGGCCTTTGCCAGGTATCCCAGATTCCGGCCATTGCAAAAAGCGCTTCGTTTTTGAGATGAAAACGGTAAGCTTGTTTTACGGTGCCCGGTTTCCATTCATAAAAACCATTCGCAGGAACGAGACATCGCTGCCGCTTAAATGGCAACCGATATGTGGGTTTTTCGATAATAGTTTCGGCACGGCAATTGAAATTTTTATTCCCGGCACGAAGGTCTTTTGCCCAGGATGGCACCAATCCCCATTGTAATAGACTTATTTTGTGAGGCATTGCATCGGTAATTACCGAAAGTACCTGTGTTGGGGCACAATTATAGGAAGGTTTATGAATTTCATCGAACACTTCGGTATTGAATCGTTCTGAAATCTCTTTCCCTTTAACCGAAAGTTGAAATCGTCCGCACATAGTTAAAAATGAATGTACAATAGTAGTTCGAAAATCCAAACAAAACCGTATTTTCTTTTCTATTTTAACCTCAGTAGGACCTGGTTAAGCAATTTATGAAGTTCAGGTATTTCGCCAAATTTTAACCGGACAGCCGTGAAATAAAATATTTTCCTCATTTACGTTATTTCCAAATCAGGTATTTCTCTTTTATTTTTTGAATTACACTTTCATGGTCAAAAGCAAGTGATGGAAGCTGTTGCAATGGAAACCATGCTGTTTCAGCAGCATCATCGCCGGCTTTCGCGATTTGATTATGTTGCATGAAGCCAACAAAAACCACAGATATCGTGCGATGGCGGGGATCGCGATCGATAGCATCGAAAGTATGGAACTGTTCCAATTCAAGGCCCGTTAAACCAGTTTCTTCGGATAATTCACGGGCGGCGGCATCGGCAAGTAATTCATCCATCCCGACAAATCCACCCGGGATGGCCCAACAGTTTTCAAATGGTGGATTTTTACGCTTAATAAGCAAGATAAAAGTATTTCCGTCGGTTTTCCTGAATACTATACTATCTACAGTTAACGCGGGTCGGGGATATTTATACGTGTATGGCATATAAGATATTTTTGCGAAGGTAAATAGAAAAGGCCCCGTGTAGCGGGGCCTGAAGGTATATGATGAACAAAAATAAAGTGTTGGAACACTTTAATCTGCGGGATATTTTAGAAACTTACTACCAGTATATTGTTAATACTAACTACTGTTGAGCAACTATAATTTAATTCATCCAAATCGGAATTCTGGTTTATTTGACTGACGATACAATTGTTAGTTGCTTTATCGAAACAGTAAACAGCCTGTGAATTGAATGTGGCTGGTTCAGTAATTTCCGATTCGCTACTCCGGTTATTCGTAACGAAATTCCTCAGTCTGTTGTTATATTCAGCCAATTTTTCGGTATTGAACGGAAGATCGAGAAGATAATGATCTTTACCATTATCCACTGTTTCAGTAGGTGTCTGTTGTGTTGATCCGGCCTGAGGGAAGGTGATTTTTTCAGTTACCTCATTTCCGATTTTCAAATAGGGCATGTTTTCGATAATTTCCTGTCTGGCAGATTCTGTTTTCACTGAGTTGAGCAATCTGTTGTGATAATCGGCCATATTTTCATTTTCGAAAGGAGTTTCATAAACGTAACCCAAGGCACCATTGCTTTTCATATTGGACGAATCAGGAAGATTAAGGCCTGAATCCACAACGGTTTCGCTGTAATTTGATTGAATTAACGTTGTTTTATCGAAATGAAACACCAATGGCATTTCGAAAGGTTTGGTTTCGATCAGTTCGCTACCGGTTTGATCCGGGTTGACTGAGTTTGCCAATCTGTTGTGATAATCTGAAATACTTTCAGTTTCGAATGGAATGTCGTTGATGTAGGTTTCATCAACCTTAGTAAAGTTACCGGCGAAAATGCTGGTCTGCAACATGATCCCGAAAAGTGCTGCGGTGAGATAAATTCTTGTTTTCATTGTCTTATATTTTAGAGTTTCTTTGTTTCTGTTTGTGCAATCTCATTAGCTAATGGTGTGCCAAAGTTTTTAAAAGATTGAAAAACAATATTATACAATTAAATTATTTAAATATTTACTAAATCAGTGTACGCTTAAAGTACAGCTTTGTACGAAGACGGACAGTGCCAGGGAATTGTTACAGAATGGAAGGAGTTATTCGTGATTTTTCGTGTTAATCAATTCCAGCAAAAGCATATTCAGGTTGATAGGAGTGCCTGGCAGATAATGAAACGGGTGTATGGTGCTTAATGCGATTGAAGAATCACGATTTCAATCGCCTGATCAGCTTACCCTGAGGCTGTTTAACTAAAATGCCTTTTCTGACAACAATTTCACCTTGAAACAGCACCATTTCGGGATTCCCTTTTGTTTTCATCGACTTGTAAATGTCGGTACCGAATTTGGAAGACACTATGGTTGATACATCCTGTTCAGAAACATGGGGATTGTATAATACCAGGTCAGCATCCGAACCTATCGCGATCGCTCCTTTTTGCGGATAAAATCCGAAAATCTTTGCCGGATTCGAAGCAAATACATTTTCCAATTGATTGATGTTAAAATCATTACGTAATAAAACACCATAGGAATATAACAGATTCAGCCGATAACCTATGCCGGGTACGCCGTTCGGAATTTTTCGGAAATCGTAGCGGCCCATCGCTTTTTGTTCCATAGTGAACGGACAATGATCAGTCCCCACAGTTTGGACGACTTTTGAATGAATGGCTTCCCACAGGGCCTCATTGTCCGATTTTTTACGTAAGGGTGGACTCATTACAAAAGGTACCGTCTGTTCAAAATCACCCTGATATGAACTGTCGTTGAGTAAGAGATAATGCGGACAGGTTTCGGCATATACTTTTTGACCATTCAATTGTGCCCGATGAATGTGTTGCAACGATTCTGCTGTTGAAACATGGACTATGTATAACGGACACACTGCTTTTGCAGCAAGTTCGATCGCTTTTCTTACGGCTTTACTCTCGGTTTTTGGTGGCCGCGACAAAGCATGAAAGGCCGGGGTGACCTTATCCTGCCTGAAAAGTTCATTCCTCAATCTTTCGATATCATCGCCTGATTCGCAATGGATGGCCACGATTCCACCGGCGCTGCCAACCACCTGCATTACCCTCAACAATGCTTCATCATTCAGGCCAACACTGTCTTTGTAGGCCATATACACTTTAAAAGAAGTGAATCCACGTTCGATACAGCTTACGATCTCTTTTTCGGTGGTGTTACGCCATTCAACCGGACTGATGTGAAAAGTAAAATCGGTGAGTGTATTGCTGGCTTCATCAATCCGTTCATCCAGGGCATCTACAAGTGACTGGCCTTTATGGCTTGTAACAAAATCGATGATGGTGGTGGTTCCACCAAGCAGGGCAGCCTCACTACCCGACCTGAAATCATCGGCCGAATAGCCCGCCGGTGTTGGCAAATGCAGGTGAACATGTGGATCAACACCACCCGGTAGGACAATTAATCCTTTGGCATCAATTGTTTCATCGATAACTTCGATGCTTTCAATATGCTCTTCAATCCGCGCTATCTTTGTGCCTGTAATCAGGATTTCGGCTGATTCAGTTTTTGAGGATGTGACAATCTGTGCATTTATGATGAGGGTGTTCATGACCTTTTTCTGTTTTCGACAGGCTGAATTTATAATCTTCCCCAGAGTTTAGTGGCAATTTTTCTTGATTCGTGCAAAATTACTGCTTCATCAACCAACTTTAATTCCTTGTCCTGAACAATTAGTTTCCCCTGCGAAATAACATGCGTGATATGGGTTGCATTCATCCCGAAGATGAAATGTCCTGCAAAATTGTTTTGGTTCAATTCGGTTCCGCTGTCATAATCAAGTACAACCAGATTGTTTTCACCATCGCCCGAAAAATTATTCGTCTGAAGATAGTGATGGACATTTCGGAACCTTTCGTAGGCTGATGAGTAATTTATAGTATCGAAACACTGCCCGATAAAAAAGGCCGCTTTTGCACTTTGCAGCATATCACTATGCATACCATCGGTTCCGAGCATGATACGTTCGCCCAAACCCATACCATTGAAATGGCCGACATTATTATTCATATTGCTTTCGGCATTTTGCACAAGCCACACGGGTGATGACCGTATCATCCGGCGTTCATCGGCATCAAGGTGCAGGCAATGCACCAGCAACGATTTCCCTGATTCCAAGGCTCCCGCATCGGCAAATCGTTGAATCAACCTTTTGTTGTAGGTTTTTTCGCAGTGAATCTGGTCGTACAAATCTTCAGCAACATGGATGTGAATTCCGGTTTGATATTGGTTTGCAAGGGCAACAGATTTTTTCAGGGTATCGTCACCAACGGTAAATGACGCATGTAAACCTACCAGTCCCTCGTGATTCTGCAGATAGTCTGCGGTTTCGCTGATACCCTGTTCTGCCTTATCGGGTCCATCGCGGTCGGTGATTTCGTAGCAGAGCAGATGACCTATCCCGACACTGGTAAATGCCTTAGCTAAAATTTCGAGAGAACCTTTGATGAAATTTGGCGAGGCATGATGATCGATCACAAAGGTGGAACCAGCTTTTGCACAGGCCATGGCCGTAAGCAGTGCGCTATATTCGATGGTTTCTTCGTCAAGACATTTATCAAGATTCCACCATACGTACTTTAGAATTTCGGGAAAATTCTCCGGGATCTTTTTTGGTGGTGGCATACCTTTTGCCATGGCTGAGTAGGCATGGTGATGACCCACAGCAAAGGATTTTGTAACTATTTTTCCGGTGCAATCAATGATTTGGCTGTCGGAAAAGGATGAAATATCTTTTATAAACCTGATTGAACCATGAATGCCTTCTTCAACAAAAATATTGGTTTGAAAAAACTCAAGACTTTGCCAATCAATATACGTTGCGTTTTTTAGAAGTAAGGACATTATTTCAGAATTTAGGCAAGAAGTGAAAACTACCAGTTGATCTCAATTACTTCGAAGCCACGCCGCTTATATTCAAAAATCATTTTGGTCCGCGATTCATCTGCTTCAGTTTTGGTTTTAAAACCGACCGAAGTGATATTACCCTGATCCACCTTGGGCCAGGTTGGATATGCTTGTATGATCAGCTTATCAAATTTCTCTTCCATTTCATATTGTACCTTTGGTTTTTTTACCTGGCTAACAAACATATAATAGGCTTTTTTACCGGTACCAAGCAGGTCGCTAAACGAAGAGGAATAAACATAATAGTAAATAGGTTCGGTTCGGTCTTCAACCACCGTCTGGTTATTCCAGATATCTTCCGATTCTTCTTCGGCCTTATAGGATGTGTCGGAAACAACAAGACGATTGTTGCGGTATATTTTTGAATAATATTTGTAATCGGTTGATAATCCACTTATAAGAACATCCTGATCACCATCAGAATCATAATCGCCCCATTCACCATCGCTGGTATATAGCGGAACGATAGCTGCCTGAAGATCGGTAAAACCGGCTCCTTTATCATTTCGATATACCTTGGAAACAGCGCCATGATCCGATTCTCCACTGATTAACAAATCCTTATCGCCATCATGATCCATATCGCTCCAATCGGCAAAACCCGATCGCACTCCAATGAAATTTGTCGAGGTGATCCTGAAAATACCATTACGCTCGTTTCTATATAATCGGGTTGCGGCTCTGGCCGAGTTCGTTTCACCCATGATAAGCAAATCATTGTCACCGTCGCTATCCACATCGCCAAGGGCAACGGAACTGTTTTTCAAGGGTAAAACAGAAGTTTTTACAGGGCTGAAAATACTGTCCCTGTTATGATAGAGCATGCAATAGGGTTTCCCGTTTGCTACTGCACCTATCAAAAAAATATCAGGTTTGCCATCCACATCGAAATCAATCCATCTGGCTTCGCCCCGGTGAATGCCAATCAGGTTTATGCCCGACAGGCTAAACACATTGTTACGGTCGTTACGATATACCAAGGTTTGCGCTCCGTTTTTGCCTTCGCCTGCAATCAATATATCTAAGTCACCATCGGCATCATAATCACCAAAATCGATCGATCCATCGCGCATGGCAACAAACTGGATTGATGTTGGGGTAAAAGTGCCATTTGCCATTCCTCGATAAATTGTCCCTATCAGGCTGGCATCACGTTTTTCACCCATGATAGCGATGTCATCAACACCGTCCAGATTATAATCACCGATCGAAAAATCACCGCGATAAAAGTCGGGAAGACCAGAAGCAGCCTGTGCGAATTTATCATTTCGTAGATTTTTATAAAGTCGTTGCTGGATGTTACGGGCTGTTCCGGTAAAAAATTCACCTGATACCATGGCATCAATATCACCGTCACGATCGGCATCAATCCAGCCACTCGAACTTTCAGCAACATTTGTCAGTTCGGCTTTTATATCGGTAAAAGTCTGTGAAAAGGAGATGTCTGTAAAAAAAAGTACTGCGATTATTATGACGATTAAATGCTTCATTCTCATGGCTTGCGATTGAAAGTACAATATTACGGCAAAATAATGGAAAATTTATTATTCGCGACTTACTATTACGTTAATAGCGAACAATTTATATAACCTCTTATAATACAGAATCATTGAAGATTATAAATTATCATTTCCATTTATCTGTAAATTTACGGATAAATGGAAATGAAATGGATAGTACCAGATTTAATTCGCTTTGGATGATAAATTATTTTGAATCGAATTTGATTGTCATTTCCCTTTTTTCAATTCGGAGACATGCAAAACAACCATCAGTTTTTGCGGAAAATTTCTTTCATTTTTTTCGATCATGCGTAATAAATAATACCTTTGTGAAATAATTAACAAATAATAATATTCATGAAACCAACACATATTGAGCACATTGGAATAGCGGTAAATAAGTTGGATGAAGCAATTCCGTATTATGAGAAACTTCTGGGTACGAAATGTTACGCTATTGAGGAGGTGACGGATCAAAAAGTGAAAACCGCGTTTTTTAAAATCGGACAAACAAAAATAGAATTGCTCGAGAGCCTCGATCCTGAAGGACCGGTTGGGAAATTTATTGAGAAAAAGGGAGAAGGTATTCATCATATCGCTTTCGCGGTCAATGGTTTGGAAGAAGCGCTTGATGACGCTAAATCAAATGGAATCAGGCTGATCGACGAGCATCCGCGTAAGGGTGCCGAGGGATTACATATCGCGTTTCTTCATCCAAAATCGACATTTGGTGTATTAACCGAATTGTGCGAAGATAAAAAATCGGAAGTCGGTAGTTGGAAGTGGGAAGTCTGATCCCACTCCGATAACCTGACCACTGCCGGCCACTGAGGCATTATAAGCCCGGCCACTGAGGCACTCGAAGTAGCGGCCACTGAGGTTCTCGAAGTGGCAGTTTTATATCATGAATCAAATGAATCAATGAAGAGTGCCAGTCATCAGGTATTAACAGGCATAAAAAATTTATCCACAAGAAATAATATAACGCCCAATGTCATTCGAAAAAAAAATTCAGGAGCTTCTCGATAAACGCGTTGAAGCAAAAAAAGGCGGAGGCGACAAACGCATTGCCACTCAGCATGCCAAAGGAAAATTAACCGCCCGCGAGCGCATCGAATTGTTGCTCGACGAATCGAGTTTCGAAGAATTTGATATGTTTGTAACACACCGCTGCACCAATTTCGGAATTGAAACACAGGAATATCTGTCTGACGGCGTGGTAACCGGACACGGGACTATTGATGGCCGGGTGGTCTATATTTTTTCACAGGATTTCACTGTGTTTGGCGGGTCACTTTCCGAAACCTATGCCAACAAAATATGTAAGGTGATGGATCAGGCCATGAAAGTGGGTGCACCGGTTATTGGCATCAATGACTCAGGAGGAGCCCGAATTCAGGAAGGAGTGAACAGCCTGGCCGGATACGCCGAAATATTTCAACGCAACATTATGGCTTCGGGTGTGATACCTCAGATTTCAGCCATTTTTGGCCCTTGTGCCGGAGGAGCTGTTTATTCACCAGCTCTGACCGATTTCATTGTGATGAGTAAAGGCACTTCCAATATGTTTGTTACCGGTCCAAAAGTGGTGAAAACCGTCACCGGTGAGGTTGTTACAGAAGAGGAACTTGGTGGTGCCATGGTTCATGGAACAAAATCGGGCATCACCCATTTTGTGGCCGATGATGAGCAGGAAGGCATTCAATTGATCAGGAAACTGATCAGTTATATACCTCAGAATAATTTGGAAGATGCAGCACTCACCGTTTGCAATGACCCGATCAATCGCCTGGAAGACTCGCTGAATTATATCATTCCCGATAATCCAAACAAACCGTACGATGTAAAAGATGTGATTCATGGTATTGTGGATCAAAGCGAATTCCTTGAGATTCAACGGCATTACGCGCCCAATATCGTGATCGGTTTTGCCCGTTTCAACGGAATGTCGGTCGGCATTGTGGCCAATCAGCCGAATTATCTCGCCGGGGTGCTTGATATAAATGCTTCGCGAAAAGCCGCCCGGTTTGTGCGTTTCTGCGATGCGTTCAATATCCCGATCCTTACTTTGGTAGATGTTCCCGGGTTTTTGCCCGGAACAGCCCAGGAATATGGCGGTATCATTATTCATGGAGCCAAATTATTGTTTGCCTATGGCGAAGCAACCGTTCCGAAAGTGACAATCGTTTTACGTAAAGCTTACGGTGGTGCTTATTGCGTGATGAGCTCCAAACATTTGCGCGGCGATATTAATTATGCATGGCCTGGTGCCGAAATTGCGGTGATGGGCCCAAAAGGGGCGATTGAAGTGCTTCAGAGCAAAACATTGGCAACAATTACCGATCCTGCTGAGCGGGAAGCTTTTGTAAAAAAGAGTGAGGAAGAATACAAGGATAAGTTCGCCAATCCATACAGCGCAGCCAAATACGGTTATATCGACGATGTGATCGAGCCACGCAATACCCGATTCAGGGTGATTCGTGCCTTACAGGCTTTAGCCACAAAAAAAGACGTGAATCCTCCAAAGAAACACTCAAACTTACCATTATAATCGAATGATTATGAAAGTGTTAATAAAACAATTAAAACAGACGGGTTTACTTTTATGCTTGTTGTTTGCCATTCACTCCGGTTTTTCTCAAAGCGGATCCGATTTGCGCATCAATGAGGTATTGGTAGAAAACGATTCGAACTATGTTGACGATTTTGGACAGCGGAGTGCATGGATTGAGATATTCAATACGGCATACAACGATGTGAATATGGCTGGGATATACCTGACCAATGATCCGACGAATCCAACCAAATACTGGATTCCAAAAGGCAATCCGATAACGGTTATTCCTCCGAGAAACTATCTCGTTTTTTTTGCAGATAACAAGACCACGCGGGGAATTCTACATCTGAATTTTGATCTGGAAACAAGCAATTACATTGCCATTTACGATGCAAATGGTCATACCCTAATTGATGAGATCCGGTTTACAAATATGAATCCTGATGTCTCATTTGGAAGATTGACTGATGGATCTGATGAATTTGGGGTACTTGATAAAACAACTCCCAAAGCGGCTAATTACACCGGAGCTGTTGTTGCAGCAGGCGAGGAGTTTGTAAAAATGGATAAATATGGTTTTGGTATGGCTTTTATTGCCATGTCAGTCGTTTTTGCAGCCTTAATGTTATTATATCTTGTTTTCAAAAACACAAGACGTCTTTACACCATCGATCTGAAAAAGATGTTTACCAAAGAAAAAATTCTAATAGATATCAATGAGATTCATGACATTTCAGGAGAGGTAAATGCAGCCATTGCCATGGCTTTATACCTGTATCATAGCGAGTTGCACGATAACGAAGAAACCGTACTTACCATAAAAAAAGTAGCACGTAATTATTCACCCTGGAGCTCGAAAATATATGGCTTAAATGAACCACCCCGATAGCCCGGATAAATAATCGTTCCAAACATTCAAAAATAATCAGTTTAAGATTCGGAAAATGAAAAAATTTAAATTCACCATAAACGGTAATATTTACGATGTCGAGATACAAAATATCGAAGACAATCAGGCCGATGTTGAGGTTAACGGTACATCGTACAAAGTGGAGGTTGATAAGCAGATACAAACGACCAAAACACCCCGGCTCATGCGTAGTATGAGTGTGCCAAGTACTGATTCGGTGCCAAGTACAGCAAAATTCGCCCGTCCTTTGGATCCGAAAGGAACAGGCAGTATTAAATCACCTTTACCTGGTGTAATTCTCGAAGTGTTCGTGAAAGAAGGTGATACTGTAAAAATGGGACAGAAGCTGCTGATGCTTGAGGCCATGAAAATGGAAAACAATATCAATGCCGACAAGGAAGGGCGGGTAGTTTCGTTGAAAGTTGGCAAGGGCGATAGTGTTATGGAAGGTGATGTACTGATTGTAATAGGAGGGTAAGAAATGAATGGATCCGGTTTTTTAAGTTTTGTAGGCGATCATTTGAGCGAATTTTTAAGCGAAACGGCCTTCGCTAATGTTACTATCGGTCATATCATTATGATTTGTGTTGGCCTTTTATTTATCTATCTGGCCATAAATAAAGGATTTGAGCCTATGTTGCTTGTACCGATAGGTTTTGGAATTTTGGTTGGCAATATTGCATTTATGCCCGGCATGCAAATTGGAATTTATGAGTCGGGCAGTGTGTTGAACTTCCTTTATTTTGGAGTGATTCATGGCGTATATCCGCCCTTGATTTTTCTCGGTATCGGAGCAATGACCGATTTTTCGTCACTCATCTCGAACCCAAAACTGATGTTAGTTGGCGCTGCGGCCCAATTGGGAATTTTTGGCGCTTACGCGCTGGCGCTGTTATTGGGATTCTCGCCTACCGAAGCCGGGGCTATTGGCATCATCGGTGGCGCCGATGGCCCAACTGCCATTTTTGTGACCTCAAAACTTGCACCTGAACTTTTAGGTGCCATTGCCATTTCTGCCTATTCGTATATGGCATTGGTTCCGGTGATTCAACCCCCAATAATGCGTTTGCTCACAACACGCAAGGAAAGGCTTATCAGAATGAAACCTGCGCGTACTGTTTCGCGAAGGGAGAAAATTCTATTCCCGATAATCGGCATGTTGTTCACCACATTTATTGTGCCTTCGGGCTTGCCGTTGTTGGGCATGTTATTTTTTGGTAATCTGCTGAAAGAAAGCGGGGTAACCAAACGTTTGGCCGATACCGCAAAAGGCCCGTTAATTGATATTGTTACTATCCTGATAGGATTGACCGTGGGTGCATCAACACAGGCAACAACATTCCTTACGGCGAAGTCGCTCGGAATTTTTGCATTGGGTGCTGCTTCTTTTGCAATTGCCACCTTTGGAGGGGTAATGTTCGTGAAAATTCTTAATTTGTTTCTCAGGGAAGGCAATAAAATGAATCCTTTGATAGGAAATGCAGGTGTTTCGGCTGTTCCTGCAAGCGCCCGCGTATCGCAGGTTATCGGGTTGGAGTACGACAAATCGAACCATTTACTGATGCATGCCATGGGCCCGAATGTGGCAGGCGTTATTGGAAGTGCGGTTGCTGCAGGTATATTATTAGGATTTTTGGCCTGAGAAAGCGTAATTATAGAGTTTCTTAGGGTTATTGAAGTCAATAATTCAATGGCTACAAATCCCTGAAGTCTTTCTTTTTATTCAATTTTAAATCCTGTAAAACAGAGGCTTTCACGTTGATTGAGAAGTTCCAGCTTTGACGTTGTCCTGTCGGAATCCAGTTAAACCGCATTTCCCAGCAATGCAGATCGCGGTAGATATTAAGTGAAGTATAGGTAAGTGAATTGGTTTTAAAATCCCAGTTTGATGCGAATCCAATTTTCCATTTCGGTGAGACATTTACCTCGCCCGAAAATCCTAAGGATTGTACAACCTTCGCCGTTTTCTTTTCTACCGCTTTAACATATGAAATCTGGTTTTGATAACTGAAGGTGTAATTGAGGTTCAATGACCAGGGAACAGACCAATCGACATAATCTTCCGGGTTTTTATTAATTTCGGCAAGCTCATCCTCCGTACCCATCGTTGAGGTTCGTTCCTTGTCTTTTTTTAGTGAACTTTCCTTGTTTTTATTCAGTTCTTTCTGATTTAAGTTCCACGAGAAACCAAAATTCAGGCTGTTTCTGGTCATGCGTAACAACCTTTTATTCACATCCCATTCAAACTGATTGCGGCGTTTACCGGTCGAATCAACGATATACGGATCCCAGGTGCTACCATAAGTGACATTCAATTTCTGAAACAACAACGTATTTCCTTTTACTGTGATATAGGAAAGGTTAAGCGAATCGCCCGCTAAGTTATAATTGCCCGAGATTGAAAGATCTTTGATCAACACTACTTTTTTCATCCCGGTAACCGTATCTTTTTTCGAAGGCACTTTTATTTCAAGGTTGTTCGAAAGTGAGAAGTTGATACTTCCGCTTTTATTTTTCGCTGGGGTGTTATCCTCAAATTTGCTGTAAAATATTTCTTCGCCTTCACCATCAATATATGAATCATAATATCCCCATTTCGGATCCCCGAATTCGGGCGTATAGCTAAAACCTACGGACGGCGTTATCACATGACGAATAGCACGTATGGGTCCGCGTTTGAAATTGACCATACCATACACTTTGGTCGAAAGTGAGGTTGACATACCAAAATCAATCTCATTTTTGAAACCCTGAATCGTATCCGTCTTAACATAGCCAACAATGGTATCGTTACCATCGAAAAGTGTATCATTAATCCACGATTTCTTTCGTGTACTGAAATACATGCGGTCGTTGATGTTGATACTGTTCGAAAGGGTGAAATATTTCAACACTTTTATGGGTAAAATGATCGGGATGCTGTGATCGATATTGTTTTGTAATTTTTTCAGCGCCCCGGGTTTAAAGAGCATGCTGTCGGGCAGGTTAATTTTATTGGTGGCATTCGTCGAAAATCTCATATTCAAGGCTTCATACCATTTTGGTTTCCCGGTAGCATCTTTCTTTTTTAAGGGAGTCATTGAGGCCGAAGCGAGGCTGATCCTGGGTAATTCTATCGAAACCATTTTTGTTTTTGTATTCTGACTGTGCGTTGCATTGAGGTTCAAAAACAACTTATTGTTAAAATTGGTCTGATAGCTTATGCTTGAGTTAAACGTATTACTCAGGTAATCTTCGGATGAAGTTGGATTATATTTGCTTTGATTGGAGCTTTTAATATTCACGTTGGCAGTGAAACGACCGTTTGGCCGGGCTTTGGCATCCTGGTTGTGTGTCCATCTGATCAGGAAATCTTTACTTTTCACATAATCGGCCGAACCTTGGTTACCGATAATATTGATGGCATAGCTTGTATTGAAATACCCATTGTATTTATAACGTTTCGAGTAACGTAAGGTGGGTTTGAGCGCCCAGCTTCCCCGTGTGTAAATATCACCACGAATTTCAAGGTCCATATACTTGCTGATGCCGAAATAATACCCGCCGCCCTGGAGGTAAAAACCCATGTTATTCATTTCGCCATAAGTAGGTATCAGTATTCCTGATCGTTGCCCTGTTTTATTCGGAAACATACCAAATGGAATAGCCAATGGCGTTGGTACATTTTCGATGGTCATATAAGCAGGACCGGTAACAATCTTATTATCAGGGATTACCTTCGATTTTTTAAAACGGAATTCGAAATGCGGATGTTCCTTGTCGTTGCAGGTTGTATAAGAACCTGAACCAATATTGATGGTGTTATCCGGCATTTTTTTTACCTTAACACCATGCAGGAACCCTTGTCCGTCTTCTGTTACAACCTTGCTGATCAAGCCCTTTTTTGTATCGAAATTGTACCGCATCTCTTTGGCTTCAAATTTCTGGCCGTTTTCGGTGAAAACCGGATTACCCATAAGTTTTCCGGTCGAATCAGGTACCCCTTTTGCAAAGACTTCGTTTGTGTTGAAATCGATTTCGATATAATCGGCCTCCATTTTTATTTCACCATAGGTTACAACAGCCGTTCCATAGAGATATACTTTCTGGTTTTTTAAGTCTTGTATGATAGAATCGGTGGCCGATCGTTCCACTTTGGTATCGAGGTAAACATCTGGTTTTTTATCAGTTAACTTGTTTAATATTGTATCGGCGCCTTGTTTTATTTCCTGCGGGCTTAGCGTCAGCTCAGTTAACGAATCATGCACAACCTGCGGGATGGTATCAGGTATTAATTCCGACTGATTCACAGGTTTCAGGGTGTCCTGCGCTGATGCACCTGATGGCACAACGAAATGGGATAGTAAGCAAATAAATATAGAAAGCGGTATTAACTTTCTATTTGTTAATAATTTACTGAGGTAGCTATAATTTATCAAATGCTTTACCGTTAATTTTGTTGAAACGCTCAGGAGAAATTTATCTTGCAAATATACTTTCAAAATCCTTTCGGCTCTAATACCATGTTTCAACGAATCATTCTGTTATTTGTTGTTTGCCTGCTATTCGAAACAACGGTATATTCTCAAAAAGGCATCAAAATTCGTACCATAGTTATCGATGCCGGTCATGGAGGTAAAGATCCGGGTGCGTTGGGGAAAAACTCGAAAGAAAAAAACATCACCCTTGATGTTGCCCTGCAAACAGGCAAATTTATCAAACAGAATCTTCCTGATGTCAGGGTTATTTATACACGGAGCAAAGACGAGTTCATTGAATTACACCGGCGGGCAGCCATTGCCAATGAAGCCAATGCTGATATTTTTATCTCAATCCATTGCAATGCTGTGCCAAATAATACGGTGTATGGTGCCGAAACATTTGTCATGGGCGAACACAAGAGCGAAGCCAACCTTGAAGTAGCCAAACTCGAAAATGCTGCCATCCTGTTGGAAGACAATGCGGACAGCGAATATGGAGGATTCGATCCGAACAGCACACCGGCCTATATCGCCTTTACCTTATATCAAAGCGAGTATAAACAACAAAGTATCAGTCTGGCCCAATCGGTACAGGAGCAGTTTACCAAACGGGCTGGCCGAAAAGACCGGAGTGTGCAACAAGCCGGATTTTTGGTATTATACCGTACAGCGATGCCCAGCATTTTGGTCGAGCTTGGTTTTTTGAGTAATCTTAAAGAAGAAGCATTTTTACTTTCGGAAAGTGGCAAAACCTTTATGGCCCAATGTGTTTACCGGGCATTTAGAGATTTTAAAACAAACTTTGAACGTGATAACGCATCTGCGCCCTTAGTTGTTTCGGACGAAAAAACGGAAATGAAGAAGGAGGATACCCCAAAAAAGGACGAAAAAAAGCCGGATGAAATCGCCAATCAAACACCGAAAGACCCTCTTGGTAAGCCTGATCAATCAAAGGAATCGGTTACATCTGAAAAGGGACTTGTTTACAAAGTGCAGTTTTATACGCACCCAAACAAGCTCAGCTTTAAGGATAAGCGATTTGCCAATATCGAAACGATAGGCGTCTATTTCCATAATGGCCTTTATAAATACACCTCCGGATCATTTACCGATCTGAATAAAGCAACGGCACATCAATCTGTTATCCGTAAAGCAGGTTTCACCGATGCTTTTGTTGCTGCATTCCGGAACGGTGAGCGGATAAGCATGGAAGAGGCATTAAAATTAAGTCGTTGATCCTGATTCAATATCGTTTGGTTAAGAAAAACTGTCTTCCATCGTCGTTCCGCCGAGACAAGCGACTTCGCTCAGACTGACAGTCATTCTGAGCGAAGTCGAAGAATAGATGATGAAACTTTTATTGATGATTAATCCTTTAACCAAACGACATTGAATCCTGATTTTACAGTTGTGAAGCAATTTCTTTATGAAATCTTAACACGAACTTATTTTGCATTTCACCCTCTTTAGTTAGTATCTTTGCCATTGGACGAATCAAAACCCAAATAAATTTGAATACAAAACGAACCTACATTGTAGCAATCTCTTTCATAGCAGCCCTTGTATTGTTTATATGGGGTTTCAATTTTTTGAAAGGAAATGATGTTTTTGTGAAAGAACGCTTGTTTTATGCTACCTATACAAACGTGAATGGATTAGTTCAGTCGAATCCGGTCGTGATCAACGGGATGCGTGTGGGACAGGTAGCTAGCTTGTATTTTCATCCCGATATGAGTGGTAAGATTATCGCAGTTTTATCTATCCATAGTGAGTTTCCGTTCCCGGATAATAGTGTTGCCCGGATATTTAGTTCCGATTTGATGGGGTCGAAGGCAATTGATCTCCAACTCGGTAATTCGCCGATAAATGCACTAACGGGCGACACGCTGCAAACCTCGATCGAGTCGAGTCTGATGGAAGAAGTGAACGCTCAGGTGGCACCAATAAAACATAAAGCCGAAGGCCTCATTTCATCGCTCGATTCACTCGTTGTGATCGTTCAGGCCATTTTAAATGAAGATTCAAAAGAGAACCTGAAGCAAAGTCTGCGAAATATAAGCCTCACATTTAAAAACCTCGAAAACACAACAGCCAATATCGATACAATAGTAACAGGCGAACGTAAAAGGATTGCAGCAATTTTGCGCAATGTCGAATTGATTACCCGGAACTTTGAGAAGAACAGTGATGAATTGAACCGGATCATGCAGAATGCTACAACTTTTACCGATTCATTGGCTGCTGCTGATATTGCCGGTACCATCCGTAAAGCTGACAAATCGTTGAACCAACTCGCCCTGATACTCGATAAAATGAACAAAGGCGAAGGTACCGCCGGAATGCTTCTGAAGAATGATACCTTGTATTATGAACTCGAAAGATCAGCAGCCGAACTCAACAAACTGCTTGAAGATGTGCGCCTGAACCCGAAACGCTATGTGAAGATTAGTCTGTTTTAAGATAGAAAGTCGCTTGTTGCTTGCTACTGGTTTCTTGTTTCTTGCTACTGATTTCTTGAATCAAGCGACCAGTCACCAGCAACCAGCCACCAGTCACCAGCCGTTTATTCTTCCCCTTCATTCAGCAATTGTAAATTAACCGGCTTTTGCTCCTCTGTTTTAGGTATTTCTATTTCCCTTTTTCCAATCACAAAAATGTCCGATTTTACAAGGGGCCGCCATTCGCTCAGCCAACGAAATCCTTTCAGCCGATCCGAGTCGTTGGGCAATTCCTTTTCGGGATACATCACTTCATTTGGATTTGAGCGATAAGTGATGCTTTCTATTTCATTTTCATGTAAACGAATTAACATGGTACTCGCTTTAGCCAGATTGGTGCCAATGAGCGACTTATCTTCTTCGCGCACCCAATACACCGTTTGGGCGTTGCCATCAACATAAATCCGTTTCAACTCATTATCAACAAAGTATCCGGTCATGTTTTTCCCCTTGATCTGGTTGTAGTTTTCAATTGAATCGTGCGAAACAATAAAGGCAGTATTATACATCACCAGCGAATCAACACTGTTTTTAGAAATGGCAATCAGGATGGAATCGGCCGTCAACTGATTTTTCTGGGACCATAACACTGGTTCAATGTACATCCGCATGGCCGAGTCGGACATATGATATACCAATGAGTCACATTTGCCCTGCATATCTTTTCTGAAAAACTTAACATGTTTATAGGCGTATAAATCCCGCGCCTGTTTTTCTTTTTTGTTAAAAGTTAAAAACAAAGTATCGGCATGCATAAACAAGGTATCCTTCTCATCGTAACTCCTTGCCATGGCTTTGCCTGTCACAAACGACCGGCCTTCAAGTTCCCACATTTTGCCGATATCTCCGCTTATGAGCATATTGTTGGCTGTGTCGGAAATCAATACATTGCCCTTCGCATCGCCAAAACCGATATCGCGATTATAGAACAACTGATCCGATTCGAGCATCTGTTCATCATTCCAGATTTTAGCCCTGCGGCTCAGGTGGGCATGGTCTTGTTTGGTATCATACCAGCCATATTCAGTGTAGATGGTGTTGTCTTTTCCCCGAATAACCGTTGGTCCGTGAAACCAGGCAATCTCACTCTGCGAATTGTAAACTAAAGTGTCGGAATAAGCCGTGTTGTCGGGACTGATTAATTCAACGTCATCCCTGAAATAAAACTCTTTCGTATCGGTATGATAAAAGCCCTTTTTGCTTTTTAAAATCTTGTCCTGATTGGTGATTGTTCCATTGTTTGGATAGGAAGCAATTCTGGTTGTCCTGTTGTAAATCAGGTAGTCAGTTACTAATACCATTGTTTTATCGACCATCCTTACCGAATCGAAAAGCTCGGCAATGCGTGACTCTCCTTCATATTTGAGGCGTTTGCTGTAGATATCCAGGCTATCGTTGAAATTAATGTGTACGTGTCCGAAGGCCTCAAAATTCCTGAGTTTATCATTCAGATAGGCGCTGTCGCAATAAAACAAGGTGGAATCCTGGCGTAGAACAACATTACCGATCAATCGCTGGATGTCGATCCCCAGGCGCTTGTCATAATTGGCAAGCCGGGCTTTTTCGATATGAATGATCGTTTTCTGCCCGAAAACGCTATTATTCACGACCAAAATTACCGAAGATATCAGTAAAAATGTAAAGAATGTTTTTTGAAATTTGTTCACCGCGCAAAAGTAGAGAATTAAAAGGAAAAGTTCGGAGTTCGGAGTGAACTAAAGTGCGGAGTTAAATCACTATAATTTAGGTAAACTTCAGCTCACTTTAGTTCACTTTAGCTCACTCCGAACTTTAGGCACTTTTTAAAAAAAGGAAAGCTAATTTTCCATAATTTTGAAGGATTGATACGAAAACGGTTCAAAAGCTTAATTTATGGATATTTCATTCGATTCGCGCGCTCATTATGAGGCTACTAAGAAAAGTGCCGGATATGTTTGCCTCAAAAAAGCCAATCAAAAAACATACGATCGCATTGGTTTTATGTCAGGACTTGAGGTACATCAGCAATTGCTGACCAAAGAGAAATTGTTTTGCCATTGTCCGGCCGGAATTTATAATAAAAGTGAAGAATATGATGCTGAAGTCATCAGGCATATGCGACCAACTTTAAGTGAACTGGGCGAATATGACGGAACAGCGCTGATGGAATTTAAAACGCGGAAAGAAATCATCTACCGAATCAAAAACGAAACGGCCTGCACTTATGAAGTTGACGATACACCTCCCTTCCCCATCGACCGCGAAGCGCTGCAAATCTCAATCGAGATCGCTTTATTGTCGAAACTGAATATCGTTGGCGAGGTTCATATCACCCGTAAACAATACCTCGACGGCAGCATCCCGACCGGTTTTCAACGGACTGCCATCATTGGGGTAGAAGGTTCTATTCCGCTGAAAAACAAAACAATAAGACTTATACAACTCAGTATCGAAGAAGATTCATGTCGCGAGATTTCAGATATCGGCCACACACGCATCTATAAAACCGACCGCCTGGGAATGCCACTCATCGAAACGGTTACCTATCCCGATTGTGTGAATCCCGCCGAAGTGAAAGAAGCCTGCGATTATATCCGTTTTTTGAACCGGAGCACCGGCAAGGTGCGCACCGGCATCGGCGCAGGTCGAGAGGATGTAAACGTTAGCTGCAAAGGTGGCACACGAGTAGAGATAAAAGGCGTGGCACACACCAAATGGATACCGCAACTCACCCACATCGAAGCATTCAGGCAATGGTCGCTTCTGCTGTTACGCGAGCAGTTACGGAAAATAAAAAATTACGAATCCTGGAAAATAGAGAGTTATATCATCGACCCGGAAGATTATAATTTTTCATACGCACCACTCATTCAGGCTACTGAATTGCAACAACAAGTGATTGCTGTTAAATTACGCGATTTCAAAGGTGCACTTTCACATTTTACCCAGCCCGAAAAATCCTTCGCCAACGAAATCAGCGACCGGCTGAAAGTGATCGCCTGTCTCGAAAAACCAAATATGATTCATTCCGAATCCTTCGTTTCGGAGCTTGAAGCAGATGATTGGAAAAAGATTGCGAAAATCACAAAAAGTCAGCCGGATGATGCAATCATCGTTATCTGGGGACCAAAAGAAGACATGAAAACTGCACTCGAAACCATTGAGGAGCGATGCAAAATGGCTTTTGAAGGTATTCCCGGCGAAACCCGAAAATCGTTAACCGATGGAAC
The DNA here is from genome assembly GCA_013141455.1 of Bacteroidales bacterium. GTDB lineage: Bacteria > Bacteroidota > Bacteroidia > Bacteroidales > F082 > CAJBPB01. Next base: position 75,368 of record JABFQW010000092.1, read on the forward strand.
CACCATTTTCGAACGGGTGCTACCGGGTGCCGACCGCATGTATCCCGATACTGATTCTGCTCCTATCCCACTGGAAGACAGTTTTATCGATAAATTGAGCAAAGAAATTCCCAAGGAAGTAATTGATCGGTTCAATCAACTCCGGCAATGGGGGATTCCGGAAGACACCTACACCTATATCTTCTCGAAAAACTATTATCCACTCATCGAAGAGATTGTGAACGACCTGAAAATCAATCCAAAATTCGTTGGAACTTTCATCGGTCACCGCCTGAAGAACATTCTCGGCAAAAACAAAAATTTCAAATTCAAGGCGAAGATGATTTATCATCTGTTTGCCTTTCTAAAGGAAAACAAGGTAAACGAAAAAATTGCAATACGCATGTTGCCCGAATTGGTAGCCCATCCACGCATGGAATTCGAATCGGTGTTGGCAACATTGAAATTTAAAAAGCTTGATGCTGAGGAGATTCTCAGTAAACTGCCTTTTATCAATGGGAAATTTGAAGCCAACAAAAAGAAAACTGATCCCGGATACAGAATAAACTGGATCATGGGTCAGGTTCAGAAAACGGCAATGGGGAATATGGATTTGGCTGTGGTTGAGGAAAAAGTCAGGAACATGATATCACAGAAATAGGCGGTTTTAAAGACGCTTGCCTCGTCAGAATGACGAGGGAAGACGGAAGTCCGAAGACCGGAGTTCGTTTTTTAAAAAAATAAATCAAGAAAATATCAATTGAAAAAAGTGATAACTACTTCGGTCTCCGGTCTTCCCTCGTCATTCTGACGAGGCAAGTGACTTCAAACCTAAGTTAACATCAACTTACAACGAAAAATCAAAATACACATGAACGAAGATTTTTTTCAGGGATACAAAGGTGATGCACTGGCAACATTGATGAAATTCAATGCGCGTGTTTGGGGTCAGGCCGATATCGAAACAACCCGTGGTAAGTTTGTCGGGACAATTTTACCTCGTTCCGAAAACGATGATGATCAGCATATTGTCATGAAAATCCCGACAGGATATAATGTTGGTATTGATATCAAAACGGTAAACTCGATCACCGAAACAGGTTACAAGAAAGCAAATTACAAGATTCCTGAAAAGCAGTTTCCGGTTACACCAGGATTGCCCCACGTTAAGCTTCTTGGCACGGGTGGAACCATCGCTTCACGCCTCGATTACCGCACTGGCGCCGTTATTCCGGCCTTTTCACCCGGCGAGTTATATGGTGCGGTGCCTGAGTTGGCCGACATCTGTAATTTAGATACCGAGAAACTTTTTGCTGTTTTCAGCGAAAATATGGGTCCGAAACAATATATCGCCCTCGCAAAAGCCATCGGAAAAGAGATTGAGAATGGCATCGATGGCATTGTGATTGGCCATGGAACCGATACACTGCAACATACCGGTGCTGCGCTTACTTTCATGTGTCAGAACCTGCCCGTTCCGGTGGTGCTGGTGGGTTCGCAACGATCGAGCGACCGCCCGAGTTCGGATGCAGCATTAAATTTGATGCACGCCATGAAGGCCGCCGGACAGTCGGATATCGCCGAAGTGATGGTTTGTATGTTTGGCCCAACCTCTGATGAATACGGATTGCTTCACAAAGGCACCCGTGTACGTAAGATGCATTCGAGTTACCGTTCTACTTTCCGAACCATCGGCGACACACCCTTGGCCATGATCAGCCGGAAAGAGATTACACCCATAAAAAAAACTTACAACAAAAGGCGTAACGACCGCAATGTCAAAATATTACCTTATTTCAGCGATGAGGTTACCATGTTGTATTATTATCCCGGCATGAAACCCGACATCATTGATTCCATGGTCGATAACGGTTATAAAGGAATCATTTTTGTTGGAACCGGGCTGGGTCATGTGAACAGGGAATTGTATCCGGCCATCGAACGGGCCCATGCCAAAGGCGTGCACATGTTCATGACACTGCAAACGATCTGGGGATTTGTACATATGTTCGTCTACGATACCGGCCGCGATATGATGGCAAAAGGCATAGTTCCGTTAGGCAATATGCTTCCCGAAGTCGCCTGGATCAAACTCAGCTGGGTGCTAGGCCAAACGAATGACGCGGAAGAAGTAAAACGAATGATGCTGACTCCGGTGAACGACGAAATCACACCACGCGAGCCTTACAATGGCTACTTAGTGCTACAGGGTGGCGTACCGGAAGTAGAGAGTTTTATACGGAAGGTGCATAAGTAAAAGTTAAAACGGGGGAATTGGTGCTCGTTTACAGGAAATTAGTGAAATCATAACCTTAAAACAAATATCTATGAAACAACTGTTTTTATTTACAATAGTCATCATGCTTTCGATTAATGTGAATTCGCAAAGTATTAAAGAATATGAACAAAAAATTGCCGAATGCTGGAGCAAGGAAAAGTACAACTGTGCTGAAGAAAACACTTTGGATTTAATAAAATTTGTCGGAGAGAATTATGACGATCTATATCTTTTATATGCTAATCTTGGAACTATCCAAAGAAGACTAAATAAAATGGAAGAGGCTAAGATTTCTTATGATAAAGCATATAGTTTGAATAACAATTCTTGTGATGTGTTATCGAATAACGCATCGCTTAAAAGACAAATGAATGATTTAGAGGGATCATTGCATGATTATAATCTTGCATTAGCCATAAAACACGATGATGAAGAATTATTGGTAAACCGATCATATACAAAAAAAATGATGCACGATACTGTTGGTGCAGAAAATGACTTATTAATAGTATTAAAAAATAATCCGGAGAATTATCAGGCTTTGACCAATCTTATAAATATAAAAGTGAGTAGAGGTGATTTTGAATTTGCCTTAAAAAACTACAATAAAATGATTGCTGATCACCCGGGCGAACCCATTCTTTATAATAACAGAGCAGACTTATATCTTAAAATGAAAGAATATGATCAGGCATTCCAAGATGTGAATAAAGCTATTGAATTGGGAGAAAAGTATGATAATGCTTATGTGACAAGAGCAGAAATCAATATTGCCATTGGCGAAAGAAAAAAAGCTTTAAAAGATCTGCAGAAAGCAATTAAACTGGGAAACCAGTCAAGTTATGTATTTGAATTAATAGATGAATGTAATCGTTATTAATTGTTAAATAATTACACGAAACTTTGATAAAATTGACGCATTGACTAACTGATATATTTTTAATTAATGCCTTAGTGAATGAATCCTTTGTTGAACAAAATCTCAAGTCTGATAAGGTATCCAAAGGCAGATTGTCAATTAATTCGAAAGAATTGAAAACTGAAATAGCAACGGCAAATCTCCTGCAAGTCAAATTTCCGTACTTTGTGGACAAGAAAGAAATAAATTAGAAAGTAGAGTTCGAAGGTAATTTATCTTGTAATCCCCGCTCCAGAATAGTTTCAAATCATCTTTTAAAACTCAATTTTTCTCCTTTTTCTCCATAAAACAAACCTTTTTCTCAGAATAATTGTATTTTTGATCTCCGGCTCAGATTCACTTCCGGGAAAGGTTTTTAAGAATCTTACGATGAAAATCAAAGAAGTATTTTTCTTCATCCCAACGCTTATCAAAACCTACAGGCGCTTATTCAGTTGTCTGATGTTTTATCAGTAAACAATTCCCTCCGCTTCCGGTGTATTTCTTATTCATTTCATGCCGGAATAGTCGTAATAAATTCATTTACAATTGTTTAGTTTATTGAAAAATCATGTTTGAAACCATTCATACACATAGCAAATCGCCCGAAAGAAAGGCAGATTCCGAAGGAAATTACTGCGGCTCAAAACAAAAATCCGGACTGCCGGGAATGAATGAGCGCATCAGGCAGCTCCGGAAACTGAGTGTTGAAACCGAACCTTCGTTGTCGATTGAACGCGCCTTGCACGAAACTGCCTTTTACAAAGAGAATTATGGCAAATATTCCATTCCGGTATTACGTGCCTTGAACTTTCTGTATCATTGTCAGCACAAAACCATTTATATCGGCGAAGGCGAACTGATTGTTGGCGAGCGCGGCCCAAAACCAAAATGTGTGCCCACTTTTCCCGAACTTACCTGTCATAGTGTTGAGGATTTTCATGTGTTGAATACCCGCGAAATGCAACGCTACACCATCAGCCAGGATGATATTGAAACGTATGCAAATGAGGTAATCCCTTACTGGCAGGGCAAGACACAGCGCGAACGTATTTTCAATCACGTCCCGGAAACATGGAAAAATGCCTACGAAGCCGGTTTGTTTACTGAGTTTATGGAACAACGGGCTCCCGGACATACCGCGTTGGATGGAAAAATATACAAAAAGGGTCTGCTGGATTTCAAACGTGAAATTTCGGCCAACATCACCTCGCTCGATTTCATCAACGATAAGGATGCTACCGATAAATCGGAGCAATGGAAAGCGATGGAGATCTCATGCGACGCAGTAATTTTATTTGCTGAACGCCATGCCGCACTGGCTGAAGCCCTTGCATCGAAAGAACATAATCAGCATCGGAAAGCTGAACTAAGAAAGATTGCGGAAGTATGCCGCCGGGTTCCGGCAAACGCGCCCCGCAATTTTTGGGAAGCCATACAGATGTATTGGTTTGTGCACCTGGGGACAATCACCGAATTGAACGGCTGGGACGCCATGAACCCGGGTCATTTCGATCAACATCTGGCTCCCTTTTACGAAAAAGAAATCGCCGCTGAAACGCTCAACAAAGAAAAGGCCAAAGAGCTTCTTTCGTGTTTCTGGATTAAGGTGAACAACCATCCTGCGCCACCGAAAGTCGGCATCACGGCACGTGAAAGCGGAACATACAACGATTTCACCAACATCAATATCGGCGGACTCACTGCCGGTGGAACCGACGGTACCTCCGAAGTTTCGTATCTGATGCTCGAAGTGATCGAAGAACTGCATATTCTGCAACCCGGAAACTCGGTGCACATCAGCGAAAAAACGCCTGATAACTTCTTATTGGCCGCCATAAAAGTGATCAGACAAGGGCATGGCTATCCTTCGGTTTTCAATCCGGATATCTATATCAGGGAGATGCTACGGCAAGGCAAATCGCTGAACGACGCCCGCGAAGGTGGCTGCAGCGGATGCATCGAAGTCGGGGCTTTTGGTAAGGAAGCTTATCTGCTTACCGGTTACCTGAATGTTCCAAAAATTCTGGAAGTGACCTTGAATAACGGTTTTGATCCGGTAACAGGGAAAATGGTCGGTATCGAAACCGGCGATCCGCGGGGTTTTACCACCTATGATGAACTTTACAGCGCCTTCATCAGGCAGCTTCAATATATTGTTGACCAAAAGATGCGGGTCAGTAACTATATCGACCGTATGTTTGCAAAATACGCGCCGGCGCCGTTTCTGTCGGTAGTCATTGAAGATTGTATCAGCCGGGGGAAGGATTATTATGATGGTGGCCCGAGATACAACACGAGTTATATTCAATGTTGCGGATTAGGAACCGTGACGGATAGTTTTGCGACACTGAAAATGCATGTTTTTGAAAATAAGACATTTAGCATGGATAAACTGTTGGCTGCTGTTTCGAATAATTTCAAGGGAGATGAAATCCTTCGTCAGACCATCATCAACCGGACACCTTTTTTTGGAAACGATGACGATTATGCCGATTCAATTGCCTTGAAAGTGTATAACGATCTGGTGGATACGATTGACGGAAAGCCAAACATCAAACCGGGTGGAAAATACCACCTGAACATGCTCTCGACCACCTGTCATGTTTATTTCGGAAAAGTAATGGGCGCTTCGCCAAACGGACGGCTGGCGGGCAAATCCATTTCCGACGGCACATCGCCATCGCATGGCGCCGACACCAATGGACCATCGGCGGTGATAAAATCGCTGACCAAACTCGATCATACCAAATCGGGCGGTACACTGCTCAACCAGCGTTTTTTGCCCAGCCTGCTGAAAAAGGAAGAAGATGTACAAAAACTCGGGCAGCTCATACGTACCTATTTCACGTTGGGTGGTCACCATATTCAGTTTAATATTGTCGATACGGCAACCTTGTATGCTGCACAATCCAGTCCTGAAGACTACCGCGATCTGTTAGTTCGTATGGCCGGTTACAGCGATTATTTCAACGATATGAATGCCGATCTGCAACAGGAAGTGATCGAACGGACTGAAAATGAGGCATTTTAAGCAATGTCAAAGAACCTGATCTTCGATATAAAACGCTATGCCATCAACGATGGACCGGGCATACGTGTTGTGGTATTTTTTAAAGGCTGTAACCTGCATTGTGCCTGGTGTCACAATCCGGAAAGCATTTCGTCAGGTATCGAAAAAATGTATTCTTTTAAAAAGTGTATCCAATGTGGAGGTTGTGTGAGTATTTGCAAAGAAAACGCCATCACATTGACTGCTGAAGGAATATTTACTGATACTGAACGCTGTTCAGCTTGTGGAAAATGTGCAGATATCTGCCCCACGAAAGCCACTGAAATGTCAGGGAAAGAAATGTCAGTTGACGAAATAACGACGCTCATCGAAAAGGAAAAAGCGTTTTTCGATCAATCGGGCGGCGGAGTCACTTTTTCGGGTGGTGAGCCATTGGTCCATGCCGGTTTCCTGATCGAACTGCTTGAAGCCTGCGGTAAACGGGGCATACATCGCGCGGTGGATACCGCCGGAAATATCAATACCAAAACCTTACTTGAAGTCGCGAAAAATACAGATTTGTTTCTTTACGATTTAAAACTGATGGATTCAGCGTTGCATAAAAAATGGACCGGGAGCGGAAATGAATTGATTTTGCAAAACCTCAGTATCCTTTCGTCCATAGGTGCAACTATCATCATCCGGATTCCACTGATCGGTGGTATCAACGATTCGGTTGAAAATATTGAACAAACAGCGAATTTTATCCTTAATCTCGCCGGTGATAAAAAGGAAGTTCATTTGTTACCCTATCATACGATTGCACAGCATAAATACCTGAAATTAGGCAAAGCAGATGATTTTGAAAACTTGCAGGAACCTGACAGTGAAACCATCAGACGGGTGATTGAACAATTTGAAAGCGCCGGTATAAAGGCAGATGCAGGCGGGTAAACCGGGGAGTTTACTTCTATTTTGAAATAACGATGCCGAGTATTTCATTGATTTTGAACCGGATACTATCGAGGTGTTTTTTTTGCTGAAGCAGTATGATTTGATCGTCAAAATCGGTGGCTTCCTTTAATTGAACCGAAACTGTTTCGAGTCGCGAATCGATAATCCGCTCCTTATATTTATAAAGGCAGGATGTGATGTTTTGCATGAGTGTCTCCAACTCGGTTTTTACATAGATTTTTTTTCGCGCCCAATCGTGAAGTTCATGGGGAGACGATAATAAATCGGCCGAAAGCAGCGCTACGTCTGGCTCCGGGTTACTGATAAACTGGTGTTCGCCCGGCACAACGCCTTCGTTGATGGCATGGGCAAACAGGTCGAATATCTTTTTGTGGGTTTCGTTTTCAAACACAATCTGGTCGTGCGAAAGATCATCGATGATGAACTGTGCAACATTTTCGCTGTAATTCACCTCGTTGCCAAATTCATCAGTCACCTTGTGGCTCACCTCGTTACGTCCAAAATGCAAAAGTATTTTCACTAACTCACGTTCCTGATAATAGGTTGGACTTACCGCCTGGTCTTCGGTTTGCTGTACGCCCTGCTGCGGTACCGGTTCAGCTGCCGGTTCAGGGAAATCAGGACTTTGTTGTTTACGAAAACGGTTTCTGAGGATTTTATTTAACTCATTCAACAAAGTCTGCTCCGGCAATTCGAGCAAACGGCTGCATTCTTTCACATACACCGAACGGTAAATGGAATCGGGAATCAGCGCGATGGTCTGAACAATCTCCTTCGCCAAACCGGCTTTTTTTATGGGATCGTTGGCCGTTTCTTCGAGCAGCAGGTTTGTTTTGAAACTGATAAAATCCTTCGAGTTTTTCGCGATATATTCTTCTACCTCAATGCTGCGGTGCCTTCTGACAAAGGAATCCGGATCGTCGCCTTCGGGGAACAACACGATACGCACATTCATCCCTTCTTCGAGCACCATATCGATACCGCGCAGCGATGCGTTGATGCCCGCTTTATCGCCATCATACAAAATGGTGATGTTGTTGGTGAACCGCCTGATCAGTCGTATCTGTTCGGTGGTGAGCGAGGTACCCGAACTTGCCACAACATTTTCGATGCCGGCCTGGTGCAGTGTCAACACATCGGTATAACCTTCAACAAGGAAACAATTGTCGGATTTGTTGATGGCGGTTTTGGCAAAATAGATGCCATAGAGCGATTTACCCTTGATGTAAATCTCCGATTCAGGCGAATTTAAGTATTTTGCCTTCGATTTATCCGAACTCAGTATTCGTCCGCCAAAACCGATTACCTTGCCGGTAAGGTTGTGAATGGGGAATAAAACGCGACCCTGAAACCGATCGTACAAATGGTTATCGTGTTGGGTCGAAAGGCCTGTTTTCAGCAGCACTTCCTCGGTGTATCCCGCTGCCAGTGCATGTTTGCTGAAGGCATCACGCTTGTCGGGACAATAGCCCAATTGAAATTTTTTGATAATCGCTTCCCTGAAATCTCTTTCTTTGAAGTAACCCAGACCAACGGCTTTGCCTTCGTCTGCATTAAAAAGTGTGTCAGCAAAATAATTCAGCGCGAAACTGTTCAGGTTAAAAAGACGTTCCCGTTCGTTGAGCGAAACCATTTCTTCGGGGCTCATCTCACGTTCTTCAATCTCGATATGATATTTTTTGGCGAGATAACGAAGTGCTTCCGGGTACGAACTATGCTCGTGCTCCATGATGAACTTGGCTGCATCACCAGCTTTACCGCAACCAAAACATTTAAAAATTCCTTTTGATGGCGATACCGTGAACGATGGCGATTTCTCCTGATGGAAAGGGCAAAGGCCTATCAGGTTGCTTCCGCGACGTTTCAGGTTAACGAAATCACCTACCACTTCTTCGATGTGGGCGCTTTCCAGAATTTTAGCTGTTGTGTCTGCCGGTATCAATTTCGATTATTTTGTCGGCTAAGTTACGAAAAGCCTTGAAGTTTGATTATTTTTACTGCATACAATTGTGTTCATAAAACACGCAAAAGAAAAATAAATCATTACAAATCAAATTGTTAGCTATATGAGCCATGTAAAACGTCTTTATCGTTCGCGTACGAATAAAATGCTGGGTGGCATTTGTTACGGACTTTCCGAATATTTCGATATTGATCCGAGCATTGTCCGCATCGCGTGGGTGATATTCACCATGTTGGGTGGCGCCGGATTGTTAGCTTATCTTATTTGCTGGATCGTTGTACCGGAAGAACCATTTATGCCGTAAAGGAAGAAAAATTGGTCATTTGTGGGTTGGATAACCTCCCGCACTTAACGATCACTTTTTTATCCACAATTCAACCTCTTCCATTTGAACCGCCGGGATGTCGAGCTTATTTTTCTTACGGTAGCCGTTTAATTTATTTTGAATAACGGCTGCCTTTTCTGCCTGTAACATCTCGACCGAAACAAAACCAGCCGGAACCAAATGGCCGGCCCATACTGCCGAAACACCTATTTCGATGAAGTCATCGGCGCTCACACCCTTTCTTATTTTTTCGGGACGCATCTGCGGGAAAAACAAAACTTCCTGAATGGTGGTATTTCCGGTGAGCAGCATCACCAAACGATCGATGCCAATTCCCATGCCCGATGTGGGTGGCATGCCGTATTCGAGGGCACGCAAAAAGTCCTGATCGATAAACATGGCTTCGTCATCGCCGCGTTCCGAAAGGTTCATCTGTTCTTCGAAACGTTGGCGCTGGTCAATCGGGTCATTCAATTCGGTATAGGCGTTGGCAATCTCCTTGCCGTTGATCATCAGCTCGAAACGTTCGGTGAGTTCCGGATTGTCGCGGTGACGTTTGCAGAGTGGCGACATCTCCACCGGGTAATCGGTGATGAAAGTTGGCTGAATATAATGATGCTCACATTTTTCACCAAACAAGGCATCAATCAGCTTGCCTTTTCCCATAGCATCGTCGATCCCGATACCGAGTTTCCGGCAAATCATACGTAGTTCAGCCTCGTCGCTTTGGCTGACATCGAATCCGGTATGTTCCTGTATCGCATCAAGAATCGCGATGCGTTTAAAAGGCGCTTTGAAATCAATTTCCTTGTCATTGATCGTGACTTTTGTTCCGCCGCTTGTTTCACCCGCTACCCTCTCAAGCATTTTCTCGGTGAAATCCATCATCCAGTGATAATCTTTGTAGGCCACATAAATCTCCATTACCGTGAACTCAGGATTGTGGGTACGGTCCATGCCTTCGTTACGGAAATCTTTCGAGAATTCATAAACGCCATCAAAACCACCGACAATCAGGCGTTTCAGGTAGAGTTCGTTGGCAACCCGTAGATACAACGGAATATCCAAGGCATTGTGATGCGTGATAAACGGACGGGCTGCGGCTCCGCCAGGAATGGGTTGCAGTATCGGTGTTTCCACCTCAAGATATCCTTGTTCGTTGAAGTAATTACGCATCGAATTGATGATTTTGGTGCGTTTGATAAAGGTTTCACGCACAGTTTCATTCACAATCAGATCGACATAACGCATACGGAATCGTTGTTCAGGATCGGTAAAAGCATCGTAAATCTGACCATCTTTCTCTTTCACAATGGGTAACGGACGAAGCGATTTGCTCAGCACTTTCAGTTCACGCACATGGATGGTTATTTCACCCATCTGGGTAACAAAAACATAACCACGCACACCAATGATATCACCTATATCGAGTAAACGTTTGAAAACGGTGTTATACATGGTTTTATCATCGTCCGGACAAATATCATCACGTTTGAAATACAATTGTATCCTGCCAACCGAATCCTGTAACTCGCAAAACGAAGCAGCGCCCATGATGCGCCGGCTCATGATGCGACCGGCAATACTTACATCCTGTAGTGATGTTTCATCATCCCTGAAATTGTTGTTGATGAAATCAGTCGTTGTAGTAACTTCAAAGGCCTCCGGCGGATAAGGGTTGATCCCCAGGTCATACATTTCTTTCAGGGCTCCGCGGCGCACCTGTTCCTGTTCACTTAACATCAAACTCATTGTTGAAAATTTTCGGCAAAGATAGAGAAAGAATTTCGGAGTTGAAATTGAGTAAAGTGGATGCCTGTTATTTTGATGTACCTGAATAAATCATGGTTAAATCAAAACTTTGATAAGCCAGCAGGCAGATAATTGTGAGCTCCCAAAACCTTATTTTCTTTTTCATCTTAACCTTAGTAGTAATAATATGTCACAGTTATCGATCAAACCTTATTACCTTATTTTAATCAATTGTTTTCACTGACTCCATGTTCATTGACAGATAATAAGGTTCAGATATTGGTTTCATTTTTTGTACTAAGGTTATGATAAACCCAAATTAATCAGTAGGAGGCTTGCAAAGCCGAACTATCTGATTTAGTTGGGCTAATCCCGAATTAGAGGTTGTTTAAAGCCTGATAAATCAGGCTGAATTACAAACTCTTAGTCGATTCCGCATTTTTTTTGCGGAATTTGGGATAAATGATAAGGTTTTCAACGAATGCTCCACAAAACATGAATATCATGAAACGAAAAACATTTCCAGCACATCAAAATAAAATCCAGCCAATAGTTCTAACCTGTATTATTCACAAAAACATCTCACAAATCCGCTAATTTGCAGTGTATTCGTATTTGAGTGAAAATTAATAAATAAATAAATATTTGTTTTTCTATCATTAAACAGTTGCAATTCAGAACTTTGCGCCTTTGCGCCTTTGCGAGATGACTTATTCAGGCTAAGCTAAATAAACAAAAAGAGGCGAACCGAACCGGCCCGCCTCTTCATCAGATCAAAGAAATATTAGTCTCTTACAAGAATTTTCTTGTTGAATGATTTTCCGTTCGATTCTAGCTGAACAAAATAAATGCCTCTTGCCAGACCGGAAAGATTGATTTCCTGTTGTGCGCTTCCCATAACGTTGATGTTTACATTGTCGATAACAACTTTACCAAGGCTGTTAACAACACGCACTTTCACGTCTTTTGCAGTTGCACTCGACATATTGATAACAAATTTACCTGTTGTCGGGTTAGGAAGTATGGATAATTCAACCCCATTTACCTGCTCGTTGACTCCCAGACATGCGTCAACTACAACAGTTTGTGTAGCTTCGGCCACGCAACCAAAATCAGGATCAGTATAGGTGTAAGTGACAGGGAACGAACCTACTCCGCTTGTTAAAGGATCGAAATAACCATCAACAACACCAACACCTGAGTAAACGCCTCCGGCCGGTGATCCCTGGGTTAACTGATAAGGTGTGCCATCTTCAAAACACAAATCCGGTACAGTGCCAAAAGTTGCGTTAACATCAGGATTGATTCGGATGAAATTTTCCTTGGTAACCATCGTGGTTTCAACTCCATTGGTTATCGTGAGCGAAACATCAAATTGTCCTTCGGTATTGAAGTTGATAAGTGGATTTTCGTCATACGAAAACTCAGGGGTGCCACCAGGGAAAATCCAGGTGTAGGTCAGGTTTTCACCTGTTGACATATTTTGGAACTGAACCGGTGTTGGACCGCAACCCGTGGTAACATCGGCGGCAAAATCGGCCATCATCGGGATAGCTAAATCGTTCACCATGATTTTTGCACAATGCATCACTTCCTTGGTAGTGTTATTCTGTACCCAGGCAATCAGCTCGCAATTGTCTTTCACCCAACTGTTGTTGAAGGTAAAGGTAAGCGGAACGGTAAGTGTTTCACCGGTTGCCATGGTGATTGCGGTGCCCATCTGATTGGGAACCATCAGTCTGTTCACGAAATTACATTCGCTCATACCCTGCCAGTTAAACTGAATATCCGATTCAGTCAGGGCTAAGTGAACAACGATATTCTCTTCCTGATAATCAGCAACTTTTTGAATCTCGATGTTAATATTGTAAACATCACCTTCATTATTACCTGAAATGTCGAGTAAAAAAGAAGTGGGGACGGTCATACGGCTGTTAACTTTGGCAATATACTGTGGGTACATCGTTTGTGAATGGCTTCCACCAACTACTGGATTTCTTCCATCGAACCAGCCTGTAGGGAAACCAGTGATGTGGTAGTAAGTGTCATTACGATAATTTGAATAGGTGTTGTCAAAATTGTCGCCATTGTGATTTTCAATAAGCGCTACGGGATCACCATTTGCATGTAAATCATCCGCCGCCATGGCAGCGCCGGGGCAATAAGTGCACCAGGTTCCGGTTCCAATCTCTACAAGCACCAGCTCACGAGGAACTTGTTGCGCATAATTGAACAAAGCAAGTAATACAAAACAAAATGAAAGAATAGTTTTTTTCATAGTTTTAATGATTAAGGTTAACGATTGATAATTAGTTTTCTTTGGATTGTTGTTTTGCCTTCCACAACCAGGTTATATTGACCAGAAGGTTGTCCGGTCAAATTAATCTGATGCTTATCGATTGATGTTGTAACATTTTCCTGACTATATACTGTATTCCCATTGGCATCAAACACAGTAATTTTGAGTGTTTCGTTTAATTTTTCACTGAATTTCAAGGTAAAGATTCCTGTACTTGGTATCGGATATACTTCCGTTGCCGACAAATTGTTTTCATTTAAACCTGAACAATCTTTAAATTCAACGGTAGATTCACTCGAACGTGTCACACAGTTTTGGTCGCTGATTAAATCAACATAATAGGTTTGGACACCTATGCCAACAGTTGAACCAACCAATTCGATTGTTTGGGTCGTTGCTCCGTTTGACCATTGGTAGTTGTATCCGGTGACGCCAGCATCCAGCGTAACAGATTCAGTCAAACATTTAACAATTCCGGTACTCAGTGTAGCTACAGGAGGCATTTCATTGAAAGTGAGTTCAACGGCGTCATTGTTCGGACAACCTGAAGGATTAGTTACAGTAACCGATATTACATGGGTTCCGTATCCTGATTCTACCGGTGAAACGGCAATGGTTTGGGTGGTTGCCCCAGTTGACCACAGGTATGTTGAACCGGCATTTTGTGCATCAAGCATAATGGCATCACTGCCGCATTGCTGTTGATTTTCGCCCAGACTTACCGTTGGTAATTCGTCAATAGTAACCGTTAGGGCATCTTCGCCTTCACAGCCAGATGCTGAGGTTACCTGAACCGAAATTTCATGGGTACCATATCCAAATTCTAAAGATGATACGGATATGGATTGGGTGGTTGCCCCATTTGACCACAGGTATGTTGAACCGGCATTTTGTGCATCAAGCAGGATGGCCTCAGTGCCGCACAGGTGTTGGTTTTCACCCAGATTTACTGTTGGCAATGCTTCAATTGTAACCGTTATGGCATCTTCGCTTACACAGCCAAATGCTGAGGTTACCTGAACCGAAATTTCATGTGTTCCAACACCGAATTCAGCAACAGACACAGTGAGTGTCTGAGCTGTTGAGCCATTTGACCACAAATAGGTCGATCCCTCATTTCCGGCATCTATGATTACGGATTCTTCACCACATAAATTCACATCTTCGCCAAGCGCAACAACAGGCAACGAATGCACGGTAATCACAACCGGGTCACTTTGGATGGTCGTGAAACCTTGAACAGCATAGGCAAAATAAGTAGTTGTCTGGGTTGGACTAACCACAGGATTTTGTTCTTCCGATACAAGCTCACCGGCCTCTGTTTCCCAATAATAGGTAAATTCACCTGTTCCTCCGGTAATCTGAGCAAAAAGTTGGGTTGATCCGCCTATGCAAATCTCCGGCGATTCAGCTGAGGTAATGAATTCAATATCGCTGACTATGAGATGAATAGGAATAGTTAACAAATTAGTATTTGGATCATTACTCGTTATATTCAGGGTTGAATTATATACACCCAATGACATACCGGTTGTATTAAAGGTCAACGTAATTGTATCGGTAGCGCCTGGTACTAAAACGCCTCCCTCTGGAGTAAAGTTTAACCAGCTAACCACGAACAATGAATAATCTTCAACTTCACCATAGGTAGTTGATCCCTGCGGAGAAACGTCACCGGTATTGGTGATACGAACCCTCATACGGGTTGTGCCTGAAACAGCGCCATCAGGGGCAATAATATTCGCTGTAAAGGATCTTTTGCCCGGGGTTTCGGAAACAACAACTGCTTCATCGTCAAACTTCCCGTTTTGATCCCAGTCGATCCAAACACCGCATTGGTCACTATCATAAGGATTACCGTTGGTAATGGTGAGTAAAACAGCCTCATCAGCTTTTACATCCGTGCTGATGGCAGTATAATCGTGGTATCCGTCAGCACCTGAAGTTTGATTTATTTTGCCCATCTGTACCTGTGAAATATACTCTTCACTACCACCGGAAGCATTTGCATAATTAGTCACTTTTTTACTTACATCGGCTGAGCCGGAGGTAATTGTATAATTCATATCGAGTTGACCGATATTGGATATGGTGATCTGTCGTTCCTCAATTGTCTCAGGATGCATCATTTGTGACACACTCGACGGGTTTACATCAATCTGGGCTCCGCCCCATTGAACGCTTACAAGGGCAGCGCCACTTTCTTCTTCGTCAACATAAGCGGCTGTAACGGCATAGTTATAAGGTCCATAAGCAGGAAGCTGATCGCTGTATGTGTTGAGCGTGGGTGTGCCAACAAGAACATTATCACGATATACATTAAAATGCAGGAAACCCTGTTCAACTTCAAATTCCCAGTTCAGATTAGTCATACCTGTTTCAAAAGTAACCTGAGCTGCCAGATTGAAAGGTATATTGAGTGAATTTGTTTGATAAACAGATGAATAAGTCATCATTTTACCATCACGGTTATCGGGCCAAACCGGATAAACCATGCCATCTCTTGCGGTAATACCCAGATAGTCGCCCATATAACCTCCGGCAAGTCCGGGAATAGGTGCAGGTGTGAAAGCCACATCAGAAACCTTGAAATCTTCCCAGGTTTCACCGGCATCATAACTGTTGGCGCAGTATGTTTCACACTGGTTCGAATTTACGTTACGGTCATCATAGAAAATAACGCTAAGTGTACCGGTAACATCATCGCAGCAAATCCACGGAAAATAATGTTCTCTTCCAACACCAAAAGGATCCTGATTAACACGAATGGGTGTACTCCAGGTTGTTCCATTGTCAGTTGACTTAATCATATAAACATCAATACTTTCATTGGTATTGACTCCCGGGATTCCAATGTTTGTCCAAACTATATAAATATTTCCATTGTCGGTTCCGCCTGAAATATCAACAGCCATGGATGGGAACGAATTAACACGGTGATTTTTGCTTGTTTCGCTGGTACGGATACCTCTGATATTATTCATGATTCGTATAGCAGGTTCCCAGGTAACCCCACCATCCATCGAACGTGCAAAACCAATGGCGCCTTCGTCGGATGGCCAATTGTTATAAACTGCCCAGGCAGCATATACTTCGCCATTTGGTCCGGTTTTAGCATTTACACCCTGATTATGGCTGCCCGCATTAATAGCTGTACTGATGGGTATCCGCGATGACCAGGTTTCACCATCATCCGTTGAACTTGAAACAACGATTTCGGAATCATAAGGGCCACCAAAATCAGTCCATACATTATAGAGATTCCCTTCATAAGGGCTATCAGTACTGTTATCGATCCACAAATGGTTTTTATCAGCTAATGAACCCGGGTTGGGTGAAATGATGCGTGTTGTCCAGTTTTCACCACTATCATCTGAATAAGCAATGCCTTGACCACCGGGATTTGTGATATAATTAACATACCAACGGCCATTCAAACCAATGGCAGTAGTTGGGTCGCCTGAATTGCTGCCACCGGCTCCCTGAATCTCTCCTCCCCAGGTCTCGGTACCGTCAAACGAAAAGAAATCATTTGCACCATAAAGTGAACCAACAGGGTTTTGTGTAGAATTGTTCGAATTTAATACGACCAGATTGTCGAGTGGGCTTACAAAGATAGAATTCTCACTCTGTGTCGAATTTTGGGTTGTAACCGGAACATCCGGCGAATCTTCAGTAACAACTGAAAAAGCTTTGATCCTGCTTCCTGTGAAAACGGCGGGAGCAACACGTACTTCAGGATTGAGCACATAAAGACCTTGCGCGGCAAGACGTTTATAGTACCCATTGTTGTCGATACGTGTATCCACCATGTTTCGGCGCTCTCTTTCCGATTTTTCGCTACTGCTGATTACCCATTGTAATCCGGCTACTGTAATCAGAATTACAAGTAACAAGAGCGTGATTGATTTTTTCATGGTAATAAAAATAAGAGATTAACGATTAATGATAAGTTTTCTTTGAATCGTTGTTTTTCCTTCCACAACCAGATTATAGGTGCCCGAAGGTTGTCCGGTCAAATTAATCTGATGCTGATCGATGGTTGTATTGATATTGTCCTGACGATATACCGTATTACCGGCTGCATCAAAAACAGTAATTTTAAAGGATTCGGTATTTCCCTGATTGAATTTTAATGTAAAAATTCCTGTACTTGGAATTGGATATACCTCTATTATAGTTGCTTCGACATCTGAAATACCTGAACAATCTTTGAATTCAACGGTGCTTTCGGTCGATCGGGTGATACAGTTCTGATCGCTGATAAGGTCAACGTAATAGGTATGTATCCCAACACCAACGGTAGTTCCGGTCAATTGAACGGTCTGGCTTGTTTCGCCTGTTGACCAAAGGTAACTGTATCCTGTGATGCCTGCATCCAATGTAACTGTTTCAGGCAGACATTTGATTAATCCTGCACCAAGGTCGGCCACAGGTGGCGCTTCGTTGAAGGTAAGCTGAACGGTATCATTTGCAGAACAACCTAACGGATTAGTAACGGCAACCGAAAATGATTGTGTTCCGTAGCCTGTTGTTACCGGAGTTACGGCAATGGTTTGTGTAGTTTCTCCATTCGACCATAAATAGGTAGAACCTGCATTTTGGGCATCAAGGATTATGGCATCACTTCCGCATTGCGTTTGATCTTCACCAAGGGCAACAGTCGGAATCACACCAATATTAACCGTTACGGCATCAGAACTTTCACATCCAAACTGACTCGTAACAATTACGCTTATTTCAAAGGTTCCAACGCCAAATTCTGAAGCAGAAACAGTCAGTGTTTGGCCTGTTGATCCGTTCGACCACACGAAAGTTGAGCCTTCGTTTCCGGCATCCAATATAATTGACTCATCACCACAAAGGATTACATCTTCACCAAGCGCAACCAAAGGCAGCGGATGAACGGTAATCAATACAGGATCACTTTGGATTGTATCAATGCCTTGGATTGCAAACGCAAAATAGGTGGTTGTTATCAACGGGTTTACAATCGGATTTTGTTCGATAGAAACCAAATCACCTGCTTCAGTTTGCCAAAAATAGCTGAATTCACCTGTTCCACCGGTAGCCTGTGCAAAAAGCTGGGTTGAACCTCCTTCGCAAAATTCAGCTGATGTAGCAGAAACGACAACATCAATTTGAGTTACCGTGAGATGAATCGGAACAACTACCAAACTTGAATTGGGATCGTTATTGGTTATCCGCAGGTTTGCAAAATATTCGCCTATTGGAATACCCATTGTTTTGAAAGTAACTGTAATGGTTTCAGTAGTGCCTGCAGCAATTATACCTACTTTGGGTGTATAGTTTAACCAGCTGACCACATTCAGTGTATAATCTTCTACTTCTCCGTAGGTTGTGGCCCCACAGGGATCAACTTCACCGGTATATGTGATGCGTACCCTCATACGTGTTGCACCTGAAGCGGCACCTGCCGGAGCAATGATATTGGCTGTATATGTTGGTCCGTAACCCGGAGTACCTGAAACAACAACAGCTTCATCATCAAACACCCCATTTTGATCCCAGTCAACCCACACACCACATTGGTCATCACTGTATGGATTGCCGTTTGTAATAGTTAGTAAAACAGCTACATCATCCTTAACTTCGGTTGATAAGGCTGTGTAATCATGATAATTGTCAGCGCCTGAAGTCTGGTCAATATCACCGATCTGTACCTGTGAAATAAACTCATCGCTACCACCGGAGGCGCTGCAATAATCATTTACTTCTTTGTTTACATCGATAAACTCGGAGGTGATTGAATAATTCATTTCAAGTTGTCCGATATTGGAAACAACGATTTGTCGTTCGGCTATCTCTTCCGGTTGCATGGTCTGAGTCAGGCTCATCGGATTCACTTCAATCTGGGCATCGCCCCATTGAACGCGGGCAGTTGAAGCGCCACTCTCATCATCTACATAGGCTGCTGTTACAGCATAATTATAAACGCCATAATCCGGAAGCTGATCACTGTATGTGTTAAGTGTTGGTGTACCTACAAGCACGCCATCACGATATACATTAAAATTGGTGAAGCCCGGAGCAGTTTCATATTCCCAGTTCAGACTGGTTATACCAGTTTCAAAGACAACCTGAGCCGACAGATCAAAAGGCCTGCTTAATGAATTTGTTTCATAAAAAGATGAGTAAGACATCATTTTACCATCACGGTTATCAGGCCAAACCGGATATACCTTGCCATCGTTGGCCGAAATGCCAAGATAGTCGCCCATATAACCTCCGGCAAGACCCGGTATCGGGGCAGGAGTGAAGGCTACGTCGGATACTTTGAAATCTTCCCAGCTGTCACCGGCATCATAACTGTTGGCACAGAATGTTTCACATTGATTCGAATTTACATTGCGGTCATCGTAGAATATCACACTGAGTGTTCCGGTAACATCATCGCAGCAAATCCATGGGAAATAATGTTGTTTACCTTCACCATAGGTATCTTGGTTAACGCGGGTAGGCGTTGACCAGCTTGTGCCATTATCCGTTGATTTAATCAGATAAACGTCGATACTTTCGTTTGTGTTTACACCGGGGGTACCGATATTGGTCCATACAATATAGATTGTCCCGTTATTGGTACCGCCAGAAATATCGACAGCCATGGAAGGGAACGAATTAACACGATGATTTTTACTCGTTTCGGTTGTACGGATACCTCTTATATCTTCAATAATCCGGGTTGCCGGTTCCCAGGTAACCCCACCATCCAACGACCGGGCAAAACCAATGGCGCCTTCGTCTGATGGCCAGCTGTTATACACCGACCAGGCTGCATAAACCTCTCCGTTTGGACCGGTTTTGGCGTTTACACCCTGATTATGGCTGCCTGCATTGATAGCAGTACTTATTGGAATACGTGACGACCAGGTGTCGCCATCATCAGAAGAACTTGAAACAACGATTTCGGCATCGTAAGGTCCGCCGAAATCAGTCCAGACATTGTATAAATTTCCTTCGTATGGGCTGGCAGTGCTATTGTCGATCCATAAATGGTTTTTATCGGCCAGGTCGCCTGGGTTTGGCGAAATGGTGCGTGTTGTCCAGTTATCACCATTATCATCCGAATAAGCCAGACCCTGGCCATATGCATTCGAGATAAAGTTAACATACATACGACCATTTAAACCTATAACTGCTGAAGGGTCGCCTGAGTTGGCACCACCAGCTCCCTGAACTTCGCCACCCCATGTTTCGGTACCGTCGAACGAATAGAAATCGTTGGCACCATAGATATCACTAACAGGGTTAGGTGTAGAATTATTCGAATTCAATACGACCAGATTGTCGAGTGGACTTACAAAGATAGAATTCTCACTCTGGGTCGAATTTTCGGTTGTAACCGGAATATCCGGTGAATCATCTGTAACTACTGAAAAAGCCTTGATTTTACTTCCTGTGAAAACAGCAGGTGCAACACGAACTTCGGGGTTTAACGTGTAGAGACCTTGCGCGGCGAGGCGTTTGTAATAACCGTTGTTATCAATCCTTGTGTTCACCATATTCCGGCGCTCACGCTCCGATTTTTCACTGCTGCTGATTACCCATTGTAATCCGGCAACAATAGTTATCAGAACTACAAAGGACAAGATAGTAAAAGTCTTTTTCATAAAAATTAATTTTAATTTTATATAATATTTTCAAGCGCCCAAAAATAATTAAATTCTCAAGCTAACCAACGGAATTAGCTGATTAGCGTTAAAAATATATAAATTTTGGTGCTTTTTACCATTTATTTTGACAAAAAATCGCAATCATTTCAAAATTAGAATCTGATGGAGCAAAATATGTCTTTAAAAAAATGGTCGTGAAAGAGATAACCTGATTTGAAATGGTACGATGCTTTAAAATATCGTTCAAATCAAACGGTAAAAGAACTGAAGCTTACATATAAACTTTTGGAACTGTTTCGTTATTCAACACACGCAATCCATTCATTGCCAAGGCTTTCAGTTCATCTTCACCGGGATATACATGAACAGGTGCAATACGGTGTACACGTTCGATCACCTGGTTTACAAAATATTTATCGTGTGCAACACCACCTGTTATCAGTATTCCATCTACCTGAAACTTCAACACAGTTGCCATGGCGCCGATTTCTTTGGCAACCTGATAGGCCATCGCATCGTAAATCAGTTTTGCATAAGTGTCGCCTGCCTGAATTCGTTGTTCAACATCATAAGCGCTGTTTGTTCCCAGATATGCCACAAGTCCGCCTTCACCTTTGATCATTTTTATCAATTCCTTTTCAGTGTATTTACCACTAAAACAAAGCTTTACAAGCGCACCAACCGGTAGTGTCCCGGTTCTTTCAGGCGAAAACGGGCCATCGCCATCCAATCCCTGATTCACGTCAACTACCCTGCCTGATTTATGAGCGCCAACGGTGATTCCACCACCAAGATGCACCACAATCAGGTTCATCTCTTCGTATTTCCGCATGATCGATTTGGCATGTTGCCTCGCAACAGCTTTCTGGTTCAGGGCATGAAATATCGAAATATGTGGGAGTAAGGGGTGACCCGAGATGCGCGCGATATCATCCAATTCATCAACGACCACCGGATTCGCGATAAAGGCCCTTGCATCGGGCAAAGATTGGGCGATATCATGGGCAATCAATCCGCCAAGATTGCTGGCGTGTTCGCCCAACGGACTATTTCTCAAATCGCGCATCATGGCATCATTCACCTCATAAACACCTGATTCGATGGGTTTCAGTAATCCACCACGTCCAACTACTGCCCTAATTTGATCCAGGTCAATCTCGGCTTCTTTCAACTGATTCAACATCAACTCCTTGCGATAATGAAACTGATCGGTGATTTTATCAAACCGTTCGAGATCATCGGTTGAATGGCGTATGGTTTTGATATACAAGGGGTCGGTTCCAACAAACACACCAAATTTAGTGGAGGTTGAACCCGGATTTATAGTCAGGATACGGACTTCTTCGTTATTGCCCATTGATGCGTTGTTGTTTACTTTTTGCTTTGGTTATCAGGGTGCTGTCAATGCGGCAAGTGCGATTGAATATAATTTTGTTTTCGAGCTGTCGCCACGCGATGAAAGCACAGCGGGAACTTTTGCCCCAACAACCATGGCGCCTAACTCACCATTGGCAAGTTTGGTATTTGTTTTGTAAAATACGTTTCCGGCTTCAATATTCGGGAAAACCAAACAATCGGCATCACCGGCTACATGTCCGCCAACCTTTTTGATTTCGGCGCTCTCACGGTCAATGGCAAGATCGAGCGATAAAGGGCCGTCAACATAAGCGCCTTTGATTTGTCCACGGTCGGCCATCTTGGAGATTAAAGCAGCATCGATACTTGATGTCATTTTTACTGTAACCTGCTCTGAAGCACCAATGATGGCAACCTTTGGTTTTTCAATACCTAAGGCATGTGCTGTTTGGATCAGATAATTGGTGATCGCTACTTTTTCGTGTAATTCAGGCGCCGGTAATATGGCAACATCGCCTACAATCAATAATTTATGGTAATTAGGGTTTTCGATAACCGTTACGTGGCTGAGGATTGCACCTTTGTGCATTAATCCTTTTTCTTTGTCGAGGATGGCACGCATATATTTATCGGTACTTACCAGGCCTTTCATCAACAAATTGCCTTCACCGGCGTTAATCAACTCAACGGCTTTGTAAGCGGCTTTCATTTCATCCGGTTCGTGAACGATCCTGAATTTTTTTATATCAATGTTGTGTGCAACACAAACCTTTTCAATTTCCTGTTGGTCACCAACCAATGTACCTTCCACCAGACCTAAATCAATTGCCATGTTGACGGCGCTGATCGTGTGTTCATCATTGGCAAAAGCTGCTACCAATATCTTTTTTTTACGGCTCTTGAGCACCTCAAACATATGGTCTAACTTCGTGATTTTCATTTTTTTAGACTATTTGTGATTTTATCTTTATTGTTAAATCTTTCACATTCAGCGGCAAAGTTAACCAAATTAGTGAAATGAACAAGGCTTTGACCAGGATTTTAAAATATTTATAATCAATATTTTAACTTCGAAAAGGAACCTGATTAGTCGTGTGAAAATCAATAATATACCTTGCCCGTTTGTATCAGGTTATTCAGTATAAAAACCAATCATACGGATAATCGCTTCTTCGCAGGTTTTGCAAAAGGTATGTCCATTAAATGATTTCATCAGGCAATCGTGTGATGGCCGGTATATCCCTTTGGCTACGTAGCCGCCACCTTCGAAGGCGCCCGTTGTTTCATAATATTCATCAGTATCCGGAGTCGGTACCGGGGTATTACGCTTCAGCAGATTTTTCCATTTCTTATCAAAATCGACGAGGGTGGTCAGGTTGGGCTCCCATGGTTCAATGCTGAGGTTGTAAAAATCGTCGTATGAAGTAGATGAATCAAAATATTCATCCCCCAATCCGGCAAAACCATGACCAAATTCATGCACGATGATCTCACCTGAAAGTTTGTTTTTACTGGCACTCAAACTATAAAAATTATAGATTCCACCACCTCCATATTTTGCCGAATTAACTAAAATATAGATCTGGTCGTATGCAACCAAACCTGCATAATCGCGCACGGATTTGTTATCGTAAGTCATACAATATCGCTCGCTGTCGAAGGTATAATAACTTGATGACAAAGCAGTTGAAGGCCAGATGCCGTTTGCCGGAACTGTAGCTCCACTTTCGGTCGAAGGAATCATTACGGCCCGTAAATTGAATTTAGCCTGATACGTTTTAAAGGGTTCGAAAGCAAACATTTTTTCGGCAAAATTCTGACAATCATCTATGAAATTTCCCATTTCGGCCAGGGTGTAACCATCACCCAAAATGACAATGTCAACCGCCTGTTCCGGAATGTTCGCGACCTGAATATCAAAGACTGAATGAATTCCGGGTTTCGATGGCCCGATAAAATAACTTGTTGGATCTATTTCAAATTTGAATTTCTCTTCCATAATCCCGTCGTGGCTGCGGCTTAAAAGTGAAATTGTCACGGGTTTTTTTGGAAAAGGGATAATCACAGTTTCCGTAAAACTTCGTGTCAGTGTTTTGGATTCAGAAGTTGTTTGCCATTCACCGAACAACGAGCTATATCCATG
>JABFQW010000056.1 GCA_013141455.1 Bacteroidales bacterium
CGGCTGCATGATCGCGCCTCAAACCAGGTCGCGAGCGCATCACCCATTCCGGAAACGAGAAAACGGGTAGGTGCATTGGTGATGATGTTCGTGTCCACCAAAACGACAGCCGGGTTCATTTTCTGATACTGCACCGTTTCAAAGGCGCCGCCGGGAGTGTAAGTTACGGCACAACCGCTGCAAGGTGCATCGGTGGAAGCAATGGTGGGAACCACAATCACCGCAATTCCAAGCCGGTCGGCGGCAATTTTTGCCGTATCAATGGTTTTGCCACCACCCATCCCGATGATGACATCAGTTTTATGCTGACTGATAAGCCGCGTCAGCCGGTTTAACTCGTCTTCACAACATTCTCCCCCAAAAAGCTCAACGGTTATTCCTTCTTTTTCAAAGTCAGTACCAAATGATGGCAATATTTTATTTTTTACGGATGGCGAAGCCAGCAGCAAAGCATTTTTTCCAAACAGTTTGCATAGTTCGGTTAGTTCATTGATTACACCTTCTCCCTGAATGAATTTACCCGGAAAGACCGCCTTTGTTTTCATCTTATGATTTGTTTGGTGAATTGGAAAGTAAAATTAACCATTTCATTCCTGATTTTAAAAGAATCTGATGACAATAAAAAAACCGGCTGATCACTCTTTATTCACAAACATTAGGCTAATTGAAGAATTATTGTTTTTACTTTTACAAGCGATGTTATCATCAAAAAAAGATGCAAACAGGCTTTAGCCTGTATTATTCACAAAAATATCTCGCAAATCCGCTGAGTCGCAGTGTATATGTAGTTGAGTGAAAACTATTGAAAAAAAATAGATATTTGTATTTCTGGCATTAAACTATTGCAATTCAGAACTTTGCGCCTTTGCGCCTTTGCGAGAGGAATTATACAGGTTAGATCATCGGTCTGCTCAGCTTTCTTCTGATTGTAAACATGAATTATTTCAAATCGAAACGCCGCAAAACCAACAAGGCAATATGAACAGGCAACATCATTATCAGGCAACAATTCGCTGGACCGGCAATAAGGGTGAGGGAACCACGGGTTACCGGACTTACGAAAGAAGCCACACCATCAGCATCGAACATAAAACAGAAATATCTGGTTCCTCGGACAGCGCATTTATGGGCGATGGCACCAAACACAATCCTGAAGATTTGCTGGTATCATCCCTTTCGTCCTGTCACATGCTGTGGTATCTGCATTTATGTGCAGATGCTGGCGTGGTTGTGCTTGATTATGTTGACCAGGCAACCGGAACAATGACACTGAACAAAGATGGTAGCGGGCGATTCACCGAAGTCACCCTGAACCCGGTTGTTACGGTAGCTGAAAATTCGATGATCGAAAAGGCTAATGAACTTCATCGGAAGGCCAATGAATACTGCTTTATAGCTAATTCAGTGAATTTCCCGGTCCGGCATAAACCGATCGTAAAAGCAATTGATAAAAAGACACCTTAAATCATTGTAACAACTAAGCCTCAAATAATAATGCAAAAAGTAATATACAGTGATTGCCCTGGCACAGCTACAAAATGACCAGGGTTTATAAGGTAATAACGTTCAAAATAGCATTAAAAATTGTCGGTTTGCCTAATACGCTACAACCGTAAAGGATTGGAAATCTTAAAAAAAAAATACAAATGAGATATAGGAAAAGTACTATATCTTTGGTGATATATTCTATTTGGCAGTAATTGCATAAAACAATATAATTATGGATATACGAGGTAAATTAAAAGATGATATTTTAAATGGAAACGCAGTATTATTCTTAGGGGCAGGAATAGGAATTGCTGCTGGTCTATTCGGAGCAAAAGAGTTATCAGAGTTCCTTTTGAAAGAGTCAGGAAACCAAAACGCGTTTATTAAGTTCAAAAATGATTTTGGTAAATTGGTCGCACTTTTAGATAAAGATCCTCAATTTACCAGAAATTGGACCAATGGAAAACTTGCTGATTATTTTATTGATGATTCTAATTACAAAAACTTGGAAAGTCATGTACAGCTTCTTCAATATCAGTGGAAAGCCATATTTACAACAAATTATGATTTGTGTATTGAAAAAGCAAGTCAAAGAATTCATAACAAAAAATGGAGATTGTTACCAATAAGTAACCCAAAATATCAAAGTATAGTTAAAGAAAGTAATCCAAACAAATTAAAGTATTTTAAAATACATGGATGTGTAGATGATATTGATAAGAATCCAAATGACAGTTCACCACTTGTAATTACTCAAAAGGATTTTATTTCAAGCATAAAACGAAATAAAGTATTTTGGGATGAACTTGAAAGGTACGCATTAGGAAGTTCAATCATATTCATTGGGTTCAATGCTCATAATGTTGAGAACAATCACATATTAGCGAGTATTTTTGATGTACAACATGAATTAACCCGAAATTTCGAACAATCTTATTCTCCTTTTGCAGTTTTGCCCAAAGTTGATGAAGAAACAAAAGACAACTTTAATGAAATCGGCATAAATATTCTTGAGGGAAGTCTTGATGACTTTTTATCTTCTTTACCAAGCAAAGAAAAGAACACTACAGACTTGATATCAAATATCGAAAAAGATACAATAGAGGTAACTTATGCAAGAACAAAAGTATTATTAAACGAATCTGATATTGCGGAATATCATAAGCAATTTTACTTTTACCATAAACAATTCTTTGAGGAAAATAAAAGTCACTTTGATAATCTCATTATTGAGAAAAAGATTGATTCATGGAAAAACCAACCAACAATTCCTTTTATTTATTCAGGTTATTGTGTAACAAGAACACAGTTTGTAGAAGCAAAGAATATAGTATACAAATTACTGACAGAAATAATTGAAAAAAAATCTCCTCGTCTTTTCATTTTGAATGGCAAGAGAGCATCAGGAAAAACAATTTTTATTCATCAATTAGCATATGAATTTTATAGAAGCCAAGGTAATCCTGTATTGATCCTTAATAATAATGCTAATGTTATTGAAATGTCAGATAAGTCTGAGAAGGAATTTATAATATCCGGTTGGAATAGTAGAGTCTTTGACAAATTTATTTCATTATTTCATAATGACCAGACTGAACGGAATATTGAACACATCCCAATCATCGTTGCCGACCACATTTCATATCGGCAATATGCACTTGATTCATTAATTAAACAACTTGATAATCATGCAAAACCTATTTTATTGTTTTTAACAATTAATGAGGACGAATATAACAGTGATTTTAATGGATCAGATAGTGATTATGATAGAGGCATACGATTAAGCTATATTTTTAAATTTAATTCATTACAGTTAGCTCATAAACTTGATGATGATGAAATAAATCAATTATTCAATTCAATATCTCGCAATTTTAACCAATTTACGTATCGTAGGGATATTTTAATAAGTAAAGCAAAAGATAAAAATGAATCAGATCGTGATATCCTTTTTATTTTATATCAGTGGTTTGATAAAAATTTTAGAAGACTCGAAGAAATAATATCTGATGAATCAAAAAAATTGATCGTAGATATTAGATTAAAGACCTTGTATTTATCGATTGCTTCATTTTATAGATATAACTTGAAACCGCCAATGAAAGCCTGTATTAGTGCTGCTAATATATCATTAAACGAGTATCAAGTTATTAGAGATACTTCAATTTTCAAGGCTTTTATTGATATTTCATTTCCAAACATAGAAACTGATGAACATTATGGGTTTTCAAGGCATCCTGAATTTGCCAGGAGAATTTTTCAGATATTATGTCCTTCCCAAGTGGAGCAATATCAGATAATGAATGATGTACTTAAAAGTTGTTCAAGTAGAGATTTGGATTTTGTTCGGGCTTTTTTCAACTACATATATGTCATGGGGTATTCATTTAAGGTTGAAAATGTAACAGATTTTAAGGAATCAACAGAACAATGTCAACAGCTAAAAGATGATCCAATTCTGAACCACCAATTTGGGGCATATCTTCTTCGTGAAAACACAAATTTAGATGATGCAAGATATTATCTTGATATTGCGTTGAATGAAGAACCCGATAATCCAGCTTTTATACATGCAGTTGGAAATCTACATTATCATTTATATAAAACTTATTTAGAGTTGAATGATATTAATAAAGCTATAGTACATTATGATTATGCAAAGGAGTTTTTTGAACGGGACAGATCTGTACGTCAATTTCCTGATGAACACGCTTATGTTACTGACATAGATATGACAAGACACAGAAGTGAGAGTTCGCAAGAACAGAGCACAGATCGAATTCTTTTTTCAGCAGAAAGTGATGCACTTTTTCTTGAAGCCATAAAAGTGGTTCCTCCAGAAAATCAGAATGTACTTGGTAAAAAATGTAAACCTGGTAAAAGATTTAGTGAGCTACCACAAGAAAATCGGGATACTTTAGTTGAATTAATTAATGAAGGAAAAGCATCTGGTATCTTACTTCAATACTATACTGAAGATTTATTGAACAATCCCAAACAAAAAAACTGGGTGAGATTAAAAAACATTGTAGATATATATATTAAATCATCCGACTTAAGGGTTTTAATTCCAATAATGATTGTTTCAAAAAGAGCATTCATTCTTTCCGCTGAAAATAGATTTGAAATACTCAGAGATCACTATGATAAATTAATTCGTTATCAAGAAGAAAAAATTAGCTTTACATTAGTAGCTGAATATGTTAAGCTTTTAATTATTGATGCATTTGTTTTAGGAAAATATAAATTTATAACTAGTGTAATGTCAGATATTCAAAACAAGTTATTCATCAAATCATTCCCAAGATTCTTGAAAGATGAATATATACTTAGCAAAGAATTATATGTATTTGACGAAACCGATGAAAGGTCATTAAAAGATTTATTCATTAAGTTTTCAAATGAATTTGACTATAATAATTATGCTCAACGATATGAAAGATTTGCACGTATAGGTTCTTTGAATGATATGTTTGTAAGAATTGAAATAGATCAATCAACGCGGTTTTGGGTTAAAGCAATTAGAAAAGAAATTGCAACTATTTCCAGTAAGGTCAACTTAAGATTCAATATTAAATATGCTTGGGATGGATTAAAAGCGACAGATTTTATAGTTTGAGTTCAAAATGAAGCAACATACTACCAATCGAGTAGATGGCTCCGCCGGTGGTTTGATATTAATTAAAAAGCGTACATTTAGATGAATTTTAGTGTTAAAGTGGTCGAATTTGACCACTTTGGAATAGTTTGATCATGAGCAAATTAAGCACGATTGATATAAGGAATTGTTATGTCCATCCAGGTCTTTGATCAATAATTAAACAATTTCCCCTTTTCGGCAGAATCTTCAAAAGATAGCTGCAGCGACAGGCTACTTATGTGTATATGCCAATAAAACACAAAACAGCACAGAAAATTGTCAGTTTGTCTGTTACGCTACAACTGGTAAGAATTGGAAATCTTAAAAAAACACAAATGGGATATAGGAAAAGTACGCTATCTTTGCTGATATATTCTAGTTAACCATTAGATTACCTCAAAAAACTGAAACAAATGAAAATAATAAAAACAGTATCCATTGCTTTAATTTTAATTCTGGTTTGCGCTTTAGATAGCGTAGCCCAGGATGTAGGAAAATGTAAATCAGGCAATTGTGAAAATGGAAAAGGGAAAATGGTTTATAAAGAATATACATACGAAGGCGATTTTAAAAACGGCTTAAAAGACGGGTATGGTGTTTGCAGATATAAAGATGGAGCAATTTATGATGGCGATTGGAAAAATGATTTGAAAGATGGCTACGGAATTTATGTTCAGAGCAATAAAAGAAGATTTGATGGTGATTGGAGCGAGGGTTATATGATAAAAGGTAAGTTTTTTGATAGGTTTGGTGACCTTGAATATGAAGGAACTGCTGATGGATATAACACATTCTCTGATAATGAAGATAAAAGGATATTATCCGAAGCCAAAGAAAAAAGGGAAAACGAACCAGTAAAAGAATGTATTTGTGATAAATGTAACGGTTCCGGAAAAATTACCTTTAAATCAGCAAAACTTTGGGACACACCTATTTACGAGAATGGAAAACAGGTTGGTACTACCAGAAATTCAGGTTGGGAATATGAAGATATAAAATGTACACGATGCCTGGGAACTGGTAAATGTGAATAAACTTAAAAAAATAAGATATGAAAAAAATAATAATACTTCTGCTGTTTGGATTGCTCGTTAATGCTACGTATAGTCAGGATGAGCGTTATGCAAAAGTAAAAAGAGATTATCCAAACCCCTACGAAAAAAATATCAGAGACAGTAAATACGAAGAATTAGACAAAGAATATTTTGTTAGAATTGGCACGAGTAAATTGAATGCTGCGCTTGATAATAATGGAATTTTAACCACAGACAGAGAGATAAAATTAGTTGGACTTTTGTACAGGAAAGACAAACTTAAGGTAGAGGAACTATATATCGAAATAAAAAGAGATGGAGAGGTTATTTACTCCTCCACGGAGTCCTGCGGAAAAAACAAACAATGGAAAGATTTTTATATAGAACTAAAAAAATTGAGATATAGCGAGAACTATGAGGTTATCGTCTATAACGCTTCGGATAAAGTATTCCTTGAAAATCGCGTGTTCTACATCAGAAAAGAAGTAAAATAAACACCATATTATTCCGATAAACCAAATATTGCCACAATCTCGTCATGCTCGCAATGACGAGACAAAAATATCAAATTTCACCAAGGGTAAAACACTGATTGTGAGGGCTTGGTGCATTTTGGAGATTTGATCTTATCAAATCCTGCATGATGTGATGGTTGCATTTCCTCTTTTAACAGTTTTCGGAGTAGGCTTATATTTCATTGCATTAATTTGTTTTTCAATTCTTTGTACTGTATCAAAAGGACTTAACAATTATAAAATCGGATTTGATTCAAAGCTTCATAACAAAAAGAAAATCAATGGCTTATAAGGTAAACGTTTCCGCCAGTAATTAGCTGTCGGAGTGCGCATCTTACACCACTATACGTACGGTTCTCGTATACAGCGGTTCATTAAGATGTGGAGCAGTTTTCTCGATATAGATGAGCATAGCCTCGTAGCCTCTTTTACGCAAGCGTTCTAAAGTAATAGTTGTACCAAGGATAGGGCTTTGAGCAACTGCCCAGCCTCCCATCCGTGTTCTACTCCATGAATAAGCACGTTCCTGATCAATTCCCAATCGTAGGAGGTTCTTCCTTTTGCGTTCGGGTTCCTTCTCTCGTCACAAATGACGAGACCAGATGCAGTATCGCAAGCGGTTACGTAACCATCTTTCCCTTGTATACTTGCCATACGGAAGTATTGAAGCCATCCCCGTTGTACCTCTTTTAGCTTTTGTATGCGAGAGACAGAATATTCTAAACTCAATGGTTATTCGGATATTGACCTACTAAATTTCGTTTGAGCTAAACGGACAAATTTTTGAACTTTATAGCATATTCCAGGCAATAAATTGCTGCCATTTTTGCACCATTAAATTTATAAAGAAAATGGTAAAGAAAAAATCAATTCAGTTTATTGCTCTCATAGCAATACTTTTCAACGGCTTCGCATTGTACGCCAAAGACAAAGCACCTATTATTATTAAGCAAGAGCTTATCATTAAAGCACCAATCCAAAAGGCTTGGCAAGTCTTAGGCCCTGAATTTGCAGACGCTTACAAATGGGCATCTTCCATTAAACATTCCGAAGCAAGGAATCACGAAACAATTAATGGCTCAACTTGCACTGAAAGGGGTTGTAATGTCTCAGGAATTGGAAACATTAAAGAAAAAATCCTTCAATATTCTGAAACAGAACATATACTTTCTTATCAAGTGTATGAAGGAATGCCAAAAATGGTAAAGTATGCAGCCAACACTTGGAAACTTTCAGATTTGGGAAATGGAACAACCAAATTAGAAATGCAAATTGAAATGAAAGTTGCTGGTTTTATGGGCAATATGATGAAAGGAATGATGCGAAAGAAAATGACAAAATTATCAAAGCAAATCACAGAAGAATTTCAATATTATATTGAAAATGGAAAGCCACATCCAAGGAAATTAAAATCTACTAACCAATAATAAACTTTCAAAGAAATGATAATCGAAAAAGAAATAATCGTAAATAAAACAATGCCAATGTCTGGCAAGTGTTAGGGACTGAATTTGCTAATGCCTACGTTTGGGCTTCACCACTTACACACTAGGAAGGACGTGGAAACAAATTTAATGGAAGTGAGTGTAACGAAACAAGTTGCGACGTTAAAGGAATGGGCAAGACAAGAGAAAAATTGTTGTAGTTTTCAAACGACAACAATTCTTTACGCTATGAAGTTGAACAAGAGATGCCTCCAATAGTTAAGTACGCAACAATCGCTTGGTAGCTCACTTCATTAGAGCAAGCCAAAACCAACCTTACACTGAAAATGGATATTGCGTTG
Source organism: Bacteroidales bacterium (assembly GCA_013141455.1). Classification (GTDB taxonomy): domain Bacteria; phylum Bacteroidota; class Bacteroidia; order Bacteroidales; family F082; genus CAJBPB01. The sequence goes on from JABFQW010000056.1 coordinate 8,467, forward strand.
GATGGCATTGTGGGCTTCATGATGCAACCGATGATGAAAATGATGATGAGTAAGATGGGTAATACGGTTTTGGCTGATTATAAATATTATGTAGAAAACGGAGGACCAGGTGAAGCAAAAATAAATCATTGAAAAAGTAAAAGAACTTTAACTCTTAATTATTGACAAAAGTACAATCCATTTTTTAGATTGTACTTTTGTGCGTGTAAAACGACAGACAGAAAAAGGGCAACAGGTAATCGGGTTGACTGCTCCGCCAGTTGTTAATTTTCAGAATCAAAAAGCGTACATTTGGAGGAATTTAAGCGTTAAAGTGGTCGAATTTGTCACTTTGGAATAATCTGATTATGAGTAAAATTAGCATGATTGATAAAAATGTCGAAGTTCGGGCATAAAATCGTACCAAATAACCCTACTTAAAATATATTATTCAAATGGAAAATAAAACGAACTCACTCAAAAAAACCGCAAGACTTGCCGGCTTATTGTACCTTTTATTGATTATAACAGGCGTTTATAGTATCATATTTTTATCATCACGTTTTATAGTACAAGGGGATGCTGTTGCCACTGCCAAAAACATCCTTGCCAATGAATTTTTATTTCGGACGGGTTTTATAAATGATTTAATCAGCAACACCATTTTTGTGCTTTTGGTATTGGTGCTTTACCGGTTGTTCAAACAGGTTAACGAGCGTCTGGCTAAGCTTATGGTTGCATTGGTCGTAGTGCAAATTCCCGCTGTTTTTATCATGGAGGCATTCAATATCACTACCCTTATGCTATTTAAAGGCGAACTATTGAAAACATTTGAACTAAGTCAGCGTCAGGAAATGGCCATGCTATTCCTTAAAATTAACGACTTCGGATTGGTTGCTTTAGAAGTATTCTGGGGACTTTGGCTGATCCCATTTGGTCAATTGGTTTTTAGGTCAGGTTTTATTCCCCGTGTTTTCGGGACATTGCTCATTATTGCAGGTATAGCGTATATCGTCGACGGTTTCGTATCTCTGCTTTTCCCTGATTTCAGTGCCTTTGTAAACCGACCAACACTTTTATTAGTAGCAATAGGCGAACTATCAATAACACTATGGCTTTTAATTAAGGGCGCCAAGAACAATATATCAACGGATTAATTCTGAAAACACAACAGACAGTTTTGAAATTTAATGGCTGACAACAATGAAATCAGTTAGAACGAAATCTTAAACCATAATTGTAACCATGCAGCCTCTCCATAATAATTCATTTTTATAAATGCCACACCAACTTTTGTTCTATAAAACACACCTTAACTTAAAAACCAGCGTTTTACCTTTGATTATGGGTTCGTCTTTCGTACTATTATTTAGCTTTTTAGAATGGAGTCAATTATCATTTATTTATTATTCGGATATTAATGCACATCAATCCCTTTATGCATAAAAACCAAATGACGCAAGGTCTTCATGATTTCACCCATATATTCACTGATCGCTTTCACGCTTCCCGGGAGCACATAAACAAAGGTTTCACCCATCAGTCCGGCCACTCCCCTGCTCAACAGGGCATTGGGTTTTTCAACACCAAATTTCATTCGGATTGCCTCCATGATGCCGGGTATTTCCTTGTCGATAAACAACTTAGCCACTTCAGGAGTATTGTCGTGCGGACCGATTCCTGTACCACCCGTAGTGAATACCATATCAAAATGCTTTGTTCCGGCAATCGTTAACAAGGCTTTCAATTTGTCGGTATCATCAGGAATCAGTTGATAGTCAATTTCGCAGAGCCAACGGTTGTCTGAAAAGAAAGTATCCAGGTGCCGGATAATTGCAGGTCCACTCAAATCATCATATTCGCCGCGACTGGCACGATCGGACAAGGTGATCACCATTACCTTGAATTTCTTACGTTGGAGTACAATCGTATCGCCCGATTTTACATCTCCATCCTTCAACACCCGGGCAAAAATCCCTTCCTTAGGCATCACACAATTGCCAACTTCGTTGTAAATAGCGCAACCGGTGCCATGGCATTTCTTTCCAATTTGTGTAACTTCGAGTTCAGTTTCTCCAACTTTTAACCTGTCGAGCGGAGCTAATTCATACAACACTATCCCTTCGGTCGAAATATTCTCGGCAAACTCACCAAATGCAACTTCCCGCTTTGCCTGATCAGCAAATTTTCGGATACTTTCGATGCCCAACAAACTCACCTGGCGATGCCATGAACCGGCATGTGCATCCGTTTCAACACCAAACTCATTGAGGTGTATCGAAGGAACAGGCTTCTTGATTGTACCTTTTTTTTCGGAGATATTTACCGAGAGTACCTTAATGGGTAATATTGAACTCATAGGATATTTTTTGCGAAATTAGAAAAAAAACCAGCTAATAATATCGCTATTTCTGAAGGGAATTCAATCCAGATCATTGAACCGTATATCAAGGTTGTCCATACTAAAACTTTTTTTTGACCAGATCAATCTATCACCTAAGCAGAGTCGAAGTGAACATATCAACCTATAAACTTATCAACCTATAAACTTATCAAACAACCCTACTGTTTCCCGCAATATTTCCTGATCACCGCATACGATTCATTTATTCCCAATTCGCCGGCCTTACTCAGATCGGTGCAGGCCAATCCGTTTTCACCCAGAAACAACAACGTCAATGCACGGTTGTAGTAGGCCTCACCAAACTCAGGTACAAGCCTGATTGCCTCAGAATAATCATCAATTGAGCGCTGAAATTCTTTCTGGTGCAGCAATACGTTCGCACGGTTGTAATAAGCAAATGCATTAGTTGGTTCAGCCTTGATAAGTCTGTTCAGATCGGCCATCACTTTACTGTAATCCGGTTCCGTTTTATCTTCAACAGTCTGATTGACAGATGTATTTTGACGTGAAATGGTAATAGAACTGTTGTATTGTACATCTGAAAGCACCAGATCAGCCAGATCGAAGCGAAGTGAGGCACGGTTCAATAACGCAAAACCACCAATTTCCTTATCAGAAATAAGGCTGCTGTATGATTCATCAGAATTTCGGTAGTTACGGATAATTTGTTGAGAGATGGCCCCAAAAAACTTTGCAATAGCGGTTTGATTTTGTAAAACAGCCAACGAATCCATGTTTTGTAGTTTCGTCCCGATTAAACCGTTAATACTGTCCGAATTCAGGGTATTCAGCATATATCCGATTTCTACGCCTGAAGAGGTAAACTGATTCATCTGGGACAAATGATAATCAGTATAAAAACCATGCTGTTTTGTTGTGTTTTGTAAATGACTTTGGGCTAATGTCGCCGAAACGATGAAATTTGGAAATGGCTGAATATCAATATCTCTGAATTGAATTCTGTTACTTTTTACATCTCCGCTAATGAAATCAGACTCCAGTTCGATGATCTTATTAAAAAAAGTTGAATCGGCATACTTAGCAAACACCGAATCAGGATTTCCGGTATTGTTATTCACAGCGCCGATAATCGACATAGCTTTCTGATAGTCGGCATAGGAGCCTTTCGAATCGCCACGTTCCTTTTTAATGATTGAACGGTTAACCCAGGCACCGGCAAAATCGGGAAACAAACCTATGGCAGCCGAAAAATCATCCTCTGCCTCCGGAAAATTTTTCATCTGAAAGTTTACCACACCGCGATTAAAATAGGCATATACATTTCGTGGGTTTATCTTCACCACTTCATCATACAATACTTTTGCCTGTTCAGTTTCACCCCTTAAGCTGTATATCAGTGCCCGATTGTAATAGGTTAGCGCATTGCGCTGATCTAAAATATTAACCTTTTCATAATCGTTTAATGCCTTCAGCGTGTCACCCATTTTAAGATGAAGGATCGCCCTCTGGAAATATACAAGCGGGTTTTTATCATCCAGAACAATAGCCTGGTTAAAATCACTCATGGCGCCGGTTGAATCGTTTAATTCATAGCGAATCATTCCCCGGCGAATCCATGCATCTGAATCAAAATAATCGTAAAAAACCGCCTTATTCATGTCTTCGAGCGCCAGTTCAGGTTTTTCGAGAAACCGTTTTGCGAGGCCACGATTCAGGTAGGCATACGATATGGTTGGATCGATCAAAAGTGCGAGGTTGTAATCTTCGATGGCACTTTCAAATTGGTTCAGGTGCATCTTGGTGGCACCGCTCGCAACATGTAAATCAGCATTATAGGGATCAATCTCAAGTGCTTTGTCGAAATCGGACATAGCATCGTGGTAATTGGAAATGCGGTCGTTGGCTATACCACGATAATGGTAGGCTCGTGTGTAGAGCGGATGAATCTGAAGTGTAGTCGTAAAATCGTCAATGGCGCCTTTAAAATCGCCCAGACTGAATTTGGCAATCCCACGCAGAAAATAAGCTTCAAAATGATCAGGCTTACTCGCAATAGCCGTATTGAAATTGCGGATAGCATCAACGAATCGGTCTTCAGAAAGGTCGATACGTCCGGCCAGCACGAAATGACGGGTGTTAACCTGGGCCGAAACGGTATAAAAAAAAGTAAAGAAAAAAAGTACCGGCAATATCTTTTTCATACGATTATTGGTACTTAAACGATTTCGGTTTTGGTTTTACTCACCAATCGCACACCACTGATCTCCATCTGTTTATCAACAGCTTTACACATATCATACACAGTCAAAAGTGCGAGCTGCACAGCCGTTAAGGCTTCCATCTCAACACCGGTTGCGCCGATGCACTTCACCACCGAAACTACCTCAACACCTCCTTCGACAAGTTTTGTCTTCACCGAAACACTGCTTAGTTGTAACGGATGACAAAGCGGTATCAGTTGTGATGATTGCTTTGCGGCTTGTATTCCGGCAATTTCTGCTACCGTGAGTACATCGCCTTTTTTAATCAGATTTTCTTCGATCAGTTTGATCGTTTCGGCTTTCAGACGGATAAAACCGACGGCTTCGGCTACCCGAATCATCGGTGGTTTCGAACTTACGTCAACCATGACGGCTTTTCCTTTTGAATCGATGTGAGTCAGCATTGTTTTGAGTGAATAGTGAATAGTGAATAGTAAAAAAATCAAATACAAAGATATGTTTTCGGTGTTTGTACTCCCATGGCGTGGTGTTAAAAATACATAATGAACACCGCTAACCAAATACAGTTTTTATTTGGTATTAAATCGCTGTAAACTCCTTATCAGATTTTTTGAAGCTACGCATGATAATATTTTGATACCATGCAACAAACCGAATTTAGCAATTATTGCAACATTGGTTTTCTGTTAAAATGTGCTCAGTTATTTTTATCTTTGGGTTTTATAATAAAACGACTGAAATCAGATAATGGCAAAGAAAGAGGTAAAAGAAAAAACGATTGGGGTAGCCCTTTGGGAATCGGCGAATAAATTGAGATGCTCGTCCTAAAAAAAATATACAGTTTAATGGAAAAACGATAAATTCTATATGCAATGAACAACAGCGAAATACTCATCTACCAAAACACTGATGGCTGCATAAAAATCGATGTTCGTCTGGAGGAAGAAACCGTTTGGTTGACACAGGACCAAATGGCAATGCTATTTGGAAAAGCCAGAACAACGATAACCGAACATATTCAAAATGTTTTCAAAGAAGGTGAACTGGATGAAAAAGTGGTATGTCGGAATTTCCGACTAACCACTCAACATGGCGCTATTGAAGGAAAAACCCAGGTAGTTTCAGCAAAAAATTACAATCTCGATGTGATTATTTCAGTTGGTTACCGTGTAAAATCACAACAAGGCACGCAGTTTCGAATTTGGGCAACCCAACGACTTAAAGAATATATTATCAAAGGTTTTGTCCTGAATGATGATCGTTTTAAGTCGGGCAGTTCAATGAATTATTTCAACGAACTCCAGGAACGCATAAGAGATATCCGGCTTTCAGAACGATTCTTCTACCAAAAAATAAAAGACATTTATACTACCAGCATCGATTACGACCCTAAAGACGAAAGGACGATTGAGTTTTTTAAGGTAGTTCAAAATAAGTTACTTTGGGCTATCAGCCAGCAAACCGCAGCCGAATTGGTTTTTCGCAGAGTGGATGCAAGTTTGCCCCTCATGGGAATGCAATCGTACGACAAGAAGGGAACAACAGCAATCAGGAAATCGGATGTAAGCATTGCCAAAAACTATCTGAATGAAAATGAAATAAAACTGCTGGGTTTATTGGTTGAACAGTATTTGGCATTTGCCGAAACCATGGCACAGCAACGAATCCCAATGTATATGAAAGATTGGTTACAACGGTTAGATGCAATTTTACAACTCAATGGTCGTGAGTTGCTTACTCACGCCGGGCTTATAAGTCACGAGATGGCCTTGGATAAATCAAATGAAGAATTCCAAAAATACAACCAGGTTCAAAAGACTATCGAGTCGGAACAAAGTCTTAGGGAAATTGAGGAAGATATTAAAAAACTGAAAAGGCCAAACAAATGAAATATGCAGTGATCAACCCGAGGTCTGAAAAAAAACTTTTTACACTCCTCAAACTTCACCTGTATTATTCACAAAAATATCTCGCAAATCCGTTAAGTCACAGTGTATATGTATTTGAGTGAAAATTAATGAAAAGAGATAAATATTTGTAGTTCTATCATTAAACTGTTGTAATTCAGAATTTTGCGCCTTTGCGCCTTTGCGAGATGAATTAATCAGGTTCAATACCACAAAGGCAATAAACTCAAATTCAATGATATTATACTATAATACTGAACTGAATTTCCACTTCATCAGCATATTTGCAATATTGCCCCCTATTATCCCCCGATATTGCTAAACTGATTCATTTGATTGATCGACCCACAGGAAGGTTTGTTTGCGATGGCAGCCAAATATGCCTTTTCAACACCCATCTCACGGACATTATAACTCAAATCGGTAAACAAACAGGGTTTCAGATCGCCGTTTGCCGTGAGCCGGATGCGGTTGCAACTGGCACAATGCCCGCCATCGCCTCCTTCTACCACCGAAAATTGTCCGGTTTCGAGGTTCATCTCTTTGATAAAACGTACCTGCAAACCATGTTGTTCGCAAAACGCCCTCACGCCAACAGCATCGGGCTCCTGCGAATTTTTCTTTACAACACAGTTAATTTTGACCGGAAATAATCCGGCAACTTTGGCGGCTTCAATTCCATTAAAAACATCTTCAATATTTCCGAGTCGTGTGATTTCATAAAATCGATCAGCATCAATAGTATCTAAACTGATATTCACACGTTTGAGACCGGCAGCGGCCAAATCCTTTGCAAACCAATTCAAAAGGATACCATTCGTAGTCATACCGATATCTTTGATTTCCGTAATGGCCGCAATCTGTCCAACCAATTGCACAATACCTTTCCTAACCAATGGCTCACCTCCGGTAATCCTAACTTTGGAAATGCCGTTTTCAGCACCATACTTCACCACATCAACAATCTCTTCAAATGTCAGAATTTTATCATGCGACATGATCGGAACACCACATTCGGGCATGCAATACGAGCAACGCAGGTTACAACGATCCGTAACCGATATCCGTAAGTAATTGATATTACGGTTAAATGAGTCGAACATCGACCAATTCTCCTTTCTGTATCGATGCTGTTCCCAACGGAACACTTATCAGTGCATTTGCGCTGACTAAGGCATTTATATGTGCCGATCCGTTATAAACCAAGGGTTGAACACTACCATCATTTTCGATTGTGGCCGGAACAAAGCCATGCCTCGCCGTGCCTTTTCTGACGTAATCATTGGCAAGCGGCAATCTGATTATCAGCGGATTCCATTCATATCCCATCAAACGGTAAATGAATGGTTTAGCAAGTATCTCAAATATATTAAATGATGAGACCGGGTTTCCGGGTAAGGCAAATATAAATTTATCGCCTGACCGGCCAAAAACTGTCGGTTTGCCCGGCTGAACCGCGATAGAACGTATTAAAATACTTATCCCCAACTCAGCTAAAATACCCGGGATATAATCAAAATCACCCATCGAAATGCCACCTGAGAAAATCAATACATCATGATTCTTTAGCGCTTCTGAAATTGCCGATCGTGTAACAGTTTCGTTATCAGGTAAAATACCACCATAAGTCACTTCTGTCCCCAAACGGATAGCCTGACTAACCAATTGACTTCCATTACTGTTACGTATCTGGCTTATATCTGGAATACTATCAGGTTCGACCAATTCATCACCGGTCGAAAAAATGCAGACTCTCACTTTTTTATAAACTACCGGCAACACAGCGCCAACCGATGCCAAAACAGCGATATGCTGGGGTTTGATGCATGTTCCCTTCGCTAAAACTATTTCACCTTTTTTGATATCTTCCGATTTGTGAGCAAAATTGTTCTTGGTTTTCAAATCGGTAAGCGTAACCATCGAATCTTTCTCAATCGTTTGTTCAACCATCACAACACAATCGGCGCCTTCGGGCATCACAGCACCTGTCATAATCTTTGAACAAGTTCCGGGCTCAATTGTTTTTGAAGGACTCTTTCCGGCAGCAATCACCTCGAGTACCCGCATTGGGTTTGCAATATCTGCTCTGCGACAAGCATAACCATCCACCGCAGCTTTATCAAACGGTGGCATATCCATATCACTGCAAATATCTTCAGCCAATATGCGTCCGGCCGTCATCCTAAAATCTATAGTTTCAGTAGCGGTTCGTGGAAGGTCAGAAGTGACAATTTTATAGGCTTCCTCAAGTGTAATCATGCTTAAATTTTGAGGCAAAATTACGATTTATCCTTTTCTGTTTCAGCTTATCATGTACCTCAAATTTGATGCATGTGGCTGAGATTAACTTTTAGCATGCAGATAATCGTATATATCTAATTGTGAACGAACTGGTGATTCAGAATTACCGGCGTTTTTATAAACATTCACTTTACCACTATTCACCAAACGGGCTTTACGATTGTCGGAAAGCTGAATTTGCAACACTTCGTGCAACTCCTTCTGAAGTGCAGGGTCATAAACCGGGCAGACCACTTCGTAGCGATGATCCAGGTTACGGTTCATCCAATCGGCCGAAGAGATAAAAAACAAAGGTTTACCATTATTAGCAAACTCAAAAACCCGGCTATGTTCGAGATATTTATCAACAATACTGATCACTTCAATATTTTCACTCAAACCTTTTATGCCCGGAATCAGCACACAGATACCCCGGCAAATGATTTTTATTTTAACACCCGTTTGACTTGCACGATAGAGTTTCCTGACTAATTTTTCATCAGTCAGACTATTGAATTTCAGAAGCATCCAAGCTGATTTACCTGCCTTTTTGTTATTCATTTCGTTGTTAATCAAACGAATAAACAAATTACGAACACCAAAAGGCGAAATGGTAAGTTTCTTGAAAATCAAAGGTGTATAAGGGTTTTTTAATTGTTGAAAAACACGCTCCACCTCAATCCCAATCTCCTGATTTGCCGTTAGTAAACTATGGTCAGCATAAATTGTAGCTGTCGATTCATTAAAATTCCCTGTACTGATTTTCGAAAAATATACATCTT
>JABFQW010000102.1 GCA_013141455.1 Bacteroidales bacterium
CCTATAAGATTGAGGTGATTGCGATTGGGAATGGCACGGCAGGCCGCGAAACGGAAGATTTTATAAAAGGAATCGTTTTTGATCGTGATGTGATGGCTATCATGGTAAATGAAAACGGTGCATCGGTGTATTCGGCTTCCAAAGTTGCCCGTGACGAGTTTCCCGATTATGATATTACCGTACGCGGAGCCGTAAGTATTGGCCGCCGCTTGATGGATCCTCTGGCCGAATTGGTCAAAATAGATCCGAAATCAATCGGTGTAGGGCAATATCAGCATGATGTTGACCAGAAAGCATTGCAGGAAAGTTTAGTTCAAACTGTTGAATCCTGTGTGAATTCCGTTGGTGTTAATTTGAACACAGCCAGCGAACAGTTGTTATCGTATGTGAGCGGTCTTGGCCCGCAGGTAGCTGCAAATATTGTAAAAAAAAGAGATGAAATAGGAGGGTTTACCAACCGTCAGCAGCTCAAAAAGGTACCCAGACTTGGTGATAAGGTTTTTGAACAATGTGCAGGTTTTCTTAAAATTTCGGATAGCGACAATCCATTGGATCGCAGCGCTGTTCACCCCGAGAGTTATCATATCGTTGAAAAAATCGCATCGAGCCTCGGTCGAAATGTTATCGAACTGATTGGTAATAAGGAACTGTTGCGGCAGATTGATATGCAGCAATTTACAAGTAAAGAGATTGGAAAAGAAACCCTTACCGATATTATAGCTGAATTGGAGAAACCCGGTCGTGATCCGAGAAGCAAGTTTGAGATGTTCGAGTTTTCGAAAGAGGTACGCGGTGTGGAAGATTTACGCGAAGGCATGGAATTGAATGGAATTGTGACAAATATCACCGCTTTCGGCGCGTTTGTTGATATTGGTGTTCATCAGGATGGTCTGGTTCATGTTAGTCAGCTGGCCGATCGTTTCGTACGCGATCCGAACGAGGTTGTGAAGTTGAATCAGAAAGTAAAAGTCAGGGTTGTCAGCGTTGATACCGAACGTAAAAGAATAGGCCTTACCATGAAACCTTGAACTGTAAATAATGAGTCCTCCCGAAAACTGATAAAAAAAATGCCACCAAAACTCTAATCCTCCAAATTGCACCAAAACCTCACAATCAGTGTTTTACTTTTGGTGAAATTTAGTGTTTTTGTGATTTGGTGGCAATAATTGGCTTTTCGGTGTGAACTCAATAATTAAAATACAAATACAACGTTAGCTTTTCATGGAAAATCGAAAGAAAATCATTGAAATTACCTTCTGGCTTGTATTGTCAATTTTATTGACCAACAAAGTGAACGCGCAGATTATCAAGGGCGAGGTGATGGCCGGATTAAACATGACACAGGTGGATGGGGATGAAGTATATGGCTATAAAAAGCCTGGCTTAAATGTTGGTGCCGGTGCGATGATTCCATTTGCAAAAAACTGGGATTTATCCATCGAAACCAATTATTCGCAAAAAGGTGCAAAACAAAAGGTGCAATACCTGGAAGACACGCTTAATGGTGCATACAGATTATATCTTAATTATCTGGAAGTACCTGTTTTGGTGCATTATACCGACAAGGAACTCATGAGTATCGGGACGGGTTTTTCGTGGGGACGATTGGTAGGGGCATCAGAGTATGAACATGACAAACAGACAGCGACGACTGCACAAAACAATGTTTATAAGCCGGATGATTTTTGCGTGTTGATCGATCTGCGTTTGAAAGTGTATGAGGCGCTGAAATTTAACTTCCGGTATTCCTATTCAATGGCAAAAATCAGAACACGTGATTTTACGAGTCAGAATGGCATCGTAACAACAAGGCATCAATACAATAATGTTTTAACATTCAGATTGTTATACATGTTTAACGAGACCCGTAGCAAACGAATACTGAACCAGGAATGATACATGATGAGATAGTTTACTGGGTCGAAAAACTAAAGTTAATTCCACATCCCGAAGGTGGGTTTTACCGGGAAATATACCGTTCAAAAGAAGTTTTGGATTCAAATTTTCTTGGTTCGGCGTTTGAAGGAAAGCGCAACCTTTCAACTGCTATTTATTATCTGCTGACCAAAGGCGATTTCTCGGCTTTCCATCGGATCAAATCGGACGAAATCTGGCATTTCTATGCCGGCGAAAGTTTGCAATTGCATATCATTCATCCGGATGGCAGGTATGAATCGAAAATCGTTGGGAATAAACCATTTACTGATGAGGAACCTTTCGTCCTTGTTCCGGGAGCTTGTTGGTTTGCTGCTATACCTTTGGGTGAATTTGCTTTGGTTGGTTGTACGGTAGCACCCGGTTTTGCATTTGAAGATTTTGAATTGGCTGAAAGACAAGCGCTTATTAAACTGTTTCCTCAGCATTATCAGCTAATCGAATCGCTAACCAGAAGCTAATCAAATATTCTGGTTCCATTGTTTTCGAAAATCTATTTTGATTTTCGAAACATTTTGGCCTCCTCCAAAAATAGTGCAGCAATTTTGCCTGAAGGTTCATCTGTCCGTTTCGCCCATTCAGGATGCCATTGAACAGCAAGCAGAAATCCCGATTTTGATTCATTTGTAGTGACCGATTCAACCAACCCATCCGAACTGACTGCCAGAGATTGTAAGGAAGCGGCCATTCGGTCAATTCCCTGATGATGGTTGCTTTCCACAACAATTGAATCCTGACAGATAACTTTATGGAATTCAGACGCTTTTGATATTACTGCAATATGTTGTGACCAGTCTTCTTGTCCGATACGATGCAATTCACCTGAATTATTATCAGCCGGCAGATCGATAAACAAACTGCCTCCTTCGGCAACATTGATCAGTTGCAAACCACGACAAATACCTAAAACCGGCATTTTCAATCTTCTGGCATCTGCATACAGCATAAATTCCAGCGAATCACGGTAAGTATTAATTGTGCCACAGCGGTTTGTATCCTGTTCTTTGCCAAACAAACCGGGATAAATATCTTCACCTCCGGAGAGTAACAACGCATCACAGGTTCGTAAACTGTCCAATACCTGATCGTAGGGAATATCATAAAGGTTGATAAATTTCATTGGTTTTTTCTGGTATTCAAGCCAGGTGCCGTAACGGACATCAACATCTTTTCTTTCGCGTGAAATGGCGATTTTCAACGGTCTGTTTTCCGAAGATAGGTTCGAACAGGCCGCAATAACAACCATAATAAATAGCACAACCGTTCTGAAATAATAAGAATGAAGATATTTCATTTTTTTACGAATTTGTAAATTGACTGACAAGATAGTGAAATTCAGATTTCTATAATCCCAGATAGAAATCACGAAGCTGAAAATTGTATTGATCCGTAAATTCACCGTCAGAATTCCTGATGGTAAATGTTTCTTTTACAATATTTTGTGGTTTCGTTTTTGTAAAAACCATGTTCAAACGGTTGCAATCTTTACCAAAGGTGGGAATTATTTTCATCAGTTTTGAAAGATGAAAATCAAGTTTTTCAGCAATTTCAATAAACTGCATTCCCTCGGTGTAAGGTAACACCAGCGCAATACGGCCTTCCTCAGTTAATAAGCGATCTGCAATTCGAATCAGCGATTCAAAATCAAGTGTGTCAGTATGTCGCGCTAAGTTTCTTCTTGCCGTCTTTGTTTTGAATCCGGAAGTGAAAAAAGGTGGATTGGTGATAATCAGGTCGTATTTCTTGCCGATGATTTCGGTAAAACGTTTTACATCAGTATGATAACATTTTAAACGATCCTTCCAGGGTGATATCTCAAAATTCAGATTAGCTTCTTTGGCCGACAATTCATCAATCTCTACGGCATCAATCGAGGCATTGCTGCGTTGCGCCAACAAAAGTGCGATTATACCACAACCTGTACCGATATCGAGTAGTTGTTTTGTCGCCGAAACATCCACCCAACTACCAAGCAACATGGCGTCGGTGCCCACTTTCATGGTGGATTGATGATGAAGCAGACTGAATTTTTTGAAATGAAACGGACGATGATCAGTCATAACAATGTTCAGCTATTCAGGTACAAATCAATCAATCCTTCGGGAGCATCGATTTCAAAAGTTTTGGTTTTACGGTTCAGTTTCAGGATTACCTCGTCCTGAATGGGAATAAGTACTTCTTTATCTTTGTAAAACACCTGAAAAACGGCCTGATTCGGATATTCGAGTACCCGATCGATGGTGCCTAATAAGCCATAAGTTTTGTCAATCACTTTGAAACCAGGTACTTCATGATAATAGAACTTGTTCCCGATCAATTTTGGTAATTGATCGAGCGGGAGATAAATTTCATAGCCAACCAGCTCCATGGCGCCCTCAATTGTTTTCATGTCCTGGATGGCAACGTAGGCTTTGTTCTGGTTTATTTTTAATGAATCAATGAAAAAAGGTATGAGTTTATTGTTGATTTCCAATAAGATAAACTTTATGTCGGAATAATCAGACGGATTATCAGAATCGATCCGAATGCTGATTTCACCTTTGATCCCGTGGGTTTTAATCACTTTACCGAAATAGAAACAATCGTCTTTTTTCATGGTGGATATTTTGTTGCAAATTTGGTGAAAAAATAAAAGCCGGTTCATCACCGGCCTTTTCCTTTTTCTTTGATAATCAAAGATTATTCTTCTGTGGCGACTTCTGTGTCAGTTGCAGTTTCTTCAACTTCAACGGCGGCTTCAGCTGCAGCTTCTGCTTTTTCGGCCATCAGTTCGGCAGCACGTTTCTTGTTTAACTCAGCTGTTCTTTGTTCGTTAACAAGGATTTCAGCGGCATGCCGGTCTTTGATTTCCTTACGTTCGGCTTCGGTTAAACCTTTGCGTTTCGCTTCGATCTTCGATTCTTTTTCCGATAACCAGTTCTGAAATTTAACTTCAGCCTGTTCTTCGGTAAATGCTCCTTTTGCAACACCTTTCATCAAATGAGATTTAAATAAAACTCCTTTGTAAGATAGGATTGCGCGAACAGTGTCGCTGGGTTGGGCTCCGTTATTGAGCCAGGTAATTGCTTTATCAACATTGATGTTGATTTCAGCGGGGTTTGCAACTGGGTTGTAGGTGCCAATTTTCTCTATAAATCTTCCATCACGTGGTGCACGACCATCCGCAATTACAATGTGGTAAAAAGGGTTTCCTTTTTTACCATGTCTTTGTAATCTGATTCTTGCTGGCATAAGTGTTTAAATTTTAAATGTTTATATTAAATGCCTAATTCGGCTGCAAAGGTCGTAATTTTTTTTTAATTGGCTATCATTGATTGAAAATAATTTGCATACGATGGTTACAATAGCAAATCTTCCGGCTGAATAACTGCCATCACATGGTTTAATGCCCAATTATTATAATTTAAGATACACTCTTGCAAATCATTTTTAGTCCTTTTTAACTGCATCGTCCAGATGTCTTTCACCTTTGATCTCAACTCAATATCCTGTTTTACAAATTGATACGATTCATATTTCAATTTTAAGTCGCGTAATAGTGCCAGGGTTTCCTTGTCTTTACTTTCTATCGCTTCCATCATTTGTTGAAGACCTGGTTTTGTTTCATCCGGATTTATTTCCGGATAATAAAAATGATATATCGTCCTGATAGTTTCGTAAATCATTGAACTATTTATTTTTACAGCGAAAGTAGGAAATGTTTGGTGTTCTGACAGGTGAAAGTACAATTTAAGTTTTCAACAAAATTAGTTGCTTTGCTATTTTAAATACCTTTGTAAGTCAAAATGAGTTATGGTAAATAACTCTGATTCAATACTTTAAAATATTTTACATGTTCCTGGTTTTTGATACGGAAACAACCGGATTGCCCATTGATAAAAAGGCGCCATTAACGAATTTTGCCAATTGGCCAAGGGTGGTACAAATCGCCTGGCAGCTATATGATGCCGTTGGAAATTTAATAGAAGCAGAAAACCACCTTGTGTATCCGGATGGCTATACTATTCCATATAATGCTACAAAGGTTCATGGAATCACGACTGAATTCGCCCAACAACACGGTCTCCCAATTCAGGAAGTACTTTCAAAATTCAATGAAACACTTTTAAAATCGAAATATCTTGTTGGTCATAACCTCGAATTTGATACTTCGGCAGTGGGATGCGAATTACTTCGGGCTGGCATGGAAAGCGTCATGTTCGACATTCCGATACTTGATACATGTACCGAAACGACTGCTACTTACTGTCAGTTACCAGGCGGTAGGGGTGGAAAATTTAAATTGCCCAATCTGGGTGAACTTTATAATATTCTGTTTGGTGAATCATTCAGCGATGCGCATAATGCTGCCGGCGACGTTGAAGCTTCGGCACGTTGTTTCTTCGAACTGTTCCGCTTGGGCGTGTTTACAAAGGAACAATTAAACCAGAATGATGCGTTTATTGCAAATTTTATTGAGGCAAACACCGGACAAATAAAGCGATCGGAAGCGGTAATTAAGTCAAATCAGCATCGTGAAAGCGAAGTGGCCGAAGAAGTGTCGATGGCTGAAAGTTTTGATAACCGACAGGAAGTTAACAAGCATCTTGCCGATAACTTTGCGCATTTGCGAAATCATTCTACCTTTTCGATACTGAACTCTACAACCGATATTAGCGAACTTATCAAAACTGCCGTGAGAATGCAGATGCCTGCTGTCGGGCTCACCGATTCAGGAAACCTGATGGGCGCATTTCATTTTGTTGCTGCAGTTAACAAGCACAACGCAAAGGAACTGAAAGAAGTTAAGGATGGAAAAAAAGAAAAAGCCGGCGTCATAAAAGCAGTGTTGGGCTGTGAATTCAACATCTGCCGCGATTATCTTGACAAGTCAATCAAAGACAATGGTGGCCAGGTTCCTGTGTTTGCCAAAAACAAAACAGGGTATGCCAACCTTTCCATGTTAAGCTCAATTTCATTTATCGAAGGATTTTATTATGTCCCTCGTATCAATAAAGAGCTGTTAATCAAATATAAAGAAGGTTTGATTGTAAGCACCGGAGGCTTGAACGGTGAAATCCCGAATACCTTGCTCAATGTTGGCGAACATCAGGCTGAGGAGGCACTGCTGTGGTACAAGGATAATTTTGGCGATGATTTTTATATTGAGTTGAACCGTCACGGACTGGAAGAAGAAAATCATGTGAATGATTTTTTGCTTCAGATGGCTAAGAAGCACAATATCAAATATTTTGCTGCAAACAACACCTATTATTTAAAGCAGGAAGAGGCAGAAGCACATGATTTTTTACTCTGTATAAAAGATAATACACGTAAGGATGATCCCATCGGCAGGGGATATGGCCATCGGTTTGGTTTCCCGAACAATGAGTTTTATTTCAAAACGAAAGAGCAGATGTTCGGCTTATTTTCCGATTTACCGGATTCAATACAAACGATCACTGAAATTTTATCGAAGATTGAGACATTTGAATTGGAAAGTAAGATCCAATTGCCCGAATTTGCCATTCCGGACGAATTTTTAGATCCTGAGGATATTGCCGATCATGGTCATCGGGGTGAAAATGCCTATCTGCGGCATCTGGCCTATGCAGGTGCCAAAAAGCGATATGGAGAAGTTGATGAGAAATTATCAGCCCGGCTTGATATTGAATTGGCCACAATCGAAAAAACCGGATATCCGGGTTATTTTCTCATTGTTCAGGACCTGATTGCGGCGGCGCGCAGGATGGGCGTTTGGGTTGGCCCGGGACGTGGTTCTGCGGCAGGATCAGTTGTTGCCTATTCTATCGAAATAACGAACGTTGATCCCTTGAAATACGGGTTGATTTTTGAACGGTTCCTGAATATGGAACGTATCAGTATGCCTGATATTGATATTGATTTTGATGATGAAGGCCGGTCGAAAGTGATTGAATACACCATTAACAAGTATGGTAAAGATAAGGTTGCCCAGATTGTTACCTATGGAACCCTCGGGACAAAATCGGCAATACGAGATATCGGCAGGGCCCTCGATACCGATTTATCAGCTGTAAATAAGTTGGCTGCACAAACCCTGGGTATAAATTTCAAAGATTTCTTTGAAAAGAAAAACGATGAGTTAAAAGATAAATACAAACAGGATCAGATTGCTGCCGGTGAAATGCTGAAGCAGCGGTTGCAGGAAAAAGGGGTAGAGGCGCGCATTCTGTCGAACACCCTGATGATAGAGGGATTGGTGCGAAATACCGGCGTACATGCTTGTGGATTGGTCGTTACCCCGGTCGATTTAAGGCAATTGGTGCCCGTATTTCTTGCGAAAGATTCAGAGATGTGGACCACCCAATTCGATAACTCAGTGGCTGAGAAGGCCGGATTGCTGAAAATCGATTTTCTGGGATTGAAGACCCTCTCACTCATTCGTGATACCATCGAAATCATTTATCTGCGACATAAGATACGCATCAATCCAGACGCCATTCCGCTCGACGACCCAAAAACCTATGAACTTTTTCAGCACGGCGAAACGATTGGTGTTTTTCAGTATGAAAGTCCTGGTATGCAAAAACATCTCAAGGACCTGAAACCTACTGATTTCAACGATTTGATTGCCATGAATGCCCTTTATCGGCCCGGTCCGATGCAATATATTCCGAATTATATCCGGCGTAAACATGGCAACGAAAAGATTGAATATGACCTTGATGCCAACGAGGAAATACTGAAAGAAACCTACGGAATTGTGGTTTATCAGGAGCAGGTGATGTTGCTTTCCCAAAAACTGGCCGGTTTTACCTTGGGCCAGGCCGATTCGCTTCGCAAAGGGATGGGTAAAAAAGATATGGCCGAGCTGTCGAAGCACTATTCGAAATTTATTGAGGGTGGAAAAGAAAATCAGCATGACGAAAAAATTCTTGAAAAGATATGGAACGACTGGCTTGCGTTTGCCAATTATGCCTTTAATAAGTCGCATTCAGCCTGTTACGCTGTAATTGCTTTTCAAACAGCGTATCTGAAAGCCAATTATCCGGCTGAGTTTATGGCGGCAGTTTTAAGCAATAACATCGGCGACATTAAGCAGGTGACCTTTTTTATGGAGGAATGCCGGCGAATGAAAATCAAAACACTGGGCCCGGATGTGAATGAATCGTATTACAAATTCACGGTGAATGCTAAGGGAGAGATACGATTTGGTTTAGGTGCCATTAAAAATATGGGCGAATCGGCCGCTATCGCTATTCTCGATGACAGAAATGAAAATGGTGTGTATAAAGACTTTATGGATTTTTTGTCACGGATAAATCAAAGGTCCGTGAACAAACGAAATCTGGAAGCATTGGCTACTGCCGGCGCATTCGATTCATTTCAAGGGGTTCACCGGGCGCAGTTTTTCTTTAAAGAGCCGAACGAACAAACAACTTTTCTGGAAAAAGCTATGCGTAATGCCATGCAAATGCAGGAAGCGAAAAATTCAACACAGTTCAACCTCTTTGGCGAGGAAGCCAATGTTGAAATGGTTGAATTGTCATTTCCACAATGCGAACCCTGGTCGAAATTGAAGGAACTCCAGATGGAACTCGAATCGATAGGGTTTTATATTAGTGCGCATCCATTGGATAGTTACAAAACCACGATCCGTTTTTTTACCAATTGCACTATCCAGAAAATCATCAACGAGCCGGAAACTATGAACGGCAACCGCATAATCTTTGCCGGACAGGTGATTGCCGCTGAACATTTATCAACACAGCAGGGTAAGGCCTATGCCAAGTTTAAAATTGAAGATCACACCGGTTCACTTGAGATGGTCGTTTTTTCGGAAACTTACCTGAAATTTAAATATCTGATCGACACAGGAGCCTTCATTATGGTGCATGCCATCATACAGCCATCTTTCAGAGATAATACAAAACTCGAACCTAAAATAACAGATATTCAATTACTTGATAGTGTTTTGGAAAATACCTCCAAGGAGGTGGTATTGGGTGTGAAGGTGGATGAAGCCGATGATGAAGAACTGAACAAACTAACTGATCTTCTGTTATCGAATCCCGGGAAACAATCATTTTCAATGGTGTTCATCGATTCCATTCAAAATATCAAAACCCGGCTTACTCCAAAAAAGTTACGAATCCATGCTGCTATGGTATTGCCTTTGTTAGACGATTTCGATTTTGTTGAGTATGAATTAAAATAATTTCCAACGAATTTTACACCCGGTACTATACAAAGAATAACTACTTTTGCAGGAAGAAATTAACTAAAAAAACAAACATATTATGGCTTTAGAAGTTACAGACGCCACCTTTGAAGAAGTGGTTTTAAAATCGGAAGTACCTGTGTTGGTTGATTTTTGGGCAGTTTGGTGTGGCCCATGTCGAATGGTCGGCCCAATTGTTGAAGAAATTGGCAACGAATATCAGGGAAAAGCGAAAGTGGTCAAGGTTGATGTTGACAATAATGTTGGAACATCAACAAAATTTGGGATCAGAAATATTCCAACCTTGCTTTTCTTTAAAAATGGTGAAGTTGTTGACAAACAGGTTGGGGCGGTGCCAAAACAAGTTTTAGTAAACAAGCTTGAAGCTATTTTGTAAGCTTAATCAAAATGATAAATTAACCCCTTCAAGTGATTGTTGGGGTTTTGTTTTATAAAGCCATGCCAATCAGTATTGACCAAAACAGAATCAGCCGCTTTAGTTC
This sequence comes from Bacteroidales bacterium, assembly GCA_013141455.1. Lineage (GTDB taxonomy): Bacteria > Bacteroidota > Bacteroidia > Bacteroidales > F082 > CAJBPB01. Next base: position 10,621 of record JABFQW010000102.1, read on the forward strand.
ATTAGAACTGATTGCGCGTCAGGTTGTTGAAGGTTTTATTACCGGACTTCATAAAAGTCCGTTTCATGGTTTTTCGGTTGAATTTGCCGAGCATCGATTATATAACAGGGGCGAGTCGATCCGTAACATCGATTGGAAATTATTCGGGCGAACCGAGAAACTTTTTGTTAAGCGATTTGAAGAGGAAACAAACGTGCGATGCCAATTGGTGATTGATCATTCTCCATCCATGTATTTTCCGCACGACTCTACCCAAAATCCTGATCAACCTTCCAAACTGCTTTTTTCGGTGTATGCGGCAGCCTCACTCTTCGAATTGATGCGAAGGCAGCGCGATGCGATTGGTCTTAGCCTTTTTTCGGATCAATTGAAACTTCATACCAAAAACAAATCAAATCCGGTTCACCATAAATACCTGATCGGAAATCTTGAACTGCTCCTCGATAATAAATTGGGTGCCATTGCCAAACAAACATTGGCAACAAATGCACTGCATCAGGTAGCTGAGCTCACGCATAAACGCTCTCTTATCGTCATTTTCAGCGATATGATGGATACGAGTGAACAGGCTGAGGGATTATTTCCCGCTTTACAGCATCTGCGGTATAATAAACACGAAGTGATTCTGTTTCATGTATTTGATGCAACGAAAGAGACGATGCTCGAATATGAAAACCGGCCTTACAAATTTATCGATCTTGAAACACACGATGTTTTAAAACTGAATCCTGTTCAGGCTCAAGAAGTTTACAGGCAATCGGTTGAATCGAAAAACAAAGAATTGAAAATTAAATGTGGTCAATATAATATAGATTATATCGAAGCTGATATAAATCAGGGATTTAACCAGATTTTACTTTCCTATCTTATCAAAAGAAGCAAGCTACACTAAAAATTGTCTGTCTGTAAATTTCGCTCTCTTCGTTTTGCCTGAGTCAAAATCCTTACTTCGACAAGTTCAGTGCATCGCATTTACCATGTTTTACTTGGTGTAACCCTGTTGCCTGCAAGTTTGATTGCCGGTTTATTGTATGACAACGTCAATGCCAATGTTCCTTTCTATTTTGGATCTGTCATGGCGTTGCTGGCCACTGTTTTGATGATCATTTTTACACTTAGTAATGGCGCAAAAGCAACGAAGATTATCGAAACAAATTAGTGTTGACTTTTTATAGGGTTTTCAACCTGAATAATTAATCTCGCAAAGGCGCAAAGGCGCAAAGTTTTGAATTGCAACAGTTTAATGATAGTAGTATAATTATTTATTTTTTCATCTGTTTTCACTCAAATGTATATAAGCTGTGACTTAGTGGATTTGCGAGATATTTTTGTGAATAATACAGGTTAGATTACCAACGCATACACCAATACTCTTGTATTTGAAATATTTTCAACTACTTTGTAACATTTCAGCCATCCCGGTATCTAAAAGCATCAAATTTAAAATCTAATAACAATGAAAAAGATTACAATTTTCGAACAAATGCTTATAGTGGTATTCATGTTTTTCGGCATAGCCGCACACACACAGGATAATTCCTATACTTTTGAGGTTCAGAAAAGCGGACAGGGAAATCAATCCATCATTTTTATTCCCGGATTTGCATGTTCGGGCGATGTATGGAACGAAACACGATCAGCATATGAAAGCAATTTCACTTGTTACACCTTAACGATGGCTGGTTTTGCGAATGTTAAGCCTCAGCCGGATGCTTCCTTCGTCAACTGGGAATTGTCCATTGCCAAATTTATTATGGATAATAAGATTGAAAAACCTATCATCGTTGGTCATAGTATGGGTGGTGGTCTTGCACTTTCAATCGCAGCCGATTATCCTGATCTGGCCGGTAAAATTATTGTGGTTGACGCGCTACCCTGTATGTCGGCGATGATGAACCCATCCTTCAAAAGTGTAGCGGATAATGACTGTTCACCAATGATTGATCAAATTGGCGCGATGACAGATGATCAGTTTTATCAGATGCAAAAAATGACAATGCCCCAATTGATCGCTGACACTTCAAAACTGAAATTGGTAGTAAACTGGTCGGTTCAATCGGATAGAAAAACCTTCGCAACGATGTATTGTGACTTTTTGAATACTGATTTACGGGATAAAATTGCAACAATAAAATGCCCTGCCCTGATACTGCTGGAAACAAATTTTGCTTTTATGAAATCAGCCATCGAAGAGCAATATAAAAACCTTAAAACAGCCAAATTGCAATATGCCGGCAAGGGACTGCATTTTATAATGTATGACGACACCGACTGGTATATGAGCCAGTTGGATAATTTTATAACGACGAATTAACATGACGTTTGAAGAAATATACAATTCCTACTGGCAAAAGATATTTCGTCTGTGCATGGGATATGTGAACGATTACGATCTTGCCCAGGATATGGCACAAGAGACATTTTTGATTGTTTGGCGGCAACTGCCAAACTTTAGAAATGATGCGGTTATCGGAACCTGGATATTTCGGATAGCATCGAATAACTGCCTCAGGCACATCGAAAAACGAAACCGCTTCCCGAAAACAGAATTGCCGGTTAATCTGGAAGATCATAAACCGACAAATTATGAACCTCAGATTCAGTTGTTGTATCGGTTTATTTCGGAGTTAGCTGAAACGGACCGTATCATCATTTCGTTGGAACTTGAAGATATCAAACAGGCTGAAATCGCGAAGATTGTCGGGCTTTCAGAAGCCAATATCAGAGTGAAAATTCACAGAATAAAAGAGAAATTGACACAAAAGTTTAAAGAGTATGAACAGTAACCTGAATTTCAACGAATTGTGGGCCAAACAGATAACGGGTCAGCCAAACAAGGCGGATTTGCTTTTGAAAGTAAAACGCCTGAAAAAAACTCATTTGCGAAAAGTAGTATTCACCAATCTCATGCTTGTCGCTACCTCAGTGTTTATTACAGGCATCTGGATTTATTATCAGCCCCGGTTATTGTCAACAAAAATCGGAATAATCATTACCATCCTTGCCATGATAATTTTTATTGTTGCCCAGAATCAAAGTATTCCGCTCCTGAAAAAGATGAGTGAATCACAAAGCAATAACGAATATCTCAAAAATTTGCTTGCCGTAAAAAACAAGGAACAGTTTCTGCAAACTTTGATCCTGAACCTGTATTTTGTAATGCTTGCGTTGGGTATTGGATTGTATCTGTACGAATATGCGAGCCGAATGACGATGACCGGGGCACTTCTAACTTATGGAATCACCGCCATCTGGATTTTGTTCAATTGGTTTTATATCAGGCCACGACAGATCAGGAAACGACAGGATCGCCTGAATGAAATTATCAACAAATTCGAAATTCTAAACAAGCAATTCGAGGAAGAAGAGGGGACTTCTGATGAATTTTAGGATTTGATATCTCACCGATCTGCTCGCACAAAATCTATAACCATCACCATAGAAATAATACGTGTAGTTGGTCGTAGCGATACAGCGTATCGGGATAAAGTGGTGTGAGAGGTGCACTCCGTCAGTTAACTACTGGCGGAGTCGTTTGTTCAATTGGCAGTAGTTAATTATTTTTGTTTAACCATTTCGGATGTAAAGCTAATCCCATCTCAACACTATAATTGTTCAAATAAAAAAGGTTGTCGTTATTGGGAAAACGATAATATAACCCCGTTTTTATGAAAATTTGCACATTCGTATTTGTCTTTTTCGAAAAATCGTAGCCTAAGCCTAATGAATAGCCTAGAATGACGGAACTTACCCATTTCCTGCCAACATTAACAATTTCATTGTCTGAATTGGTACGGTAAAAATCAAAATCGTAATAACTGCCCAAATAACCAAAATTAATTCCATGTTCAAAATATAATCCTCTTTTACCTGTCATACGTAGTGAACTGTTTAAGATGATGCCTGCTGAGGTATAAATATCAGGTTTTCGGTTTATTAGCAAAGAAATAGAACTGTTGACAGCATATTTTGATGAAAATACGCGGGTCTTTTCTAAACCCATTTTTATCCCGGGGTTGTTGCTGAGTGTGCCCCAATAACTAACTATAATGCTTTTGTTGCTGCGGGTTGTATCAGTGCCCAATGCATTTACTGTGTTTGCTGAAAAGATAGATAATAAAAGGAATACTGTTAATCGGATGTTAAAATATGTTGTTTGCATTTTGTAGGTTTTAAATGTATTAATATTGGTTTGCGTGGAGTAATAGAGAATTTCCAATTAAAGTTGAATAGGCTTCGGTCCGGTTATTAAACATGATATAACCCACCCGTTTTTCTCTGTCGAAATACAATTCAGTTGAAACGCCCGGGTCGCCCCCATCATGACCCCACACCACAAAATGTCCAATTTTATGTTCGTAAAATATCAAGCCCTGTTTACCTGCAGCAATACTTATATTTTCATGCATAATGGTATCAATAGTTTGAGGTTGCAATAGTTGGAAATCGTTGTATTGACCATCCATAATAAAAGCCCTCATAAACTTCGACAAATCTTCAATCGTTGTTATTAAATGCCCATCGGGATAGGTAGGGTAGGAGTAAAATGATTTTGATGGGTTGGTGATGTTATTATCTGCATACGGGATGGCAATTTCATTTTTAGGCGTTTCGCTAAAAAACCATGCCGTTTTATCCATACCCAGCGGCTCAAAAATATTCTGTTTGCAATAATCATTGAAACCGGTATTTGTAACATGTTCTACAAGGCAAGCAATAAGAGCTGCTCCCACATTTGAATAATCGTAAACTTCGCCCGGTTTACTATTCGAAAAATTCTTTTTGGTGTAATTGCTGCCTGCCAATGTCAGGTAATTTTCCTCAAAACTCATTAATGTTTCAGGATAATCAACGTATCCGAAAAGATAATAGATTGAGGGCATATAGCCTGCATCGGATATGGAGGAAGTATGGGTAAGCAGCATCCTGACCGTTATTGGATATTCTGAATAATCGGGATTCCGTACCTGAAATGGCAGATACTGATTAATATCCGTATCAAGATTTACCAATCCTTTTTCGTATAATTGCATGATAGCCGTCATCGTTACAGTTTTCGATATTGAAGCTATAAGCATACGGGTTTGATTGGTAAATGCTTTTTTCTCATCTCTATTTGCATATCCTCTTAAACCAAGATATACAACCGAATCATCTTTTACTGCCAAACATGCCAAACCCGGCATTAGCAAGCGTTTAAATTCTGAATCAACAACCCTGTCTAATTCAGTTTTTTGTGTCACATCTACAACCTCCTCCTTTTGGCATGATATAAACACGACAAGAATCAATAATAAATGTGGTATCCATTTCCAATTTAGAATCATAGTCTTTTTTTCGACAAAATTCTAAATATATTTTTTATTACTGATTGACTTGGGTTAAGAATTTTGGTCGGCTAATCGTTTTCTAATCCGGCTTAATGATTCCGGTTTTACTCCAACATATGATGCAATATGATATTGAGGAATCCGCTGTACCAGATCAGGAAAAGTTTTCAGGAAGTGAATGTAACGCTCTTCAGGAGTATGCATATAAATTGAAAGCAATTGTCGCATTAAATGGCCAAACCTGAATTCAATAACTATCCGGCCAATTAAATTCCCGTTTTTTGTTTTATTGTAGATTGATTGAAGCCCTTCAAAATCTGTTACCAACAGCGTGGTGTCTTCAATGGCCTGAATAGCCTGAATTGATTCACTTTGATTTAAAAAGCTTTGATATTCGGCAATAAACTCCCCTTCTTTGCTGAACTCCAGGGTCGATTCTTCATTGTTTTTATATACAAAGTAACGAACCAGGCCTTCTACTACAAAACCTAATTTATTATTAACCTCACCTTCTTTTAGAAAAAAATCTCCCTTTTTTATGACTTTTGGGCTGAAAACATTCAAAAAAATCTTCTCTTCATCCGAATCAATCTGGACTATCTGTTTTACTATTCTAATCAGTTTATCGTACATAATGGTTACTGTCTTGTTTAATTCTGATTAACGTCAAATTTCAACATTCATAATCAGTGAGTTGCTAAATCCTAAATCTTCCGGTATGCTTTCAAATTTACTGATTTGTTTTTGTATTCGTTTCACAATTCCGGTTTTCTTTATTTCGGCATATCTAATCGTGGTTATTGCGGCCAACTATCCAAAACCAAATCCAATTTCGAAAATGGGAAACATATGGTTTGTGGCAGACTTTCAAAGACAAATCTTTCTGCCCACGCCGATTTAATTTGGAACTAAAATGTTCATATTCAGACCTGAACCTGTCATGAAGTAAATGCATTGTTACCTGCTGGGTTTTCTTTCCGGATTATTTATTTTAGAAGGATATTGTCGGGTGTCGAAAATGTCAGTTATTAAAATGCCTTCACTCACTTTTTTGTAAATAACTTTGTGATTCCCAATAACTAAATATCTATGTCCTTCTTTTAAAATTTCAAGAGCAGGTTCGATTTGTCCTGAATTCGGATGTTGTTTAAGCTGTCTTGTCGAACTGAATATCTTGGTTATAATTCGTCTTGCAACATTATTCCCGGCAATTTCTTTATGGTAGATAAAGATTTCTTTTAGCATTTCAGCAGCAAAGTCGGACCAAATAATTTTCATGAGACTACCAATTGCTTGATTCCTTTTCTAACTGTTCCTGGTCCTGATATTTTCCTAAGTGATAATTTTCATTTGATTTTAGTGCTCTTTCAACTAATTCTTCTTGCGTAAACTGTCTTAAAGGTTGATTAGTCGATTGTAAAGTCTTGTTTATGGAGTCTTCAATTTTTTGAAATATTTTTTCGTCCTGAAGTCCAATCAAGTATTCAATTAAATTTAGTTTTCGTGTCTGTAAGTCCATGACAGTTACTTTTTATATCAAAGGTAATATAATTTCTGCGATTTTGTATTTGGTCTTTGCTTTCCTTAGCCTTCTACTAACGTCAATTTTTCACATTCATAATCAGTGAGTTACTAAATCCTGATTCTTTCGGTATGCGTTCAAATTTACTGATTTGTTTTTGTATCGTTTCACAATTCCGGTTTTCTTTATTCCGGCATACCCAGTCTTGGTTATTGTTGCCAACTATCCAAAACCCAATCCAATTTCCATCATAAAGTTCAGAGTACGGATTTCGTTCAACCGGGAGTTCATGCTGGGTCGTGCCGACCACATGAACTCCTTCTATGTTGTAAGTCAAGCCTTTTTTGTATTATTTTTTTTGTTATTATGTATCTATTTCATTTTATGTATATTACATTTATGCCTGTAAAGAGAAAGAGGAA
>JABFQW010000147.1 GCA_013141455.1 Bacteroidales bacterium
TTATAAAACAATATATTGTTAAATATTTCACAAATATATGTTATTTAATTGCGTAAATCGGCACGATTCATTAGTATATTGAAATTAATTGATCTTTTTATAACACAACGAATGACTTGGTTTAAGGCTGGGAAAAAAGTTTCATTTCAGTTAACCGATGAAAAGTTAACGAATTGAATTCGTACAAAAGGAAACAAAGTTTTGAATTGAATCATCTCAGATAAAAACGAAGCCTACCTGGCAAAAATAACAGGATAAACAAATGATCCTATTTTCGGAAAATGGTTACTGTTTTACCGCTTCCTTTGGCTACTTCACTCACCACTTTCAGTTTATTCTGATTCTTATCCCAGAAAGCATAGGGTTTCCCCGGATAGTTTTCAGGCTGCGTACTTTTTACTTTCACTTTCATTCCATCAACCAAAATCTTTTCAGGTTTACCATCCAGACTCGGAATTGTTAGCGTGATAATACGTTTTTCGGGCCTACCTTTATATTCAAATCCCTTCGAATTGATTGAAACCGTTGTTTGTTTACCTTCATTTAAAGCAAAAAACTCGAACATTTCATAAGCTTTTTGTCCGGAGGTAAGTTTGGTTTCACCGTCATCTTCATACATATAGCCGCGACTTTCGGCGATAAGCGGATCAAAATAATAGATTACATTCAGATTTGAAGGATCGTAAACCGATGTACTCTGTGCTGAATTGGCCATCGGAATCAGAGAACCTGCTTTTACGAATACCGGAATGGTATTGATATCAAGCGGTACAACAATTTCCTGTCCGCCGGTATAACTTTTATTTGTCCAGAAATCGATCCAATTCGATCCTTTGGGTAAATAAACTTTTTGCTCGGTAGCGCCTTTGGAAACGACAGGACTCACCAAAAATGATTCACCCCAAAGATAGGTTGATTTTTCATCTAATAATCCGGGTTTATCGTCAATAAAAAATAACGGTTGCATCAATAAGCTACCATTCACGCTGTTTCCATGCATCAGGGTATAGTTGTAGGGCAGCATTTCATAGCGTAACTTGATGAAACGCCGTACGATATTCTTTGTCGCTTCGTCCCAAAATATTGGCTCAGCAGGAACTTCTTCCTGTGCATGGGTACGGTAAACGGGTTGAAAAACACCATATTGCAACCAACGTGTATAAAGTTCTGCGTCTTTATAATTACCGGCAAAACCACCCAGGTCCGACGACATATATGCCAATCCCTGCATTCCCATCTGTAAGGCAATCTCAACCTGAGATTGTAATCCGCCCCAACTCCGGTTCACATCACCACTCCATGGTAACATTCCATAGCGCTGCGATCCGATAAAGCCCGATCGCATTAAAATTACCGGACGTTGCAATGGAAAATCTTTTGAGAATCCATCATAAATTGTACGGGCCCATTCGTGTCCATACAGATTATGCACTTCAGCGGCGCTTCCATTCACATGTTTCAATGCCGAAGGATGCACCTCAGGTTCACCCAAATCTCCCCACCAACCTGCTACTCCATCCGAAGTGTGCTTTTTATAAATATCCCAAAACCAGTTACGTGTTTCGGTCTTGAAAATATCGAGCAATGCTGTATGACCAAAATAAAAATCATATAAAAAGGGATTACCGGTTGAATCCGTTCCAAATAAGTGTTTCTCTTTACATTCATCATATTTACCAATGTTTTCCAACACAAAGGGTTCAGTTATCAGAATAGTATTTACACCTTTTGATTTCAATTTTGTCATCATTTGCATTGGTTCGGGAAACGAATCGCGATACCATTCAAAAGTGCCAAGCGTCCCTTTCAGGTCTTTTCCAAACCAGTACAAATCAAGTACGATGGCATCCAATGGAATATCGTTTTGAATATATTTATCCACTACATCTTCCACCTGCTTTTGCGAATGATAACCCATTCGTGAGCTGATATTTCCGAGAGCCCAACGTGGTAACATCGGCTGACGACCCGTAACTTCAGTAAAACTGCTGACAAGGTCGGACCACGAATCTGATGCTACCAGCAAAAACGCCATGCGCCCTCCAACAGCTTCAAATTCAAGAATATCTTTTTTTGTTGCACCCAAATCGAGCCAACCCTCAGCGCCATTATCGAATGCCAGCATATATTTTTTTGACGAGATGACAACAGGCAACGAATAATACATAAGTTCAGCTTTGGTTTCGTAACCATAACTTGCCTGATTATACAAACGCAAACGGTTACCCCGACGATCCATACCCAACACACGTTCGCCACCACCCATGAGTTTTTCATCATCTGCAAGTCGCATACGAAATCCTTTGGTACCTATACTGTCGAAATATCCATTTTCCTCAGTTAAAAATGGCTTGTTATCATACTGATACACAATATGAAATGGATTTTTTATGATCTTGACAGATATTCGCTGATGTGTAAAAGTCACGACAGCAGGATTCTCTTTCATTTTAGAGGTTGCTGTTGATGGCTCCATGACAATTGCATTCGATGGAGGATTTACTTTACCATTTGCAACAAATTCAACACCCATTGCCTTTCCAGAATATGGCGTAAACACAATGATACCATCACTCACAGTCACTTCAAGTTTAGTATCAATCTGTCTGGCTGACACAAATTTCCGGTCCCGACTCTGTGCCTGTATCAATAAACCGAAGGAAATAAGACAAACTGATAAGGTCAGTTTTCTGAAAATCAATGAAATCCTCATAATGAAATTTTTACTTTAGACGAAACAAATGATTAAATCAACACAATTAACATACTCATATTCAATAAAATAATGCAAACACAAGGTGTTGTTAGTCTGCAAAAATATTTAAAATTGTCCTTTAGTTTTACTTTGTACGATCAAAATTAAAGTATTGATATCATCACAAACAATCAAAATCTGAAATCATTGAAATCAGTCAACTCTATTGGTTACAATGACTTCTGTTTAGGAAATAAAAAAAAGACTAACCCAGGGATTAGTCCAAATTTTATTTCTGAAAATCGTAATAAATTGCAGATCAATCTTTAATGCGGAGAGGGGGGGATTCGAACCCCCGGTCCACTGTAAAGCGGACAACGGTTTTCGAGACCGCCGCATTCGACCACTCTGCCACCTCTCCTGTCAAAAATTATCAATAAAAAAAGCGACTTGGTGTCGCCGGTTTTCTGCGGAGAAAGAGGGATTCGAACCCCCGGAGGCTTTGACACCTCAACGGTTTTCAAGACCGCCGCAATCGACCACTCTGCCATTTCTCCACTGCAAAAGTACAATTTTTTCCAATCCTGCAACGAAAAACTGAAAATTAGATTTTTTTCCTTCACTTTTCACCATTTTGGATTTTCATTTTTTCTACAGTTTACCATTTTATGCATTTGGTATTTTGTTAATGTTTTATAAATGGTACAGAAATAATCAACATACATTGCAATGACAATAGTCATAATGTATCTTTGTTACAAATTAGTACTGCAATTGATACGTTAAAAAAATTCGTTATTCCTATAAAAATTGAGATATTATGAAAAAAATTTTACTCCTGGCGATAGCCATAATAACCATGCAGTCAGTATTTCCTTCAGACAAAAACCTACGTGCTTTTTTATCGTACGCAACTTTTACCGTACCGGGTGACAAATCTACCATCGAAACCTATCTTGCCGTAGATGGAAAAAGTGTTGTTTTTAAAGAAATATCAGCTGGCAATTTTCAGGCATCCATCGAAATAACCCTGCTTTTCAAACAAGCCGACACCATAAGCAGCTTTGCAAAATATACCTTATTAAGCCCGATTTCAAACGATACTTCTGTCATCGATTTTACGTTTATCGATTTTCAGCGTTATGCTCTTAAAGATGGTGAATATGAGACAGAAATACAAATCTCTGACCTGAATAATCCCGCCAAAACACCTTTTCTCACCAAAGAAGTTATTCAGTTATCCTATCCAAACGACAAGATGTTGTTTTCAGGAATCCAGTTTGTTGACAGTTATAAGAAATCAGAAAAGACCTCACTGATAACAAAGAACGGCCTTGATATTATTCCCATGGTATTCAACTTCTTTCCTGAATCGAGATCCACACTTTCATTCTATACAGAAATATATAACAGCGCGGCAATACTCGGACAAGATGCCATGTTTCTGCTTAGTTATTCCATACTGTCGTATGAAAGTAAAACCAGAATGCAGGATTTTATATTTAACAAACGATTGAACACCAAAGATGTAAATGTTGTATTAAACAGTATTGATATAAAAGACCTTCCATCAGGAAATTATATGCTGATAGTGGAAGCCCGCGACCGCGAAAACAATCTCATTTGTTCGAATGAAATGTTTTTCCAGAGAAGCAATCCAACCATACAATTCAATTTGAATGATATAGCGGGTTTAAATATTACCAACACTTTTGCAAGTCATATTACTGATATTGATTCGTTAAGAGAATCGATCCGTTGTCTCGCACCCTTATCAAATGAAATCGAACGTGATTATGCAAATAATCTTACCAAAACCGATGACATAAAAACCATGCAACAATATATGTTTAATTTTTGGTATAAACGAAACAATTCCGATCCTGAATCGGCATGGAAAGCCTATGGTTTTGAAGTCAAAAAAGCAAATCAATCCTTTAAAACACAAACAAAAAAAGGCTATGAATCAGACCGTGGCAGGGTTTACCTGCAATATGGTGCGCCTGATCAGATTGCAGATAGCCATAACGAACCATCAGCCTATCCTTATGAGATCTGGCAATATTATCAACTTGAAAAACAACGTAATAAAAAATTCGTATTCTGCACCCAGGACATGGGCACAAACGATTTTGTTCTGATACACTCCGATGCAATTGGTGAGTTGTCAAATTACCATTGGCAGGAAATTATCTATGGCAGGGTTACGCCTGGTGGTGATGTAGATGATGTATATCGTGAAGATGGATGGGGAAGTAAGGCTACTAAATATTACGATAGCCCTAATTAATTTATCGTGTAGTTACTTATTCACTGCCTTTTTAGAAGATTATGCCATTCAAAAAAACGGTGTACTTTTGCGCCATCTTACGACTTATTTTCTGAATGAAAAAAATTGGATATTACATTTTCATTACCAAGGCATGGTTTATCTCATTGTTGCCATTCCGGTTTTTATATGTATTGTCTGATTTTCTTTTTGTAATCGTTTATCATTTGGTAAGGTACCGCCGAAAAGTAACTTCGGTCAATTTAACCAAAAGTTTTCCTGGATTGGGTGTGGACGAACTGAAACGTATCGAAAAAAAATATTACCATAATCTGTGTGACATCATTGTCGAAGTTATTAAAATCAGGCATATCACACCCGATCAGCTTAAGAAGCGTATGGTGGTTACAAACCCCGAAATATTATACGATTTATTCAACCGGCAAAAAAGCGTTTTTTTAGCTGTCGGCCATTGCGGAAACTGGGACTGGTTTGGAAAAACGATGCCTTACATCACGCAACATAAAGTATTTGCAATTTATAAAGAATTGAACAGCAATGATTTCGATGGATATATGAAATCATTGAGGTCGCGATTCGGGGTACCATCATTAATTGAATCCAAAGCAACTTATCGATCCTTATTACAGGCAAAAGATACGGTTAATGCTGTATTTTTGGCAGGTGATCAAACCCCGGGTGGACTGGAAGCCAATTACTGGACAAGCTTTCTGAATCAGGATACTCCATTCTTTGTCGGTATCGAGAAGATGGCCAAATCACTCGATTACGCCGTGCTTTTTTTTGATATACAACGCATTCGAAGGGGTTATTACGAAGCAACAATATCACCGGTATCATTAAATCCGAAAGAAACCAAAACTAACGAAATAACCGGAACTTACGTTCGTTTACTTGAAAAAGCCATTGTCGAAAATCCTGAGAACTGGCTTTGGTCGCACCGCAGATGGAAACACAAAAGAGAAAGAGTTACGAATTAATGAAGAAAGTAGCCGTAGTTATCCTGAATTATAATGGCTGGACTTTCCTCGAAAAGTTTCTCCCAACTGTTATCCGTCATACAGGCGATGATGCAGAAATAATCGTTGCAGACAACGCTTCTTCGGATGATTCCGTTTCGAATATGAAAGCGCATTTTCCTCAGATACGATTGATCATTAACGATACAAACGGAGGTTTTTCGACAGGTTATAATTTGGCTCTCAGGCAGATAGATGCCAAATATTATGTACTGCTTAATTCAGATATAGAGGTTACTCCAAACTGGATCAATCCTATTATCGAATTGATGGAAACTGACGAATCCATTGCTGCCTGTCAACCAAAAATCCTTTCGTATCACGATAAGATCCATTTCGAATATGCCGGGGCTGGAGGTGGTTTCATCGATCGGTTTGGTTATCCTTTCTGCCGGGGAAGACTTTTTCAGAGCATTGAAATCGACGAAGGTCAATATAATGATACCATTGAGGTTTTTTGGGCCAGCGGTGCCTGCATGTTTGTAAGGGCTGAATTATACCACAAATTTGGCGGACTTGATGACGAATTTTTTGCCCATATGGAAGAAATTGATTTTTGCTGGCGGCTCAAGAATAACGGATACAAAATTATGTATTGCTACCAATCGATCGTATTTCACATCGGCGGCGGCACCTTACCAAAAATTTCGTCGCGTAAAACCTATCTGAATTTCAGGAACAACCTTTCGCTCTTATATAAAAACCTGCCTGACAATTCATTATATTATGTAATCATCTTGCGGCTGTTTCTTGATGGACTTGCAAGCATTAAGTTCCTTTTCGAGGGAGGGATCGCTGATTTTATAGCAGTATTACGGGCACATTCGCATTTCTATCGTAAAATACCACAACTCAGGGCCAAACGAAAACTATTAAACCCAAAAACGGTATCAAAAGTTTATCAGAAAAATATTGCGCTGGATCACTTTATTGGAGGAGTTATGCTTTTCAAGGACCTTGAAGAAGATAACTTCAGCTGATCAGGGACTGTATTGCTAATGAATAACCTTTTAAACCAAATCCGGTCACACATCCTTTCGATACAGCGGCTGTTAACATATTCTTCCGGAATTCCTCACGTGAATATACATTCGAAATATGCACCTCAACCACTGGAATCGTAATCGCTGCAATTGCATCACGAATTGCCACTGAAGTATGTGCATAACCACCCGGATTTAATACTACCGCATCATATTCCGTCATGGCTGAATGTAAACGATTGATAATTTCACCTTCAACATTGGTTTGAAAATAACCGATTTCATGAATCGAAAAATATTGTTTCAATCCTTCAAAATACTCTTCAAACGATTGATTTCCATAAACCTGCGTTTCTCTTTTACCTAACAAATTAAGGTTAGGTCCGTTGATAATCAATATTTTCATAAGCTGTCTTTTCAGGACAAAGATAAGTTTAAGTAAGTTTTTTTAACCAATTGGATGAATAAAAGCAAAAACCGACTAATTTTGAACAAAATTTATTGCAATAGGGGTGCCTTTGCTACCAGGTTTGGTAGATGAAAGACAGGCTGAGAACATACCCTTTGAACCTGATGCGGGTAATGCCGACGCAGGGAAGAAGTAAAAGCTCCCTCTATTGGTTTAATTGTCAAACACTTAAATCAATGAGAAATGAAAAAAATTCTAATTAATCTTCTGTTCGTGCTGTTGATGCCGTTTAGCATTTCGGCCCAAATTACATTGAGTGGCAAAATTATCAATCAATCGAATGGTTCAACACTTGAAGGTGCCCAGCTTCGCCTCAAAAAAAGTAATCAAACTACTGTTAGTGACGTGAATGGCGAATTTCGTTTCGAAAACATGAAACCAGGTCATTATGAAATGATCGTCAGTCATTTAGGTTTCACGAAAGCAATTGAATCAATCGAACTCACCCAGGATAACTATGTAACCATTTCGATGAAGGAAAAGGTATTTCTGAGTGATGAAATCGTAGTAAATGCTACAAGGGCATCAGATAAGATTCCCATGACTTATACGTTGATTGATCAGAAAAAAATCAAACAGCAAAATCATGGAACCGATCTGCCATTTTTATTGCAATCAACCCCATCGCTGGTTGTTAGCAGCGATGCCGGTAGTGGTATCGGGTACACCAATCTCAGGATCCGGGGCACCGACCTTACGAGTATCAATGTTACACTGAACGGAGTTCCGGTAAACGATCCCGAATCACATGCCGTGTATTTTGTTGATTTGCCCGATTTGGCCTCATCCATTGATAATATTCAGATTCAGCGTGGAGTTGGAACGTCTTCGAATGGTTCGGCAGCATTTGGAGCCAGTATTAATCTGAAAACAGAAAGTCCTTCAACCGATGCATTTGCGCAGATAAACTCCACCGTTGGCGCTTTCGGTAGTTTCAAAAACACGCTGAGTTTTGGTACCGGTTTGAGCGATAAAGGCTTTTCGCTAAACGGGAGATTAAGTAAAATAAATTCGGATGGATATATCGATAGGGCAAAATCAGACCTAAAGTCCTATTTGCTTTCGGCATCGTGGTCAGGCAAAAGTACCAATATCAAATTTGTCGCAACGAGTGGTATCGAAAAAACCTACCAGGCATGGTATGGCGTACCAAAAGATAGTCTGGCCTCAAATCCAACGTACAATCCTGCAGGTGCAATGACTGATAGCCTTGGAAATTTCACAGGCTATTACCCGAATCAAACCGACAATTATCAGCAGGATTATTATCAGTTATTGGTTGCCCAACAATTCAGATCAAATTTATACCTGACCAGCTCCATTTTCTTAACGCAGGGTAAAGGATACTATGAGGAATGGGAAAACAATAAACCATTCAGTGAATATGGTTTTCCTGATATTTTAATTGGCGACCAGACCATCAGCTCAACCGATCTTGTTCAGCAAAAATGGCTCGATAATGATTATTATGGTATTAACCTGGCTTTGCAGCACCAAAGCACCAAATTTAATACCACCATCGGTTTGGGATGGAATAACTATTCAGGCGATCATTTTGGATACATCAGTTGGGCAAAATTTGCTTCTGTAAGTATGAATGATACTAAATGGTACGAAAGTACGGGCAATAAAAAAGATTTTAATACTTTCGTGAAAACCATCTTTCAGATCACCAATACGTTAAATCTTTTTGCCGACATGCAATTGCGAACAATCGATTATTCTATTACAGGAATCCATGACGATTTACATGATCTGACCCAAAATCACCAGTTTACTTTTTTTAATCCAAAAGCCGGTTTGCATTATTCATTGGATGAGAACAACAGCTTCTATGCCTCTGTGGCGCTTTCGAATCGTGAACCTACCCGTACCATATACCGCGATGCTTCACCAACTCAGAAAATATTCAGCGAGCAACTTATTAATGTTGAATTAGGTTTTAAACACAATGCAAAACGTGTTTCCATTGCCTCAAACCTTTTTTATATGGATTATACGAATCAATTCGTGCTTACCGGAAAAATTAATGATGTTGGTGCAGCCATCATGACAAACGTACCAAAAAGTTTTCGGTTTGGAATTGAATCATCAGTCGGGTGGAAAGTGATGAAAAAAATGGACATCGCGGCCAATCTTACGCTGAGCAGCAATAAGATAAACAATTTTACCGAATATGTTGACAATTGGAACTATTGGGACGACCCTGAAAATGAGCCATATCAATTTGAAAACTATCTTGGTACAACAACTATTTCGTTTTCTCCTTCGGCAACTGCTAACGTGAATATCAATTACCAGATACTGAAAGGCTTCGGATTGGTTTTTAATTCAAATTATGTGAGCCGTCAATATATCGACAATACCGAATCCATCGAAAGAAGCTTAGATCCTTACTTAACCGGTAGTTTTCAGGTCAATTTGACAGTTAATCAGCATTTTTTCAAGACTTTTGAAATATCGGCTATTTTAAATAATGTGTTTAATACAGCTTACGAATCAAATGCCTGGGTTTACAGTTATATATATAATAATGAACGAAGTAAGCTTGATGGGTATTTCCCTCAGGCTGGAATCCATGGCATGATTGGGTTGACAGTCAGATTTTAGTAAGCCAGTTCTATCGTTTTACTGAATGATGAATTAATTTTTCATTTCGAAATTTTACTTACTTTGGTTAATGTTATTACTTTAGCGTGCTGATCAGATAATAATATTCATCAAAATTATATTGCATGGTTCCGAAAATTTCGACATTAAGTGGTTATATCTTTGAGTATCAAAAGAGTATTACTAACCCTACCGGGTTCTGGGCAAATATTGCCGAAACATTTTATTGGCGAAAAAAATGGGATCAGGTACTAACCTGGGATTTCAAAAAGGCTGATGTAAAATGGTTTCTCAACGCCAAACTCAATATCACCGAGAATATATTCGAGAGGCATTTGTTCCATCGTGGCAACCAAACCGCTATCATTTGGGAACCAAACGATCCGAATGATGCTACGGTGAAACTAAGCTATTTTGAACTTTTCGATAAAGTGAATCAGTTTGCCCTCATTCTCAAACAACAGGGAATAGAAAAAGGCGACAGGGTAGCCATTTACATGCCGATGGTACCCGAATTGGCTATTACCATGCTGGCTTGTGCCCGTATTGGAGCAGTCCATTCGGTCATTTTTGCAGGTTTCTCAGCACAATCTCTTGCCGATCGTATTATTGATGCCGGAGCCAAATTGTTGGTAACGAGCGATGGAGGTTACAGGGGTTCGAAAACCATTCCGATAAAACAGATTGCCGATGAGGCAATGGAATCGTGCAAATGCGTGAAAACGGCCATTGTTTTGAAACGAACAAACGAGCCTGTGACCATGAAACCTGGCCGCGATGTTTGGTGGCACGATCTCACGCAACAAATAAACGGCACCATCGAAGCAGAGATCATGGATGCCGAAGATCCACTGTTCATCCTTTATACAAGCGGTTCGACCGGAAAACCAAAAGGTGTCGTTCATACTATTGGAGGGTATATGGTTTACACAGCCTACACCTTTCGTAATGTTTTTCAATATGGCGATGGCGATATCTATTTCTGTTCAGCCGATATCGGCTGGATTACCGGTCACTCCTATCTCGTTTATGGGCCATTATTAACTGGCGCTACCACACTGATATTCGAAGGAATCCCCACCTGGCCTGATGCGGGGAGATTCTGGGAAATTGTTGATAAATATCAGGTAAACCAGTTTTATACTGCTCCTACTGCCCTGCGTTCGTTAATGGCAATGGGAATGAAGTGGCTCGACGGGAAACATCTTACATCACTCAAAGTGCTTGGTACAGTAGGCGAACCTATCAATGAAGAAGCCTGGCACTGGTATCACGACCACATTGGTAAAAACCGGTGTCCAATAGTTGATACGTGGTGGCAGACCGAAACAGGCGGAATCATGATCAGTCCGCTTGCCGGGATCATTCCTACCAAACCATCTTATGCTACTTTACCTTTCATGGGAATACGCCCGGCGATTGTTGATCAGGAGGGTAATGAACTGATGGGCAACAGTGTAGAAGGGAATTTATGTATCGCTTACCCGTGGCCGGGAATGGCCCGGACAATATGGGGCGACCATGAGAGATTCAGAGAAACTTATTTCAGCACTTTCCAAAACCTGTATTTCACAGGAGATGGCGTAAAACGTGACGAGGATGGTTATTACCGTATTCTTGGGCGCGTTGACGATGTAATCAATGTATCGGGCCACCGCATGGGAACAGCCGAAGTCGAAAATGCAATCAATGAACACCCATTGGTGAACGAATCGGCAGTAGTTGGTTATCCGCACGCAATCAAAGGGCAGGGAATTTTTGCTTTTGTAGTTTGTACTGAGTTTAGTACCGGAGGTGAAGAAGGTGTCAGAAATTCGATACTGGTTGGGGTAAGTAAATTTATCGGTGCTTTTGCACGGCCCGATAAGATTGTTTTCGTCAAAGGATTACCAAAAACACGATCCGGTAAAATCATGCGGCGTATTTTACGAAACATTGCTGAGGGTCAATATACCAATTTTGGGGATACCACTACCCTGCTCGACCCAGATATTGTTACTGAAATTGTAGTAGCTGCACAGAAACTTGGATAAGAAAAATATCACCGGTAACCAAATTTAATCAATGAAATTTCGGCTCACTCTTTTTTCTATATTACTGATATTCAAATTTGTAAACGGCCAGATTAGTGAGGGATATCATATAAAGCAACTTACAAATCACCCACATATCGACAGTAATCCGCAATGGTCACCCGATGGGAAAAACATTAGTTTCGATTCGGATATAAACCATGGTAAGCAGGTTTATGTTTTAAATCCGGATAGTAATACCATTAGTCCTTTACCCATTGACAGTCTGACTATTGATTTTGCCGTTTGGGGACCGGGTGGCGATTTTCTGGTTGCAACAATGCATGATGGTCCAAACAAACAGTTGGTAAAATATTCATTACAAAGCAATGACTATCTGAAACTTATCAACAGAAAAATCCAATCCAGTGAAGCAAGTTTTAATCCTTCGGCGAAAATAGTGGCTTTCATCGGGAAAACCGAAACCGATCAAAACTGGAGATTGTTTACCTATGATATTAAGTACGATAATCTCAATAATTTTACACAACCTTCATCGGATTGTCACTTCCCACGCTGGTCACCCAAAGGTGATTATATCAGTTATACAACTTCGAAATCCGATGGGTCAAAAAAACGTTTTATCCAGATAATAAATTGGTATGGGGCTAATTTTCAACAAATAACAGATTCTGTTCTTGATATCCACGATGCCAGCTGGTCACCTGTCCGAAGCAAAATCGCCTTTGTTGGAACCAGCGCCGATAGTTCATATTTAATAGTTAGTCATAAAGATGGAACAAACAGAGAGATCGTTTTCAGAAGCGAACTATTGTTGAATGCACCTTGCTGGTCGCCCGACGGCAAAAGTATCCTCTTCACAATGAGAATCGACGAACAACAGCAAAACATCTTCCAGTTGATATCCGACTGGGATTAAACACTGTTTTCTGTATCTTTGCAGCCGCATTTATGAAAGATAATATTCAAATTAAAAATAAGCGTGCCCGTCACGAATTCTATCTCGAAGAATTTATGACCGCCGGTATCGTACTTTTAGGAACCGAGATAAAATCAATCCGTGAAGGAAAAGCATCAATAACTGATGCTTATTGTGCTTTTCAAAATAACGAGTTGTATGTGAAGGAGATGCATATTGCAGAGTATTCGCATCGGGGTTTTACCAACCATGAAACCAAACGCGACAGAAAGCTTTTACTTCAATACCGCGAATTAAAAAAACTCAGGACCAAAACAAAAGAAAAAGGTTTCACAATTGTCCCTACCATGCTGTTTGTCAACGATAAAGGTTTAGCAAAACTCGAGATTGCCCTTGCAAAAGGAAAGCATTATTATGATAAACGTGAAACGCTAAAATTAAAAGATTCGAAACGAGAAATGGACCGGTTAAAAAAAATATAATCCTATGAACATTAGATTAGTTACAGTACTATTTGTACTTTTTACAAGCCCAATTTTGGCACAACAGCCAACAATCGAATGGCTCACTTTTAAAGCCGCATCAGAAAAAATGAAGGCAAATCCTAAAAAAATCATTATTGACGTTTATACTGATTGGTGTGGCTGGTGCAAAAAAATGGATCAGACAACTTTTGTCGATCCTGTGATTTCAGAATATATAAATGAAAACTTTTATGCAGTAAAATATAATGCCGAGAGCAAAGACACCCTCATTTTTAAGGGCAAAACCTTTGTGAATCCCGCGCCAAACGAAAAAAGGAGTGCACATCAGTTTGCGAAAGCAATACTTCAGGGAAAACTTTCGTATCCCTCCTACGTTTTGATGGATGAAAACTTTTCGATTATATCTGTCATTCCCGGATATGCGACTGCCGATAAATTTGAACCCGTGCTGCACTATTTCAATACCGAAAGTTACAAAACAAAAGATTGGACTGAATATAGCGCTTCATTCAAAGGCAGCTTCGGCACACAATAAAATATCAGGTAAAATTTGTGACTTTAATATCGATTGCAAAATTGCTACTTTTGCTTCGGTTAAACAGTGCAGAACACAAAATAAATTACAATAAGATTGTGAATATCAGATTGATATGCTGATTTCAATTATAAACTGACAACATAAAATGAAGTATTTTAATACAGTTATAACCGGTAGCGGTTGCTATGTCCCAACTCGGATTATTGAAAACAGCAGATTTGCCAAACAGGTTTTTTTCGAAAAAGATCAGACAATTATTGATAGCCCGGGAGAAGAGGTAACCCGCAAATTTCGCGACATCACAGGAATATACGAAAGGCGATGGGTTACTAAAGATTTGAATAATTCTGATATTGCCGCCATTGCCGCAAAAACTGCCATCGATGATGCCGGTATCGATCCTGAATCGATTGACCAGATAATTGTTGCCCAGAATTTTGGTGATGTTATCAAAGGTAGTATTCAAACAGATATAGTTCCCAGTATTGCGTCCCGCGTTAAACATCTGTTAGGCATTCAAAACACATCCTGTATCCCTTACGATATCACTTTTGGTTGTCCGGGCTGGATTCAGGGTATGATTCAGGCCGATTCATTTATCCGGTCGGGATTGGCGAAACGCTGCTTGGTTATTGGTTCAGAAACATTATCACGCGTTGTTGATCCTTATGATCGCGACACGATGATTTTTTCGGATGGTGCCGGCGCTGTTATTATCGAAGGTATTGAATCAGACGAGAAATACGGTATTTTATCTTCATCCTTCATGTCGCACACCAACGAAGAAGCCGGATATCTTTATCTCGGAAAATCAAATTCGCCGGAGATGGATCCTGAAATACGGTATATTAAAATGAACGGCCGTAAAATTTACGAATATTCGCTGTTGTATGTGCCAAACGCCATGAAGGTTGCGCTCGATAAATCGGGTATTCCCATCAGTGAAGTAAAAAAAATCATTATCCATCAGGCAAATGAAAAAATGGATGAGGCGATAGTCCAACGATTCTATCGCTTATACCAGATGAAGGCAGATTTAGCCGCAATCATGCCAATGAATATTCAAACACTTGGTAACAGTTCAGTTGCAACGGTACCAACCCTGTATAATATGATTCTGAAAGGTCAGATTGATAACCACAAAATACAAAAAAATGATATTTTGATCTTCGCATCGGTAGGTGCCGGAATGAATATTAACGCTTTTGTTTATAAACAATAATTTCATTTTTTTGAAGATTCCGGTTTATTGATGCAATAAAACCGGCTTTCCTGCATTATGCTTCTGTAATACAAACGATATGACTAAGAAAGTATTGGTAATTGGAGCATCTGCCAATCCCGACCGCTTCTCGTTCGCAGCAATCCATAAATTAATACAATATGGTCACGGGGTGGTGGCTATTGGTAATAAAGATGGAGTTGTAAATGGAATAAAAATTGAAACCAATAAAACCATTTTTACTGATATACACACAGTTACACTTTATATTAATCCAAATATCCAGCTCGGATACTACGATTATCTGCTTCAATTGAATCCAAAACGCGTTATATTCAATCCCGGTACGTACAACAAGGAATTGGAAAGTTTGCTCAAAAATAAAGGTATCGCGGTTATCGAAAATTGTACCCTTGTCATGCTCGATGCCGGTAGTTTCTGAGTTGGCTGCGATCGATTAATTCTTACTTTTGTGAACCAATGTTATGACAAAACCGAACATCAAATGTTAAAAAATCCATTTCGTTCACCGAATGCTTCCTGGCTATTATTTTTGGCCCTGAGTTTCCTTCTTTTCGAAAATAAGATTGCTGCACAGGATTGTGTTATTACATCCGACGTTACCATGCCAGTTTGTAAGGGAGAATGGATAAAACTGAGTGTACCTGAAATTGAAGGAAATACTTATTTATGGTCACCGGGTGGCGAAACCACATCAGATATATTGATCAGAACCGACCTGACCACACAATATCAGGTGGTTGTAACTAATACAAATTCAGAACCATGCACAAGTCTGCCATTTGTAGTTGAAGTGCGACCAGCCTTTACCGTTGATTTTGAACAGGAACAACTCACCTGCAGCAATAACGACAATGGAGGCAATGCAACAATACGGGCAACAGCTTCAGGCGAAGGTGAGCCTTTTGTTTACCATTGGGACGTTCACCCGGGTGCACCTGGCGACCCTTCATTAGCCATTGGGCTAAAGGCACACCAATGGTATTTTATTGAAATTGATAACACTTACGGATGTACGCAACGTGATTCGGCTTTTACATTAGCTTATGAAAATCCGTTGGTAGAAATAATTGAAGACCCTGATTCAGTGGCATATATACAAAATCCTGTTGTCGATTTCTCATTCGTGAATACCACCGATTCTATTGAAATAACAAATTATTTCTGGGATTTCGGTGATGAGAGCCCAACCTCTGAATTGCTTACACCCCAGCATTTATACACCGAAGAAGGCACGTACGATGTGATAATAACGGTCAACAACGTATATGGTTGTGATACAACTTTCACAAAGTCAATGAAAATTCTTCCGGTAAAACTTAAAATACCAAATGTAATAACACCAGAAGGTGGAAAGGATAAATTTATTATATCCATTGATAATTCCACTGAATCACCATCTACACTGAAAGTTGGAGGTGATAGTGACGTGATACCCCTTTCAACCTATTACATAAAAACTTCACTTGTCATTTTTAACCGCCATGGTCGAAAGGTACTCGAAACAAACGATTATCAGAATGACTGGGACGGTGGAAATTTGAAAGATGGTGTTTATTTTTTTATTCTTCAGTGTGAAGGATTTAAGTCGAATGATGTATTTAAAGGTTCGATTACAATCTTAGGCAAATCCAATTAATTATTCATCCGAATTGATTTTCCGGTATATTTGCACCATGAAAAGTCTGCATTTATTTAAAACCCAATTTTTGCTATTGTACTATTTTAGCCTTTGCTTATTTTTCGTAAGTTGCTCTAATTCAAACAATACCGCCTCATCTGAGCTGGTCAGAAACCCAAAATCAGCCGATGGCATCACTACCACAAACATGCCTGCCATCACTTTTAACGAAACGGAACATGATTTTGGACAGTTGATACAAGGCGAAAAAGTAAGTTGTGTATTCAAATTCACGAATACAGGTGAAGCCGATTTAATTCTTGTGAAAGTCAGTACAAGTTGTGGATGCACAGCAACTGAATATTCACACGATCCGATTAAACCCGGCGATGAAGGAAAGATTGAAATTACTTTCGATAGCGACCACAAAAAAGGAATTCAAAATAAGACGATAACGGTATTGACAAATACAAAACCGCAATCGACAACCCTGCATATTAAAGCCCAAGTATCAACCCCAGAAACAAATTAATTAAATAATTATGAGCATTTTAAACATTTTATTGATTGATCCAACTGCAACAGGTGGAGCACAAGGTAGTGGAATCATGTCGTTCCTGCCTCTTTTATTAATCATGGTTGTTTTCTTTTTTTTCTTTATCCGCCCTCAGATGAAGAAAGCAAAAGAACAACGGAAATTTCGTGAAGCCTTGAAAAAAGGTGATAAAGTAATTACGATCGGTGGAATCCACGCGAAAGTGTACGAAGTAAAAGAAGCTACCCTGGTTGTAGAGATATCGGATAATGTGAGGATCGAAATTGAAAAAAGTGGTGTTGTGAACGATGCCACACAAATTGGACAAAACAAATAAACTTTAAAGCCGGTGTTTAACCGGCTTTTTTTATTTTAGCTGTATCCCCATTTGCTTCATCCTTTGATTAGCTTTGTAAATCGAAAATATTGATTCGAATCACGAAAGTTACAGAC
>JABFQW010000117.1 GCA_013141455.1 Bacteroidales bacterium
GCATGGTTCCTATTTTAAAATATGTAATGGAAAATTTGATTTTTTCAAATGGTATGTTTTAAACGAAAAAATTAAATAGCGAAATTACAACAGAAGAATATAGGAAATTGTTCAATAACTCTCTTGCATTAAGACTACGAGCAGATGTTCCAGTTGGTGTTTCATTAAGTGGAGGAATTGATTCATCCTCTATTGTTGCTGCCTTGATTGAGGACTTTAAATTGACGGATTTAAATACATTTTCTGCCGTTTATGGAAAAAATGAGCCAACCGACGAAAGCGAGTTTATTGATGAATTTCGAAACAGTGTAAAAAACATGCATTTTACATCTCCGGATGCTGATACTTTTTATAACGACTTTGAAGATTTTATCGATGCGCATAATGAACCTGTTCCAGATATTGGGCCGTATGTACAATTTAAAGTAATGGAACTTGCCTCAAAACATGTAACTGTCACTTTGGATGGACAAGGAGCAGATGAGCAATTGGCAGGTTATCACTATTTTTTTGGAAGTTATTATATTGAATTGATTAAACAATTAAAATTTAGAAAACTAATAGAGGAGAATATCTGGTATTATAAAAAACACAAATCGTTTAATGCATTAAGGTATTTCGTTTATTATTTATTTCCAGCCAGCATCCAAAATATAATAAGTAAAAATTTATTTCCATCAGTTGCCAAATCATTCTTTAAAGCTAATACTGCCAATTGGAAGATAAATAAAATGCTTTATAACCCTAAAAGTTTAAACGAATCTTTAGTGCAACATTTTGAATATAAATTAGAACATTTGTTGCGTTGGGAAGATTTGAATTCAATGCACTTTTCAATAGAATCAAGGGTCCCATTTTTAGATTATAAATTGGTGGAAGCCACACTATCAACACCATCGTATCAAAAAATAAGAAATGGAGAGACAAAAGTTATTTTAAGAGATGCGTTAAAAGATATATTACCATCAAAAATTACAAATAGAAAGGATAAAAAAGGCTTTTCCAATCCAAGAGATAAGTGGTTTAGATCTGAAAAATTCCAGCACTATATTATTGAACTAATAAACTCAGATAGTTTTAAATCAAGAGGATATTTTAATAGCACGATTGCAAACAAACAATATAGAAAGCATCTTGAAGGTAAAATAGATATTTCCAAGGAGATTTGGAAATGGATTAATTTGGAGATTTGGTTTAGAAAATTTATTGATTAGTATGAGAATAATTATTGATATTGGTCACCCGGCACATGTACACTATTTTAAACATTTGATTAGCTATTTGCAAAGTAATGGGCATATATTGTTGATTTCAGCAAGAAACAAAGAGATGACGCAATATTTGCTTAATCAATTAGGGATAAATTTTATAGATAGGGGAAGGGGAAAAAACTCAGTATTTGGTAAACTATTATACCTTGTTAAAACAGATGCATTATTGTTTAATGTATCGAGAAAATTCAAACCAGATTTGTTTTTGGGCTTTGGATCTTTTTATGTAGCGCAAGTCGCCTTTTTGCTTAAAAAACCATCAATTATTTTAGATGATACAGAAAATGCTAAATTCAGTCAGTTATTCTATAAGAAATTTGCGTCATCAATATTAAGTCCCTCTACATTCAAACCATATTTTGGCGATAAACATATCAAATTTGAAAGTTATATGGAGCTATGTTATCTACATCCAAAACACTTTAAGGTAGATAACAGTTTATTACAATCAATAGGTGTCGAAGAAAATGATAAATACACTGTTGTTCGGTTTGTGTCCTGGAAAGCACACCATGATTTCGGTCATAAAGGAATATCCATTGAAAATAAGATAAGAGCGGTGAATGAATTTTCTAAATATGGGAAAGTGTTCATCACTAGCGAAAAGGAGATTCCAATAGAATTAGAACAATTTCGCCTTAAAATTAATCCTGAACATATACATCACCTATTAGCCAAGGCAACATTGTTTTATGGAGAAAGTGCAACGATGGCATCAGAATCAGCTGTATTAGGGACACCCGCAATATACTTGGATAATGTCGGAAGGGGTTATACAGATGAACAAGAAAGTCGCTACGGATTGGTTTTTAATTATTCAGAATCAATGGAAGATCAAATGAAATCAATCAATCAAGGATGTGAGATATTATCCAATGATAGTATTGATTACCAGTCAAAAAGAAAAAAGATGTTAAATGAGAAGATTGATTTAACATCCTTTCTAATTTGGTTTATCAACAACTACCCTAAAAGTATGCAAATCATGAAAGTTACCCCAGAATTTCAGTCTAAATTTAAATAGAGTATTTAAATGAAATAATATAGGAAGATGTATTCAAGTTAATCACTAAATCAGATAATTTAACACTATTATCTGACTAAAGCTTGATTTCACCAAGAATATAATTTAAATACATGATAATCAGTTATTTAATACTTCATATTTTTTGTACCACACATTGCACTTTCTTAATTGAAATTCAGAAAGTGAATTTAACTTTGCCACATCAAGTGAAGCGGAAAAAGGCTCTGCTTGAGAACAACCTTTCAGGAACAACTTGATCCGATTGCATAGGACCGATCTAAAAGTCGGTCTTTTTTATAATCATGCATTTGGTGACATACATAAAAAAAACTTAAGTTAAGCCGCTGTCTTAAAAAGACTTGCAGGCGTTTTCCTTTCAATTCCTTGATTGAATGGATATTCCGGTCATATATTGACTCCTCAAAAGGATCATGGTTTTTAGAACGTAAAGGTCTGACCGAAGGAATACAGTACTTTTTAACCTACCGGTCCTTTAACATCAACGATTTAACAGCAAATGTGATCGGCGTTCTTCTTGGCACGATCACGCTCATACATAGGTTTATGAATATAAAAACCTGAAAAGTTTAAGTGTACAATTATTTCAAAGTTAGAGCATTACAGCGTCAATGTGTTTAAACGTATATACGAATCAACATTTTAGAGTTACAGAGTCAAAGCGTTTTAACAATTCATCAAATCAACCAATTAATCCATCAACAAACGGTACCTGATCAACAGCCCCCATCGCCCCACACCATACTCAACAACTCACTACTCACAACTCTTCCCAACACCTATACACCAAAAATTTGTCGTTTTAAGGTAGATTTTCTGTTTTTATAAATTTGTACGACCAAGTTCTTACACCTACTTTTGTCAAATCAATTCAACATTATGAATACAAGCCAAGACTCAATAATAAACATTAAAATCATTCTTGTTTTGATATTTATTTTTGGAGGCATAACACGTATTACAAAAGCCCAGGTCGTGTACGAACATATCTCAAACACTGGTATTTACGACTATCTGGATGAGATGGCCAATTTAAATGTCGTTGAACTCAACAATGTAATCAAACCTTACAGCCGGGAGTATATTTATACCAAACTTACTGAGATTGTCAGATACAACGAACTCAGGGCGGATAATTTAAATAAACGACAGCTGAAGGATCTGGCTTTTTATCAGACAGCCTATGCATTGGAAGCTGATGTTTCCTTGCCTTTCCCGGCAAAAACAGATCTTATTAAAAAAAGTACTGGTTTTGCCACCGCACTTAATCCTGTCGGGCTGTTTTATAAAGATTCAGTATTCTCCATGGCGCTGCAACCTATTCTTGGAGCATCTTTCAGTTCTAATGCCAATGGCAGCCTGTCACATACCTGGGGTGGCGCAGCTTTATTTGGATATATCGGAAAAAATCTCGGTTTCTATACCAATGTGCGCGACAACAATGAAAGCAGGTTAATGATTGCCCCCGATTATTTACAGCGCCAACAAGGCGTTCCGGTTAAGAACTTTGGTGACAAAGGGGTCGATTACACCGAAGCGCGTGGTGGGATAACCTATGCCTGGAAATGGGGAACAGTGGGTCTGGTGAAAGACCATGTAGAATGGGGTCTGGGGTATAACGGAACAAATATTCAGTCGGGTCGCACACCTTCCTTCGCTATGATCAAGCTTCAGTTAAAACCGGTCAGATGGTTTGAATTTAATTACTATCATGGTACCTTGGTTTCAGAAGTTATTGATAGCGCACGATCTTATATGACGAATAATACCCATCGGGTTGTATATTTTCAGAAATATATGGCTGCCAATATGTTTACTTTTTATCCGGTGAAACAACTGAATTTCTCCTTTGGAAATTCAATTGTATATACCAATGAAAGCGGTGGTGGCCCACATGCAGCCTATCTGATACCCTTTTTGTTTTACAAAAGTGTTGATCTCACCTTAAGCGCAAATGACAAGGGTGGGTACTCAGGTAACAACAACCAGTTTTTTTTTAATATCAGCTCCAGAAACATAAGGCATCTTCATTTGTATTTTTCGTTGTTTGCCGATGACATCTCATTCAGCTACCTCAAAGACAAGGACTTATACAACTCATTCAGTTACAAGCTTGGCTTTCGTTTGTCCGGTTTACCTGTTCAAAATCTAACCCTTACGGCAGAATATACACTCACCAATCCTTATGTATATCAACACCATGCCGAAACGCAGAATTACACCTCCAACAGTTACAATATGGGTCACTACCTGCGTGACAATGCGCGGGAATATTATTTCGCTCTCAAATACATACCTGTCAGAGGACTTGCATTTGAGCTTGCTTATACGTTGGCACAACATGGCGATGATTACAACATCAATGATCCGGGCGCGCAAGTTCATTCCGATCCCGTTCTCAATAACATCATCTGGCAGAATCAGCAGCTTCAGTTCAACACGCGGTACGAAATCGTCTCAAACACCTGGGTTTTCGCCAGTTTCAACTACCAGAATATCACCGGTCAGCAGGATAAAATTGAAAAATTCACGCCAGCGTATTATTGGGGAACAACGGGTACGGTGAATGCTGGGTTGTGTATTGGGTTTTAGATGAGTAGTGAGAGTTGATTAGTGAGTAAGGAGAAGTGAGTATTGAGTAGATGGAATTTTTTATTAAATTGATAATCAATATTTTAAACAATTTATTACCATCGATTACAATAAAGTTCGAAAAATGTCTTTTCTATAATGAATAATTCAGAAAAGTTTTGCAAATAACTCATAACTCACTACTCATAACTCACTCTCATTTCTTATAACAAGGCTATTTATTTTAGATTAAATCTGATAATCAATATTTTAAACAATTTATTACCATGGCAATTATTAATGGTTTCAAGGATTTAATTGTTTATCAAAAAGCTTTTAAATTAGCGATGGAGATATTTGAAATTTCAAAGACTTTTCCTAAAGATGAGAAATATTCCTTGACTGATCAAATTCGTCGTTCATCGAGGTCAATATCAACAAATATTGCTGAGGCGTGGAAAAAAATCTGTATTAAACATTTTGTTAGTAAGCTAAGTGATTCGCTTGGTGAAGAATATGAAACTGAAGTTTGGATAGAATACTCACTCCATTGTAATTATATTGATCAGGAAACCTATCAAAAATTCAACAGCGATTACGATGAAGTTCGAAAAATGTTGATTTCAATGATGAATAACCCTGAGAAATTTTGCAAGTAAAACCCTAACTCACTACTCCTAACTCACTACTCATTTCTCATAACTCACTACTCCTACCTTTCCTCTAAAGAAATAATGATTAAACACAAACATGGATTTCACAATAACCACTTACAAAGCCCTTCTAAATGCCTTCCTTTCAAATGGGTATAAATTTCTGACAGTAAGTGAATATATCGCTTCAAATTTCACAACATCGGAACCCATCATAATGCTCCGTCATGATGTTGAGGCTAAATATGAAAATGCGCTGTTATTAGCAAAGTTACAATCTGTTGAAGGGGTAAATGGGACATATTACTTTCGTTTATTTCCCGAAAAAAAGAATGAGCAAATTATCCGGCAAATTGCATCCATGGGACACGAGATTGGGTATCACTATGATGATCTGAGTCATTGTAAGGGTGACAGGCAACAGGCCATAAACCGGTTTGAACAGCATCTGGCATGGCTCCGACAAATAGCACCGGTAACCAGTATCACCATGGAAGGAGCACCCATGTCGAAGTATGATAACCGTAACCTGTGGACAAAATCGTCATTAATTAACACCCAATACACCACTCATAACTCTCCTCTCGCAACTCACAACTCACAACTCATAACTCCTCACTCACTCCTCACTACCCACTACTCCGATTTCGGCATCACCTCAGAACCTTACTTCGATCTCGATTTTGACCGGTTATTTTATCTTACCGACACAGCACGGCGATGGGACGGCTGGAAGTATAGCAGAAGAGATAAGTTGAAACAGCAAGCAGTTTGGAATGCAAAAGAATGGAAGTATCATCATAGTATCGACATCATACGGGCATTAAATAACAATACATTTCCTTCACAACTTATGATGACATTCCATCCGCAACGCTGGGCAGTGAACCGTACCCAATGGGCAGCAGAATTCATCGGACAAAACTTAAAAAACATTATCAAACGTTTATTATCTACCAACTGGGAGTGAAAACTAAACTCTGTCTGATTATTTTAACTTTTTTCAAAACTACATTTTTTTGATTTCAGTTCTTAGATTCTTTTTGCATTTTACATTTTAGTGAGCTCTGGCGATTTGGTGTATTGGAGGCAAAAAAATATATTAAACATCTCCGATGCCCCGTTTGCAAAGTAAATGCCATAAAAAAAGCTGCGTAGATTACTACGCAGCTTTTTGTTCATTAAAAGGTAACTTATTATCTCTTAGTAGAATAATATCCTGTTATCAACGATTTCGGTTGCTTTTTCGATAGCTTTTACCACACCGTTATTACTGACAGCCTGTGTAAATGCTGTTGCTTTTTCGGTTGCAATCGCATTGTATGAATCACGTTCGGGTGCAATGGCAATATCCTTCAACTGAATAACATAGGCAGCGCCGGTACCGGCAATCGGGCCAACCTGCTGTCCGGCCGATAAAGCGAAAATCTCGCCAATCACCTTGCTTTCCTGACCGAAACCTTGCAAAACACGGCTGTCGAACGAAACACCATTAACATCCTGAACGGTCGATTTGAATTGATTAGCCAGCGTATTCATATCCGATGCATATGATTTCATCTGGTCAACAAGCATTTCACCTTTTTTTGTATTCATAACCTGCGTGCGAATCACATCTTTTACATCTTCCCATGGTGCTATACCTTTTTCGGTACTCTTTGTCAACACGGCAACTACATAAGAGTTATCAAGGTCGAAAATCGTTGAAACATCACCAATCTCAGTATTCTCCGAAAAAGCCCAACGAATAATCTGGCGTGGATTATCAATACCGGTTATTCTGTTGGTAGTCGCTTTCAAATTAGGAGCAACTCTTTTCGTGATTCCTTCTTTTTCGATCGATTTATCAAAACCGGCACGATTGGAGCTGCCTGTTGCAAACCTGCTTGCCTGTGCGAAAATATCCTGTGCAGTCTGCGTACTTGGGGTAACCAAACGGGTTATTGTGGCCAAACGAACCTTTTTCACAGGCTCTTTTTTACCTGTAACTTCAATTACATGGTAACCGAATGAGGTTTCAACAACACCAAGGGTACCAACACTATTCGAAAGAACAAATTGATTGAATTCCGGTACCATTTTCCCGTCTTTAAACCAACCAAGATCACCATTATTGGTTTTTGCACTTGGGTCATCGGAGAAAGCTTTGGCCAGTTCGGTGAATTTTGTAGCGCTGCGTTTTACCTGTCCCAGCAAGCTATCTGCCAATCGTTGGGCAGCTTCTTTGGTACGGGTTTGCTGGCTACGTGCCGAACCTTTGAACGAAATCAGGATATGGTTTGCTTTCAGCGAATCGGAACGCATGGCAACATCGGCCAAACGCACTAATTTATATGAGCCATTATCGAAATAAGGGCCATAAACAAAGCCTTTTTCGTTGTTGAACATTACGCCTTCAATAGCGACAGGCACTTCTTTCTGACTTAACCAGGTACTATCGTAACGATCGTCGGAATTGGCATTCACGAAGGTTGCCACATTGGCGGTAACAGTAAATTCGCTAACCATATCTTTCACATAATCTTCGGCTACCTTGTTATCTTTGGCAGAAGGTTTGATTTCAAAAACAACATAATCGATATCACGCATGGCTTCGCGATCGTACGATTTTTTGTTTTTATTATAATATTCCTTGTAGTCATCATCGGTAAGTTTCACCAATGAATCGGAGATTGTACTGTATTTTACACCAACCAACTTTACATTAGCCTTGTCGTTTTTATCGTGATAGGCTAATTTAGCGATTGCCTGAGGCAAATGGTAGCTTTTACCAACGAGTGTCTGATATTTAGTCTTTAACCTGTCTTCTTTCACATACCGTTCGAACGACAGCCATTGATCGCGTTGAGCCTGGGTCAATTTATCCAATTGTTGAAGATAGTTAAGTACAACATTACGATCATAAGCACCGGTCTCAGGATTTGAAAAGTTCTGAATTACTGCCGGGTGGGGATTGGCTCCCTGAATCTGGTCAAAAAGTTCTTCACTTGTCACTACCAGTCCCAACTCATCGTATTCTTTACCCATCAGGCTTTTCTCAACAACCTGGTTCCAGGTATTATCACGAACACGCATAAGGTCTTCCTGTGTAAGCACATCCGATTGCTTCTGACGCTTCGTGCCTTCAACATTTTCATCAAATAATTTGTTGAAATCCTGTATTCTGATCTCTTCGCCATCAACAATACCAATTTGAACAGAGTTCTTCTTGCTTTTTTTGGTAAAGTCTCCCAGTATGAAAGCGGCAAGTGCCACCCCGATAATTATTACCAACAATCCGGATTGCTTTCTGATTTTTCCAATAACGGCCATAGTGTATCTTTCTTTTAAAATAGGGTGCAAATGTACAAAGGATATTTTAAGTATTAAAATATTTTACGTATTAAAACAGCCGCTTTGCTTACTATTTAAATAAAACAATATCAATAGTTTATATGTTGATAACTTCTTCATAAATGTCTTTGTTGCAATTTTGATAAGTTAAGAACTGCGATTTATGACCAAAAGACAGGCTGGTAGCTGGTCACTGGTGACTGGTAACTGGGGACTGGTGGCTGGTCAAGAAACCAGCAACAAGTAACCAGTAACAATTCAACAACATCTACGGATTATTAAATACCCTCTTCATCAAGCTCGATTGTTGCCCGAATATTGTGAATAGTTCGTTTATCGAATCCTTCATTGGCGGTAAGGCTGTCACCAAATATCACTTTGCCGGGCGAGGTAATCTTAACAAAGGCACTTGTGAAAATGATTTTCTTTTTTTGATTCCAAAATAATGACTCGGTATTTAGTTTTTCAAGGGTATTAAAATTCTCTACTTCAACATTGTTTCGCGCAACCATCAATTTTGTGTTCTCATAACTGATTCCGTAATCAGCGCGAATGCGTGAACTGGGCTTGTTTAACGAATCGTAGAAAAACGCTTCAAATCCCTCAGGGAACTCTGTATAAACTTCTTTCCCTTCAAATCGTTTCATTAATGTTGCCGTTAACCTGATTTTCACATTTCCCGAATCGCTTCGGATAAAAACAATGTTTTTCGCACTCACACTTTCAAGGGTATCGGCTCGGGTAACTTCCTTTACGATGGTAATTGAGTTCTCGCACGAAAACATTGTTAAAACAATCAGGCTTGCCATGATCATTTCAATTCGATTCATAAAGGATTTCGTTTGCAAGGTTCTCATATTAATTTGCTGCCCTGATGATTGTTTTTTCGGTAAACCAACACGTTACGGTGTAAGTACTTCCTGTTTTATACCTGTGAAGTTGAATGGCTTCCTTCGTCGGAAAGCTATCTGAATAGAATGAAATCAGCTTATTGGCATCCTCACCAACAGAAGGATCAACATTACGCGCTTCAACAAATTTATCAACAGCCGCCCAATAGCCAACCCTTGCTGTGAAATCGTCGGTACCGCAATCATTTGCACTCGCCGCATACAAATTGCCAATGGTGATATAAGGAACGCCATCCTTCGGGTTAAGTTCAATGGCTTTCGAAGCCATCTGATATGCACGCGGAAAGTTATTCAACAACCTGAAAATTTCACCCAAAGCGCTGTATGATTGATGGGCAATCATCGGATCGATTGATTGTGAAGCATTTTCAAAATATAACACCGCTTCAGCAGGTTTATTGCTGTTTAGTAAAATCCGGCCAATGTTGTATGCTGTTTCCGGACCCGGAGCAAGACGATACATTTCAAAACATGTATTGTAATACAATGAATCGGTTTGACAATTAGTTGCTTCAAGAAAATCAGTTACCGATTTAAGTAAGTCAACATCACCGGGTTGATTCTTAATCTCATTTTTAAATATTCCGGCAACTATCCTGCAATCGGAAAAGGGTTCGAACGTGGCGTCAATATTCGCTTTGTCTTTTTTTGTCGATTCAATCTTACGCACATCACCTTTCGTGGTATATCCGGCGATATTGGAATTCACAATATCAGTAATCTGCCTGTAAACATCGATAACCATACTACTATCAGCCATTCCGTTGCGTGCCATTTTTATGACCGAGCGAAGGTAATAAATCATCACGGTTGCATCAGCATGATTGCTTTCCAATTCAACCGATTGGCGCAAAATAGTACACGCTTCAATATACCTGCTTTCACAATATGAATACAGATCAACACCTTTTCTGCCCAAAATTGCTCCTGATTGCGATGTTCCTGTTTTATAGTCAATAGGGAAATAC
Organism: Bacteroidales bacterium; assembly: GCA_013141455.1. Taxonomy (GTDB): domain Bacteria; phylum Bacteroidota; class Bacteroidia; order Bacteroidales; family F082; genus CAJBPB01. The sequence continues at coordinate 10,753 of JABFQW010000117.1, forward strand.
TTTAAATACGTATCGTATAACAACAACAGCGAATCGATAAATTTTTCTTTTAATGCATGATTTTCCTCACTTTCGATCATATATCGCATGATCATAATACCATCGGGATAGGTCGATTCGAAGCTGTCGGGACAGTTTTCATACACCCGTTTCCACGGATCGAATATCTTCAGTATCTCTGTTTCTGAATAATCGTTGTCTTTCCATTGGATAAAACGACCGTGGTAATCCGAATAATATTCAGCACATTGCATGCTATCATGGGCCGAAATAGAGTTATCAACCTGAATCGTGTTTTTCGGAATACTTGTGGTTAATTGACCGGCTACCTCATTCATTGAAGCAATGAGTACTGTTGCCAGCAAAAAAAGTCCAACTTTAGGTTTCAAACTAATACTATCGTGGATTAATCATATTTACGTTTTACAAACCAACGCTCATAAAGTGATACGCCTACGGTGAAATTGACAAAATTCTCCTGAATCAGGTCATGGGATGTTGTACCTGTTCGTCCCAATTCAACACTCAGATCGACATTTGTCATTGTACGGGGCAAGGGTAAACCCATTCCAACACTGAATGCATACTCATTTATCGGTTGTCCGTTGATTTTTAAATAGGTTTGATCATATCTGAAACCAGCCCTGTAGGTTACGCGTTTCCAGTAGCCCGAAATGGAAGTAAAATTTGGTGTATATTCACCTCCAAACGCTACATTCCAGGCATTAATAAGAGAATCATTAACGCCAAAGGCACTAAAATTCTTCCAGTTTTGCCAGTTGGCATCAAAACCAATCAGCCAGCTGTTTTTCTTTTCGAATACGGCGCCAAGACCTAACTTATGTGGCAAAACAATCACTCCCTTTTCGCTTGGTGTATAAGAAATAGTATCGAGCACATATTCGATTTCACCATCCACCCCGCCAAACATCGACTTCAACATGAAATCACGTTTCACATTCATATTAATTTTTTGGTTATAAACAAGGCCGACGTTAAGAGAATAATTATCGCTGAAAGCTTTTTTATACAGCACTCCATAATCGAAGATAAAGTCATTGGCAAGTGTTTTTGAAACTGCCCTGGTATTTGCATATAACGAAGAATCAGGGAAATAGACTAATGAACTCGATGAGTTACTACCAAAAACATAGGTAATGTTAGCTCCCACTGAAAAATGTTTGCCCAATGTTAATGCATTTCCGATAAAGGCCTGATTTAAACCACCTTCGCCTTCAAAAGCTTTGTTATACTTCCCAATTTGCTCATCTTCAAAAGGAATCACCACATTATAACCAACCTGACTATAAGGTAGAACTCCAATGGCCGAATGCCACCATTTCACTACAGGGAACCCAAGCGAAAAATAACTGAGTGTGGCATTGGTCCCCATTTCGCTTTTAGCAGTTGTTTTAAATACAACACGGTTCATGTTAAATCCGGCATCAAAAAGCAAGGATAATGAATCGAAACCGGAATAGGTGGCCGGATTTGTAGGATTAACAAACCGATTACTGCTTACGGCATTGGCAATTCCGCCCATACCAAGCAGTCGTGCGTTAACACTCTTGCGCTCGAGATGGCCGATACCAAATCTTGAATAGGGTGAACTTATTCCTGTCTGCGCAGAGAGATTCTGAAACGCGAGTAATACGATAACTACAATTAATATTTTTTTCAACTTACTGTAAATCATTAAAGTCCAAGATTACATTCAAGCCTTCCAATACAAGATTTGAGGCTGCAAAGATGCTACAATTAAACTTTTGATCAAAATATTTATTGTCGCCACCACCGATTAATACTGTTAAATCTTTATAATTAATTGAAAATGACCCGATAATCCCGTTTATCTCGGACCGTATTCCATGCATCACACCCGATTGAAGCGACCCTGATGTACTTTTCCCGATGAGTGATACGTTTAATTCAGGTTCAACAAGAGGTAAACGGTTTGTAAATTCGTTCATGGCTTTGAAGCGCATATAAACACCCGGGCTGATCATGCCACCCTGATAAACGCCATCGGAGGTTAACAAATCATAGGTAATACAGGTTCCCATATCAATCACTAACACATTTTGTTGAGGGAAACGTGCGTAAGCGGCTGCCACTGCAGCGATGCGATCACGACCCAGGGTTTCTGGCGTATCATAATTGATTACAATAGGTAATGGTGTTGTGTGTTCAAGCAGGATCACTTTTGGGACAATACCCAACAGATGTATCAACTCAGCCGGCACCCCACGAACTGTACTGATTATTGCACTTTGTAAAGGTTCATGTTTTTTGATAAAAGTGGCAAACAGTTCAAAATTATCAGGTCTAAAACGCACATCATCAATTTGGTCAGCCTTTTCAAATACAGCCGCTTTGACGAAAGTATTACCGATGTCAACACAAAGTTTCATAGAGGTTATTTCGATTTTATGCTGCAAAGTTATTGATAATGAGGTATAAAAGATAATTAATTAAAAAATGTTTTTGAAGTGTAAATAATTCTATTAATTTTGCACTTCCAAAAAAGTATGGCATCATAGCTCAGTTGGTAGAGCGTCGGACTGAAAATCCGTGCGTCCCTGGTTCAAGTCCGGGTGATGCCACACCAAAAAGCCCTTGAAAGAGGGCTTTTTTCGTTTAATGCTTGTCTAAAATTTAACCACAAAATCAAATTCGATTGCTAAGATTTGACAGCAAAAAAGCTTATTGTCAAAATGTGGCAAAAATTGACAGATGGATAACCAAAAATCAGGATCACAAAATAGTGGCAAAGTAATAGCAAACGATGCAAAAAGGATTAAAAATTAATTTGTTCGAGTCAATACAATAAGTATCTGAAAACACTAACAAAAATCTTTAATTGATAAATATGTGGGAATAAATCAGAATATTTTGATTATTTCATAGATATTATTCAAATTTGATCGAAATCATCTACTCAATTCCGTCAGCTTGAATATGTTTGTAAATCAATACAATAGTCTGTATAATCCGGGTTTCTGGAAAACATTTTGGGTTTAACCTAACTTGATGTAACAGCAGATGCTGTGTAATACAAGGGCAAAAACGAAATCTTTTGCTCAGATATCTGACCAAATGCAGCATTGGAAAATACATACGCATTCTCCACATTTTTATACATCTCCAACAAAAGATGCAGGCTTTTCAAACTGCCCGACTTTCCACTTTTTACCTCAACAGGCATCACTTTACCCAATTTTTCGATCAGAAAATCGGTTTCAGCATTGCTACCGGCCGCTTCTCTGGCCCAATAATAAAGATCGGTATTTGTGGCTGCCAATATTTCCTGTCCAACAAATTGCTCAGCCATTGCACCTCTGAAGATGGATAACAAATCGCTTTTCAAATATTCTTTCGAGATATTTAATCCATTTAAGTTGGCCATTAAACCAATATCAAGCATGATGGCTTTAAATTTCTTTTCCGAAGCACTTGCACCCAAAGGAATTCCTGCCGGTGATGAAGCTCTTACCTTTTTAAACAACCGTGCTGTTTCGAGTAAATGAAACGCTTTTTTAATGGTGGGACCTGAAAATCCATCTGCCATTTCGGTGTATTTTATCTGTTCGCCAACTTTTTGAGAGGTGTTGAATAGCACAATATCCAAACATCTTGTATCGGCTTTACCGGCAAATTTGTTAAAATCCTGCCGAAAAGTACTAATCAAATCTGATTGAATCTCAAATACTTCCTGCAAACTTTCCGTTTCAATATAGGTTTTAACACATTCAGGCATACCACCAACAAAAAAATACTTACGAAGCTCATCAATCAGCATAAGATGAACGGATTCAGTTAATTGCTTTGGCGTACCCAGAATAAGATCAGCAGCAATATCTTTACCGCTTGCTTTTAGAAATTCGTAAAAACTCATCGGAAACATATTCAAAAGTTGTACTCTGCCAACCGGAAACGGAATGTCGTTCAATGAAAATTCGAGTAACGAACCTGCTGCAATGAGATGTAGTTCAGGGATTTGTTCATAAAAATACCGCAATGAAACGATGGCCTTCGGGCATTCCTGAATTTCATCAAAAAACAATAAATCTTTTCCGGGAATGATTTTTTTATTGAGTAAAATCTCAATCTCAGCGATAATTCTTGGAATTTCAAAATTCACTTCGAAAACCTGATGAAGATCCGGACGTTTTTCAAAATTCAGGATATGTGTTGTTCCTTCAAAATAATCTTTTCCAAACGTTGTGATTGTCCACGATTTGCCTGTTTGCCTGGCACCACGTAGAATTAATGGTTTTCGGTTTGATTTTTCCTTCCATTGCAGAAGGTTTTGGGTAATTACTCTTTCCATGACGATACCTTTTATAATGCAAATATAGTCAGGTTTTAATAATAAACGGTTGTTTCTAAAGTTTCCCTTTAATATATCAAGGTTGTTTCTAAAAGAAGTTACATGAAGTTGAATTATTTTCAGGCAGAAATCTATGTTTCTGAAGCTGCGGTTGTCAGATTATTTTTGGGATACACGGCAAGTTTCGCGAATTTAATCTGACTGTAAAAACGCTTATTGTCAAATTAGGGCAAAACTTGACAGATGGATAACAAAAATCAGGAACACAAAATAGTGACAAAGCAATAGCAAACGATGCAAAAAGGATTAATCATTGATTTGTTCGAGTCAATACATTAAGTATCTGAAAACACTAACAAAAAGCTTTAATTGATAAATATGTGGGAAAAAGTCAGAATATTTTGATTTTTTCATAGAAAATAATCAGAATTGGCGAATCGTGTGTTTTATTAAATCATCATGATGTTTGTAAAAAAATACAATAGCCCTTATTCAATCAGAATTTCCAGGAAAAATTTCGGTTTTGAGAATCAAATCAAATCTATTCCGCTTTATGCCGCTTATTGTATAAACCAGGTCCGATAAGATTCCTTATTTTATTGAATTGTACGAAAAGGTGTTGCATTCGTTGCTTGTATTCGCTTTGTTGCCTGTGAAAATTACCGGGTCTTATAAAAATAAATCGACCTCCATTCATTTTCATTACTAAACAACCGATTGCGGCTTTATGTTAGGTCTATTTTTCGAAAAATACATCTTTGATAGAATTAGGTGAAGTATCTTTGCATTGAAATGAAATTTAGTAAACAAGCATGAAAAGAGCATTGATAGTAACCGGAGGGGGCGATTGTCCCGGACTAAACGCGGTTATTAGAGCGATTGTGAAACGCGCAGCCCAGGAAAAAGACTGGGAAATTTTAGGAAGCATCCAGGCCTTCAATGGCATTCTCTGGGAGCCAACCGAATTGAAATTATTAACACCTGAAGTTGTAAAAGGCATTCATTTTCAGGGGGGTACTATCATCGAAACAACAAACAAAGGCGGCCCGTTCGCCTGGCCGGTTAAAAATAAGGATGGCTCATACAGTGCTGTTGACCGTTCCGATGAAATGATCAGGAAGATTCAGTATATGGGCATCGATGCTGTTATCAGTATTGGTGGCGATGGCTCACAACGTATTTCACAGGCATTGTACGAAAAAGGTCTGAATATTATTGGTGTCCCAAAAACCATTGATAATGATTTATCTACCACGGACTCAACTTTCGGTTTTCAGACTGCTGTTGAAATTGCAACTGAAGCCGTTGATAAATTAGTGACTACCGCTGCAAGCCATAACCGGGTTTTTGTGTTGGAGGTAATGGGTCGTTATGCCGGATGGATCGCTTTGAATGCTGCTGTTGCCGGTGGCGCTGAAGTTTGTCTGGTTCCTGAGTTTCCCTATGACATCAATATCGTGAAAGAAAAACTCGAAGCCCGTTTTAACCGTGGCCGTGGGTTTGCGGTAGTGGTTATCTCGGAAGGGGCAAGCCCTCAGGGTGGGTCAATGTCGGTTGAAGAAAACGATGAGATAGGTTACGAAAATCTTCGTTTGGGTGGAGCAGGCAGCGCATTGATCAAGCAATTGAAAGCAGCCGGTTTTAAACCGGATATGCGCGAAACAGTGCTGGGTCATCTGCAACGTGGCGGTGTCCCAATAGCCTACGACCGTGTACTTTCGGCCCAGTTTGGTGTGAAAGCATTTGAAATGGCCATGGCAGGTGATTTCGGTAAAATGGTGGCATACCGGCATCCTAAATTTATTGCTGTTCCGTTGATTGAAGCCATAGCCGAACCAAATCTGGTCACTTTAGACAATGCGCTGGTAAAAACGGCCAGCGGACTTGGAATCTCACTTGGGATAGAATTGCCAAAAGAATAAATACGGTGATGCGGATACAAATTATACCAACCGCAACACATTGTGAATCTGTTGATTTCAAAAATAAAACCGTTGTCATTATCGATGTGTTGCGTGCAAGCTCGGTAATGACAACCGCTTTATATAACGGCGCAAAAGCGATACTACCGGTCGTTTCTATTGAACAGGCCCTGGAAGAATATAATAATTATAACACAGGCGAAGCCCTGCTTTGTGGCGAAAGGGATGCCGTCCGAATTGAGGGTTTTGATCTGGGAAATTCACCACGTGAATATACCAGACAACGGATTCAGGATAAAGTAATCATTCTGACCACAAGCAACGGAACAGTTGCCTTGAATGCAGCAAAATATGCTGAAAAATTATTGGTCGCTTCGTTTCTGAATATCAGTAGTATAGCAGATCACTTATCCCACAAAACCGAAGAATTGATTATTGTTTGTTCGGGAACTGCCGGTGAGTTTTCGATAGATGACGGATTGTGTGCAGGCATGTTGATCGCCCTGTTGTCGCAAAATAACGAAATACAATGTGACGATTTAGCGCTTGTATTAAAGAACTTTTATGAGCAAAATGAAACAGATATTATTTCAGGCCTGACCAATTGCAAACACCTTAATTATTTAATTGACAATGGCTTTGAGAAAGATGTTATGTTTTGTCTCCAGGTTGATATTTTTAAGATTATTCCCCATCTTGCCGGAAATTTTATCGTTGCATCA
>JABFQW010000003.1 GCA_013141455.1 Bacteroidales bacterium
GAGTGTTAGTGAATATTACCTACTCAAAAATAATACTCTTTGGCTTATGCTACTTTTGTTAAAGAAAGGATACAAACATAGGGACTAATTATTAGGCATAGTACTTTATTTTATATTGTTCTTTACGCATCTTGCTTGAGTTTTACCTACCATCGGAAAATAATTTCTTTCTTTATCATTAAATAGAAAATAGTTCCTTATTTCGGTTTTTTCTTGAAATTTAAAGGTTCTGCCGTACATAACTAATTCACCTTGATAAAAATTAGATAATTCATTACTACTTATATCCGAACCTAATGTCATATTTAAGTATCCATCTTTGTTTTCTTGGTCTATTATGAATGAGAAATCAAAATCCATGCTATCAAGAACAATATCTTTAAAATATTTCCCATTAATTTCGAGATTAATAAGTGAATTGTCACTTCCTATGCCAAAATCAAAACATATATAGCAAGGCTGACCATATTCAAACCCAAAACTTTTTTCTTTAATCCTCAAATACTGTTTGTCTCCATTATTATCAATTATCCTATATGTTAAGTAATCATTTTTATCAATATATGCAGAAATCCTATTCCTAGTTAAGTCATTGCCCAAATCAAATATAAAATTCTGACTATTTCTAAGTCTGAAAATCTTTAATAAATAATGAATAGAACAACCTGGAAAATTCTCATATTTCGAGTATAAATTAGCTCTAAAATATTCTAAATAATTTCTTATATCATCATAAGTTAGAAGTTCAATTTTTGCACCCTCGTTATATAATATTTGATGAACTTTTGTCCTATCAAGTCCATCATTTCTGCCTGCAACAACTACTGATTTTAAATTTTTATGGATATCAACGTTATATTTTGAATTAAAATTATCTCTATTAACTTTTTCATCGAAAAATTCATTATACTCATGACATTGGGAAATGTAATCTCTAAAAGAGTTATAGAAATTAATTCTTTTCTTTTGAGATTTTAAAATTTCAGTATCAGGCCTTTTTAGTTCTAAAATCCACCATGTATCATCCATTTTTTGGACTAAAAAATCAGGAATGTTTTTGTTAGTGTCTGATTTCTGTATTCCATGAGGAATAACTTTTTTAAAACCTAGGGCATCAAAGATAATTCTATTGGTTTCAAACCATTCTTGAAAATATTCTTCGCCAAGATTAGCTGTTGATAACAATTCATCTAAAGAATTTAATGCATTTTCAAAATCTTGTCTTTTCATGTTTAGCTATCTTTTTGAAGCGAAGACGCAACAGTATTATGCCTAACTAGGATATATCACCAAAGATATAGTACTTTTCTGAGATTTCATTTGCGCATACTACAATTCTTTCAATCAATTCCAGCTGTATTCTTTAAAGCGGCCTAACAATGTTCCTTGTCGCTTCGGGTGTTAAATGCGTGTAAACCACAATCGTTTTTGTGCTGCTGAGCCACGGCAATTGCAGTATCTAACTTATGTCAGTGTCGGTTTCTGACAAATGGGCTAAATATTATAATGGGTCATAGCGCTTCGCTTTAATTATTCCGTCTTTTTCGTCCTTGCTCATTTTGTATAAGTTTGTATCTTTAGCTTCACAATTAATGAACTTAGTTTAATCTTTTCGTATGAATAAAGTAGTAAACAACGCACTCGAAGCCATACGTGGCCTGGAAGATAATATGACCCTGATGTTGGGTGGATTCGGCCTGTGCGGAATCCCAGAAAACTGTATCACAGCGCTTTACGAAAGCGGCATCAAAGGTTTGACCTGCATCTCGAACAATGCCGGTGTGGATGATTTCGGATTGGGATTTCTGTTGAAGAAACACCAGATCAAAAAAATGATTTCGTCCTATGTGGGTGAAAATGTCGAGTTTGAACGGCAATTGCTGAGTGGCGAACTCGAAGTGGAATTGATTCCGCAAGGCACCTTAGCCGAGCGCTGCCGCGCCGGTGGTGCAGGGATTCCGGCATTCTTTGTTCCGGCAGGTTATGGAACCGAAGTGGGCGAAGGCAAAGAGGTGCGTGAGTTTAATGGTAAAATGCACCTGCTTGAACACGCGCTTACTGCCGATTTTGCGATTGTAAAGGCGTGGAAGGGCGACACCTATGGTAATTTGATTTATCGCCATACGGCAAACAACTTCAATCAGGCCATGGCCATGGCAGGTAAAATCACCATTGCGGAAGTGGAAGAACTCGTTCCGGCAGGCACACTCGATCCTGACCAGATTCACACACCGGGAATCTTCGTACAACGTATTTTTCAGTCGAAAGACCTCGAAAAACGGATCGAATTTGCAACAACATCTAAATAATTTAGCAACAGATTAAGATAAATATAGAGTTTAAATGCCACAGATTAACAGATTACGAATCAATGTCTTTTAGTTTAGGATTTTTAATATTAAAAGTTTTTACCGCAAAGTTCGGTGAGAAGGCGCAAAGCGGTGCAGTGAGCTTACCGAACTGTGCCGCAGAGTCAAGAATTGTCATACAACTCTGCGGTACTCTGCGTAAAACTTAGCGGCTCTCTGCGGTTAAACTTTTCAGCATCCATATTCCTGAACTAACGAGATTGGATTACGAATCCTGATGATTAAAAAAAATGCAGAGAGTTTTGTATCAATCAGATTTTAGGTATGTTTGTTTTAATCTGTGGCTAAAATGGGGTTAATGTTTTTTAATATTTTGATAATCAATTTAATCGAATAATATGGCTTTAGATAAAAACGGCATCGCCAAACGTATTGCCCAGGAACTCAGAGACGGTTATTATGTAAACCTTGGTATTGGCATCCCAACTTTGGTTGCCAATTTCATCCCAAAGGGTGCAGAGGTTGTACTTCAGTCAGAAAACGGATTGCTTGGTATCGGGCCTTTCCCCACGCAGGAAAACATCGATCCGGATTTGATTAATGCCGGTAAACAAACCATCACTTACACCAAAGGTGCGGCATTCTTCGATTCGAGCATGAGTTTCGCCATGATACGCGGCGGCCATATCGACCTAACTGTATTGGGCGCTTTTCAGGTTTCTGATACCGGGGATATTTCGAGCTGGAAAATTCCCGGCAAAATGGTAAAAGGGATGGGCGGGGCCATGGATCTCGTTGCCTCTGCCAAAAACATTATCGTGGCCATGGCACATTGCGATCCATCAGGGAAATCCAAATTATTGAAATCGTGTACTTTACCACTTACAGGAGTTCGTTGTGTAAAACGGATTGTTACCGACCTGGCCGTGGTTGATGTTACCGAAAACGGATTCAAACTCATCGAGCGGGCTCCGGGTGTAAGCGTTGATGAGATTATTGCAGCTACCGAAGGACGCATGATCGTTGAAGGTGAGATTCCGGAAATGACGATTTGATTGGATCATTTTTTTTGGGCTAAAGCTCGGATTCCTTTTATTGCTTTTGCCACGGCCTGAAGGCCGTGGTAATGCAAATATGAGCCCACTCCGAAAACTGATAAAAGAAGAAATGCCACCAAAACTCTAAGTCTCCAAAATGCACCAAAGCCTCAAAATCAGTAATTTACCATTGGTGAAATTTGGTGTTTTTGTGTTTTAGTGGCAATATTTGACTTTTCGGAGAGGACTCAAATATTAATCAAAACTTGCAATCTTCACCCTCTCTCCAACTTCCAGATCGAACCAGAAGATCAGTTCTTCGTTTACTTTCCTGTTTTCAGGTGTCGCTCCGTTTACCAGCACCGAATTGGCTCTGGTAATAAAACTCAATCCTTTGATTGTCTCCCGATTATTGTTTTCAACCACAATGCTTCCGTCATTCTGCACCGAATAACTGATATGCTGCACCAACTCATGGTAACGAAGCTGCGCAGCAATTGTTGTCGGGAGTAATCGCCCGGCCAGATGCATCTCGTGTATCCTCGAAAGCGCCTGGTTGAACTGTTCCTGAGCAACAATTTTTCCATCGGCATCCCTTGTCCAGCAACCAACCTTGTCATTTACCCAGGCCGGATAAACATGGTTGATATACACCGAGTGATAGGTGAGCAGCATCTGGAGACGGGTTTTATCGAGATAATAATTCCAGAGCGATGGTTCATTCACGGCTAAGGCACTGGCTGTGGACCACAGCAAACCATCATACCTCACCGGATTGGACGAAATCATACGATCGGGGAAACGATCACCAAAACCCGGATATGGGAAGATCAGGTTTCCATAAAAATTCCACGAATCGTAAGGCCTTACATCCTCATAATAAGGATTCCAGAAATACCTGACGCCGTATTTTTTCCACAGATCAGCAGCAAAAAGCGGCGATTTGGCATTGAACCCGTCACAGACCGCGTTTTCACGGTTATTGACTGACTTGTTGTTGTAACCGTGGTCGATCCACGTGGGCGAACCAAAAGCCGTTTGCATAAAACCCAGCGCCTCATCCAGATACTGGCGGTTCGAAGTAAACTGCTCAGGTGTATGCAAACAAATCTCGAAACCCTTGCCATGCAGTTGCTCCAAAAACCCAAAAAAAACCGAATCGGATTTGATGCTTTCGTGCAAACCATTGAATAAATTTTTGCTGATCGATGTATTATTGATGCTATCGGGGTTGTGATAGAAAACACTTTTTGTAACAGGAATTTCATATCTGGCAAAGCCACCAACGGCTTCACTTATATTCACTATATCCTCCCGACCGAAATTCACTGCCCGTTGTGTACGAATATCGGTCCAGTCGGCATGTTCTGTCCAGATTATCGCCGCCTCATAACCCGATGGCACAGGCATCAGCCTTGGCAGATCGATTAATTTACTCCCGATTGAAATATTGAATGATGAAACAATCCCTTGCCCTTTGTTGTATTCATTCGCTGAAATATCCTCATACACATTCGTTTTACGGTTCAACAAAGGAAAATATAATTGTGGATGATCTGCTGCATAATCTAAGTTAAGCACCAATAATCCGTTATTCGCCGAAACCTGTCCTGATGAAATCTCATTCAGGTGGTAAACAGTAACCTGCCTTTCACTCTCTCCGAATGTAACACCTTGTTTGTCAATATAATATTCATCCTGAATCAAAACATCATCCAACAAGGCATTTTTCCGGTAAACCTTGCTTACAGGATCGGTAAACCGAATCGCTAAACTGTGCTGACTGAGTTTTACGTTTTTATTGAAAGTTGAAACAAGCCGGCACTGTAATTCCGATTGCCCATCGGAGGCAATCAGATTTAGTTCTACAGTTGAAACACTATTCTTCGAAATCAGCAATATCTTATGTTTACCGACTTCTACACCAATGCTTTTCAGTGTCCAGGCTGAAGTTTGAAATATTTTTGTCCTACCATTTTTTATAATTGATGTAAACATGCTTATTGGCAAGGTAATCGCTTTCCCATCTGCATCACCGAGTAGAACCGAGCCCGATTCCTTGTAAAAAAGAAGTTGAAAATATTCATTTCTGAAAAGAATTTCTTCATTTCCAACCGACTCATTTTTAGTTATTTGTGGAATATAGGTTGGCATCGTAACCGTTTCTAACCGAAGTGTCAACAAATCGGTATCAATCAACTCTTTGCCGGGATTCCACAAATACATCTTTATTTTACTGTTGGTAATAATGTCGGATGGAATTTTAAACACAGTGGAAGCTTTCGACCAAATACCCGTTGTTTTTACCGAATCTTTTAAGGGCAGTCCGTGCCAGTATAGCAGCGAATCGCCACGTTGGAGAGTAATAACATAGATTGCTGACTTTGGAAGCTGATGAAACCTGAATGCCGCTTCAACACGAATCAGCATATTTTTACCGCTCAATGAATCCGGAAAAGGAACTTCCAAACCACAGCCAAACTCCATTTCGGGTGTTGTGCGATGGATAAATTCTCCATCGTAAGCTTCTGAATCGTATTGAGAATTGTCATTCAGCCATACCTTGTTTTGCTCCGTTGTCTCAAAACTATTGACGAAAACCTGCGATCGGACCGGTGTTGACCAAACGAACGCAATCGTTAACAAAAAAAGGAAGCCTCTGAAATAAGCCCTATTCATATTCTTTAACTTCAACTTCAGCCCGCAACACCCGTAAGGCATTCAAGGCGTGTGCTTCAAGGTCGTTCACCGATGGATAAAGCGCCATTGGGGCTAATTTACCAACACGTTTGGTCACGTTATCGAGAAACAATGTACTGTTAAAGATATTTCCCGAAAGTATGATCGCATCCACATTGCCTTCGAGCGTAGCAAAATGCGAGGCAATTTCTTTGCTAACCTGATAGGCACAGGCTTCTGAAATGAACAAGGCCTTCGCATCGCCATCGGCAATCATCTTATCAATCTGCGAAATGCTGTCAGTTCCAAGATAAGCCGAATACCCGCTTTTGGAGTTCACCATTTTCAAAACCTCAGCTTCAGTCGCTTTCCCACTGAAACAATAATTGATTAACTGACCAACCGGCAAGGTTCCCGATCGGGTGACGGAAAATGGTCCGCCACCATCAAATGCCTGATTTACATCAACTACCAAACCCTTTAAATGGGCTCCGACAGATATTCCACCAAGTCCAACATGGCAAACGATCAGGTTAAGGTCTTCATAATTCCGATTGATGCTTTTGGCATATTTACGTGCAAAATGCTTATGGCTCAATGCATGAAAAATCGATTTCCGTACAAAAAGCGGATGCCCGGTTATCCGTGCCAGATCGGAGAGCTCATCCACAACCACCGGATCGGCCATATAGGCTTGCTTCCCGATCGATTTTGCAAGGTCGTAGGCAATCAGTCCACCGAGATTTGTTTCGTGTACGCCCATGATTCCGACTTTCAGATCGGCAACCATTTTTTCATTAATCCTGTAAATGCCTGATTTTAATGGCTTCACCAATCCGCTGCGAGCCATGATGATATCGACCAGATTGATATCGAAGTCATTGCGTTTCAGCTCGGTAAGTATTGCATCGCGCCGGTATGGCATCTGATCGGGTATCGAACTGAATTGCGCAAGCTCCTCGGCAGTATGCTTGATCGCTTTCAAAAACAGCGGTTCGGTATTGCGGTAAATGGCCACTCTGGTACTGCGCGGCTCAGGGTAAATGATTAATATTTTGTTTAGAAGCATGGCAATTTATATTAGCTTCACAAAGATAAAAAGTAATACGTATGAATCATTTATGTTATGCAGGAGAATGAAAAAATATAACTGTCGGTGAATACTTTTCCTGGCTTTGAACATCTTTTTGCCGATCATCCGTGGATTTTATCAGACGTGAATCAGGCGTTGTAAATAAAATAATCCAGGTCAGATCCGGTTGTGTTTGGTAAGAAATCTGTTGATCAGTGGCGTTTTCCGGGCAAAAAATATACCGGCAACCAGACAAATACCACCGGCGATGCTCAAGGTAACCGGAACACCAATTGCTGAGGAAGCACTACCAAGTATCAGACTTCCAATAGGTGTAAAACCCATGAACGATAAACTGTAGAACGACAACACCCGGCCACGTTTGTCCTCTTCAACCAGATGTTGCAATAGAGTATTGGTGGCTGTAAATTGGGCAATCATACCAAATCCGCTGAAGTACAAAAGTAAAATAGAGATGGTTGAAATGGTTGATAGACTGAATAATACCAATCCTATTCCAAATGTTATTGCTGAAAATGCAATGTATTTCGGAAAATTTTTATACGATTTTCGTGATGCCAGAAAAAATGCCCCCGTGAGCGCACCAGCGCCAACGGCGCCTGTCAGAAATCCTAAGAGTTGCGAATCGCCATGAAGGATGTCGCGTGCGAAAACCGGTAAAAGTGTTTGAAAAGGCAGACCAAAAATACTGGTAACCGTCACCATAAGTATCATATAGAGCGCCGGTTTGTAACTGAAGGTATAGTTGAACCCTTCCTTAAGTTCGCTCATCACCGATTTACTGATGGTTCTTGGGACAAACGGTGCCACCCGCATGGCCAATAAAGCAATAATCACGCCGGTGAAACTGATGCTATTGATCAAAAAACACATCGGCTCGCCAAACGCTGCGATCAAAATACCACCAAGCGCCGGACCAATAAACCGGGCCGTATTTACTAAGGTCGAATTTAAGGCCACCGCATTCGCTAAAAGTTTTTTATCACCAATCATCTCCAACAGAAAGGCATGACGGAAAGGGGTATCAAATGCCATTGCAATACCATTAATCACCACGATAACAATCAAATATGACACTGATATTGTGTTGGTATATGATAAAAATGTAAGGATGGCAGCCAGTATCATGGGTAAAACCTGTGTCATGATCAGGATTCGGCGGCGGTTTATCCTGTCGGCATAAACACCGGCCAAAGGCGCCAGAAACAATGCCGGTATCTGTCCTGCAAAACCAACCAATCCAAGAAAAAATGCCGAATCGGTCAGCCGATATACCATCCAGCCGATGGCAAGATTCTGAATCCAGGTTCCAAGGAGTGAAACCATGCCGCCAAAAAAGAAAAGCCTGAAATTACGGCTTTCCAGGGCTCTGAATGTGTAACCAACACCATGAAGATAGGATCGTATATCGAGATAACGGTTCAAGTTTTTTTGTGCAAAGTTGCTCATTTTAGTTGGATATGATTGATAACGGGCTTCGTTTTTTAATTTGCCGGCTATGTTGGCCATTCAGCAAAATGTTGCTGTTGACAAGAAAATAAGTGGTAAATTCAATCTGATATTCCATCAATTTATTGCTTCTTCCCGAAAGAAAACTGGTAGCAAATGCCTAACTTTGAAGCAAATTGAATCATCGTCAGAATCGATAAAATAATTTAATTCATGTCTCCGGTCTTCCGGTTTCGGCTCTCCGGTCTTATCAGATAATTCATTGATAATCTAAAATATATATCATGTTAAATTTAATTTTATTCGGTCCGCCCGGAGCCGGAAAAGGCACACAGTCGGAACTGTTGATGCAATGCTACAACCTGAACTATATTTCAACCGGAGAAGTGCTGCGAAACGAAATCAAAGCAGGCAGCAAATTGGGATTGAAAGCCAAAGCCATCATCGATGCAGGTGGATTGGTCGATGATGAGATCATCGTACAAATCATCGGAAATTTCCTTCGTTCCGAAAATCGTTGTGATGGCTTTTTATTCGATGGTTTCCCCAGAACCTATGTGCAGGCTTATATTCTCGATGGTTTGTTTACCCGTATGCAGACCGGATTAAACCGTATTTATATTCTCGATGTTCCTGAAGAAGAATGCGTGAAACGACTGTTGCAACGGGCCAAAGAACAAAACAGAAGTGATGATAATGAACTTGTCATAAAAAAACGACTTCAGGAGTACCACGAAAAAACATTGCCCTTGCTTGAGTTTTATGACCAATCGGGTTTATTGACCCGCATAAACGGACTGGGGACGACCGAAGAGGTTTTTGCCCGGATCAATAAACAGGTGACCGAAGAAATAAACCGTAAACAGGTGAATATCATTTTGTTCGGCTATCCAGGCGCGGGTCGTGCAACGCAGGCTGATAAGCTTGCCCATGATTTCAACCTCACCTGTATCTCAACCGGCGAATTGCTTCATGAAGAATTGAAAAGTAACTCACCCATGACTTCACAAATACTTCCCTATCTGAACAAAGGATTGCTTGTTCCTGACGAGATTGTTATCCGTTTGATTGAAAAGAAGTTAAAGCAAAACGAGGGAACGAGTCGCGGTTATGTTTTTAAAGGTTATCCACGAACATTGGTACAAGCCTATATCCTCGATGGTATTCTCAAGAAAAAGGGACATTCGATCAGTTGTGTGATCAACCTTCAGGTTCCGTTTCTCGAATTGGTGAAACGACTTGATGCGCGTGGTCAGACTTCATCAAAAATGGCTTACGATGGAAGTGCAGGAACTATTGTTGCACGGCTGGAAGAACATGAACAAAGAACTGAGCCAGTACTGGAATACTACAGAATACACAATCAGGTGATTGATGTGGATGGTAAGGGTTCCGATGCTGAGGTGTATGACCGTTTGAAAGAACCAGTAATACGGACTATCCGGAATCTGAGATAATGTCAGCCGCATTGTAGATTAGAAAAAGTAGTCACAAAAACGGGATGATTTCTATCGAAACCATCCCGTTTTATTGTATTTCAATATCGCTTAGGTTGCAAGTATGGCGCTTACTCCGGGTAAGTCTTTGCCTTCGATATATTCAAGCATGGCACCGCCACCGGTGGAAACATAACTTACCTTATCGGCTAGATTATATTTGTTAACAGCAGCTACCGAATCACCACCACCAACCAGGGAGAATGCGCCTAAGGCAGTTGCATCGGAGATGGCGTGTGCAATGGCAATGGTGCCATGAGCAAAATTGTCGAATTCAAATACACCCATTGGACCGTTCCAAAGAATTGTTTTTGAGTTCTTAATGGTTTCCGAAAATAACTTAATGGTTTCATCTCCAATATCTAAGCCCATGAATCCATCCGGTATTTCGCCAGTTTTACATACTTTTTTTGGTGAATCGTTGTTAAATTCTGCGGCAATCACTGTATCAACCGGAATTAAAAGTTTCACGCCATTGGCTTTGGCTTTCTTCATCGCTTCAAGTGCTGTTTCAATCAAATCGTCTTCAACAAGTGAATCGCCGATGGTTCCACCAAGCGCTTTCGCAAAAGTGTAGGCCATTCCACCACCAATAATCAGGTTGTCAACCTTATCGAGCAGGTTGTTGATGATTTCAATTTTTCCGGAAACCTTGGCTCCACCCAACACAGCTGTGAAAGGCTTATCGGCATGTTTCACAACTTTCTCGAGACTCATTACCTCGTCCTGCATCAGGTAGCCAAACAGGCTGGCGCCCGGAAAGAATCGAACGATAATTGAGGTTGATGCGTGTGCACGATGGGCTGTTCCAAATGCATCGTTGATATAAACATCCCCCAGAAGCGCAAGCTTTTTGGCGAAATTTTCGTCACCTTTTTCTTCTTCTTTGTAGAAGCGAAGATTCTCGAGTAACAAAACCTCACCGGGTTTCAGCGATGATGACATTTCATTGGCCTGAACACCAATGCAATCATCGGCAAACTTCACTTTTTGACTGAGTTTCGTTTCGAGATCGGGCAAAATATGCCGCAACGAATATTTGTCAACCGGCCCGTCTTTTGGGCGACCCAGATGTGACATAAGGATTACTGAACCTCCTGATGCCAATACCTTTTTGATTGTTGGTAAGGCTGCTCTGATACGGGTGTCATCGGTAATGGTAAAATTACTGTCGAGCGGTACATTAAAGTCAACGCGAATCAAACAGCGTTTACCCCTGAGGTCGTACTGGTCAATGTTTTTCATTTTTTAATAAATTTTTTAGAATGTATGTTTTAAATATTGCACGATTTGTAATTTCATATCATTGTAAATCAAGTCGTTGCTACCATTATTCCAAATATAACATTTATAACGGACGTTCTTTTGTTCTATGTTGGGAATCCTCAAAATTACTTCAATTTTTGCTTGTTTGGTCCCATGTTCAAAAAAAGGATTTAATGTAAATGAGTCATAATATTTAAAATTCTGATTGTCAATATTGTTTGATAAATCCATCACAAAATGTAATCCTCCCTTATTTTCACCCATTAACGAAGCCTTACATTCAAAAACCATGACTAACGAATCAGTCACCGGCAATGACATGATGGTATCAATCAAAATGAAATTTGTATTCATTGGTATCGTGTTCAGGTCGTGCCCCGGATATTTTACCATCGAAAATATCCTGTTCTGGTGTTCAAGTCCCATCAATTCAGGATAAGATTTTGCCTGTGAATTATCCGTTAACCGGTATAAGCCAATTTTACCATTGTTGGCAATCGGTAACAGCTGCGACCGCAACCGGGGTGCATTTCGAAGTACATCACTTGATAAAAACCGATTTTGAATGGCGATAAAATCAAAATTAAAATTGAGTGATTCGTTAATCTCAGATGACGAAGTATTCAACACCGTATATCCTTTGTGGTTGATCAAAATCAAGGGTATATTGGTGGTGTAGGCATCAATCACTAACACCCGTTCATCAGATGCAATCCCAGCCTGTTCGCAAAGTTTCTGACTATCCGAAAAATTGGCAGTCGTTATTTCAACACTGTCCCAACCTTTACTTGTATAACGTTCATTTTGAATTTTATACGAACTATAAATTATAAAACAAATCAAAACCAGTTGAATTAGATAACGGCCAAAAACAAAAAGCCTCTTTTGACTAAATTTTATCGCCGATAATCCAATCAGGGTAAGAAATAGAACGGGAAGAAATCCACTGTCGAGCATATAATAATCGTGGGCCGGAAATTGCCTCGCCATCGCCACAAAATAAGCTATATCTGCCAATAGGGCCATGACCAACACAACTAAAAATCGTTGCACCGCACTGTCGATCAACTTTTTACGAAATATCGCAACTGCATAGCCGGTCAGCGCAATAACCATTACCAAATATTGGAAAGCGCTGAAATACACTAATTTCCAGTTTTTCAGGGTCTGATTGACTATTGTTTTTAGTTCTTCCAACGAACGGGCAGGCAAAAGTTGTTCAATCACCATTGAACCATATACTTTACCAAGATATTGATTATAAGTAAAATATGCCGAAAAAACCGAGAGAAAAAAAAGAATGATGAGTGATTCTTTAAGGAGGAGCGATTTGTTACGGAGATTGAATAAAGCCTGGGTAGCGGCAACAACCATAAATAACATGATAAACGGCATACGGATAAGTGCTGCCAATGTGAGTAAACCGATTGTCAGTATAAAATCACGAAAATGGCTATGTTTCAGATATTTCCAGTAAAAAAAGAAGCCGGCGCAAGCCAATGAGAATGCCGGAACAGAAGGAATGAATCCGTCGAGATAATAAGTATAAACCGGACTTGAAAAAACAAAAATTGTCGAAAACAAGGAGGTTACGAAATCGATCCCCATATTTCGCAATAGTGCAAAAACAAACATCAGACCAATGAAACCCATGATGAGGATGATTGACCTGAACACAACCGGGTTTTTGTTTCCTGTTACCGTCATCACGATGGCAGCCAGATAGTCAGGCAATGGAAGATCAACACGTGTAATCCCTTTTTCTTCCTCAACTGGTTCGCTTGGCTGGTAAATCGGTTGAAGATTATAGGTGGCGGGGTGAAAAAGATCCAGACCATTGTCAACAAATCCTAACGAAAGTGCATAGCGGTCACTCTGGGTCCAGGCATGTGTGTGAGAAGGAAATTGCCCGATATTGCCACGAAAAAACAAGATAAACAACAAGATAAGTACCGAAGCTGTGATCGATAATTCTCTCAGTAAAACAGCATGATGTGATTTTATATTCATTTGGAGTGGCCTAACAGTAACAACACAAAATTAAGAAAAGAGGGACCTAATAAACCAACATTTCCAGCTAAAAGGCTATTATTCAACTGAAAAGGATTGCGTCAAATCTTTCTGTTCTTCGGCCTCGGTATTTTGTTCGGATTTTCCGAATCTGTTAAGCGCTTTTTTTCGTACGATCAGCCTGATGCCACGGGGAACAATCTCGAAATCGAGTGGAGAGCAACCCAACGATTCGCCATCGGTTTCGAGAAACATAGCATGACGTGGCGTTGATGTTATACTTATTTTCTTACCGGTAAATGTCTCTACTTCAGGCATTTTAACAAATGAACCATCGAACAGGTTTTTGATATTTCTCACCACACGAAACTTTGTGGTTTTCTTTATCACTGTCATATCATACAGGCCGTCATCGGGGATGGCATTGGGTAGTTGTTTCATGCCTCCGCCATTGAATTGACAGATACCAATGCTCATACTAAAAACCTCACCATCTACAACCTCCCTGCCATCCACCACAATATTCAATTGTATGCTTTTGTATTGAAACAGACCGACAACTAAGTTAAAAAGGTAAGCGAGCGCTCCCCCACGACCTTTCGCCTTCATGAGGTTGGTTTTTTTTGCAACGAGTGCATCGTAACCCATGCCCGCCATATTGATAAAATAGCGGCTTTCATCTTCGCTGTGATAGCGGTACTTAACTTTACCAACGTCTTGCAGGAAAGTTCGTTCGTTTTTTAAAATCTTAACCGCCTTTTCGTAATTCAATGGAAATGAATACATTCTGCCCCAATCGTTCCCAGTGCCAACGGTGATCATTCCGAGTGTTATATCTGTTGAGGCAAAACGGGTTTGCTGAAAAATACCATTCACCACTTCGTTCAGTGTGCCATCACCACCAACGGCAATGATTTTTGTGAAACCCTGATTGTTTACCATATCACGTGTGATTTCGATGGCATGAAACTGATGTTCGGTGAATACACTTATAAATGTAAAACCTTCCGTTGTAAGTAATTCACGTATTACAGGCCAGTCTTTTTCACATTTCCCAACACCGGCTTTTGGGTTCACAACAACAAGCCATTTATCTGTTTCTTTCATTTCGTAGTTCGTTTAGTTTTTGAAACACCTGCTCCGGTAAAATATCAGTCATACAACGGCATGAATTCGTTTTGCGACAACGATTGCAATCTTTCTCCATCACCAATGCTGATGCGAATGGTCCAACAGGCCGCCACCTGCCGGGATGCATGGGTTTGATGGGCGGATAAATTCCGATGGCGATGATACCCGAAGCTGCCGCAATGTGCAAAGGCCCGGTACTCGCAGCGATCAACCCATCTGCTTTTGAAATAAATTGGATGAGTTCAACCAGGTTAAGTTTCCCGGTCAGATTTATCAATGACGGATGATAATCGAACAGTTCATTGATTTGTTCACCTTCGGTGGCAGTGCCAGTTACAAATATTCTGAAATCATTTTCAGGAAGCAGCGTCACTAATCCGGAGAAATTTTTCAATCCCCATTCACGGGCGCTGCCTTTCGAGCGCGGATGAAGTATCAGGTTAAACCGTTGATCATCAATTAAATTTGATATTTCTGGCCGAAGATTTCCTTTTGGTTTCCAGCCGTAGAAAGCGCCTATTTCATCAATATTCAAATCTTCATGAACTCCGATCGGCTGTAATAACTTCAGATTTAGCTGAGCCTCGTGCAAGGCTGATCGCCGACGTGTGAGTGCAACAATTTTATTACAATATACATAATGATACCATCGTCCCGAAGCGCCGACCCGAATGGGTATCAGCGCTTTTTTTGCAAGCAATGCTATTTTTTTTACCGGAAAAACATGAATGATTGCATCGGCTCCTGGTTTTTTCAGAGCCTCCACCTGATTTAAAACCGATAGTTTCTCAAGTTCATCAAAGTTTAAAAAATGGTCAATGTTTTCACAGGAATCTATTACGGCTTTCGTGTAAGCACGGCCAAGGAAAAATATCTCGCATGTCGGGAAGTGCTTTTTAATCACCCCGCAAAGTGGCAGGGTGAGCATCACATCGCCAATACTGTCGGTTCGGCTGATGATGATTCGTTTCATAGCTTTTGATCTTTGTTCAGCTTGCGAAGCTTGTAATATTTTTTGTAGGTAGCGCCCGCTGATATGGTGCATACCTGCCAGCCAGCCTTACCGTCCAAAAAGCCAAGATTGAATAAATAATCACGGATAAACTTTACTGCCGGCGATAACCAAAGCAATCCCAATCCGGCTTTGCGGCCCTTTTCGAAATAGGATATCGCTCCTATGGTTGTAAAATATTCGACCTGTTTGTAATGGTCATCGAGGCTGTGGTATGAGTAATGAAGCAAATCCCCACGGAGGTGTCTGGTGATTGTCTTGTCGAAAAATTCAAATTTGTCATGCGGGTTCATTCCTGTCCAGCATCCTTTCTCTCTGTCAAACAGGCGAAGTTTAACATCGGGATACCAGCCGCAATGCTTTATCCAGCTTCCACAATAATTTGTAAGTCGGTTAAAGGTGTAGCCACCAGACAATCCGGATTTTTTCGCATTGAGAATTGATTTTTTCAGTTCATCCGACAGGGCTTCATCTGCATCGACCGAAAGAACGAACCTGTGCGAACAAAGCGATAAGGCATGGTTCTTTTGTTCAATATGCCCGGCAAATGGATTGGTAGAAAATTTTACATTAAATTTATCACAAATTTCCTTGGTTCTATCGGTTGAGAATGAATCAACTACGATTATTTCATTTGCTATTTCAGCAACAGATACCAAACATCGTTCAATATTGCGTTCTTCATTAAAAGTGATGATTGCTACCGAAAGTTTATCCATCCTGTACTATTAAACGATTTCGTAAAATTCAAAATTAAAACAATTTATTCATTAGCCGGAACGTGTAGGCCGCGAATGCTTCGCAAATCTCAAAGGCGCAATCAATCAGGAGATTTTGAATTATTTTAGCCGGGATGCTTCAAACAAGTATTATTCCCGAAATCCATAACGTCTAACGATGATAAGCTTCCAATAAATCAAATTTAATCTAATTTGTTAATTCTCAATCAAATACAATAAGGTTTACTCATTTCAAATAATATTCTTTGCTCAGCGTGCCGGGTTTATAACTTCTGTTGTGTCATTTATCTCAATCACCAGATGATCATCAATATCGAGTGTATAAGAAACCTTGGTTTTAAGATAAACCCTGTTACCATCAGCCACCATATAAAACTCGAGCTGACTCGAAAAAGGAAAAGATTCCTTGTAATCTTTGATGGTTTCTTCTTCAGATGTTTCGCCTGGTAATAGCGACCCGGATAATGAAAAGTCGCCCCAGCTTACACTTTCAAGTTTAGCATTGTGAACTTTATTACAGACTTTTACATAGCCTTTCTCCATACAGGAAGTAAGTAAAAGTGCAACTATTCCAAAAATAATAATTCTACCTGATTTCATTTTTACTCGTTGATTAAGATTTCGAACTCACCAATAAATGCACTTCTAAGGTTTTC
The DNA here is from genome assembly GCA_013141455.1 of Bacteroidales bacterium. Classification (GTDB taxonomy): domain Bacteria; phylum Bacteroidota; class Bacteroidia; order Bacteroidales; family F082; genus CAJBPB01. The sequence continues at coordinate 16,879 of JABFQW010000003.1, forward strand.
TTTTATTTCGACCGGCTCAATAATCGTGGTTTCAACCTTTTTCATCACCCCATTTTCATCTCTAAATTCAAAAGATTCAACATTGCATATATAAAATCCGGGCTCGAGTGTGAAGTAGGCGTTCAGCAGATCGGAATATTCCCCTGCTGTTGTTAAAGTATCTTTTGCTGTTTGGAATGGTGCAATAACGGGGTATTTAACAACTTCGTCTGTCACCTTGAAATCGTTGAACATCTCGTCCTGGTAACGCGTTGTATCTGTTTTGGCCGAATTAAATTTTCCCCATTCATTCCCGTTCACGCTAAAATGAACGTTGAACAAAGAATCAGTTAAAATGTACTTTTTTTGATTATCAACCATCGTGTATGGTTTCAAAATTACAAGGAGTTCCCTGAAATTTATTTTGTTCGTCTCTGAATAAATTGTCGATTCATTTGGATAGGAATAGGGAGAGTTATCTTTACTACATCCCATGATTACTAAAGCAATCAGTAACCCAACCGTTGCCAGGATTTTCTTCATAATTGTAAACTATTGTTTAATAAAAAGTTATCCCAATCTAATCCTACCTGAAAATTCTCACGGAATTGCAGCAGATCTCCGGCAACGAGCTTCGCTATTTTCACTTCCTCAACAGCAGGTGTTGCCATCGATACAATATTTCCTTTCGGATCGATCAAACATGAATCGCCTGAATAGTTGTTTCCTTGAAAATCGCTTCCAATCCTATTCACACCCAACACAAAACACTGATTTTCAATTGCTCTTGCGATTATCAGTTGCTTCCAGGGGTAAGCCCTGACGGCAGGCCAGTTGGCAACATAAATCAATAAATCAAAATCAAAAATATCATTTTGGTATCTGTTTCGGCTCCAGACCGGAAACCGCATATCATAGCAAATCAACGGTCGTATTTTCCAGCCTTTCAGTTCGGTATGAAGTAATATTTTGCCGGGTTCGATATGTTTATGTTCGCCACCCATGCGAAAAACATGCCGTTTGTCATAGGTTTCAAACGTACCATCAGGGCGCATCCATACAAAACTATTGAAGAATTTGTCTTCTTTTTTCATCAGGAAACTACCGCAAACGACCGTATTGGTTGTGCTGGCAATATTACTCATCCAGGCAATTGTTTCGCCTTCCTTTGTCTCAGCAAATTGGTTTGGATCGACAGGAAATCCTGTGGTGAAAGTCTCGGGCAGAACGATCAGGTCAACATTTTCGCTAAGACCATAGATTTTTTTTTCGAAAGCAATCCGGTTGGCAAGCGGGTTTTCCCAAAGTAAGTCAGCCTGTATGTAAGCAATTTTTAAATCCTGCATAAAATTTCGGCTGCTTTCAGGAGAGTTTCTTCTTTTTTTGCAAAACAGAATCGTAACAGTCGGGCATCGTTCGACATACTGTAAAAGGGTGAAAGCGGCACACTCGCAATTTTATGCTCCAACACCAACGATTTCGCATATATCAGATCTGTTTCATTGTTAATATCCGAATAATCGAGTAATTGAAAATATGTACCGTAACTCGGCACGACTTTAAAACGTGAATTTTTAATATTTTCGATGAAGAAGTCGCGTTTATTCTGATAGAAAATATTGAGACTGGTATAGTTTTCAGGGTCTTCAAGGAAATCGGCAATAGCATATTGTATCGGGGTATTCGTTGCAAAAACCGTGAACTGATGCAACTTACGAAACTCAACGGTCAATCGTGCCGGCGCCAGCACATAGCCTGTTTTCCAACCGGTAGCATGAAAAGTTTTACCGAATGAACCAACTACTAAGCTCCGGCTGAGTAATTCCGGAAAACGGCAAACACTCTGGTGTATGTGTCCGTCAAAAATCAGATGCTCATAAACTTCATCGCTCAACACGATGATATCGCTGTCATGCGTCAGTTTCTCAAGTTCGGTAAGGTCTTCCTTCGAAATCAAACTTCCGCTTGGGTTGTGCGGACTGTTGATGATGATCATGCGCGTGCGGTTCGACAACATACGTTTCACTTCGCCCCAGTCGATATGAAAATCGGGTAATTTCAGTGTACAATATTTCACCAATCCTCCAAAAGCTTTCACGGCAGGAGCGTAACAGTCATAAGCAGGTTCAAAAATGATAACCTCATCACCATCGCGCACAAAAGCACTGATGGTAGTGAAAATAGCCTGGGTTGCGCCTGCGGTAATCGTTATCTCAGTTTCAGGGTCATAATCAACATGATATGTTGCGCTTATTTTTTCGGTAATGGCTTTTCGCAAGGGTAGAACACCGGGCATCGGCGCATATTGGTTGAATCCTTTTTTCATATAATGATTCACCTTGGCAATCAGCTTTTCGGAAATAGGAAAATCGGGGAAACCCTGCGAGAGATTTATAGCGTCATGTTCGACTGCCAGTTTCGACATAACGGCAAAAATGGATGTTCCTGCTGAGGGAAGTTTGGACTGAAGTTCACCGGTAAATTCGGGCATAAATTGTTTTTATTCAAACAAAAATAGGATTGATTCTTGTATTTAACAACTTTATGCAGCTTATTATGAAAATTTAAATAAACATCGCATCGGAACAAACTCAAAGTCAACCAGATGTTGGGTGATAAAAATTAACAAATCTGATCGGGTACCGGGCTAAATCATTTCATTTGAGTATGTTGTGAAGTGTATTGAATAAACAATCGAATGTTAATAATTCCTTCATACAAGTGAAGCCGAACGGCCTGGTAAACGCCATAACTTTACCATAGTGATTCGCACCAAAAACAAAAGCTGATATGCCCGTATCGAAATCCAAAACAAAGAAAATATTTGTACTCGACACTTCTGTGATCATTTACAACCACAATGCCATTAACACCTTCGACGACAATGATGTAGCCATCCCGATAACAGTGCTTGAAGAACTCGATAATTTCAAAAAAGGGAACGATACCAAGAATTTTGAGGCGAGGGAGTTTATTCGTTTCATGGACAAGATTTCGGGTAAATATTCAATGAAAAACTGGCGTCGGATTAATGGCCCGACAAAAGGGAGATTTAAAGTGATCATGGATGAGAACAGCAAATTAGATGCACGTGCCATTTTTGGCGGTGACAAACCCGATCACCGCATTCTGAATGCTGCACTCAAACTGGCCGAAGAGCATCCTGACCAGCATGTTATCTTAGTAACCAAAGATGTCAACCTGCGGTTGAAAGCCAAATCGATGAGCCTGCAGGCCGAAGATTATGAAACCGGTAAAATCAAGGACCTGGAATTGCTTTACACGGGTAAATCTTCGCTGGATGATGTAAATCCGGAGACGATCGATAAGCTCTATACGCAAGGTTTCTGTAGCCTGGAAGACATTGGATTGACTACCGCTTTACCGAATCATTATTTCATTTTAAAGAGTCAGAAAAATTCTACCCTTGCTTACTTCAATCCTATCACCAATCGTATCGAACGTATCGAAAAACATCCTGTTTCGCACATTATGCCACGCAATGCCGAACAGGTGTTTGCCTTTCATGCGCTGATGAATCCCGAGGTGAAACTTGTGACGCTGCAGGGTGTGGCAGGAACCGGAAAAACTTTACTCGCCATGGCAGCAGCATGGGAACAGCGCCGCGATTTCAAACAGGTTTATCTTGCACGCCCGATCGTTCCGCTGAGTAATAAAGATATTGGATTTCTGCCGGGTGACATAAAATCGAAGCTGAATCCATATATGGAACCACTCTGGGATAATTTGAAATTTATCCAGCACCAATATGGCGAAGAGGATAAAGAATACAAACGCATAACGGAAGCTGTTGAAAAAGAGAAACTTGTGATTACACCATTAGCCTATATCCGTGGAAGAAGTATTTCGAATGTGATATTTATTGTGGATGAAGCCCAGAACCTGACGCCACACGAGGTGAAAACCATTATTACACGCGCAGGTGAAAACACGAAAATCATTTTTACAGGTGATATCTTTCAGATTGATACTCCTTACCTCGATTCACAATCGAACGGACTCTCTTATCTTATCGACAAAATCAAGCACCATGGCATTTATGCCCATATCCGGCTCGAAAAAGGTGAGCGATCCGAATTGGCCAATCTGGCGAATGAATTGTTGTAAAACAATTCAACCCGTAATTTGAACTGCCCCAATGCAACGAAATCACTAATATTGTAGCGGTGATAATATCTGAGTGAGTTTTATCTTAATATATACAATCTTGAATCAAAGTCGTTTAGTTAACAGAATCATTAAAAAATTAACCGCTAAGAACCGCTAAGTTCTACGCAGAGACCCGCAAAGATGTTTGACAATTCTTGACTCTGCGGCACTCTGCGCCTCCTCAGTGAACTTTGTGGTAAAAACTTATAAAATTCAAAATCCTTAAATATACGTCATTGAATTATAAATTGTTGTATTTCAGGATCTATCAATGTTATCTTTCAGGTCATAGTATTGATATTCAATAAATAAAATTAAAATTATGCGCGTCGAACGGATCGAATTATGGCAAACAAACATGGAGTTGGTAAGCCCGTTTGTTACCTCGTATGGCATCGAACACTTTGTTGAGCATATCATGGTACGCATTGATGCCGAAGGCGTTACAGGCTGGGGAGAATGTGTGGCCGAAGGAACACCATTTTATTCTTACGAAACCGTTACCACTGTCTGGCATATCATGCAGGATTTTCTAATTCCGGCAATCATAGGCAAAGACCTGAAAAAAGCATCGGATTGTGTTAGCTTGTTCGAAAAAGTTCGTGGACACCGCATGGCAAAAGCAGGCATCGAAGCGGCACTTTGGGACGTTTTCGCAAAAGCCGGAGGTTTTTCATTGTCAAAAATGCTGGGTGGCACGCGCAATAGCATAGATGTTGGCGTGAGTATCGGAATACAATCTTCAGAAATTGAATTACTTAAAAAGATTGATGCTTATCTGAAAGAAGGTTATAAACGGATTAAAATCAAAATTTCTCCCGGACACGACCTTGCTCCGGTGAAGGCAGTGCGAAGGCAATTTCCGGATATATTGTTTCAGGTTGATGCCAATTCGGCTTACACGCTTGCTGATATTGATTTGTTCAAAAAGATGGACGACTATAATCTGTTGCTGATTGAGCAACCGCTTGGTTACGAAGATATTCATGAACATTCGAAACTACAGAAGGAAATAAAAACCGCTGTTTGCCTCGATGAAAGTATTCTGTCTTTAGCCGATACACAGGCTGCCATTGGGTTGAACAGTTGCCGGATCATCAACATCAAACCCGGACGCGTTGGCGGTTTCACCGAATCGAAACTGATACATGATTATTGCCAAACTATGAAGGTTCCGGTTTGGCATGGAGGTATGTATGAATCAGGCATTGGCCGTGCCGGAAATGTTGCGCTTGCCTCTTTGCCAAACTTTACGTTGCCTGGTGATATTTCGGCAAGCAAGCGGTATTACAAGGAAGATATCATTGAGCCTAAGTTTGTTGTAAATCAGGATGGTACGATGGATGTTCCGCAGGGACCTGGAATCGGTGTGAAAGTAAACGAAAAAGCACTGAAAAAGGTGACAGTAAAGAAGGCGGGGTTTTCTAATTGATTCCTTCTGGCAAAAAAAATGTCATTCATTGGCAATATTAGATAATCTCTTGCCTTTGACGTATAGAATGTTTACTTTTGTACGTAATCTTTTTCAAAAATGGAAACAAAACTGACACTAAGATTGAATAAAAACATCATCAATAAGGCCAAAAATTATGCGCATCTGCACAATATCAGCCTTTCGAAGATGATTGAGTCTTATCTTGATTCGATTACTAAACAGGAGAAAACGACCACTGAAATTTCTCCATTGGTCAAAAGTCTGAGTGGTGTAATCAGCCTCGAACAGGATTATGACTATAAAGAGGATTATTCATCTTTTCTGAAAGAGAAATACAAATGAGAAAGCTTTTTCTCGATACCAATATCGTCATTGACCTCCTCGCAAAACGAGAACCTTTCTATGAAGAAGCTGCTGTATTGTTTACAATGGCAGACAATAAAGTGCTACAATTATTTGTTTCAGCGCTAACATTTGCCAATACGAATTACATTTTGCTTCATGTAATGAAACCGGAAGAGGCTAAACTGATTCTTCGAAAGTTGAAATTGATCGTTCATGTGCTAAGTCTCGATGATAAAATTGTTGGATTATCACTTAATGATAATGGTTTTAGCGATTACGAAGACGCACTTCAATATTATACGGCACTCGAAAATGGTGCCGATGCAATCATCACCAGAAATCTTCGGGATTTTCAGAAGGCAAAAATGCCTGTAATGACTGCTTCGCAATTTTTGAAGAGTATTCTATAGTTATGGCGAATCGTAATTCTTAACAATAAATGGTAATTTCGCCCCTGATTTCTGATTGAATTATGGACCTCTTTTTTCGCCGTTACGGAACCGAAGGCAACCCACCGCTTGTTATTCTGCATGGACTTTTTGGCATCTCTGATAATTGGGTTACTTTCGGTCGACGCATTGCCGACGAAGGCTTCGATGTGATTATTCCCGACCAACGCAACCATGGCCATTCGCCGCACAGCGATACCTTTAATTATCTGGCCCTTACCGATGATATTTACGATCTGATCGAAAGGCTCAACCTGCGCAATGTACGGCTCATCGGGCATAGCTTGGGCGGCAAGGTAGCCATGCGATTCACCCTCGAGAACCAGTTGTTAGTTTCGAAACTGCTGGTGATTGATATCAGTTTGAAAGCCTATGGCGACCGACCTTTTCACCGGAATATCATTGCTGCCATGCAATCGGTCGATTTTAACAGCATGAACACAAGAGCAGATGTTGAGTATCATTTGTCGGAACGCGTTGAATCGGAACGGATCAGACAGTTTCTGATGAAAAACCTTTACTGGAAAGACAAAACCACCCTTGCCTGGCGAATCAATCTCGAAGGAATTGAAAAAAACCTTGGTGAAATGTTCGATGCCATCGAAACCGGTATCCTGTTCGCCAAACCAACATTATTTATTCGTGGCGGACAGAGTGATTATATTCTCCCCGAAGATTACCCGAAGATAAGGGCCAATTTTACCAGAGCTGAGATTTTCACCATCGAAAACGCTTCCCATTGGGTTCATGCCGAAGCCCCTGAACAATTTTATCAGTTGGCATCCGGATTTCTCACCGGACAACCCGACTGGTATAAGGAATAGCCTTTGTTAAGCCGCAGCCGCCTGTTGTTTCTTATAAACCCTGCTCGAAACAAGGATACTTAACTCATACAATCCCACAAGCGGTATCGTTGTTAATATTTGCGTAAACATATCAGGCGGAGTGATGATAGCCGCAATTATCAGTAGGATAACTAAGGTATATTTACGGTTCTTTTTAAGGAAAGCCGGCGTCACAATGCCTATTTTTGTTAGAAAAAATACTAAAACCGGCAGTTCAAACACCAATCCAATTCCGAAATTCAGCGAAACGAAAGTTGAGATATATGAAGTCAGTGATATCTGATTCGATACCATATCGCTTACCTGATAACCGCTGAAGAAATTGATGGTCATCGGGATGATCATATAAAAACTGAAAAGGGCGCCAATGAAAAATAACAAGGAACTCGCAATAATTGCCCAGCCCGAAAGGCTTGCTTCTTTAGCATGTAACGCAGGACGGATAAATCGCCATATTTGTGAAAGAATGAAAGGAAAGGCCACAAAAACACCGGCGATGAACGAAATATACATATGTGTCATAAACTGCCCCGACATATTCAGGTTGATGATCTGCATACCGGAATTATCCATACAAATACCTTCAATTGAGAAATAATTGCCTGCCCAGCAAAAGAACTTGTTGGTTAAGAAATCTGATTTGGTTGGCGCCAGTACAATAGAATCAAAAATAAACTCGCGGTTCAGAAAAGCGATGACACTCAGGATAGTAACCGCCAGGGCACTTCTTACCAAAACCTTACGCAGTTCTTCCAGATGGTCCCAAAACGACATTGTTTTTTCATCTTGCGGAAGCGGGTTTTTTTCGGCCATGAATCATTAATTTGAAGTACAAAACTACAAAAGTCGTCAATACCTGCCGATTTATAATTTTCGCTTCTTTTTCAACTGGCACATACATGCACCGGTGAGCGTTTCGGTAAGGTTAATCCCGGTTGGCAGACTGGCCCTTTCCCAATCGACCATGCCACCTGACAGGTTTCCAACTGTCTCAAAACCATGATCAAGAAGCATTTTCGCGGCTTTTTGACTGTTGATTCCGGAGGAATCTGCACAAATAAAAAACAAGTTTTTTGGCAATTCATCAATCATTTCTGAAAGTTTCTCAAATGGGATGTGTATGCTGCATGGCACCGCAAACTGCTTAAATTCATGCAGATATTCAATGCGTATATCCAACAGAACTGCCTTACGATTTTCAAGATGATCGAAAGCCTCCTTTGCTCCAAAATGTATTATTTTGTTTTCCATCGTTTTAACAATGTAGTTTATCTCGTCTGAAAGTACTTTCTTTTGAAATAAAAAGCAACATTCACCAAACCAATCATCACCGGGACCTCTACCAACGGACCGATCACGGCCGCAAATGCTTCACCCGAATTCATTCCGAAAATGGCAATCGCAACAGCAATGGCCAATTCAAAATTATTACTGGCTGCTGTAAACGAAAGCGTTACAGATTGCTCGTAATTTGCACCGACCTTTTTGCTCATGAAGAATGAAATCACGAACATTGTTACAAAATAAATGAGTAATGGGATCGCGATTAACACCACATCGAGCGGTATTTTAACAATATATTCACCTTTGAGTGAGAACATAACGATGATCGTGAAGAGTATTGCAATAAGCGTCAACGGGCTTATTTTCGGGATAAATTTTGTATGATACCAGACTTTGCTTTTCACACGGATCAATATAAAACGGGTAAGGAAACCGGCAATAAAAGGTATTCCAAGGTAAATAAAAACGCTTTCAGCTATTTGTCTGATGGTTATTTTGGCAACGGCTTCGCTTGTAGGAATGTCGAACCAGGCAGGAGCAATGGCGATAAAAAAATAGGCATACACCGAAAAGAATAGTACCTGAAATACACTATTAAAGGCTACCAATCCGGCCGCATATTGCGTATCGCCTTTGGCAAGGTCGTTCCAGACAATTACCATGGCAATGCATCGGGCTAATCCAATCATGATTATACCATACACATAAGGTAAGTTGGCGTTGTTTTCGCCCGGAAAGAATTTGAAAAGCAATATGGCAAGTGTAAACATCAATACCGGACCGATGATCCAGTTTTGAATCAGCGATAAACCAAGTATTTTAGTGTTGCGAAACACTTCGCCCAACTCTTCGTACTTCACTTTAGCCAAAGGTGGATACATCATGACAATCAGCCCGATGGCAATGGGGATATTGGTTGTTCCGGATGACATACTGTTCCAGAATTCGGCAACAGAAGGATACAGCCAACCTGAGAATACGCCGATAAACATGGCTGAGAAAATCCATAAAGTCAGATATCGGTCGAGGAATTTTAATCGTTTTTGTGAGGGCATTTTTTTTAATTTAAAAATGGTTCAATTTGAAAATGAGACAATGTGACAATTCGATAATTCGACAATGAAAAAATTCGTTGTCTCACCGAACTTAGATTGTACGTTTTGATGTCCCTATTATTTTTGAAATAATCTTTTTTATCGGCTCAAGGTCATCCAAAAGTCGGGTTGAATCAGGCAGTTTTTTTGAATGTTTACAAAGCAACAACCAATATTCAGTTTCTTCGACCTCTTTGGCAGAAATCTTAAATTTATGAATAAAATCTGCTCTACTTTCTGCATTTTGCGCTTCTCTTGCGTTAGCACCAATGGAGGTACCGGATTTAAAAAGTTGATCAGATAGTTTGTACTTCCTTATTCCATCAAGTCCATCACAGAAATCAATAATTTTCAATGCAAACTCAAAAGTCAGGTTAATAATCGCGTTTTCTTTGAATTCGTTGTTCATGATATTGAATATTAAGTGTTTATCTTATATATTACTTTTAAGATTGTCAAATTGCCGAATTGTCAAATTATAAAATTGTCGAATTATAGAATTCCCTGAAAGCCTTTTCAATTTCATCTCTTACACGGATAAATTCATTGTGTATAAATTCATCCGAACCTGTTAGGTGCGAAGGATCATCGAAGCCAATGTGCAGCCGATGTTTCACTTTGCCGATGAAGGCCGGACAGGCTTCGTTGGCACCTCCACAAACGGTGATCACATAATCCCATTCTTCGCCCAGATACAGATCGACTGAATCGGAAGTATGGTGACTGATGTCGATACCAGCTTCCTTCATGACTGAAACGGCTTTTTCGTTAAGTTTTCCGGAAGCTTCTGTTCCGGCAGAACAAACTTTGATATTCAGATCAAAGGACTGCAAAAAGCCATGAGCCATCTGGCTGCGGCAACTGTTTCCGGTACATAAAATCAATATTTTCATTTTTAAATTAGTTTTTGTTTTTAATATCAAGTTTTCCATCAATAAGTTTGATTTTTACATTGCCGTAATCAGCGGCCTGAGGACTATGGGTTACCATCATTATGGTGATATTCAGATCCTTATTAATTGTTTGCAGGAATTCTAAAATTTCAGTTGATAGTGTTGGATCGAGATTTCCTGTTGGTTCATCAGCAAAAATAATCGTGGGTTTATTCACCAGAGCTCTGGCAATGGCAACACGCTGCTGTTGTCCGGCAGAAAGCTCTCTTGGAAAATGATTTTGTCTGTTTGCCAATCCAACCAGTTCCATTACGGCGGATGATAGAGCCTTTTGTTCGGAAGAAGTTTTACCATTCAATCCCAATGGAATCATGACATTTTGAATCGCTGTCATATAAGGAATGAGAGAAAAATTCTGCATAACAAATCCCACATGTTTCTTCCTGAATTCTGCAAGTTCTTTATCGGATGCACATGCAATATCCTGATTTTCAAACAATATTTTCCCAAAACTGGGACGGATTAAACCACTCAATGCAAGTAGTAAGGTTGTTTTACCCGATCCTGAAGGGCCGGTAATAGATACAAAATCGCCTTTCTGAATTCTAAGTGAAACGTCATTCAGAGCGTACACGATTCCGTCCCTCATTTGGTATGTTTTAGCGATATTCTCGGCTGTTAAAATAGTTTTCATACTTCCTGCATATTTGAATAAGGTTCAAAACGAGCTGCAAACCAGGCTGGTAATACCGATCCTATCAATGAGATGAAAACAGAAATCATAACTGACCAAAGTAAAAGAATTGGAATGGGTGCGATATTTATTCCGGCAATATAAGGACCTAAAAACCAGGCAATCAGCACGCCTGCCAGATATCCGATAACTCCGCCAATTAAGCCCATGATGACTGCCTTAAGCATGAGAATATAATAAATGGATGATTTGGGGTAGCCGATCATGCGCAATATTCCGATTTCTCTTTTGCGTTCGTTTACATTTGCCCACATATAATTTCCTATCGAAATTCCACCAACAAACACTATGATAATCAGTATGATAAGCGAAATTTGATTCATCAGTTGATTTGTCTTAATTTGGGTCGAAACAATTTGGCCAATGGTGGTGATTTTGGTATCGGGCAGAATATTACGAAGTTTCCCAAGCAGTCCATCCGAAATGGCATTGCAGCAACCCATGATCTCGATGGCACTTACCTGATTCGGGATTCCAAGGATTGCTTGTACTGTGTGCAGATGCGCAAAAATGCGATCATCATCGATTGTACCCGTTTCACTGAGAACCTTTCCAATTGTTAATTCAGTCTTTTCGATGGTGATTTTATCACCTTCTTTCAGATTCAGCCGGATAGCTGCTACTGAACCGATCAGGCAATCGGACATTCCCAGTGCATCAATAGATTTTCGCTGAAGTTTTTCATCCTTATAACCCAATGTTTCGTTCGATGGATTTGGTCCGCATGCAGCTTTTATTTCGGCTCCAAACAGACCTGAATTTTGCCAGATTGGTTTTGAGGCTAACTCGTTTTTAGGTAATATTCCGGTTAAAACCAGTTTTTGACCATTGATGTCGATTCGTCTTGTTAATTTTGGCGATAGATTGTCCACACCAGTAAGATTTGAAGTAACTATCCGTTCAACATATTCTTCAGGAAATGTGGGAGCGTCAATATCAGCAGCATAATAATTATCAACGCTGGCGCCCAGAGGTAAAACCATAATGTTTGCTCCAAGATTATCGAGGTTGATGGCAACTGCCTTTTCAGAAACAACAGAAATAGATCGGATGGCAACGATAACCCCGACACCGAGTGTAATGGCTAAAATACCCGAAATCAACTGTGTTTTGCGTTGGCCAAGTTCGAGCCAGACAAGTTTATACAGATTCATATTTCAGATTTTTATTTCGGACAACATCCGCTTCCGGCTCCTGGTGCGCAACTACTACTGATGACCTTGCGTGATGCAGCGATAAGGTCAGAAGAGCTGACAGGTGATTTAAACTCACCTGTAAACTGACCTTTGTTGTTAAAAACCAGGATATGTGTAATAGTTGCATCCAATTCAGGTTTTAATAAACTCAAAAATTCGACCTCACTTTTATCTTCAAGATCAACATCAACAACCACCGCTTTAGTATTTAATGCGGCTACAGCATTTTTACACTCTTGAATTGCAACAGTTTTGTCTGTCATTGATTTTTTATATAAAATGATAAAAGCTGATTTTCCTTCAGAAAATGCCAGTAAGGCATCGGCTTGTTTTTTTGTTGGAATTGCATCAACAAGTTTATCAGGTGATGCCTGATCTAAAACATAGCCACCTGTTACCACACCATTTGTTGCCATAACGAGGAGGATTGGTGTGGGGGCTCCTGATAATCCATATTTAGAAATCAGAGCAGCATTTGTCTGATCAAGCCGGTCAAGAGTAATCACTTCTGATTTTGGATATTTTTTCTGTGCCTGAGAAGCGATTTCTTTGGCTTCAGATAACCTGGCATTTCCGTCAGAAACTACTAGAAAAACAACGTTTTTATTTAAAACGGCAGCTTCTATTTTTTCCTTCGTCTGTGTAAATACGGTCGTTGTAAACAATACGAGCGTGAGTAAACAAAAAATCTTCCTTTTCATAAAAAGTAATTTATATATTATTAATTAACAAATATTTACAAGGATATACATGAATTATATATTTATCTGAAATCGAATATTATTATTGTGAATCACAATGTATTTCGGAAGTTCTGATGGAGTCAAAAAACTGGTCGAACATCGCCAGACGTGACTGAATCTGAGTGGAACACAGGCAATAATTCACCTTTAAACCATCAATTGTACCATGAATCAATCCCATATCTTTCAATTCTTTTAGATGTTGCGAAACAGTTGTCCGGCTTAAGGGTATCTGACCCGAAATATCTCCGGAAATACATGACTTCGTTTCAGCGAGATATTTAAGGATGGCAAGCCGTGCCGGGTGTGAAATAGCCTTGGTAAAAGCAGCCAACTCTTGCAAGTCTTCGTTAAAAAGATCTTTCTTTATCATTGTTTATGTTTAATGTAGCAAACATACGACATTCTTTTAATTTCATTACAATTTTTGAAAAATTTCATGGCAATATTTAACCTGTATTATTCACAAAAATATCTCACAAATCAGATAAGTCGCAATGTATAAGTATTTGAGTGAAAACCATTGAAAAAAAAGATATTTGCATTTCTAGTATTAAACTGTTGCAATTCAATACTTTGCGCCTTTGCGAGATGAATTATTCAGGCTAAAAACCAGGATTGAAGAATTTTCAGCATTTCGTTTCAGAGTACATAATTAAACAAATACCCAACAATCATGATTCCGGTTGCTACAATTCCGACAAAGGTCAGAATCAAAGGAAGTTTGAGTACTTTTTTCAGAATGATCATTTCCGGCAGCGAAAGTCCGATTACGGCCATCATGAAAGCAAGTGAGGTACCCAACGAAGCTCCTTTCTCAATCAAAACTGAAACGATCGGAATAATCCCAGCAGCATTTGAATAGAGTGGCACGCCAATCAATACTGACAATGGCACACTATACCAAACTGATTTCCCCATCAGCGCTGCCATATAATCTTCCGGAACATATCCATGAGCGCCAGCCCCCACAGCGATACCGATAGCCACATAAATCCAAACCTTGCCCACTATTTCTTTAACAGCCTCATATCCGCGTTGAATTCGCAGTGAAAATGTTAGTTTTTCTTCCGTATCACCTTCGTTGCCCAAATGTGTTTTATATACCCAATCCTGTACCCAGTGCTCTAATTTCAGCTTTCCGATAATCCAGCCTGCCACAATGGCAATCACAAGTCCGGTCAATACGTAAATTAAGGCTGTTTTCCAGCCAAACAAACCAAAAAGCAGAATCACGGCTACCTCATTGATCATGGGCGCGGCAATCAGAAATGAAAATGTAACCCCAAGCGGAACCCCGGTCTCAACAAAACCAAGAAACAAAGGAATGGCCGAACAGGAACAAAATGGCGTTACGATTCCCAGCAATGATGCCAATACGTTCCCGGTAAAGGTCGATTTTCCTTCAAGCATTTTCCGGGTTCGTTCGGGCGAAAAATAGGTTCTTATAATTCCAACAACAAAAATGATCAGGGCAAGCAACATCATCACTTTTGGCACTTCAAAAATGAAAAACCGGAGCGCTTCGGTCAGGTGCTTACCTGCTTTCATCTCCAAAATATGATCAACAAACCAATCAGAAAGAGGATGCAAATAATGGTAAATAAGGAACCAGAGCGGAATGAGCAAAAGAGCGATTGTAAAATTCTTATTCCATTTCATATTCATATTTTTTATTTCGGATCGATTTAAATTGACATCTATGAATTTAAAACGATACCAGAAAAATATAATATATGCCAACCACAATAAACAAAACTGCCACAATGCGCCTGAACCAGCGCTCAAATGTTTTTATCTGCTTATAAAAATTCCCTAAGTTTCCGATAGCAAAGGCAAGAATCCATGCAAAAAGAATGACGGGCAATCCGGTTGTAACAGCAAACACCACAGGCAGATACAATCCTTTGGCGCTGGCAATGGTCATGGGTATCAGCATCCCAAAATAAAGCACGCCACTGTATGGACAAAAAGCGAGTGCGAAGATCATTCCTAATAGAAGGGTTCCCAAATAACTGCCTTTTACTTTGTTTTCAAGCTTTTCCGAAATTCCGGAAAAGCCCGGGAATCTTATCCTGATAACATCAAGCATAAACAGACCGATAAGGATCAGCAAAGGACCGAGGATTTTTTCGCCCCAACCCTGAAACAGCATCGAAACATGCATTTTACTTGCTCCGAAAAACAGTATCAATGCCAGTCCGGTATAACTTATCGCTCTGCCTAAGGTGTAAACCAAACCATTCATAAACACGCGGTTTTTGTTTTCGATATCCCGGCTGATAAAACCGATGGCGGAGATATTGGTAGCAAGCGGGCACGGACTTATCGCGGTCATTAGCCCCAATATCATGGCAGTGATCACTGAGTACTCCGTGTTCTCAAGTATGCTTTTTAAAAATTCCATGCCTTAATTCCGGCTTACCTTATCCACCGCGGTTTGTATGATTTGTTTCATTTTTTCAAGATCGCCGGAGTTCAAAAATCCTTTGTCGGTGATATCTTCCTTCTTTTCGCCGCAAACGACCAAAAGTGTCTGGCCGCCAATACCTAATTTTTCGGCTATTTTCTCACTTCCCTCATCATCAAGGTTGATGCCCTGAAACAAATAATCACCACTTTTGATTTTGTCGGAATACAATTCCTCAACGGCTTTTTTTGAATTCGCTTCCACCGCTTTGCAGGTTTCGCATCTTCTGGTAAAATGAAAATAATACACTTCTACTTTCGTCCCAGGTTTAATTTCAGTAACCGGACTTGTTTGAGCCTGAACAGGAGAATTCAGGCAGCTCATTGCCATCACTACGGCGATGATAAACCACATTTTTTTCATCAGTATTTTTTTTATTGGTAATCGCATTCTTTCCAGGTCGGTGTTTATCTCATCAATAATTTTCTGATTTCATCTGCTGATGGAACCCGTCCTTTTATTTCAACTTTTCCATCAACCACTAAGGCCGGTGTTGTCATGATATTGTACTTCATGATCTCAACAATATCTTCTACCTTGGTGATCGTTGCTTCAATATTGTTTTGCTCAACAATATCGCGGGTGAGTTTTTCGAGTGTTTTGCATTTGGCGCATCCAGGGCCTAAAATCTTGATATCCATGGTTTAAAAATTTAAATTTATTGAAATTGAATATTATTTTTTTAGCAGTGCATCAAACAATAGTTTTGCTGAAGCCCAATTTTCTTTATTAATGCAATACTTGATATAAGGTGGGTTGATTTCTCCCTGTATCAGTCCGGCGGCTTTTAGTTCCTTCAGGTGTTGCGAAAGGGTTGATAAAGCGATTGGAAACTCCTCAGCAATATTTCCGCTATAACAACAATCCTGATTTGATAATATTTCGAGGATTTTGATGCGAGCCGGGTTACCCATTGCTTTGGCAAACCGTGCAAGCTGTATCTGGTTCTGAGAATAAGAAATTTTCATGTTCTATTTTGTATTTCGCAAAAATACGAAATAGATTGCAACGACTTATTTTAAAATTGAAAATATCTTGTATTTTTTTCGGCTTGTTTGCCAATCATTCCAAAGGTTCATTACCTTTGAATCGAAACCATGATGTGATAGCGATTGTTTATCGTAACTTATTTAAGATAAGCATACTATACGTTATTAATCATGTAGTTGGGATTAATTTGCTATTAACCTGATAACCAATCGAAATGAAACTTTTTAGAACAATAAGCATGTTGGCATGTGTTACAAGCCTTAACCTGATATTTATCGGTAAGGTGTTGTCTCAAGGTGCTGAAAGCCAAACTTCCTTAGTGGATACAACAATTCATTTGTCGGATGTAGGCAATACATTGCAACTGAATCAGGAACAATTGCAGCGAATCCCCTTTCACAAACTGTCATCCTACGGATTATTAGCCCCATCGGCCTATAGTTTGAAAGGAGATCGGATGTACTTTTATGGTATTTCGGTTACTGACAGTCACACTTTTATTGATGGGATGTTAATTAGCGATGCTTCCGATTTTCCGGTCAGGGTGTTGCAATCGTACCAACTTTTCACCAGCAGGTTACCCATTGGGATGGGTTTTTCTTCGGTCGGAATAACCTCCCTTGAAACGATGATCCCCACCGAGAAATTTAGTGCGATTGCTGATATTTACAGTGATCAGGCTTATAATCTGCATAGTATCAATGGCGAACTGGCATTCAATATACCCTTATCAACTAAAGGTAAAAGAACAGGAAATACCCCGGGGCCAACACTTCTTATTGCAGCAAAGTTTGCCAAATCGGACAATACCGATCCCATCTGGAAAAAAACGATGAAATTAAATCAGGAAAGTCTCTCACGTTTCACTTCCCATCCTTACAGACCAAATCCCGATTATCCGTCGAATGATTTAAATACTGAATTTGTTAAACAAGCCGATCTTATAAATCAAAAAGTGCCTGATAACAATGGCAAAACAGGTATTTATCCTTTTCTGAAACTGAGCATTCCGGTTACGAAGAATGCCACGCTAAGTCTTGGAAGTTATTCAGTTATTGATAAAACAGATGTCTTTGACCACAATAACGCCATGTTTAACGCAAGCAACAATGCTGTCCGTAGCCGCCGTAATTTTGATAATTCCATAAACTGGAACCATCAGATTGATGTGAATGCCGATCTCAAACTTACCTATGACCTTCAACTGCAATACGCTAACCATTTCGAAAGGACCGAAAGCGCCGAACACGGTAACAACTTTTTCGATTACGGCTATATTGGCAAATTCATGTCCTACAAAACCGATACCTACGAGATTGGCAATGTCGAGGTTGACGGACAATATTATTCTAACGTGATACTGTTAAATTCACATGATTACGATACCCTTGTTACCTTTGAACCCTCAGCAATTAATCCTTCGGTATCGGTTTACACAACGGATGTTTATGCCAACAAACTGAACCATAAATTTCGAAATATGGACGAGCTTGCTTTGGCTGGAGGGCTAATCAATGGTATGCAACCCAATTCAGTTTATGATTTGTACAACAATACTGGTACAGTTTCCAATAATTATCAGGAGATGTCAGAGGAAAAAATTCGGGTTGCATTCAATATGAAAGCGGATTATAAGTCGCATCATTTTCTGATTGGCGGGGAATATAACCGCGAAACAAACAGCCATTATTCAGTTGCACCTGTTGGCCTTTGGAATCTTGTCAGGGGGCTTACAAATTTTCACATAATCGAACTTGATAGATTGAATCCAATACTTGTTGAGCATAATGGATCATTTGATACTGTAAAGTTTAACCGGAAATATGATGCAAATTCACAGCGGATTTTTGATTATAATCTGCGTCAGAAACTTGGCCTTTCAACGGATGGAGTCGATTATATCATGACAGATTCATACGACCGTGAAAATAATACGATCAGTTATTATGATGAATACAATACCTTGCATACAATCAACACGCCCGATAATCTTTTTTCACTTGATATGTTCTCCCCCGATGAGTTGCTCAATTATGGTAATGCTTACATCAGTTATGCCGGTTACAATTTTTCAGGTGGCAAAGCAAAGGGCAGTAACAATCCGTATTCCTTCTTCGATGACTTTAGTATAAACGCTTCTAAACCTGAATATTGGGCAGCTTATTTTCAGGATGAATTCAAATGGAAAGGGCTTCGTGCCTGCATAGGACTAAGGATTGATGTGTATGATGCCAACCGCCCGGTTCTTAACGATATTTATTCATTGTATCCCGCTTACAATGTGAAGGAAGCCTTAACGGAAGGAAGTATCGAATTTGTAAAACCAGGAGATATTGGTGATGACTATATGGTATATGTAGATAAGGTAAACGAGCCAAACAGGGTGGTGGGTTACCGGGATGGGGACAACTGGTATAATGCTGAAGGAATAAAGATCATGGATCCTTTAAGTTTGGATGTTGGGAGTGGAGTTTGTCCCTATTTAAAATACCCGGAAATTAGATTAGGGAAGGAAAACTGGAAGCCCGAAATGACTTTCCGTGATTATACAAAAACAATGAATCTTTTACCTCAGTTTAGTCTGGATTATTCTATTTCTGAACGGCTTAACATCTACACGAATTATAGTTCATCAACACGAAATCCACAGTATCTGTCTGATTTTCGACCGGAAATATATTACAACTGGTTAAGCAGTGGAAGCACAGAGATTATACCAAATCCGGCGCTCAAACCCGTCAGGACCGGAATCCTGTTTGCCGGTGCCAAAGGTATTGTGTGGAAAAATCTGGTGGCCGACATTGCCTATCTTGTCACATCCGTGGATAATTACATAACGATGAAATATCTGCTCGGTGCATTTCCCAAAAGGTATTTTACGGTTGACAATGCAAATAATAGAATCTCAACCAATGGTTTTCAGGCAAAAATACATTGGCTTAATCCACAAAATTCAGGTGTTTCGGCAGGCATGAACCTCGCAAAAACCTATGCAAACAAGGAAGACCTGACCTATTTTCAGGTCAGTGATTTGGTATTGAATGCCAATATCGGATATCGGTTTGAAAGTAAGGAGATTTCACGAATGCCGGCATCGGAATACCTGGGTTTCATGCAGGGCCTTTCGTTACAGTTGTTTTATCAGTTTCGTCACGGAACCCCATATATCCATACCGCCAACAATAATCATAAAAGCACCCGACTGACACCAAATGTAAATTTATTCAACCTGAATGTTCAAAAGGATATTACAATCAATAAGAAGGCGAAGCTAACTATTTATCTGAATATCGAAAACCTGTTCAATTTCAAAAACGTGTTTGAGGTTTACACCAAAACCGGTAGTGCTACTGATGATGGTTTTCTCACTGATCCCGCATGGCAACGTTTTATTAACACGCAGACCAATCCCGATTCATACCGGATGCTATATCAATTGCAACTGTATAACCCGGCCTATTTCGATATTCCCCGGATATGGCGTATTGGGTTGATAGTCAAATATTAACTAACATTTGTACTGCGACTTTCGGCCCTTTACCTCCATCACCCGGGTCAATTGCCTACTTTTGTCAAAAAAAACAGAAGTGCTGAAATATTACGATTATGTGGTCATAGGGTCAGGAATAGCCGGAATAAACGCGTCTGAATCTATCAGAAAACAGGATGCTTCAGGTAAAATACTACTGATAAACGGCGAAGATCGACTGCCTTACAAACGAACATCGATCAGTAAAAGACTTTCCGCAGGATTTCAAAAAGAAGAACTGGCGCTTAAACCGGTTGAATGGTACGAACAGATGACCATCGAACTTGTGAATGGAACTGTTAGTCAGGTATTGTTAGAGACAAAGGAATTGATTCTTGGGAACGAAAAAATCCAGTGGAACAAACTGATCATGTGCACCGGCTCAAAACCAGTTGAGATATACCCGATTTTGCCACCATGGGCCGGGCTTCATTATTTCAGAAATGCTGCTGATGTCGATTTCATTCGTTCACAAAACAAAGGGAATGAACATATTGTGATTATAGGTGGTGGAGTTCAGGGGATCGAGCTTACCGAACAAATGCTGTCATTGGGCAACAAAGTCAGTTTGATTCACCACGCGAAAATGTTGATGAACCGACATTTTGATGATTTCATGGCTGACCATTTGGGGCAATTGCTGAAAGAAAAAGGTGTGGAAGTGTTTCTCGAAACTCAGGCAATTGCTATGCAAAAGATTGAAAATAAATGTTTTGAAATTATATTGGATCGAGGTGAGCCCCTGCGTTACGATAAAATTATTGTAAGTATCGGAACGATGCCCGATATACATTTGGCCAGCGAAGCCGGATTGAAAACCAACAAAGGGATTTTAGTGGATCAATTTCTAAAAACCTCTCATCCAGATGTTTATGCTGCCGGTGATGTGGCCGAGCATTCGGGCGGTTTGGTAAGCGGTTTATGGCATGCGGCCGAAAAACAAGGAATGATTGCCGGTGCAAATGCTACGGGTAAGCAATTCGAATTCGAAAAAACCAATTTCCGGCTCAAATTAAACGCATTTAATCAATATTATTTTTCGATGAACCCACAAATCGACAATCCTGAATTTGAAGATGTTATCTGCCAGAAAGACGATAAATATTATCGGTTATTTTTTGCAGAAGAACGGTTATGTGGTGCATTGATGATGAACGACAAGGACAAGGCAAAACTGTTGGAAACTGCTATCAGGGAATCGGTTGAAAGGGTGGAGATTATGCGTGTTTTCCCCTGAGATTGCCTGAAAAGGATAATTCCGGCAATTGGTGAACGTAAATAATATGAAAAGCATTGACCGTATTTTTCCGGCAAATCTGAATATACCTTACATTTGTGCCGTTGTACGTTGTTGCATTAATGAAGTCTAAGTAAGAATAGTATGTTATTAACAAAAAGTCAGGTATTAGAAGTCCTGAAAGGTGTCATCTATTTTGCAAAAGGGGATAATATTGTAAGCCTGGGCATGATTGATGATTTTGAAACCGGTGAAGATGAGGTGAAAATCAGGATTATTTTCCCGCGATTGGATGAACCGGCTGTAAATATAGTTTCAAATTCGGCTAAAAAAGCCATTCAGGATGCCTTCGGCGCCCATGTCGAGGTGAAAATCACACCGGTAAGTGAGAAGGAAAAAGGCCGTGGTCCATTGGCTGGTGTGAGAAATATCATTGCAGTAGCATCAGGCAAAGGTGGTGTTGGTAAATCGACAGTTGCAGCAAATTTAGCCATCGCCCTGGCACGTTCAGGTTCGAAAGTCGGATTGGTTGATGCCGATATTTATGGCCCATCGGTCCCGATGATGTTTGGTATCGGCGACGAGCAGCCCGGCGTTTATGAACGGGAAGGAAAACCGACCATCATCCCCATCGAAAAATATGGAATCCGATTGCTTTCGATCGGTTTTTTTGTCGATACCGAAAAGGCATTGATATGGCGCGGACCAATGGCGACAAGCGCTTTAAACCAGTTACTTCGCGATGCCGATTGGGGTGTACTCGATTATTTGGTTATCGATCTGCCTCCCGGAACCGGTGATATCCAACTCACCCTTGCACAGTCGTATTCAATTACCGGTGCTATTGTGGTTACCACGCCACAAAAAGTTGCTTTTGCCGATGTGAAAAGAGCCGCTGCAATGTTCCGTCAGGAAAAACTGACGATTCCATTACTCGGTTTGATAGAGAATATGGCCTATTTCACACCACTCGATATGCCCGATAAAAAATACTATATTTTCGGAAAAGGGCAAGGTGAATCGTTTGCGGATCAGTTGGGGATACCATTACTCGGACAAATTCCATTAGTTGAATCAATCTCTGAATCGGGAGATAAAGGCAGCCCGATTGCATTGGATGAAACATCGCCCGTTACCAAAGCATTTGATAAGGTGGCCCTGGAAATTAAAAAGCAGGTTCCATAATTTAACAAACAGATAATCATATAAATACATACAATTATGTTAGAAAATAATGATGCGTTGTCAACGAAAGTTAAAAACCTGATTGATCAGGTTCGCCCCTATCTGCAACAGGATGGTGGTGATATAAATTTCGTTGGAATCACGGATGATTTCGTTGTGAATGTTGAGCTGACAGGCGCCTGCGGGAGTTGTCCATACAGCACAATGACCTTGAAAAACGGTGTTGAAAATACCATTCGCAAAGCTATTCCTGAAATCACTGGAGTTGAAGCGATAAATCTGTGAGATGAAAGTTTATTAAGTTGAAGGTTTGTAATGGATATTGACTCAATAAACGGAACGAACTTTCAACACTAAGATAAATATCTGGCCACGATGGGCATCCTGCGTCCCATACCAAAAGCTTTTGGGGTAACACGCAGAATAGGAGGAGTTTGGTGTCTTTTATATTCGTTTGTGTTCACAAGTTTCAAAACCCTGTTTACAATTTTCTCTTCAAAACCCATGGCAATCAGCTCTTTGGGACCTTTCCGGCATTCGATATACTGAAACAGAATCTGATCGAGAATATCATAATCGGGTAAACTGTCGCTGTCTTTCTGGTTCGGACGCAGTTCAGCCGAAGGTGGTTTCGTAATTGTATTTTGAGGGATCACTTCACCATCTTTGTTGATGTAACGGGCCAACTCAAAAACACGTGTTTTATACACATCACCCAACACCGACAATCCACCGTTCATATCGCCATACAAGGTTCCGTATCCAACAGCTGCCTCACTCTTATTGCTGGTATTCAGTACGATATAACCAAATTTATTTGATAAAGCCATCAGTAAAACTCCACGGATCCGGGCCTGAATATTTTCCTCGGCAAGACCGAAAGGCAGATCCTTAAACTCAGTTTCGAGTTGCACTTCAAACGAGTCGTATAATTCTTTAATCGGTATTGTTTTGTAAGGACTTCCCAGATTAATTGCCAATTGAAGAGCATCATCCACAGAATGGTCTGATGAATACTGCGATGGCATGAGTAGGCCAACAACATTTTCAGCGCCCAAAGCTTTGGCCGCCAGTACCATTGTAACAGCAGAATCGATGCCGCCCGATAATCCAAGTATAGCTTTGTTGAATCCCAATTTTTCGAAATAGTTTTTTATCCCCATCACCAAAGCATCATGAATGAGTTCAATCTCAGTAGATTCAGGTTTTGTTAATACTACGCCACTTTCATTAAGTAAAGAATCTGTTTCGACAAGTTGCATATCTTCCCTGAAAAATGGAAGTTTGAGCTGAATTTTATTTTCAGATGATATCGCCATGGAACCGCCATCAAAAAGCAATTCGGTTTGAGCGCCAACGTGGTTCACATAAATAAGCGGAATTTTATATTTTCCAACATTTTGCTGAAGCACTTCAGTACGCGCTTTTGCCTGCCGGTAATCGAAGGGTGAAGCAGCAATATTGATCATGAAATCAGGCTGTTGCTTCATCAATTCATCCATCGGATTGATGGTGTAAAGCGGATCGTTTCCAATATTCCACAAATCTTCACAAATTGTCAGGGCAATTTTTTTTCCATTAAAATGAAGAATCTCAAATTCGCGCGATGGTTCAAAATATCGGTATTCGTCGAACACATCATAATTAGGCAACAAGGCTTTTTTAAAAAATTGAACTTCCCCATTTGCAATAAATGCGGCTGAGTTGAATAAGGGTTTTCCTTTTTCGGCGAGGTTTCTGATCGGTGTGCCAACAATTACAGCAATATTTTCACATTGGCTGGCAATGTCTGCGACCGCATGCTGGCAGCGATCGATGAAATCATCAAACTCGAGAAAATCACGTGGCGGGTAGCCACAGATAGCCAATTCTGCAAACACAACCAATTCGGCGCCAAGTGATTGCGCTTTCAATGCCTCAGCAATTATTTTCTGTGTATTGGCTTCAAAGTTGCCAATGTGGTAATTCAGTTGTGCGAGCGCAATCTTCATGTAGAAACGTCTAAAAAAGAAAACAAAGCTGTAATTCGATGAAATTTGAGATGGCTTTTTGCTCAATCGAACTATCAACGGTATTCTGATCTTTCAGTATATCGAAGAAATTATTATCGAACCTTAATCCGGTAGTTATTTTATTCGATGTCCCCAATGAATATTCGAGTCCGGCACCAAGAATCAACGATTCACGTAAGAAACGGTATTGGTTGTGAACGTCTTCTTTTGTTGTTTCGTAAATAAGTAAACTATCTTCATAAAACGAATCACTTGCCTTTGCATCGAACAAGAAACCCAATCCAAACCCAATTTCACCATAAAAACTAATGGAATTCGTTTCTTCGGTCTTCATCCTGAAAACTAGGGGTAATTGAATGTACTTGGCTGATAAAGTGCGGTTTAAAGTTCCGGTAATATAAGAACTGGAACCGCCTGTCCCGGGTATCTGATGCGGATAATGATAGGCACCACGTATGAATTGTACATTAAAACCGGTATTGAACCAGTAGTTTTCCATCAGATGTATATCGCCAACAAAACCCCAGCTAAATCCCATTTTCACCCCATCACCAACGTAAGTTTCCGCGTTAGGCTTCACCCAGCCAAGATTGGGAGCTGCTTTGAACCCAAACTGGAATGCCTTGTCCTGCGCCTTGGTTAATTGATTGAATATGAATAGAAACAATGAGAGTAAAAGTATTCGCTTAGTCATACGATTAAATTTTTAAGGTGTAAAGGTAATCCAACTGAATCATTCTATTGTCATTGAATCAGATAGTTTTTAATAGTTATTTGTTCATAAAAAGCTGCCACAATTAGTCAAATAAAATGATGCAAAAATTAAAAACTTGTATTCAGAAATTTGTTTCGTTATTTTTGTTCGATAATTAAACAAAAAAACATGAAAAAATTATTGCTTGTAGCCATCTTATTCAGCCTGAGTTGCGGATTAATGGCTCAGATATCATTTGGTCCGAAAATCGGATATACCACCGGAAAATTATCGACCGACAAAAGCGACATTACAACTTCGATGAAGAGTAGTTTTTTATTTGGAGCTTTTCTGCGATTGGGTGGTAAGGTTTATTTGCAGCCGGAAGTGAACTGGTACACAGCGGGTGGCGTGTTCAAAAAACCCAGCTTAACTGGCATAAGTCCATTCGAAGATGAGGTTAATCTTAAATCTATCCAAATTCCGCTGTACTTAGGCTACAAATTACTCGACCTGAAATTGGTTCAGGTAAGGGCTCAGGCCGGTCCAACAGCCAGTATAATTACCAGCAAATCAATTAATCCGCTAAAACCGTTGGATTATGGCGCGCAAATTAAAGAAGCAGATATTAAGGATGTATTGTGGGGTTTGCAGTTTGGCGCCGGTGTTGACGTGTTGATGTTCACGCTCGACGTTCAATATATGTTTGGGCTAAACAAACTTATTGGGGATGTTCAGGTTACAACAGACGCAGGAACAACTGAAACAGTGAAATTCGACTCACGCCAACAAGGGTTTATGGTTTCACTTGGATGGAAAATATTCTGATAATCATATATTTAAGTAATAAAACCGCTATGAACTGGCGGTTTTTTTATTTATACATACCATGACAATGAAAGCGAAAATATCTCGTTTTAGCTTGTCGAAAAAAAAAATTTAAAAATGAAATCCCAAATCTCTAAATTCTTCCTCCCTGTTTATTACTTTTCAACCTGTTTCAACCGGTACTTTTTGTTGGCGGGCATTGTTGCGTTATTATCGGTTGAATTTTCATGTACAAATCTGATGAAGAGCGGGTTAGATATTGATATTTCAGATTTGAAACCCGAAAAAATAGTATTGAAGCAATATGGAAATGCGCTTTTTGAATGTGACACTACCAGGCTGTTAGACGAATTAAAACGCTTGCAACCCGAATATTACTATTTCCTGGATGCTGACCTCGATAATCCTGAAAATTTTCAACAGCTTCGGGACTTTGTCACAGATAAACATTTGATTGCTTTATATTTGAAAACAAAAACTGTTTTTCCGGAAGTTACCGGCCTCGAAAAACAAATCACCGATGCATCAAGACGGTTCAGTTATTATTTCCCACAGATTCAACTTCCTGAATACTACACCTATATCTCTGGCGTAAATATCGAATCGCCTGTATTGTCCGATGAAAAAGCAGTTGTGATCGGGATGGATTGCTACTTAGGTGAAAAGGAAGATTTCTATGGTCAAATTGGAATTCCGTTATATGCTTCTGAACGAATGACCAAGGATCATCTGGTGAATGATGTGTTTAAAGCCATTTATTCCACTCATTTCCCGCAGAAAACAGCTTCAAAAACAATTCTCGAAGAAATGATCGAAGCCGGAAAAAAACTTTATTTTCTGGAAGCCATGCAACCAAAGCTTGCCGATCATCTGATCATCGGGTACCGCGAAAGTCAATTAAACTGGACTGTTGAACATCAGGCAGAGGTTTGGGCATTTCTGGTGTCGGAACAACTGTTGTATAAAAATGATTTCCTGATGTTTAAGAAACTTTTTGGCGACGGTCCTTTTACTCAGGAGTTTTCGGAGCAAGCGCCAGCCAGGTTAGGCGAATGGGTTGGTTGGCAGATCGTTCGTAAATTTATGGAGAAGAATCCGAAAACCGGACTTGGCGAGCTACTTCAACTTACAGATTATCAGTATATTTTAACTAAATCGAACTATAAGCCGAAATCATAAGGGAAATATCTGAAGTTTTACAGACCGGCTTGTTTTTTAATCACTTTTCCTATTCAGAAAATTTTGTCTTGCATTGCGATCTTTTGTAGATTTACACGATGAATTTGTGTTTTACACCAGCTCATCACTAAAAACAACCGGTTATGCTTGTCAAAACCTTTGGAAGTGCATTGTTTGGAATAGAGGCTATCCCGATAACAATAGAAGTGAATATTGATAAGGGGATTCAGTTTTTTCTGGTCGGCTTGCCCGATAATGCCGTAAAGGAAAGCCAGCAACGGATTGAGGCAGCGCTAAATAACACAGGATTCAAATACCCGAAGCAGAAAATCGTGATTAATATGGCGCCGGCCGACATCCGCAAGGAAGGCTCATCCTACGACCTTCCCATTGCCATCGGTATCATGGCTGCATCAGATCAGACCGACCATACAATGCTTGAACAGTTTATCATCATGGGCGAACTGTCGCTCGATGGCGGATTGAAACCCATCAAAGGATCATTGCCCATTGCAATTAAGGCGCTGCAACAAGGATTCAAAGGATTGATTGTGCCGGTTGAGAACGCATCCGAAGCGGCTGTAGTTTCCGATCTGGAAGTTTACGGGGCCAAAAACATAAGTCAGGTTGTTGATTTTTTAAACGGAAAAGATTCAATCCGACGCACCATATTGGATGTTGCCGGTAATTTCTTCTCACAGGTCAACAGCTACGAATTTGATTTCTCGGATGTTAAGGGACAGGAAAACATCAAACGCGCACTTGAAATTGCCGCTTCAGGCGGACATAATGTGATTTTAATTGGACCTCCCGGCTCAGGTAAAACGATGTTAGCCAAGCGATTGCCTTCCATCTTACCACCATTAACGCTTGAAGAAGCCCTCGAAACTACTAAAATTCATTCCGTTTCGGGATTACTTGGCAAAAACACTTCCATGGTGAATGTGAGACCATTCCGAAGTCCGCACCACACCATTTCAGATGCAGGCCTGGTCGGAGGTGGCACTTATCCGCAGCCGGGTGAGATTTCATTGGCACATCATGGTGTTTTGTTTTTGGATGAGTTGCCGGAGTTCAAACGATCTGTACTGGAAGTGATGCGTCAACCCATGGAAGATCGGGTGGTCACGATATCCCGTGCCAAAATGTCAATTGATTTCCCGGCAAGCTTCATGCTTGTGGCAGCCATGAATCCATGCCCCTGCGGGTATTACAATCATCCCGATCAGGAGTGCGTGTGTAATCCGGGAATCGTGCAGAAATACCTGAATAAAATCTCAGGACCGCTCATGGATCGCATCGATCTGCATGTGGAGGTCGTTCCGGTTCCGTTTAAAGATCTGGCCGATCGTACCAATGGTGAACAAAGCGAAACCATCAGGCAACGGGTAATGAAAGCACGTAAAATCCAGGAAATCCGTTTTAAGGACCATCCGAATGTGCATAATAATGCCCAGATGTCGAGCAAGATGTTGCAGACCTATTGCGATATCAACGATGCTGGTAGAAGTCTGTTGAAAAATGCCATGGAACGACTCAGCCTTTCGGCACGGGCTTTCGATCGTATTCTGAAGGTTTCTCGTACCATTGCCGACCTCGAAGCATTTGAAAACATCCAAACCGAACATCTTGCCGAAGCCATTCAATATCGAAGCCTCGACAGAGAAACCTGGGGTAGTTAAAATTCCCCTCCATTGGAGGGGAATTAACCGCCCTTCGGACAACCAACCGGTAGAGGCGAATTTTTTAACATGCATTTATTCCCTAAATTTGTGTTTTAAAACTCAACAATGATAAATACAAATTCCACGATTGAAGAGCTAAATGCCCTGAACAAAAATACCTTGATGGAACAGCTTGGCATTGAGTATCTTGAGGTGAATGAAGGTTTCGTTTATGCCCGAATGCCCGTGAATGAGAAAACGAAACAACCCATGGGAATCCTGCATGGCGGAAGCAGTCTGGCACTCGCCGAAACTTTAGGTAGTCTCGGTTCGGCCTTCATTGTCGATCTTGATAAAAACGATGTACGTGGCTCGCATATGAGTGCCAACCATGTGCGTGCAGCCATGAGCGGATGGGTTTACGCAAAAGCTGTTATCATCCATCGGGGAAGAAATACACATGTGTGGAACATCGACATTTTTGACGAGGACCAACAGTTGGTATCGACCTGCAGGTTGACGAATTTTATTATCGCCAGGGAAGGAAAAAAGTGAGAGGTGCATGAAATGAGCAGGTTTAAAAGGAGTTGTTTATGCTATTAACAGAATTTATTAATCAATATTCCAGTCATAACATACCATTTGTTTGTTACAGATTGCCATTAACAACCGAACCAACCACTCTGGTTGGAGGTTCATTTTCAAAAGCTTACCAGCCTGATAAAAATCAACCAATTCAATTTGTTTTCGCTCCGTTTGATACAGAAAACGAACCCATACAGTTTTTTAACCCGGAGAAAACAGTTACAGGTTGGGATATAGGAGAAGGATTTTTCAACAGAAATACTCCGGAATTACTCCCTCTCAAATTCCCTGATAAACCAGTGATTACAGATTATGAAACTTATACTTTACATGCCCTGAAGTTCATTCATGCCATGCAAAAGCATGAGGTTGAAAAAGTTGTGCTTTCACGGGTTAAGGAATACGCATTGAAGAATGATTTTCGGGCTGGCGAAATCTTCAGAAAAGCCTGCACAGCTTACCCGGCTGCCTTCGTTTATTTGCTCAATGATGGAAAAGGTCAGGTTTGGTTTGGCGCTACGCCGGAGACCTTGTTGAAAGTGACTGCCGGAAACGGATCAACGATGGCCTTGGCCGGCACCCAGGCGATTGATAATCAACCACTCGAAAATATGGTTTGGGGAGAAAAAGAAATCAAAGAACATGAATTTGTTATTGATTTTATTCGTGAAATACTGCAGAAAAACCAGGTAGAAAACCTGCAAGAAGGAAAATTAAAGAGCGTTCAGGCCGGAAAATTTGCTCACCTTCAGACTGACTTTACATTTACAGTCACCGGAAATACAGGAACATTCAATATTGCCAAAGCCTTGCATCCAACACCGGCAGTTTGTGGGTTGCCGCAAAAGGAAGCCTTTCGCAGGATAATTTCAACTGAAAATCACAACCGAAGTTATTATACTGGCTTTCTGGGTATTCAGGACAATCAGGATAATTGTCAGTTTTTTGTAAATTTGCGTTGCATGCAAATTATTGACAATAAGGCATATATATATGTCGGCGGTGGTTTGACTGCACAATCTGATCCATTGAAAGAATGGAACGAAACCGAGTTAAAGGCAGGGACATTGCTCACTCTGTTTGAATAATATTGCCAATACAAGTAGTTTGAATTTGGGAGAACTTGCCACATAGATATTTATAAAACACAAACAATGAACCAATTATAATTAATTCATGAAAATAAAGATACTATTTTGCATTCTGTTTTTAAGTGCTGAATGTTCCTTTGGTCAAATCATTTTCGAAAAAGGCTATCTGATCACCAATGAAAATCAAAAAATCGAATGTTTAATCAAAAACAATGATTGGGATTTATCTCCAACAATGATAAAATATAAACTAATTGATAATGAAGACATTAAAACCGGAAATATAAGTACCATAAGAGAATTTGGTATCTATGGCTATTCAAGATATATCAAGGCAACTGTAAAAATAGACCGGTCTTCAACAAAACTTTCTGATTTGTCGCAATCACGAAATGCGATCTGGAATCAGGAACAGTTGTTTTTAAAAGTGCTTGTGCAGGGAAAAGCAAATCTCTATTGCTATAAGGAAAGAAACTTTACCAAATTTTTTTACTCATTAACAGATACACTTATTCAACAACTGATGTTTAAGGAATATAGCGTTAATAGCCATCAAATGGCTACCAATAATGACTTTCGCCAACAATTAATGCGTGAAGTCAGTTGTGAAAATACCCCTTTGACTACCATTGAAAAAATTAATTATGATCAAAACGAACTCGAAAGGTATTTTGAGAAATACAATGCTTGTGAAAAGAATTCAATAGCCACGACCAATACCAAGAAAAAACTGGGAAAATTCAATCTTAGAATAACACCCGGCCTAAATTATTCTTCCCTGTCATTAGGCGATGGAAATGCTATAAAGACTAAAAAATATTTTAAAAATGAACCCGATTTCAGATTTGGACTTGAGGCAGAATACATTTTGCCATTCAACAAAAACAAATGGGGCGTGACATTTGAGCCATCGTATTACTATTTCAAAGGAAAAAACCCGCTTAGCACTAGTTTCAAAATTGTGAAATTCAGCTCTTTATATTTCTCCATTGGTGTAAGACATTATTTTTTCCTGAATAATACAAATAAGATATTTATTAATGGCATTATCAATTCAATAACCAGAATAGATTTAAACTCTCAAATTTCATCCATTATAGGAACTTTATATATTCGACACAAACCAAATTTGGCATTCGGTGTTGGGTTTGAATATAGAAACCTTAGTGCAGAATTCCGATATTATACAAACCAGGGGGCACTAAAGTATAGAAGTGACTGGTCTTTTGAATATTCAAATATTTCCTTCATCATTGGTTACAAATTATTAAGAACCGGGGATCGAAAATAAAACCTGAGAATGCTTTGTATCTCGTAAACATTGCTTGGTAATTAGATAAAATACAACTGCTTTAAATTATTTTATTGACCTTTGCAGGATGATGATGAACGAAAAAATTAGTCTGTTACATCTTGCCTGGCTCCTCGAAAAGAGCAATATCCGGCATTTGGTCATTTCGCCCGGATCACGCAATGCCCCTATTATAACTATCATCAACAACAAAACTGATATCAAATGTCACACCATCGTTGATGAACGCAGTGCAGCTTTTTTTGCCCTGGGAATTGCCCAGCAATTGAATCAAACAGTAGCCATTGTATGTACCTCGGGATCGGCAGTTTTAAATTATGCGCCGGCGATTGCGGAGGCATATTATCAACGTGTATCTTTACTTGTTCTAACAGCAGATCGTCCGGTGGAATGGATCGATCAGGCCGATGGACAAACGATCAGACAGCAAAATATTTTCTCAAATTATATACGGAAATCGGTGCAACTACCTCAGAACATCACAAACAATGATGATTTATGGTACAACGACCGGCTCATCAATGAAGCCATTCTCGCAACCCGGTTTCCAGTACCCGGTCCGGTTCATATCAATATTCCGATTCGTGAGCCACTTTATGGATTTGATCAGGAGATGAATGATATTCCCAGGCAAATCGCACTTGTTCCAGTGAAGGCGATGATTGATACTTCAGAAGTTAAGTCATTTGCAGCTATTTGGAATAAATCGCAACGGAAAATGATTTTGATTGGGCAGCATGAAGTTGATCAAACACTTAACAATCAACTGATTGAACTTTCGAAAGATCCTTCGGTGATCATCCTTACCGAGACTATTTCGAATATGCACCATCCTGATTTTATAGGGTGTATTGACAGATGTCTGGGAATTGTCAATCGAAATAGTTCAGGATTTGAACCGGATTTACTACTCACAACCGGTGGAGCGGTGGTGTCGAAGCAGATAAAAACTTTTTTACGGAAAGCCGGTATTCAGCATCATTGGCATATCGATCCAACCGAATATCTGGTGGATACCTACCAGCATCTTACATTCGGAATTCCACTTGATCCATCAGTTTTTTTCGGTCAGTTGCTTCCTGAAATAAAACACCTCAGCAGTAGTTTTTCGGGTGATTGGCAATCGGTTGCAGTCAAAGCAAAAGCAATACATCAACAATATCTGGCTGATTGCGGGTATTCCGATTTGAAAATATTTGAAGCAATTTTCGGTTCCTTGCCAGAGGATTTCAATGTCCAGATTGCCAACAGCACTCCGGTTCGTTATGCACAGTTGTTTGATTATCAATATAATTACAGGATGTTTTCAAACCGTGGAACGAGTGGTATCGATGGTTGCGTATCAACAGCGGCCGGAGCAGCATCTGCTTCAAACCATCCAACATTGGTCATCAGTGGTGACCTTGGATTCTTTTACGATTCCAATGCGTTGTGGAACAGTGCATTACCTGCAAATTTAAAAATCATCGTGATCAATAACGAAGGAGGTGGCATTTTCAGGTTTCTTCCCGGACCGGATACAACAGGTTTATTAGAATCACATTTTGAAGCCCGGCAGCAACTCAGTGTTAAGAATATTGCAAGTACGTTTGATGTAAATTATTATACCGCTGACAATCTTACAAGTCTTTTGGCAGTTTTACCCGATTTTTTCAAAACTTCTTCCGAAGCTGCCTTGCTTGAGATTAATAGTCCGGCTGAAGATAGCGCCAACGTGCTGCGCGACTATTTCACGTTTCTGAAAAAGGAAGAGAATTAAAACCACCACGTCCTGCGGACACTCCTCCAATGTAGGGGAATTACTAAAAAGTTAAGGTGAATACGGTGCCTTCGCCGGGTTTCGATTTCACCGAGATTGCACCTTTATGCATCTGCATGATTTGTCGCGAAAGGCTTAATCCGATGCCAGATCCTTCTTTTTTGCTCGTGAAAAATGGCATAAAAATTTTATCCAACAAATCAGGGGTGATGCCGGTACCATTGTCGGCAAACTCAATGGTGGTGCGATTATTAATACTAACCGAGGCTGTGATGGAGATTTTTGGTTGTGATTGGTCTTTCACGGCATCAATAGCATTCAGTATGAGGTTTATCACCACCTGATCGATCAGGTCGGGATCGGCGAGCAACATTAAATCGTCCGGAAAAACTTTACACTCACATTGAATAGTAAGTTCTTCCATTTTTGGTTTCATCAATTCATACGCCCTGTCGAAGGTTTCTCGGATTCGGAAATGTCTGAAATTCGGTTTTGGAATACGGGTGAGATTTCGGTAAATTTCAACAAAATTAAGCAGCCCCTTGCTCCTGCTTTCAATAGTAAACATAGCCGAAGCAATGGTTTCAATATCATCCGGACTCAGATTTTCGACATGAATTTCGTCCGTTTCAGGATCAGTCAGGATGTCGTGTACCGTGGAAGCAAGGGATGAAATGGGAGTGATCGAATTCATGATCTCGTGTGTGAGCACGCGGATAAGGCGTTGCCAGCTTTCAATTTCTTTTTCTTCGAGTTCGGGATGGATATTTTGCAACGAAACCAATAAATATTCCTCACCACGCATTCTGAATTCGGTCGCGCTTACCGACAATTGAATCAACTCATCTTCGATGAATAACTTGATCAGCAATTTATCACCGGCTTTCATTTTCATCAAAGTCTCAGGCAAATCATCTTTTACTTCCCTGAGTTCGGTAATATTACGCAGATGACTCAGTCGTAGTATTTTTTTAATCGCGTTGTTGAACACATCTACCTTGCCGTCTCTCCTGAAAACGATTATTCCGATAGTAACATGCTGAACAACCGTGAGTAAATAATTAAAATGCTCTTCCTTTTCTGCCCTGTTTTTTTTGAATTCAGTAATTATCTGATTAAATTCCTTACTCAGATCCTCAAAACTTTTACCCATGCTTTTATCGGAGAAAGACGATGAAAAGTCGGCATGTCTGATTCCCTCGAAAAACTTTGTCAACCGGCTGTTCGTTTGCTCGGTATAAAGAATCAGCGAAACCGTCTCGAGCAGAATGAGTAACATCACGATAATGGAACTCATGCGGTACTCGCCTTGCATGACCAGAAACGACAACAACAGGCAGGTAACAGCCAATGCGATTACCCGAAGCATGATCTGAATACGGAAGCGTTTATAAATCATGTTTTTCCAATCTTCTGTACAACGAAGCCCTTGTCAATCCAAGCTCTTTGGCGGCGCGACTGATGTTACCGCCATATTTATCCACCACTTTACGGATTAGTATTTTTTCGGTTTCTTCGAGATTCATGTTTGTCGGAAGCTTTTCGACCTCAATATTTTCGGTTGTCTCATTCAAAAAGAAATCGAAAGGTTCAAGCACAGTACCTTCGCTCATGATAACCGCCCGTTCAACGGAATGTTGCAATTCGCGAATGTTACCTGGCCAGTGATGCATCTGCAAACGCTTGATGGTGCTTGCATTAAGACGTTTTTTCGGTAGCTTATATTTTTTACAATATTGATCCAGAAAATGTTCAACCAACACCTCAATATCGTCGGCTCTTTCACGAAGCGATGGTAGTTTTATTTCGACTGTGTTGATTCGGTAAAGCAGATCCTGACGAAATTTTCCTTCATTCACCATCTGGTACAAGGGCATATTTGTGGCACAAACCAAGCGAACATCAATCGGAATTTCTTTGTTTGATCCCAACCGGACTACCTTTCTGTTTTGCAACACACTCAATAATTTTGACTGTAAACTTTGTGTCAGGTTTCCGATCTCGTCAAGGAAAATGGTGCCTTTATGGGCGGCTTCAAACCTACCGGCACGATCTTCCTTTGCATCGGTGAAAGCACCTTTTTTGTATCCGAAAAGCTCGCTTTCGAACAAACTTTCGGTTATGGCACCCAAATCAACATTGATAAATGCTTCGCCGGAACGAGCCGAAGCACGATGTATAGCCCTGGCTATCACCTCCTTACCCGTACCATTTTCTCCAAGTATCAAAATATTGGCATCTGTTTTGGCTACTTTATTAACAGTGCCAATCACCTTCATCATCGGTTGACTGTTTCCAATGATATTATTATACGCATGATCCTGATCGGCAAGCAGCACTTTCTGCCGGCCACGCAGATCTTCCAACTCAACTTTTGAATGTCGAACCTGCAAGGTGGCGCTGATGGTGGCGAGCAATTTCTTATTCTCCCATGGTTTCAGCAAAAAATTAGAGGCGCCCTCTTTGATGCCCTGAACGGCAAGCTCAATATCGCCATAACCGGTTATCAGAATGACAGCGGCTGCCGGATCAGTCTCAAGAATCTTGTTCATCCAATGGAAACCTTCTTTACCACTGGTGGCATCGCGCGAAAAATTCATATCGAGCAGAATCAGATCGTAGTTTTCCGATTTCATCAACTCGGGGATGTTGGCGGGGTTTTTCTCGGTATGCACGATGTCGATATGTTGCCGAAGAAACAATCGGGCGGCCAGCAACACATCGGCATCATCGTCAACAATCAGGATTTTTGCATTCATTTTTTCCATGGTAGAACGACTTTGATTGACAATAATATGTAAAAGTATTTATTCTGTACGTAACTGTACAAGCTAATGGACGAAAATGAACAGTTAAAGTTACAGAAGCGCAACAAATATATTTTAAACATTTGAAATACAACCGGATACGTGGGTTGGCATAATCTTGGTTAAATTTTCTTAAAAAAATTTTGCATGGATCGAATCATTGAAAAGAAAAAATGGCCACCCAAACGGATCATTGCCGTTTCAGGTATTTCAGGATTGGTGTTGTTGGTTTTCTATTTGATTTTTTTTCGTGACAATGGAAGTAGAATCTATGTCCCCCGCGACCGGGTCACCATTTCAACAGTAAAAGAGGAGTTATTTCAGGAATTTATTCCGGTGGATGGGATTGTTTTTCCAAAGACAACCATTTTTATCGATGCCATCATGGGTGGCAATGTTCAGGAAGTGTATGTCGAAGATGGCGCTATGCTGATGAAGGGCGACAACATCATGAAACTCGTGAATACAAACCTCGAGTTGAGTTATATGGAACAGGAGACCCGCATTTTTGAAGCAATCAATAACCTGCAAAACAGTAAGATAGCCTTAGAGCAAAATAAATTTGTCAGGCAGAAAGAGATTGTTTCTATTCGTCAGGAGATAGAGCTGGCAACGGCAAACTTCAACCGGATGAAGCAATTATATGCTGATAGTTTAATTTCGACCCAGGAATTTGAAGACAATGAACGTACGTATCGCTACACCCGCAAGCAACTCGAAATTTCGATTGAATTACAAAAACTTGATTCCATTTCGGCATTACGCCGCTATGGACAAATTGATATTTCGATGGACCGTTTGTATCAGAATCTGAACCTGTTGCGTGAAAGTCTGGGAAACCTTTACGTGAAAGCGCCTGCTGATGGAAAACTCTCATCCTTTAACATCGAAGTGGGTCAAACAGCCATTGTTGGCGAACACCTTGGGCAGATTGACATTCCCGATGATTTCAAACTGAGGGCAAACATTGATGAGCGCTATATTTCCCGTGTTTCATTTGGTCAGGAAGCAGAATTTGATTTCGAAGGAAAATCATATTTATTGACCGTACATAAGATTTATACCGATGTGAATGCAGGTTCTTTTCAGGTTGACTTATATTTCAGCGATGGCTATCCCGAACATATCAAACGTGGGCAAACATTGCAACTAAAGCTGAAATTCAGTGGAGCAACCAATGCAATAACGGTGAAGCGAGGTGGATTTTTTCAGCAAACAGGTGGAAACTGGATATTCGTTGTTGATCCTACCGAAAGTTTTGCAACCAAACGCAACATCCGCATCAACCGTCAAAATACACTGTCGTACGAAGTGGTTGAGGGCCTTGAGGCAGGTGAGAAAGTGATTAGCTCGTCGTATGAGGCTTTTGGAAATAAGGATAAAGTGGTTTTTAAATAGAGGATTGAGTAGTGAGTTATGAGTTGTGAGTAGTGAGTAGTGAGAAATGAGAAAAGTGTAATACAAGTAAGTTAATCAATGAAGATAAAGTAAAACTATAATAGCATAAGCAAAATGATCAAGGCAGAAAAACTAACAAAAATATTCCGCACCGATGAGGTGGAAACTACTGCATTGAATGCAGTTTCATTCGAAATTAAAGAAGGTGAATTTGTCGCCATTATGGGGCCATCGGGTTGTGGAAAATCGACTTTGCTCAACATTCTTGGGCTACTCGATAATCCAACATCGGGCACTTATACTTTTCTCGATTACGAAGTGTCGAAAAGCAACGAACGTCAACGGGCAAACCTCCGCAAACACAATATTGGTTTTGTATTTCAGAATTTCAACCTGATCGACGAACTCACCGTTTTTGAAAACGTAGAACTGCCTTTGATTTATCTCAACATGGCAACCCGTGACCGCCGTGAGCGCGTGAATGAGGTATTGGAACAAATGCAGATCGCACATCGCGCCAAGCATTTTCCGCTTCAGCTATCAGGAGGACAGCAACAACGTGTGGCCGTAGCACGTGCCGTGATTGCAAAACCTTCGCTCATACTTGCCGACGAACCTACCGGAAACCTCGATTCGGCTCACGGAGAAGAAGTGATGAACCTGCTGAACGAGCTCAATATCACCGGGACAACTATCATCATGGTAACGCACTCGCAACGCGATGCCGAATATAGCCGGCGCGTAATCAGGTTGTTCGACGGACAAATCATCAATGAAAACATTAAAAAAAGTATCGTATAATACTAAATTTCAAGGCGATGCGTGAAGTAGTTATCCTTATTCCCGATATTGACAAAGATCAGAATGTTGAAATAGATGTCCGTATTGATGGCCGAAACAGGAGCCTCCAATACCGTGTTGAGTTGCTCGACTGGGAAGGAAATGCCATATCAGGCGATGAAAAGGTTCAGGTGTTGAAACATAAAATTGAATCTTACGATAAAGATTGGGAATTAGTCGAGATCGGACCTCCAACGGATAAGAATATCACCCTGATGTTTAAACGGAAAATGACCTAATTAAACTGAGATGTTCTATTCGTTTTTAATCACTTTTTACCGCAATGCAATACGCAGAATTGGTTCTACGGTGATTAATCTGTTGGGACTCTCTATCGGTCTGGCCGCCGGAATCCTGATTCTGCTCTATGTTTTTAACGAATACAGCTTCGACAGGTTCCATAAAAATTTCGAGTCAATCAGCCGCGTCAATCTGAATTACGCCAATAAGGATGACGATTTTTATGCAAGCGAAATACCTGCAGCCGTTGGGCCCAGCCTGCTTGAGTACTTCCCTGAAATCAGCTCCTTCTGCCGTGTGACCAACACCCGAGATGCCTATTTTAATTATAAGGGTAAAATTGTTGACATTGAGAATGTTATCTACGCCGATTCTAACTTTTTTCAGTTCTTCAGTTTTCAATTGGCCGAAGGGAACACAAAGGATGTTTTACGGGGTATCAGGAAGCTTGTATTAACCGAAGAATTGTCAACCAAACTGTTTGGTGATGAAAATCCAATTGGAAAAATAGTGTTACTCAATGGTACCGAAAGCTGGTTGGTTAGCGGAGTTGCCAAAAAATCACCTCAAAACTCAACAATTCAGTTTGAAGCCCTGCTCTCGTTTGAAACGCTTTATACCGATCCGGATTTATACATGGATTGGAACGGAGGTAACCAATATCAAACGTATGTTGCTCTAAATCCCACTTTTAACAAAGCCGGTTTTGAGTCGAAACTTGAATATTTTCTCGATATCCAGATCAACAGAAAACTCGAAGGTTCAGGATTTAAGGTTGGATTGATGTTGGAGCCCATGCAGCGGTTACATCTCTATTCGTTAACCGAAGATGGTTCGGGCGGCAATATTGCGAATATCCGGATTTTTGCACTTATTGCCATTTTCATCCTTCTGATTGCCTGCTTCAACTTCACAAATATGGCGGCAGCATCGGCCATTTATCGCGCGAGGGAAACCGGTATCCGAAAAGTATTGGGGGCAACACGCCCAACACTCATCAGGCAATACCTGGGCGAATCGATCATGCTGAGCGTGCTGGCAGCTTTGTTGGCACTCTTGTTAACCGAAATCGTTATGCCTTATTATAATGCCTTGATCGACAAAGATTTGAATTTCTACCAAACCGGAAATTTTATCATACCCATCGCATTTATCGTATTGGTTATTGTTACTGGATTCGTCTCCGGCATTTTTCCGGCGATTTTTTTGTCAGCGTATCAACCAGTTGACACCTTAAAAGGCGGATTCATCTCCTCCAAAAACAGACATCTTTTCCCTAAAATCCTTGTCGTGCTCCAGTTTGCCATCGCTGTCGGGCTATTGAACAGCATCTGGATAATCAATAGCCAGTTAAAATATATCAGAGAATATAAAACCGGATTTTATACCGAAAATGTTTTTGGAATATCGCTTCCGGGCAAAACAGCCAAAGAAAAAGTTGAAGTGCTTAAGCAGGCTTTTCTTCAACAGGCCGGGGTAATTCAGTGTGGAGCCACGGTTGAACTGCCCGGCGCAGGGGTCACCATGAATGGCTATTTTCCCGAAACTTACACCCAACCTGTAATGATTCATGTGATGGATATCGATGCCACCTTCATCGAAACGATGGGAATGACAGTGGTTAAGGGCCGTGATTTTGATAAAATAGATGCTGAAAACCCAATGAATTGTCTGGTGAATGAAGCTTATGTTCGTCAATATGTTGCATCGGATCCAATTGGTAAAAAGATTTCAAGAGGAGGAGAAATGACCAT
The DNA here is from genome assembly GCA_013141455.1 of Bacteroidales bacterium. Classification (GTDB taxonomy): domain Bacteria; phylum Bacteroidota; class Bacteroidia; order Bacteroidales; family F082; genus CAJBPB01. Next base: position 57,640 of record JABFQW010000003.1, read on the forward strand.
TATCGGTGTGGTGAAAGACTTTCATTTTGCTTCGTTGCACGAAACAATTGCACCACTGATACTTACAAACAAACCCTATAACGGATTTAATTTTATCGCTGTCAGAACTGCTGATAATGCCGGAAACAATGTGATTGAAAAGCTTGAAAAGGCATGGTTCAGTGTATTGCCAAACGATCCATTCATTCCGGTTTCAATGTCAACTTATCTGCAACGCAGTTATGTAAGCGAAATGCAACTTGCATCCATACTCTCGTGGTTTACATTTCTGGCTGTCATTATTGCCGTAACCGGATTATTGGGTTTGTCGTCACTCATTTTGAAACTCAGGACAAAGGAGTTGGGAATCAGAAAAATACTTGGCGCTTCGGGTCAACGACTTATGATTGCATCGCTTATCGAATTTTCAATTTTGGTACTTATCGCAAATGTGCTGGCGGTAATTCCGGTATGGTATTTCATGGATGCCTGGTTAGCTGGATTTAGTTATACGATACATATTTCAGCAGCAAATTTTGCGGTTACCTTGATCGTTACACTGCTGATTTCATGGATCAGTGTTGGTTGGCAGGCCTTGCGGGCCGCACGGGTTAAAACGATAGATATTATTAAATATGAATAAATGGGAACGGAAGGCAGACGTTTAAGGTCAGTTACTGGTGACTTGTTACTGGTTATGAGTAACCAAAAACCTGTAACCATTACTAAATAGCTGTTATAGATAAACAAAGTACGGAATAAACGATAACACCACATACACCATGTATCTGACTCAACTGAAAATAGCGTTACGCAATATTTTTAAACACAAAATTTCATCCATTGTAAATGTGTTTGGACTGGCGATCGGATTGGCGAGTTTCATCCTGATCCTGTTGTATGTGGTGGATGAATTAAGTTATGACAAGCAGCATAAAAACGCTGATTCAATATATCGTTTGGTAAGCATTTCCGATTTCGAAGGCGTTGGTGAGGAATCGGCCAGTGCACCATTTCCGGTAGCTCCAACGCTTGTGAATGAGTTTCCCGGAATGATAGAACGTGTGGTGAGGCTGTTTAATTTTCAGGCGCCGCGAAGCCTGATTCAATTGGATGAAAAAGTATATAACGAAAGGAGATTGTTTTTCGCCGATTCGAATTTCTTTCAGATGTTCGATTACAATTTCATTTATGGTGATCCACAAATTGCTTTAAATGAAGCATTTGCTGTTGTTATCACCAAAGAGACAGCCGAAAAGTATTTTGGAAGAGAGAATCCGATGGGGAAACTTTTCCGATACGAAGGAAACTTTGATTTAAAAGTTACCGGTGTTATCGACAAGGTGCCATCAACCTCTCATTTCACCTGGGATTTTATGGTTTCCATGTCATCGGCAAAAACGATGTTTCGCGGAAAACTTCCCGAAACATGGGTCTGGAACCCATGCTGGACCTATATTCAGTTGAAACAAGGTGTAAAACAATCACAATTGGAAGCGGCTTTTCCCGAATTTGTGAAGAAATTCTATTACGATGCTTCCAAAACAAGTATCCGACTGTATCTTCAAAAATTGACAGATATTCACCTTTTTTCTCATCTCGATTATGAGATCGAACCGAATGGAAACAACAGCTATGTACATATTTTATCCACCATAGCCATCTTTTTACTGATGATTGCAACCATCAATTTTATGAATCTGAGCACTGCCACCTCCGGTTCGCGTACGGTTGAAATCGGAATGAAAAAAGTGATCGGAGCTGAACGGTGGCAACTCGTAGCTCAGTTTCTGGGCGAGGCTTTGATCATCAGTTTTCTGGCTCTTTTATTAGCACTGCTTATGGTTGAAATAGGACTACCCTATTTTAATGTATTGGCTAATAAACAGTTAAGCTTAAGTCTGTTTCTCAAACCACTTTGGTTCTTTGTTCTTTTCATGATAGGTTTATTAACAGGTCTTCTATCGGGATTGTATCCTGCTTTTTACCTTTCATCTTTTCAGCCATTACTCGTGTTGAAGGGACACTTTACAGGTAGTCTGCGTACAGGACTGGCACGTAAGATATTGGTTGTCATACAATTCACCATTTCCATCGGGTTAATTGTGAGTACATTAACAGCGTTCGATCAGCTCCATTTTCTGCGTAATGCCAATCTTGGATTTAATAAAGATGCCGTTGTTTTCATTCAGGTGACAAGGAATCCGATTATTCAGCGCTACGAAAGTTTTAAAAATGAACTCCTTGCCAATCCTGATATCAAGGCTGTTACCTGTGTTGATGATATTTTTGGTGTATCCCACAACACCCATGAATTTCGTCCCGAAGGCGTACCGGAAGATGAATGGCAGTTTTATCCGGCCCTGATCGTTGATGAAGATTTTATCAAAACATTTGATATTCAAATTGTTGCCGGACGTGATTATAATCGTAACAACAAAACAGATGCAGCAAATGCCATGCTGATTAACGAAGCCATGGTAAAATATATGGGTTGGGGTAGCAATGAAAACGCAATCGGTAAGAAATTCAAATCACTCGGTGGTGAAGAACGTGTGATTGGTGTATTTAAAGATTTCAATGCAACCTCGCTGCACACGGCAGCTTCGCCATTTGTGTTGAATATTAAAGAAGACGATCGTGCCAGGTTCTTCTTTCTGAAGTTTGTTGCGATAAGAATCGTTGGTGGTAATTATGCAAAAACCATGGCCGATATCGAGAAAACATTCAACCAATATGCACCAGGCAGGCCTTTTGAGTACAGTTTCCTTTCGGATGAACTGAACAAACAATATATCGAAGAAACACGACTGAGCAAGTTTTCGCTCGGGCTGACCCTATTGATCATTTTTGTTGCCGGGCTTGGACTGTTTGGATTGGTTTCCTACATGATCGCCCAACGCAACCGCGAAATATGTATCCGGTTAACTGTCGGGGCCGGATTAAAAAATATGTTTGTGCTGTTTTCGAAAGAATATCTCTGGTTAATCATTTTGTCGAATCTTATTGCCTGGCCTGTTTCGTGGCTGATGTTGCATCGCTGGCTCGAAAACTTTGCTTATCATATTAACCTGAGTATCGGATATTTTGTCGTTGCCGGTTTGGTTTCGGTTTTGATGACGCTGAGTATCATCTTATGGCGAACAACTTCGGCAATTCGCTCTAATCCATTGCAGGCCCTGCGTTGGGAATAACCTTACCATTTCCGCTGAAACTTTTTGCCCTAAACGTTGTTTATTTTGATGACCATTGACTATCCAAATACAAATGACGCGGGAATCGTTTCTTAAAACATTGACATTTACAACATTAACTATGACATCATTGAAACTTTCGGCATTGGGAAGCCTTTCAACCGATTTGGACGAAACTTCACGACTACCGGTTTTGTTTGTCGGACACGGTAATCCGATGAACGCGATCGAAGAAAATGAATTCGTTACCGGCTGGCGAACCATGATTGAAAAAGTGGAAAGACCCAATGCCATACTTTGTATTTCAGCCCATTGGGAAACGCAGGGAACCTTTGTCACTGCCATGAACAATCCCAGAACCATACACGATTTCGGTGGCTTCCCTCAGAAACTCTTTGATATTCAATACAATGCACCAGGTAGCCCCGAATTGGCATCATTCATGAAAGAAACTATCAAATCAACCGATGTACAACCCGATTACGCCTGGGGACTGGATCATGGATGCTGGTCGGTGATCAGACAAATGTATCCGATGGCCGACATCCCGGTGATTCAGTTGAGTATTGATTACACAAAAAATCCCGTTTTTCATTTCGCGCTGGCAAAAGAATTGGCCGCCCTACGCAGGAAAGGCGTGTTGATCATTGGGAGTGGTAATATGGTTCACAACCTACGGAAAGTCGATTGGGAAAAAGAAAATTCGGGTTACGATTGGGCGATTGAGGCCAACGAAGGATTCAAAAAGATGATTTTAAACGATGAGGTTGACAAACTCACGAAACCGAAAGAATTATCATCGGCTTTTCAGTTGGCCATTCCCACTCCCGAACATTATATTCCTTTATTGTACACCTTGGGATTGAAGGAAAAAGACGAAGAAACTGTGTTTTACAACGACGCATTGGTCATGGGCTCACTTTCGATGACTTCGTTGAAAATAGGATAATTAATCATGACTTTCGATGAAATTTACAGGATTCCCCGAAAAAAATGTTTGAAGATCAAAACATGAGCCAACTCCGAAAAGCCATATATTGCCACCAATTCACAAAAACACTAAATTTCACCAAAGGTAAAACACTAATTTTGAAGTCTTGGTGCATTTTGGTGATCTGGAGTTTTAGTGGCATTTCTTCTTTTATCAGTTTTCGGAGTGGGCTCAAACATGAATAAAACAACAAAAACTTATTTTGCCTTACTACGAGGTATCAATGTGGGCGGTAAAAATATGCTCCCGATGGTTAGCTTAAAGAAACTATTTGAACAAATTGGTTTCACATCAGTTACAACCTATCTGCAAAGCGGAAACGTAGTATTCCGATCGGTCATGACCGACGAAAAACAGATTGAAATCATACTAAAACAATCCATCCATGAAAATTTCGGATTGCTGATTGAAGTGTTTGTAAAGCAGACAAATGTCTTGACAGGGCTTATTGATCAAAATCCATTCAATAACCGTGTGGAACTTGAAAGTGATAAAACCGGACTGGTATTTCTGTCGGGAATTCCATCACCGGAAGGTATCGAAAAGCTAAGCACATATGAAGTTCAGCCTGATGAATACTTCATTTTCCGGGATTATGTTTTTATTTATTGTCCGAATGGCTTTGGCCGTGCACGAATTACCAATGCTGTGCTGGAATCGAAATTGAAACTTAAATCAACGATCCGTAACTGGAAAACAATTCAGGCTTTGGCAAAAATCAGTACGACAGTATAGTTCAGGTTAAAAAAAGTTTCAAGTTTGAATCATCTCCGAAAAGCCAAACATCAGTATTTGGAGTGGACGCAAGGAAATATTTTACAGGCTTTCTCAATGTTCCTCAAAGATTTAAGAAAGCATTAACATTATTCGTCATATAAAACTGTATTTTTGTTCCCGTTATGAAGCACATCAGCATATTTACACGATCGGTTTCTATCGTATTGACGCTCATCATTTTCGTCAGTTCGATCGGTCTTACCGTGAATGCACATTACTGCGCTTCAACCAAAACCTTGCTAAAATCGGTACTTACTTCGGATCTCGATTGTAAGTATGAGAATCCGGGTACTGCTTGTCATTCCAAAACCGAACAGAAAAAAGCCACGAAATCGTGTTGCGCGCAGGTAGTTTCTGTTCCTGTCAAACACGATTGCTGTTCCGATTTCAGTCATTACTATAAAATAAGTATTGACGTTGACATTGCGAATGAAAAACCACAGATTATCCAGTATTTCGCGCTGATTGTTAATCCATTGATACGCACTGTGCTTGTTGATGATCAGACAGACCAAATCATTGCCGATCTTCCGGATGATATTCCCATATTCCTTTCCGGCAAAACACTTCTCACTTCTATTCATCAACTGAAGATTGATTTACACTGCTAAAAATCATCCAGTCACTGACTGTAAATTATTGATTATTAAGCAGCATTAAATCAAATCTTCTACTATGAAAAAATTCAGAATATTATTACTATTGATTGTACCCATCCTGTTTTCGTCACAGCTCAATGCACAGGCGATACGGGGTACAGTTTTTGAATCGGGTGAGCCGAAACCTGCTCCTTTGCCAGGTGTAAACATTTATTGGTCTGGAACCCAGCAAGGAACGGTATCGGATGAAAACGGGCAGTTCAGTCTGCCAGCATCAAAAGATGCCCATATGCTGATATTCAGTTTTGTGGGTTTTTTGAACGACACCCTGCATGTGAATGGCGATGAAGGAAGGATCAGTCATACCATGAGTAAATCAATCATGCTTGGTGAGGTGGAGGTTTCTACCCGTGCCAAAACTTCCTTCGTTTCGAGGATGAGCACCGTGAATTCCACCACCATCACTTCAGGCGAATTGACCAAAGCGGCTTGTTGTAACCTTTCGGAAAGTTTCGAAACAAGTGCCAGTGTGGCTGTTTCATACAGCGATGCCATAACCGGAGCAAAACAGATCGAAATGCTTGGATTGTCGGGTATCTATACACAGATGATGGCCGAAAACATTCCGAATTTGCGTGGCTTAGCCACTTCTTTTGGCTTGAATTATGTTCCCGGAAGCTGGATGCAATCCATTCAGGTGTCGAAAGGCGCCTCTTCGGTGATCAACGGTTATGAATCGATCAGCGGTCAGATCAATGTGGAATACAAAAAACCAAAAGACAGCGAACGTTTCTTCCTGAACCTCTACCAGGATCAGATGGGCCGTTCGGAAATCAATTTCAATGCAAAAATCCCGGTGAATAAAAGCTTTAAAACGATGGTGTTGGGACATGTCAGTCACAATAATTCGGACCACGACGGCAACCACGATAGCTTTATGGATGACCCGGTTTATACGCAGTATAACCTATACAACCGCTGGGAATTCAAACACAAACGCTTCGAAGGTCAGTTCGGCATCAAAGGGATGAAGGAAAACCGCGATGGCGGACAGCTTACCTTCGACAAGGACAAGCCACGCGATACATCGAACGGTTACGGGGTGAAATTAGCCACCGACCGCTATGAATCATTTCTGAAGACCGGCTATATCTTTAGCAGACCGGCTACCAGCCTGGGTATCCAGCAACAATTCGTTTACCATCACCTGAATTCGTTTTTTGGTTTGAACGACTACACGGCTGAACAATATTCGTATTATGGCAATGCGCTGTTTCAGTCATTTATCGGCAATACAAAACACACCTACACAACCGGAATCAGTTTTATTTACGACAAATTTAATGAACAACTGAACGATAGCCTTTTCAGCCGGATTGAACGTGTGCCGGGAGTATTCTATCAATATACATACAGCGACGGCCACAAACTGAATGTGATTGCCGGCCTGAGGGCCGATCATCATTCCATCTTTGGCTTGTTTTTCACACCGCGCGTCCATCTTCGTTACAGTTTCAACGAAAGCCTTATTCTTCGGTTGTCGGCTGGTAAAGGCGCCCGCTCGACGAATGTGTTAGCCGAAAATACCTCACTGCTGGCTTCATCCCGGCGAATTGTATACCGTCAGGTTCCGCAATTGGAAGATGCATGGAATTACGGCATCAACCTGAGCAAGCATTTCGAAGTACAAAACCGTGAGTTGACCGTGAATGTTGATGTATATCGCACCGATTTCATCAACCAGGTTGTCGTTGATCGTGACTCCGACATCAACCGGATAATCATCTATAATCTGGATGGTGTATCGTATTCAAACAGCGCACAGATTGAGGCCAACTATGAGTTGATCAAAGGTTTGGATGTTACGGCTGCCTTCAGATATAACGATGTGAAGATGACTTTTGAAAATTCGTTGCTCGAAAAACCACTTGTGAACAAATACCGGGCGCTCGTGAATTTGTCGTATAAAACGAACCTGAACAGATGGCAGTTCGACTTCACCTCACAGTTCAATGGCCAGACGAGATTGCCGTCCACGTTGGCGAATCCTGAAAAATACCAACGTAAGGATTACTCGCCAGCCTATACCATTCTCAATGCGCAAATCACCCGTTATTTCAAAAAGTGGAATGTGTATCTGGGAAGCGAGAATATGACGAACTTCAAACAGCATCACCCGATCGTTGCGGCGAAGGAGCCTTTTGGCCAGTATTTCGATTCGTCGATGATCTGGGGACCAGTCACCGGAATACGCATTTATGCCGGATTAAGGTTTACTATTGAGTAATTCCCCTCCATTGGAGTGATGTCTGAAGGACGGGGTGGTAAAAAAACCAACTCGTCCGCAGGACAAAGTATATTAATAAAGATTAATAATTGTAATTTTGAATGATCAAATACCTATAAAATGAAGACATACAGCATATTACTTAGCCTGTTATTTATGGCTATGATTCTTGGGCCGGTTGCTATGCAAGCCCAGGATACGAAAAGTAAAACCGAAAAAGTTGAGATCAAAACCTCTGCTATCTGCGATCAGTGTAAGGAACGTATCGAAAAAAATATGGCTTTTGAAAAAGGCGTAACAGCAGTATCATTAGATTCAGAGACCAAAATCCTCACGGTTGAGTTTAAAAAAGGGAAGACTGACAAGGAGAAACTAAAAAAAGCGGTTTCAAAAATCGGTTACGATGCCGATGAAGTACCGGCCGATCCCAAAGCCTACGACCGCCTCCCCTCCTGTTGCAAAAAGGATGTTGCACCGCATTGAGGAAATTTATTTTTGGAAGCAACACGCAGGGGCGGATTGCGGGCGATTTCCTGTCAAGCCGAAAAACAGCCTAAGCGGAAAGGATGCACACCGAAAACCACCGCTGCCGAACTTACTGGGTTGCTGATGTTATATGCCGTTTTTAATTCTGTCTATAGTTACGCTCTACATCAAAATTGAACAGAAACCAAAAGCTGTCACTTTTGCCTTCTCGATAAATGTCTTTATGGTCGTCTTTGAATTAGCGGTTTCATTAGTTAATTCAAATATATAAAGGCTTGGATTTGCCATTTTCTTCTGCCAAAGTAAAAATGAAAAAGATCTAGTGTCTGGTCTTTGATTGGGAAAATGTAATTCGGATACATTACTAATGGATAATGTGTCGGCGCTAAAGGTTCTTTTAAATTCATATTTATCGCCCATGGTACTTGCTCCAAATACTAAGTCAGGAAATACAAGGCCAAGTTCAAATATTTTAATGATTTCAGAGTCAGTGCTGTGAATAATAATAATGCTGTTATCAAATTTGATTGAGTCCTTAGATACGGTTGTCAGTCCCGTAAATTTTGGAAAGTGTATGTCAGCCGAAAACTCTTTTATTCGTTTCAAACAACTTTTGTTCATTTCATTTTGCGAAAATGTTTGGAAAGTCAAGCTAATTAAAAATGTTACAAGTATGTAGGTTCTCATAAATTCTGACTAACGTCAAGTTTTCACATTCATAATCAGTGAGTTACTAAATCCTAAATTTTCCGGCATGAGTTCAAACTTACTAATTTATTTTGGATTTGTTTCACAACATATTTTTTATCATCCAGCCTTATCACAACCAAATGCCAATCCAATTTCCATTTAAAGTGTAGGTACGAATTTCGTTCAACTGGGGCTTCATGCTGTGTCGTGCCGACCATATGAAGCCTTAATTATTGTAGGCAGTGTTTTATTCTGTTTAGTTTAAATTATTTTCTTTCTCTTCTTCAGTTTCAATGTCGTCAATTTCTTCTGTTTCAAGCATGATTGTATTTCCAATTACAGGTTCACATTCATAACTATTAACAAATTCTCTTTTCCTTTTCCATATCACTCGATAAAAATATATCAAGGAGTAAATAATATGAAAGAAAAAGAAATAAACTCCTGATTTACTATATCTGTCATATTTGAAAAAGAAATATAAGGAATAGAAAAACATGTAAAACATAAGAAGACATAGTATTGCACTAAAAATTAATATATAAATATTTTGTTCAAATCTAACCCCCTTGGTAAATAAAATTGGTGCAAATAAAGTGACAAATTGCATAACAAAAAGTAAGATGCTTGCCCAAAAACATACAATTAAGAAATTCAAAAAAGGTTTTGAAATCATTTTTTCAAGTATTAATGTTTTCTAATATTCTTATTCACTTTTCTTCAAGCAATAAAAAAAATTGTCATGCATAAAGCTACCAAAAAATCTAAACATTGCCTACAACAAATCACTAATCCCCTTTTGGCAATTATTTCATGATTAAATGTTAAACCCAAATTCATTTCATTTACCGGTTGGAATATATTTCATCGCATGTTGACTCTGACAAATTTAACCCATAAAAACATGATTTACATATAGTTTTTTTGTTGGTTCAGCACAAAGTATCTTATATGCAAAGACCTTCTATGTATCACCTCACCCCCAATTACCACCTATACGCTGTTATCATACAGGCATTGTTTTTTATGGCTGGTTCATAAAATAATCCCAGGCTACTTTTGCAATGTCGGAAATGATTTTCTCGTTTGTTTCGATATTTTCCTTCGATTCGGTCACAAAAACACTGATGTAAAAGTGTTTCCCGTTTGGTAAAAAGATGATCCCGATATCGTTTACCGCGGCAGTTATTCCCGTGGTTTCATTTGTTCCAGACCAACCTGTTTTGTGTGCAACAATCGTTTCTTCAGGTAGTTGTCCTTTTAGCCTGTTTTGTCCTGTTTGGGTAGCTTTCATCATTTTCCACACAAAATCATAACTTTTTTGGGAAAGTAGATTGCCTTTGTTTTCATAAAATGTTTGTAGTATTCTGTTTGCTTCTTTTGGGGTTGTCCAGTTTTGAAACTGTAAATCCCAATTATTTTGCATCGTTTCTTCGTTGATTTTTACAGCAATGTCGTTGAAGTTGTTATTTGCAAAATACGTTTCAACAGCCTGAGGTTTTCCGAGAAGCTTCAGCAATACATCGCAACCAACATTGTCGCTTAAAGTGATGGTATATTCAAGAATTTCAGCGATTGTAAGTGTAGCGCCATCGGGATACTTTTCTCTTATCGGACTCCAGAGCCCGGGCAAAAGTTCGCTCTTTTTGATTTCAATTTTTTGGTCAAGGGAGAAGTTGCCTTTGTCCATTTCGGCCAATAAAGTCAATGCAATCGGGAATTTGAATACGCTTTGCATCGGAAAATGATCTGATCCTTTCATGCTCAACGTGTCATCTTTATCCACTCCGTTAATGGCAACACCGACTACTGAATTCTTCGAATGGATGATTTGCCCGATGTTTTGTCGTAATGTTTCGATAGTTTGTGAATAGGCCTGTGTCGAAATCAATAAGATTAACAGGAATGTCAGTCGAAATTGTGTTGTCATTTTTCTTTTATTTTATGCCTCATTTGGGTTACTTGCTTACAATAGAACGCTAATCGACTTCGGGCAGTTATTTAGTGATTAAATCATGTTTACGCTGACAAATTTATCCCATAAAAACATGATCTACAAATGTTTTTTGTTGGGAAAATCATGCGATGCGAATTGCCTTTTTCGTCAACATTTTTTAGCGGAGCTGTTAAAGAGATAATAAACAGGCCTTTAATATTCCTGTCAATTGGTGGTCAGCAATTGCAATCTATCCGACACAATCTGTTTAAACAGCTCTTTTTGTTCTTCCGGCAAAAAACTGTTGTCAATCCACCAGGCAGCCGTTTCCGATTGTTTTAAAAATGATTGATAACAATTTTGCATTTGCTTATCGTTCAATGCCAGACTTATACCAAATACATCAAAATCTTTTTTTGTTATCTTATTTTTTCTGCCATTTAACGTCAGACCTATTTGTTCGGTTTCATTTTTAATAGCTAAGGCTGTGTTAACTAAATCATAGGCAGGACTTAAAGCGAATACACCTTCTTCTTTTTCGAGCATTGAAAAATTCTTCAAATGCATATCTGCATTAGCTGTTATAAAACTAAAAAGTACCAATTCGAAATAGCGCAACGCATCCAAACCAGCCTGTGTTGAATATTGTTTAACTGCTTTACCCGTCTTTTCGTAACTGCCTCTGTATTTATACTCAGTAAGTGTTTCGGTAAGCTGACATAAATCTTCGCAGGTCAATTTATTTTCGCCATCCCTGTCGAATCGTTTCGTGAGGTAGGCAGTGGAGCCTGATGGTAATCGTATCAAACCATGAATAGCTGTTTCAATGCCAAATACATGGGCAAGATGCATGCATAAATCTTCATTTTCAGGCAAAGATGTGTAGGTGTTACTTTGTGGTTTTAAGATGTAATTGCTTCTACCATCGATGATTGTGAATCGGATATTCTTTTTACTTTCTTCCAGCCATAAACTTAATTTTGGTTGAACCCCGGTAATGGTACTGTTTGCACCAACAATTTTTTGGGCATATTCGGTTAGTTTTTTTTCATCAATATCAATCAATGGTATCTGATTCGTTCCAAAAATAATCTTTACACATATTGGGTGATAATCGATTGTTTCATCCGTCAAGGGTTTGTAGCAAAGCAGGCAGTTCATTTTATTTTTCATTTATTATACTGATGTCGCCGATACAATCTTTACAAAGCGTAAGTAACAAAGCCATCCTGTCGCGGGGATTCAGTTTCCAATTATCAATTGCAATTTTCAACAACCATCCTTCGGGTATGAGCCCGTCAAAAAATGGTATCAGGTTTTTATCTGAAAACACCTCTGAACGCAATGGTAAGGTTCTGCTTACAGGACCATATATGGGTTGCTGTAAATAGGAGACGTTGTATTGAAACGAATAACCGTTTTCATCTTCCCAAATTGTACCTGCCAGTTTGTTTTTTTTATAAACCAATCCTTTTTTCATGCTTTGAGCCTTTATTGGATTTCGATTTGCTGAATATCACGATGCTGAATGATTTCGGTGAGGCTATCCTCTGGTTTTTGCTGATATTTTAAAGCATTGTTGTTCGGGACAAATAGCCAGGCAGTAATCTTATTCTCCTGTATATCTATTATTTCCTTTATTATAATGCCATATTTTGAAATCTTGTTTGTTAGCGTGATTTTTACAGCTTCATGAAGGTAGTTCCAAAAAATGTCGTAGGCATCAAGCTGTTGTTTCTCAGGAGCTAATTGAAAGCCAAACAGGGCTAATACCTGTTCTACTTTGTTTAATTGTAAGGTTTCTTTGCCTTGTTCCATGTCGCGAATAAAACGGATGCCAACTCCGGCTTTGGCTGCCAGGTCTTCCTGGGTTAATCCCTGCTTTTTTCGTTGATATTTAATGAATGACGATATATTTCCCATAGCTGTGTTATACCTTAACGGGTACAAATATAACATTTTGTTCAATAATAATTCCGTTCGGGTATAATTATTTAAATAAATTACTTTATAGTCCCGAACGGGTATATAAAACTTAAGCCTTGATATAATTGAATAGTTGATTATTTAACCGGGCTGGGGACTGGTTACGGTTTGGAAGTATGAAATTTGACTTTTGCAGGTGATTACCTGCCTGCCATAGCGAGAGGAGAGAATAGTTGAACTACCTCTGAAACCCTTGTTGCGTATAGCCTTTGTGAGCATTTTGTTTATTTTGTATTATCATCTATTTTCCAATCTTTATAAATCATTTCAAAACCAGCACAAATGCTTTTAAACCCTAATGAGTTATGAGTTTCACTTTTATAATGCACATAATCCCATCTAATCCCTTCCGGTGCATGTTTTTCAAGCACTTCAATAAAAGGGAATACTCCCATTTCCTTCTCATTTGACAATGAAATAAAGATTGATTTGTTACTATCCTTATTGTAATTTAAAAAATCGGGCATTTTCTTAATACATGATTGATCATCGTACCACAAACTTGGATCAATGCATATATATGACTTGAATAAATCAGGTTGATTTTCCAACGCATAAATCGCAAATAATCCACCTGCAGAATGTCCAATAATACAACGTTCTGAATTTGACGGATAAGTTGAGTCAATTAATGTTACTAATTCCGAACTAAGGAAACTAAGGAATTTATCAGCTCCACCTCCTGTCGGTTGTTCTTTCGAAGGTGTTGGTAAATAATCTTTTTCTCTATCGTTGGAGACAACACCCACAATGATCATTCGGGGCATAATTTTCAATATATCTGAATAATAATTTACAATTCCGAATGTTGCAAAAAGATTATTCCCCGGATCTAAGACATAAACGACCGGAAATTTTTCATCAGGTCTGTCTTTGTAATTATAAGGAGGGATTACAACTATCGTTTTTCGTTCATTAAGGATTTTTGATTCAAAACTTATTTTGTCTCCAATGACAAAATCACTCTTTTTTTGTTGGGCAAAACAGATGCTAAATTGTGTCAGGATTAAGAGAGCTGAAATCTTCATCTTTGAACTTATCTTCACCTCATTCGGAATACCTTTTAACTTCTTATAAATGTTCATTGTTTTATTTTATTAAATTTAATATAGGACGGTTTCAGGTATGACAAGTTACATTTACGGTTGAATTATATTATAAAAGTCATGCAAATGTGTCTGAGGGCGAAGGAGAGGTTGGCCCGACTATTTTTCAGCCATGCTTTTTTTCCTTAATCTATCTATGAATTTTGTGCTCACCCAATAAATATCCATGTCATTCTCTTCATCTGTCCAACGAGTAAAAAACAAATACCTCCCATCAGGACTTACGGCCGGAAATGTTTCTTGCGACCCTGTGTTTATTGGCTCACCCAAATTTATCGGTTCTAACCATTTATCAGTATGAATATCGTGAAAGCTGATGTATAAATCACCATAATTCTGCCCTCTTTGAGACGAGAATAGTAAATAGCTGTTATCCGGGGCAATAAATGGGGTCCAATCCATTGAAGCACCCGAGTTTATACATTCAGGTAAAGTATCGGATCTAAGATATTCTCCATTTTTAAAACGGGACTTTACGATATCACATGTCCAATTAGTATTAGTAGTTCTATGGTCTAAATAATATAAAGTTCCATCGGTGGTTAATGAAGCCTGACATTGACCATCTAAAGTATTTACTGAGGAATTTAATCGTTGTGGTTTATTCCAATTGATACCTTGCTTTTCTATAAACCAAATATCAGTGTTACCTTTAGTATCTGCTCCAAAATATATCTTTTCACCATTCGACGTTATGAAAGGATCAAAGTGGTTAATACTATCACCTAAAGGGTTAAAAACTTCTGGTTTTGTCCATTGATTATTAATTTTTATCATCCGCCAAATAGTTAACCTGGCTTCTTGATTCTCACGCGATACCCAATAAACTTCGTTTCCATCTGAGGAGAAAATTGCAGCGCTATGCTCAAGCGTATTTTTGGAAATGATTTCAGGCGCAAAAATCATTGGAGTATCACCTGGAGGAGTTTGTCCAAAATAATCACCATATAAATCGGTAAATTGTTGTCCAAGTAAGGATTTGACAATTAAAATCAGCGTAATAATCAGTAATCCATTTTTCATATGGTCTTATATTTAGTGTTTTAGTTTCTTCTCTCAGAATATACCTTAGTCAATTTTTCTCATCGTTAATCCGTCTAGTTTCATTATGTCTTTTTGGTTTTCTTTGCCAAAGCTTATTGTTTCTCCCCCGGTTTCGCCAAATCCGCATGTAATAAGTTCATTATCATTTTCAATAAGCATGTAATTTATGTATTCTCCTTCAGAGTATACCTTCTTTAATTGCAGTAAATTATTATCAGCTATTGAAAGTTCCATTTCCAATATCTTATTCCATTGTTCAATATTATTGTCAACTAATTTATATTTCCCTAAACGGGCTCTCCACGTTTCATTTATTTCCTTGGGAGTTTCAAGAATACCAAGAGGTTGTCGTTTATAGCCGGCATCTTGCCAAACAAGCAATTTATACCCCATTACTTCGTAAAAAACAAATCTTGGTTTTTTCATCCATCGAACTGTGTCTGCTTTAATTGTGCCGGGTAAAAACTCATCATTTGTCTGAGGTTTCAATTCGAAATTGCCATATGGGGAATTAAGTAGCAATTTATCATTTTCGAATTTAACATCATGAATTTCGCTGGTATTAACATATATTCCTGTATGCAATTTTAGCGAATCTATAAAAATGTTATCTGATGTATGATTTTTATAAGGATATGAGTGTATCAGATTTGCTGATTTTATTCCGGAAAGTTCCCAGAATTTATCGGTTGCTTCACCGGTTAAATCCATTCCTCCCACTGTATTAACTAAAAATATAGCGGCTATTTTCTTTTTCAAATCAATTGTAAGAGAAGCAATCGCTACAAAGTGACTTCCACCATGCATAATTACCAAACTGGAATCATTTTTAAACACATCCCATCCCATACAGGTATTTCTGTTTTCAATATTATCATTATTTATTTCGTCGAACAGTTTTAATGTTTCAGGTCTTATGAAGCCTCCCTTTTTTCCATGATAGATAGCTATCATTTCCAAAGCAAATTTTACCATATCATCAATTGTTGATATTAAATCACCTGCCGGCATACCTCGTCCATATTTAACAGGATAATAGGTACCGGTTGAATCATAAGTCTTGCTTAAATTATTTAATGTGGTGTAGCCTAAAAATCCGGAGTTATTCATCCCAATCGGTTTTAAAATATTGTTTTGAATGTATAAGGGATAATCCTGTTTACTAACTTTTAAAATGGTGTGCCCTAAAAGAGCATAACCTGGATTGGAATAATGATAAATGAAATTGACAGGATATGCCAGATACTCACCTTTGAGGTAACTAACAGTATTTGTATAGTTTTCATTAACAGCCCAAAAATTTTTGATCATATTGTTTGGAATTCCTGATGTATGTTGAATTACTGATTTAACAGTAATATCGTTGATATTGGATTTTCTAGTTTTAATACTGAATTCTGGCAGATATTCTACCAAGGGTTTATCAACATCTAATAATTTTTTCTCCTGCAGTTGCATGACACCCATCCCTGTAAAAGGCTTTGTAATTGAACCAATGTTTAAAGCTGTTTGAGTAGTAAAGGGAATCTTATTCTCTTTATCGGCAAAACCAAAGCCCTCTTTCCAAACAGAATCGCCAAGTATCAATGCGGCACCTACTCCAACAAGGTGCCCGGTTTGCATTTTCTCCCTGATAAGTGTTTTGTATTCTTCAATTAGTTTTGAATTGATTAATTGATTGCTTTCTTGCGCATGCAACAACGACATTGTTGACATTAAAATGATCGTCAGAAAAGGAAATAATTTTTGTTTCATAAGATTTTAAAATTTATTACATTTCGTTTCTCCGACAAAAGTAGAGGATGGATTAGAGGGTTGGAATACAAAAGGGATAAGCGGTAAAATTTAGTTAATAAGCGGTTGGGATTCCGATGCCCGCTCTTATAAATTCAATTCCTTTCTTATCATTATAGCATACCTTCGGCTGACTTCTTCAGGGATATCTGAATTGTTCAACCTGATTCTATAAGTATAGTTATGCCAGGGTTCAATCTTTTCAATAAAATTCTTATTTATAATAGTTGATCTATGGATACGCAGGAAGGTGCTTTTTGGTAAATCATTCTCCCATTTTACTAAAGGCTTTTTCAGTTCGTATTTTATATTCCTATTATCAACGATACTGGAATAATTACCATTTATTGAGACTTTTACGATATTTTTAAAAGGGAGCAGCACTATATCATTCTTCAAGTAAACCGAGATAGTATCATTTAAGTTAGAATTCTCTTCTTTATTCATACTCTTGATTTCTTTATGGGCATTGGATTCCTCCAGTAATTTGCTGAAATAGTAAAGAATACTAAAAAATGCTACAACAAATGTGAAAGGGAAAGTGCGCCTTGAATTAATGTCCCAGGAAATATCTAATTGGTTTATATCTGGATTGATAATCCATGAAATAATTGGTTCAAAGAGGCCCCAGGTGTAAGCTCCAATAAATGATATTGTAATTATATAGATGACAGAAAGAACGGTGTCTATCTTCTTTATTATTAACCAATTATAAAATTTAGTCAGAAGATAAAATACTATTAGGCCGCAAAAGGTAAATAAGATAGTCCATAAAATTAACAATGGTGTACCATAAACCTTTTTCTTAAAAAAAAGGATATTAATCGTTAGAAGTAATAACCAATAAATTGACCAACCGACAAGCTGTAATCGTATATGTTTCTTAATTTTCATAATAATAATATGTCAACCTATTTATACGTTGAATAATGGAATGCAACAACATATAAAAGTATAAAAACATTCCAACAGCGATATCTGGGTCAAGAAAAGAAGTATATAGTGGCGATGAAAGACATGTAGGGAAAGAGCGGACACACGCTGCTTTTGTGAGAGAGGTTCTTATTTCTTTTTCGTTTCGTGAACTTTGAATTTGACTATCTGCGTCATCAAATTACCATGCTTCTACAGAATCGCGAATCACCATCAGGCAGTTATTGGCGATTAAATCGAACACATAATCATTTCATTTACAGGCTATTTACTTCACCCACCTAATTCTATATCCCAGATTAAACTCTAAAAATTCGGCAAGCATAAAATTGATCGCTCTAACATGTATGCCAAACGAACAATTTTTATACACATCGAACCTTACACCAAGGCGTTGATAGGTTTGGTTAAAATTACCATATTGCAGATGCCTGGCATATATCCCAACGCCTCCGACCAAGGTCAACCGGTTGATGATCATTTCGGGTTGAAGTATGAATCCAACGGTAAGATTATCAAATGTTTGGTTCCCCATTGTTCCATCAGGATTTGCACTTAAACCCAACCAGTAATTTATATCAGTTCCAACCCCTAACCGGCAGGCATTGGATGTCTGATTGAAATAGATGGCAGATAATCCGGCAATGGCAAAATAATTGGTATCTAATTCGTGTTCAACCAATTGATGGTCACCGTAACCCAACATCAGATACAAATCGTTTGACATGTTTACCCTTGCCGGTTTTTCAATAGGCCGATAATCCGGTCTTTTCGCAAAACGATACCTGAGCTCAGCAAAAGGCGAATAAATATTAAATCCACGGTTTGGCCGCTCAAAACCACCGTTTGAAAAATGTATGAAACTTATTCCGGCTCCTAAATCAAATCGCGGACTTACATTATAATGCATTTTCAGTGCGACATCCAAATGAACTGTCAATCCACCTCCGATCACAATATTTTTCGGATTCGTAACAGAATCATAATGAACCCAGTTGCTTGTCAGGCCAAACTGAAATTCGGTAAAAACCTCCATTTTTTTCCATCGTTTTACCGGTATTCCGAAAATACCATAATACGAAACGGGATATCCAATTTCGCGGGGATTATCAAAATCGCCAAATGCTAACCCAAAACCATAATACGGTCCTCTATATACGCGCTGCCAGGCGGTATAACCCGGATTTTGCCATAAGGCTTTCAACGAATAAAACCGAAAGTTTTCAATTGGTTTACCCTGTATATTATCACCTTTTACAAAGGGATTTGTCGGAAGTAAATGACCAGATCCAACCGATCCTGAAATGATAAAATATTGCTTTCTCTCAGGTGCTTTGCTGTTGGTTTGTGAAATTAGGGTAGTACTGAATAGTATTCCTGTCAGAATTAGAATCAGCCTCATTCTTTGGTATTTCTTATAATCAGACTAACGCCTTAAAATGCATCATAGTATTAGGGAGCGAAGATTATGAGATCGGCGATTGTAAGAATAATTTAATTGGATAAATGCCACAGATTACTAAGGGTGAGAGGGATAATCCGATTAAAAATGGTTCTTACTGCCATTTATTTTTTAATATCTTTTGAAAATAAAAAGGACTATATAGGCCAATAAAGAAAAACAATATGATAAATCTTCCGAGATTTTTATCTTTTTTAGACCATACAATCAGATTATTAATCCACAAAATAAACACCGGAATCGCTAATAGCATTCTGACATTTATAAATATCTCATTACCGAAAAAAAAGTCAATATACGCTTGAAATCTAAATAGTGCGGCTACGATAACCAAAACCACAAGAATAATCATTAAAAGATTGACATAGTAACAAAATAAGAGCATTTTCATTTTAATCATTTGTTTACAATATTTCTATAATTCGTTGTTCTGCATTACTTTGCATGGCAGCCTCAATGATTTGGATACTTACTAATGCATCTTCCTGACCTACCTCCGGTCGTTTATCATGAACGATCGTCTGATAAACATCATCATAAAAGCCCATATAATTACCAGGAATTGTTGCGTATTTACCCCTGAAGTGCCTGCCATTCATGACGGAATTGAGTAAACCAAAATTTTTCTTTGGTTCAACACCAAATCCACGACTTAAAGGTTTTTTACCTCTTTTCAGATTCTCCTCCTGTGGATCGGCGCCATACTTGATGAACGATCCATGTGTGCCGTGTACCATAAATCGCGGGCCCGCCTCCCTGATCAGTAAACCGGCTTTTAGATGTGCTGTGAGTTGCGGATAAATAAGCGTCAGGTCGAAACTATCATTGGCTCTACTTCCTTCGCGCTGCTGTTGTAACCGGCAGCCAACAGCATCCGGTTTACCGAACAAACAGATAGCCTGATCAATCAGATGCGGTCCCAGATCGAACAAAATTCCACCTCCTTCAGGCTGATCAAATCGCCATGCAGCCCTCGATATTGTTGGGCTATATCTCTCAAAACGTGATTCATATTCCATTACCTCACCCAGACAACCTTCCTTCAACAGTTGTCTCAGCGTGAGAAAGTCACCATCCCATCGCCGGTTATGATACGGAAATAACAATTTCGCTGTTGACTTTGAAGTTTCCATCATCTCAATAACGGCAGTACTATGCATCGCGAAAGGCTTTTCAACCACCACATGCTTATCCGATAGCATGGCGAGTTTTGCCTGACCAGCATGCATGGCCGAAGGCGCACAAATCACAATCAGGTCAATATCCCCATCATCGAGTAAAGATTGATAATCGGTCAAAATTTTGGATTTGCGATAAATCTGACCTGCTTCTTTAGCTGTTGTTACAATACTATGAAGATTAAAAAACGGATTGCCTTCTATAAATGGTGCGTGAAAAAGACGTCCCGACAATCCAAACCCAACCAATCCAACCTGAATAACCGGGTTCGGCGAATGTACTGCGATTGGTTTCATGCTCATTATCAATGCATTTAAAGAATCATTTCATTTTCATCGTTCAGGCAGTTAAGATGCTCATTGCAAAACAAAATCGTACAATCTGGGCAATGAAGGTTAATTTGATGTAATTTATAAACAAAATGCCTTTTATTCATGTAATCCATTCGCTGAGTGAACTGATGCTACAAATATATTTTTAATCAGGTTATGATGACGGAAAAAGTATCACTGACAATTTACCTGATATCTAAATGATTCTGAATCAATGACTAAATAAAATAAGCATCGAAATGCTTTATATTTATTGTATTTTCGTCTTTGTTCTTTCAAACTGCTACAAAAATCTGACGGCCAATGTGGATACTATTGACCACTCTTATCGAAAAATCAATAAAAACTACAGGGCGGATCGGCTCGATTGTGGTTGTTTTTATGCTCTTTTTGGCTCAACCAAAGGCTGCCGGTCAAAACAGAATCGCTGAAATAAAAAAGCAAATCACCGAAAAAGTGAATGATACGGCCAATATCAGGCTGTATATGGAACTTGCCGAAAGTTTTGAAAGTGTTTCGAAAGACCAGCTCGATTCTTCCCTGTTTTATCTGAATGAGGCCCAATTATTAAGCGAAAGAACTGATTACCTGAAACATCAGTCTGAGATTTATTATATGCTTGGCGAGATATTCTTTTCGAGCGGTAACTATCCCATTTCGCTTGAGTATTATTTTAAAATGTTACAGTTGCTCGATGAGCAGGTAACAGATAATCAGGATAGTACAACCATTCAGAATAAATATATCAAATTATTTACCCAGATCGGTACCTGCTATTTCAATATGAATTATTACGATAAAGCGCTAACTTATTATAAACAATGTTTGAAGATTGTCGAAAAAATAAAAGAAAACGACCAGGAATCTTCCTACTTAAGGAAGATGGTCATTTCGTACGCTAACATTGGTTCGGCTTATTTAAGTCAATATGACAATGAAAGGGCCCTGCTCAATTTTGAAAAAGCCCTTGAATATAATGCCGCTCTTAAAAATCCTGATTTTGATGCTTCACTCTATAATAATATGGGGATTATATGTAAAGAAAGAAAAGAGTATGATAAGGCTTTCCAATACTACAATAAATCGCTTGCGATCAGGATAAAACAAAGAGATACGGCAGGAATGGCACAAACAAACAACAATCTGGGCAATGCTTTTATCCTGATTGGCGAATACAAAATGGCCATTGAGATTCTGAATTCCGTACTCCAAATGAGTAAACAGACCCATAGTTTGATAACGCAGATGAAAGCCAGTGAGTTTATTTCAGGCGCTTACGAAAAACAGGGTAATTACGCAAAGGCACTCGAAATGCACAAACTTTTCAAAACATTGCAAGACAGCATTATTAATACGGAGCAGGTTCAGAGCGCTTTGCGATTGGAGCTACAATACCAATACGAAAAACAACGGAAAATTGATGAGCTGCAAAAACAAATAGTCATTGCGCATAAAGAGCGTAAAGCCCTGATTTACATGATTATTTCTGCGGCTTTATTATTCTCGTTCGTTATCGTGATCCTGTTGAACCGGAACCAGCGGATAAAGATGAAACAAGGTAAGCTGTTACAGGAAAGCCTTCTTCTTGAAAGTCGGAACCTCAGTCTCGAGAAACAAAACCTGCTCATGGAAAAACAAAACCTCGAGATGGAGTTGGAGTTCAGAAACAAGGAACTCTCGACGCATGTGATGTATCTGTTTAAAAAGAATGAATTTATTTCATCGATCATCAGCAAATTATTAGCAGCAAAATCGAAGGATAATTCGGAGAATAATGTGTGGATCATGGAGATTCTGCGTGAGATGCAGTCGAATGTTGACAATACCGTTTGGGAAGAGTTTGAGCGGCGTTTCCAGCAGGTACACGAGGATTTTTATGAGAAACTCCGGTTAAAATACCCTGATCTCACACCTAATGAAATCAAAATTTGCGCATTCATGAAACTGAATATGACTACCAAAGATATCTCAGCCATCACTTTTCAATCGGTTAAAAGCATTCAGGTTGCACGCAACAGAATGCGCAAAAAAATGGGAATCACCCGCGACGAAAACCTGATTTCCATTATTCAACAATTATAAACCCGGTCGATTTCAGGTTTTTCACCTTTCAGGCAATAATATTTATTATTCTGTAATTCAACTATTTGCAATAATTGTAGCATTATTGTTCCCATTCGTTTTAGGCTTGTAGATTTTTTGTAGGCGATGATTATAAGGTGTCGGTATTGATTTGGCTGAGATTTGCAGCGAATTTGAAACCCCATGATTATGAAGCCCGAAAAGCAACCAGCCGATGACAAACTCGAAAAAGAGCTGAAACGGATGAAACGAAAATTAGATAACGAAAATATTGCCCTGAATAAAATATTAACAGGTTCGAAGCCATTCAATCAGGATGCTCCTATCTCAAAAAATACAAAACCAAAAAAGAAAGACCCCGGTATTGATACTGGAATCAATTATAAATCAGATGTTTAATATAAATAAAAATCAAAAATTCACTCATATGAAAAAATCATTTACTTTTTTAATCATCCTGCTTATTGCGTTTTTTGGCAGCGCGAACGCCCAGGCTCCCGGCACGCTCGACCACACCTTTAACGGCACCGGAACCCTTGTTATAGACAACGGAAACACGGATCTCTTTACCGATGTTGAAGTACAAACCGATGGAAAAATTGTTGCCGTTGGTATGAGTTACGATGCCTCGTGGAATGCCGTTGCCGTTGTTTACCGGTTCAATCCCGACGGATGGCCCGACATTTCTTTTGGTTTGGGTGGAAATTATATGTTTTCACTTAACAACGAAGCAAATATTTATGCCTGCCACATCAAAGATGACGGCAGCATTTTATTGGTTGGCAGCACAACCGATTATTCAACCTATCGAATTTTACTGATCCAATTGAACTCCATGGGTTTCCCTGACGAAAATTTTGGTGAAGCGGGTGTTGTTGTTCAACATATCGGACCCGATATGAATTCTTCTGAAGATCATGCGTATGGTGTCACTATTCAGAACGATGGTAAAATTCTGGTTTCAGGCAAATCTTACAATACCGATTATCGGTTTGTTCCTGTGGTTGTCAGGTTCAACGCCAACGGAAGCATCGATACTTCCTTTGGTGTGAATGGTGTTGCAGGCATACCGGTTACAGAAATTGACAACGAATTCACAACGGTTCGTGTTCAATCGGATGGTAAAATTGTGGCTTCAGGTCATATATCCAACGGAATAAGCTGGTTTTCGTTACTGATCGCCAGGTTTGACGAAAACGGAACCCTTGATCCGGCTTTCGGAACAAATGGTGTTGTGAATATGAACCTGAACAATGTTGATGACGAATTTTTCGGAATGGAGCTTACACCGGATGACGAAATCGTTCTCTGTGGTTTCACTACCTTACAGAGCGATTATACCTACCACACCCTCGTGATGAAGTTTGATTCGATGGGTCAGACTATTGCCGGATTCGGAAATAATGGAGCAGTTGTCCTCGGAACCGAACCAATGAATGTCGGCGATGCCATCACCTTACAGTACGACGATAAAATCCTTGTTACCGGAACATCCGGTGAAATGACTCCCATGAATAACGACTGGTCTTTGTGGCGTTTGAATCCTGATGGAAGTCCCGACAATTCTTTTGGAACCGAAGGTAAAGTTACTACCGAATTCTTTGGTAATCCGGATGAAGCGCTTGGAATAGCTTTGTTCGAAAATAAGATTGTCGTTGCCGGAAAAGTCCGAAACACTAACAATAACCACGATCTGGCAATTGCCCGGTATAACAACGATACTTACGTTGGTGTAAAAGAACCCCATTCATTCTCTGATTTTATGGTTTCCCCGAATCCGGTAAATACAGAAGGAACCGTTTCAATCACATATAATCTGCAACAATCAGGGAATGTGGTGATTGAACTGGTTGATGTAACAGGCAAAACGGTTTCGGTTCTTTCTTCAGAATTTGAGTTGTCAGGCCAAAAAACTTCACAATTCAATCTGTCACCGGTTATATCTAACGGAATTTATTTTGTGAGAATCAGCAGTGAACAAACCGCTTTCAAAACACAGAAAGTACTTGTGTTATAGTCAAATACAGTAATTTTCCGACATATATACAAAAGCAGTCGTTTCCTGTTATAGCGGAAACGACTGCTTTTCATTTTCTATGAGTAGAAAATAGTTTTTACTTCAACAACTCTTTTACAGCTTCTTCAATCTGTTGATCGCGGCCTGAATAAAGAATTCCAGGTTCATTAACAACCCTGATATCCGGTTCGAGCTGGTTGTTTTCACAGAACTTACCATCCGGTGCGCGCCATCCTCCCATCGGGATTCCAAAAACAAGTGTAGGATCAATCTGTGCCTCCCACCACACAAAAGTTCCTGTTCCGGGTACAGGCATACCAAGGGTTTTACCTACTTCCTTCAGTTTGTAAGCAACGGGGAACAAATGCGCATCCGAATAACAACTTTCGCCAATAAGTACAATCGATGGTTTTACCCATTTGTCATAAGGTTCCGAACCAATATACTGTCCGTGCGGAATGATATCCATGTATTTTTTGCCACTCAGAAAATCGGATAATTGCTCGTGAATATTTCCTCCTCCGTTAAAACGTGTATCAACGATCAGGGCTTTCTTTTCGAAATTACGTCCCAGCGCCTCTTCAAAAACCACACGCATACTTGCATCATCCATCGAGCGCACATGAACATAACCTATTTTGCCACCCGATAATCTGTCAACCTCATCGCGACGGTTTTTCACCCAGCGATTGTATAACAATTCGTTGGTTTCACCAATGCCAACAGGTTTCAGACTTTCGTCGAAACGTTCCCCGGTTTCAGGATTATAAACCGAAATCAGGCTGAGTTTACCGGTTTTACGGTTTAATAAAGAATAGAAATCAATCGAATCGGTGATCATTTCACCATCGATCTTCTCGATGATGTAACCCGCTTTTACTTTCGAAGCTGCTTTGTCTGCAGGGCCACCGGCTATAACTTCAGCAATTTTTACTCCTGGTCCCTTGAAATCATAATCATAAAAAAGCCCCAGATCAGCCGTTTGATCCATATTGGGTCTGTTTGCGCGATATCCGCAACCGGTGTGGGAAGCATTCATCTCACCCAGCATCTCGCTGAGCAATTCGGCAAAATCGTAATTATTAGTGATAAATGGCAGGAATTTTTTGTAGGTGGCATAGTAGTAATCCCAGTCAACACCTTGTAAATCTGCTACATAAAATTTATCCCGTAATTGTCTCCAGGCATGGTCGAAGATATAACTGCGTTCATCGGCAGGTTTCAGCAGCATTTCACCATTTGTCTTCAAGGGTTCCGATTTTCCGTCAGCAACATCCACTTTCATCGGTTTACCATCAGCAAAAAGCAGGAGGAATTTCCCATCGGAAGACAATTCCATGCCCATGCGATTGAGTCCGAGTTTTGTGAGTATTTTTGTTTCTTTAGTCCGTAAATCAGTCACCCACAAATCATTACCTTTCTCAAAACTTGTGATATAAAAAAGTTTATCGCCTTCTTTCGACAGCAACCAATCGTTGATACGCGAGGTGTGTGTGGTGAGTTTGCTTTTGCGTTCGGTGAGATTATCAAAATCGATCACGACCTTTACGGAATCGGATTTGGCAACATCGCTTTCTTCTTTCTTTCCTTTTTTATCCTCTTTGGATTTATTCTTTTCTTCTTCTTTCTTCTTCTCTTTTTCAGCCTTTTCTTCCTGATCTTTCACAAGGGCAAACTCTTCTTTTGTAAGTTTAAAGCGATCCGACTCCTTTTTGGTGAAAAACATGGCATAGACATCAGCGCTGGAGATATTACCACCTTGATTACGGTCGCCATTGCGGTTGTTACCCCAAATCATCATCTTGCCATCGACCGACCATTTTGGTGCATAGTCATCGTAGCCACTGAGCGTCAGGTTGATGATCTCACCTTTTCCATCTGATGAAACCAACCCAACCTCAGGTGAGAAAATCCTGTCGGGATAAGCAAAGTTTACCAGAAACCATTTACTGTCGGGCGACCATTGGTAATACTGATCACCATCGGCATACGAATAATTTACATTGGCCGGCATGATGGTTCGCGTCGTTTTATCGACGAGGTTAATCACTTTTAGAATGACACGGTCTTCGAGGTAAGCGACCTCTTTGCCGTTTGGCGAATATTCGGGTTGAAATTCCTCAGCATCGGTTGCAACAAGCGATTCAGTTTTTAATACCGTTGATGCATAAAAATAAGGTTCTTCTTTACGTGTGATTGAGGTTGTATAAATATTCCAGCTATTGTTTACTTCAGCCGCATATACCAGGGAACGGCCATCGGGACTGAAACTCACGCTACGTTCCTGCCAGGCTGTGTTGGTGATGCGTTTGGTGTAGCCACCATCGATACTACTGACAAATATCTCACCACGGAAAATATAAGCATACTCTTTCCCATTCGATGAAAGCCGCATCTCAGTAAAACCTTCGTTTACGGGAACAATTTTCTCCTGAGGAGTATAACCGCCCGATTTAACATTCACAACAAGCTTCACCGGCTGCGAACCAGGTTTCATGGTGTAAATTTCGCCATCGTAAGTAAAGCAAAGGGTATTATTATCTGATTTGCTTAAAAAACGCACCGGATTTTTAGAAAAACTGGTCAATGCGGTCGATACCGAAGGGGCAGAAACGGAACTTTTATAAACATTGAAAGAACCGCTTTGTTCGCTCAGGTAATAGAAATCATCATTGTTGGCGCCAAAAACCGGATTACGGTCTTCACCATTGAAACCGGTGAGTTTAGTGAATTTGGCGGATTTGAACTCGTAGAGCCAGATATCGCGCGTGATAGCGGAAGTGTGGTGTTTGCGCCATTCACTTTCGTAACCTTTGATATCTTCATAGAGAATCATGTCGCCGGTAGTGCTCGGGCTCGCCTGTAAAGCTGAAGTTGGCAGAAATATCGACACTTTGCCACCATCCACCGGAACCGTGTATAACTCATTAAGGAGCGAAACGGGATATTGGGCATCAGTAACCAAATCCTGACGATAAGCCGAAAAGATGATGTCTTTGTTGTTCGCCGTGAAATTACAGGGAATTTCACGGTTCGAACTGAAAGTCAGGCGTCTGGTTTCACCACCTTGAGAAGGCATTACAAAAACATCGAAGTTACCATTGCGGTCAGAGGCAAAGGCGATGTTTTTTCCATCGTGACTCCATACCGGGGCATATTCGTACGATTCAGTCGTGGTAACCGCAACAGCAGTACCACCCGCTACCGGAACTGAATAAATGTCGTCTTTATAACAGAAAAGAATGGTTTGCCCGTCCGGAGAAATGGAGGTGTAGCGCAGCCACATCGCGTTTTCCTGGCTAAACCCATGGATTACCGGAATAAACAGCAACAAAAACAGAAAGGTTTTTCTCATATAAATAATTATTAAAATCAGTGAATCAATAAGTTATTAGTCCATTAGTAGGATACAATACCAACAAAAAGCAGTTAAAAAAAACGAGAGTAAAAGTATTCCATTTTATCGTAATCATCGTCTTAGCCATAGCACTTTCTTTTCTCAGGCAATTATCCTGATTAGGTAGTTAAGCAATCGGGCAGATGAAAATCAGGAAAGATCAGTCAGAAAATGAATTGAAAAGAACCAAAAAATTGCATTCCGCGATAAATTTCTTAATATTGATGTATTAATACTGTTACTATGGAAATTGTGTTAAAGGAAGTCGCTTCGCACAGAGACATGCACGAATTTATTTTTCTGCCAGAGAAAATACATAAAGGACACAAAAACTGGCTTCCAACCATTTATCATGATGATTGGATTTTCTTTGATGCTAAAAAAAACCCATCATTCAGTTATTGCGATACACGCCTGCTCCTCGCTCAAAAAGATGGAAAAACCGTAGGTCGGATCATGGGTATCATACATCACAAACACAATTCCCTTTTCAGTTTGAAAAACGTGCGGTTTGGATATCTGGAATGTTATGAAGATTACGAGGTGTTTCAGGCACTTAGTGATGCGATTGCACATTGGGGTCACGAAAAAGGAATGAATAAAATGATTGGACCTTACGGTTTCTCAGACAAAGATGTGCAGGGATTTCAAATTTCGGGTTTCAGCGAAGAACCCGTGATCGACAGTGCCTGCAATTTCCCGTATATGGTTGAATTTATTACACGTGCCGGATTTTCGAAAGAAGCAGATTGTATTTGTTCAAGATATGATCTCAATTCGCCTTTACCAGAAATCTATTCACTTATTTTACAACGTGTTACCTCTCGCGAGAAGTTCGAATTCCTCGAATTCACCTCACGCAAACAGCTTAAGCCATTTATCATTCCTGTTTTTGAAACAGTAAATGAGGCGTTCAGACATATTTACGGTTTTGTGCCGATGGACGACAAAGAAATGCAGGCGATGGCAAAACAATATATGCCGGTTATCGACCCCCGCTTTGTTAAAGTAATTACTTACGATAAAAAGGTAATTGGTTTTATTATCGGTATGCCTTCGCTTACCAAAGGAATACAACGCGCCAAAGGACGATTGTTCCCGTTTGGTTTTCTGCATATCATGCAGGGTATGCGTAACGCAACGAAACTCGACCTGATGCTTGGAGCCATCAAACCTGAATACCAGAAAAATGGGTTGGATCTGTTTCTGTCGGTAAGTATCATCGAAACAGCAAAAAAATTAAACTTCACGATAATGGATACCCATCTGGTGTTGGAGGAAAATGCACCCATGAAAGCCGAAATTGGTCGTTTTGGTGCGAAAGAAATCAAACGGTTCAGGATATTCAGAAAAGCGCTTTGATTTAATCACAGTGCCGGTCATCTCATCTATTCAAGGCAGCGGAAACTCAGGAAAAGTGCAAGTCAATTGAATTAATCACATATTGGCTCCAATAACATTGTTTAAATGGCGGTTCCGCCACGTTCGCCTGTACGAATCCTGATACACTCTTCGAGCGGTGTAATAAATATTTTACCATCGCCAACCTTTCCTTCATGGCCGCCTGTTCTGGCCGATTTCAGGATGGTGTCAACAGTAATATCGACAAACGCCTCATTGACAGCAATCTCAATTTTGATTTTTGGAATAAGATCGGGTACAATGATTTGTCCCCTGTACATCTCTTCGAGTTTCTGCTGACCATGACCCGAAACCCGGCTGACGGTGATTCGTGTGATCTCAGCTTCGATGAGCGCCTCGCGCACCTTGTCGAGCTGAACTTCTCTGATTATTGCGGTGATTAGCTTCATAGTATTTGTTTTTATCAATCGGTGTTTAACATACCGTAACCTCTTTCACCATGATACGACCTGTCGAGTCCGGCCATCTCTTCGTCTTCATTCGATTTGAACCTGACCACTTTATTGAGCAGATAGATAATGATCAGTGTCATTAAAGCGGAATATACTATAGCGATAAGAACCGCGATGACCTGTATCCCGAGTTGGTTCCATACCGTCCAGCTTCCGCCGGCTGCCGCAGAAGCTTCCTGCATCCACGAAGGGCGGATGAAAAATGTCAGCAGCAAAGCACCGGATATACCCCCAACGCCATGAATGCCAAATGCATCCAAACTATCGTCATACCCCAGCCTGTTTTTCACCTGAATGGCCATATAACAGATCATAGATGCCAGCATGCCTAATATCATTGCCCCGTAAGGTTGTACCACGCCTGCGGCAGGTGTAACGGCAACCAAACCTGCCAGTATCCCACTTGCAAAGCCAAGCGCAGTGGCTTTTCCCTGGTGAAGGCTTTCAATGATAATCCAGGCGAGCGCACCCGTAGCTGCAGCAACCTGTGTGGCAACCAATGCCTGTGCCGTACTCAAACCACTCGAAATGCTGCTTCCGGCATTAAACCCAAACCAGCCAACCCAGAGCAAACCTGCGCCTAACATCATGATCACCAGATTATTGGGCCTGATTACCTGATACGGATAACCGCGACGTGAACCCAGATACAAGGCTGCAACCAGACCACTCACTCCGGCAGAGATATGGACGACAGTGCCTCCGGCAAAATCGATGGCCCCCCGTGCTCCCATATTAAACAGAAATCCGTCGGATGCCCACACCCAATGACAAAGCGGATTATAAACCAGAATACTCCAGATAGCAATAAAAAAACAGTATGCTTTAAAAGTTACCCTTTCAGCAAATGCCCCGGCAATCAGAGCCGGGGTGATAATGGCAAACTTACCCTGAAACATTGAAAAAACATATTCCGGTATTCCGGCATCCATGATGGTGTCATCGATTCCTTTCAGGAAAAAATAATCAGGATTCCAGCCAAACCATCCTCCCAAAACATTGCTGCCAAAACTCATGCTGTAACCCAGAATCACCCACAACACCGAAATAATACCCATCGCCACAAAACTATGCATGATAGTCCCCAACACATTTTTTGTTCGTACAAGACCGCCATAAAACATGGCCAAACCGGGTATCATCAGCAAAACAAGAGCGGTTGATGTCAGCATCCATGCTGTGGCGCCCGAATCGACTACTTTGCCATCAGAGGCATATAAACCTGTCGTACCAGCACTTAATAAAACCAGCATCGTCAGGACAATTTTCCATTTATACTTCATAATTGTTGTTTTTAACCGTCAAACTGCTTTTTTCGGAGGCAATATTAATAATAAATTCACTCGCCCAACTAAATATCAATCAATATGTTATTAGTATTGTTTAGAATGCCTCTTAATAGTACAGAACAATTAATACTATATTTATCACTGAAAACCGGCAAACTATGGGTTATTAGCATTTCAATCAGCAAAAAAAAAGCGGAAAGAAAAATTCTCCCCGCCTTAAAAAAAGTAAACTTCTATTAATACCGCTGCATCTTTTTCATCTTATGATAATCTCCCGCAGTAATGCTGTAGAAATATATCCCCGATGCCAATTCGTCTGCCTGAAACTCAATATCAAACTGTCCCCTCTCGTATTCTTTATTAACAAGGGTTTGAATCTCAGTCCCAAGTACATCATATACCCTGATAATCACGAACTCCCTGTCAGGCAACGAAAAGTGAATATTGGTCCCCGAGTTAAACGGATTCGGATAATTCTGTCCCAATGAATACTTTTCTGAAACTTCACCAATTTGCCCGATTGCGGTTTGTTCGCCCACCGAGAAGGCACCCATCGTAATCTGACTACCCATATAGGCTGCATCAACAGCACGCAGAGTCCATTCGTATTCGCCATCCTGCAAGCCGGTTAACAGCCACTCCGTAACTGCACTTACTTTTCCGGGTTCCGGAAGACGTGTCGGAATTGTAACCGGAACATGGTTACGAAACAGATCAAGATCGTACGTTAAGGCTGCTTCCGGTGTGAAATCATCGGTGGAGGCATTCCAGGATAACAATACTGTATTTTCACCCTGCTCATTCACTTCGAGACCCGATGGGTTTGATGGCGCTAAGTTCTGGCTTGCTGCATCGTTGCGATAGATATGTATCTGCGATTCAACCAATCCGTTACCTTCAGGGACAAAATATTGGCCGGCGATGAAGTAATCAAGATCACCTTCACCATCGATGTCGAGCCACGAGAAGGTACCTCCACGATCACCACTGGCACGGGGTGCCGGGAGCTCATTGCCCGAATTGGTAAATATACCATTGGTATTTGAATAAATTCTGGCCCTGCCTTCAATCTGCGAACCCGAATTATAATTTCCGGCAAGCAGAATATCCATATCACCATCCGAATCATAATCAGCCCAGGTAGCAGCAGTAAAATCGAACCATCCTTCGCTATAAGGATCAGCAATCACTTCAACCGGAACAAACGAATCGTTATCGTTACGGTAAATGCGGAGCGCCAGAGGCGTGTAGGTACTGTCTAATTCCCTGATATTTCCGGCGACAAGGATGTCAAGATCGCCATCACCATCATAATCACCCCATTGCGCTTCACCATGTTCGACGGTCAACGACCCGAGTATATCCTCGCCGGTGAAAACACCATTACCGTCATTCCGGTAACGACGAATAAATCCGTTCTCAGTCAGGGGATCAATATTAACAAGCAGTAAATCAAGATCCTGATCACCATCGAAGTCAGCCCAGAAACTCTGTGCATGAATTGTGGGTGCGAAAACAGAGTCGAGCCTGGTAAAATTCCAGCCGTTGGGGCCGTTGGCACCATCGTTACGCATCAAAGCTGTTGAATATGAATAGGTTGAATCATCGTAAACCGAAGGTATAAGCAAATCCATATCGGCATCATTATCATAATCGGCCCAGGTAATGGAGCGAAGGTCAAAATCTGCCTGATCGTTTTCTTCCCAGTATGCAGGTAATACGGTTTCAATCAACGCGATTGATCCAGCATCGTTGCGATAAATCTCCGTTCGACCGTCAGTTCCTATCGCAAGATCAAGATCGCCATCACCATCCAGATCGCCCCATGACAAATCGGATAAGCCTGTGGTCAGGCTATCGAGCGGCAAATAAAAATAGGAGAAGCCCCATTGTGTTGAATCAACAGGGCCGTTGTTACGGATCAATATCAAACGATCTTCTACACTTACATTATACACCACATAATAACCGAGAACAGCAATATCCAGATCGCCGTCGTTGTCGTAATCGGCAGGCGCCGTGGTAACCACCCAAAAGTCTTCATCTTCCGGAGTAACAAAAAGGGAATCCAGCGGAGATACTTCCGTAAAGTCGCCAAACGTGCGTTGCTCATCAGCAGAACCAGCTTTCTTTTCAAAACCGGGAGCGATTTCACCCAATATTTCAGATTGAGAGAATTTTTGCTCTTGCGCATTTACTGTTGATGCAAAAGGAAAATAAACCATTAAGAAAAGAAATTGCAATTGTAATGCGGACCTTAAACTCACGCTGGCAAATAGCCTGGATATGGCTGGGATTTCATGATTTGTTTTAGCCGAAAACCGGTTCCTCCTTTTCGGCATCAGCCCTTGATTAAACATTCGGGTAATCTTCATACCCTGTAATCGTATTTTTGTTTCCATTTCGATTTTTTATTAATAATTGAACATCATATACTTGACAGTCCAAAAATGTATTCAATCGAAGGTGAATAAAAATTATATCTATCGAATGGGTATAAAAATCGAATGATCTGGTATATACTCACGGTAAACACCCACGAATCATCAATCTGATTCAAATACGGAATCTGCCTGCAACGAGCTTACAGGTATTTCATCTCATACGATGTCCGACTTAACCGGATTATGATACATGCAAAAATCATTCAATCAATCTATTGGCAATAAAGATTGTAAAAATGATCCGTTGCAAAAGTTCAGAAATCGTGGTTTTTCA
Organism: Bacteroidales bacterium; assembly: GCA_013141455.1. Classification (GTDB taxonomy): domain Bacteria; phylum Bacteroidota; class Bacteroidia; order Bacteroidales; family F082; genus CAJBPB01. The sequence continues at coordinate 91,792 of JABFQW010000003.1, forward strand.
ACAGCCGATATGCCTCGAAATCACCAACCGCTGTATCTCAGATGTACCTTCACCTATCTGCAAAAGGCGTTGATCGCGGTAAAAACGTTCAACGGCATAGTCTTTCATCAGGCCATAACCACCATGAATCTGCACGGCCTCATCGGCAACTTCTTTGGCAATTTCGGAACAATACAGTTTCGACATGGCAGCTTCCAGTCCGTAGGCACGACCTTCGTCTTTCAGCCAGCAGGCTTTATACAGCAGGTTCCTTGCCAACTCAATTTTCATCGCCATATCAGCTAATTTGAAGGCGTTGATTTGGAACTTGGAGATCGGTTGTCCGAACTGTTTCCGTTCTTTGGCATAACTGAGCGCGAGTTCATAGGCGCCTTGCGCGGCTCCCAATCCCATGGCGGCAATGGAAAGTCGTCCGGCATCGAGTGTGGCAAGCATGATTTTCGAACCCTGGCCTACGGTTCCCAATAGATTTTCTTCCGGCACACGACAGTCGTCGAAGAATAACTCCGCCGTGTCGGAAGCGCGCCACATCATTTTGTTGTGCATCGAAACCCGCTTGAAACCGGGTGTGTTGCTTTCAACAATGATTGTTGTAAACGTCTTGCTTCCATCGGGCATGGTAGAAACAGCCTGCACTGTGCTGCCGACACTGATATCGGAAGCGCCATTGGTGATAAAAATCTTTGATCCGTTGATAACCCACTCCTTGTTAATCAGTTCAACGGTTGTTTTTGAACCGCGCGAATCGGAACCTGCTCCCGGTTCGGTGAGCCCGAAACTCCACAAGGCTTCGCCACTACAGAGCTGGGGAAGGTATTTCATGCGCTGTTCATCTGTACCGAAATAATACAACGGTCCAATACCCAATGAGTTGTGGGCTGCCAGCGTGGCGGCCTGTGAACCATCGATGCGCGCAATCTCCTCTACTGCAATAATATAGGAGAGTATGTCGGAACCTTGTCCACCGTATTTCTCAGGCAGATACATGCCAAACAATCCCAACTCACCCATACGTTTGGTTAGCGGATACGAAAATTCAGCTTTTTCGTCCAATTCCTGTGCAACGGGTTTTATCTCGCGCTCTGCGAACTCACGCACGGTTTCACGAATCATTTTGTGCTCTTCAGATAAATCGAAATTCATAGTATTTTTTGTTTCAGAGTTAAAAAGTTTCAGGTTTCACGTTAGGTGTGCTGCGAATCAGAAGTGTCAACTTCCTTCAAATGTATCAATTGCGTTTTCACATTCACCATTTCACCCACTTTCACATTCACTTTCTCAACAATCGCGGCTTGTGAGGCAACGATATTATTTTCCATTTTCATGGCTTCAACAACCAATAAAATGGTTCCACGTTTCACCACATCACCTTCGATCACGTTTATTTTGATGATTTTTCCCGGCATGGGTGAAAATAAATTGCCCGCATCTTCCGCCGAATCCAATAAAGCGTAGTCGATGGAGTCATTCAACTGATCTTTCCGGTTGATGGTAAAACTCTCACCCGCGATAGTAACTAAGGTCAATCCTTCGTCATTGACAGAAATGTAAGCCTTGAAAATAGATTCATTCGTCTCTATAACCGCCATTGTTGGTTCGAAAGTATGAAGCCGGGCAGAGAATTGTTCACCATCAATGAATCCTGAAATGGCATCGGGTTTGTTTTCGGTTAATGCAACCTGTAGTGTCTTTTCATCGGCCCGTACTTCAAACACCATATTTTGACGCCAGTAACCAAGCTCATTCCAGACATTTTTTTTGTGTTGAGAACGGCTTTGCCGTTCCTGATACAACAAAAACGCCCCGATTGACCGGCGAAACGATGCCGCTGATTTGGGAAGTTGTAATACTTCAACTAATTGGGAAGTATGGTCATCGCAAAATTTTGTACTGATTTGGTTCAGAGCAAATGCCGGATGTTGCAGTAATTGTCTGAGATAGGGTATGTTGGTCCGGATGCCCTGAATCACATATTGTTGTAAGGCAATCCCGATGGTATAGATCGCATCGTTGCGGTCCTTGCCCCAGGCAACCAATTTGCTGATCATCGGATCAAAAAGGCTAAAAATCTCAGTTGGTCCATCTACACTTTGATCGACCCGGATGTTATCTAATACCGGCCGGTGATAATTCGTGATTTTCCCAGGAGATGGCATGAAATTATGCAACGGATCTTCGGCATAGATACGACATTCGATGGCGTGGCCAAGCTGTTTGATGTCGCTTTGCTGCATCCTGAGCGGTTTTCCCTGAACAATCATCAGTTGTTCCTCCACCAGATCGATACCGGTTACCAATTCGGTTACGGGATGCTCCACCTGGATACGTGTGTTCATCTCCAGAAAGTAAAAATGAAGGTTTTTATCTACCAGAAACTCAATCGTTCCGGCGCTCCGGTAACCGATATCACGACAGATATTCACAGCAGCCTCACCCATTTTTTCGCGTACTTCCTGCGTAAGCGTTGGTGAAGGCGATTCTTCGATGATCTTCTGGTAACGGCGCTGGATCGAACATTCGCGTTCGAAAAGATGCACCACATTACCGAAGTTATCCCCCAGAACCTGAATCTCGATATGCCGTGGTTCTTCGATAAATTTCTCGACGTACACCGTTGGATCACCAAAATAATTCATCGCTTCGCGTGAGGCATTGTCGAGCACATCGGCCAGTTCGCCGGCGTTGTAAACGATCTTCATCCCTTTGCCACCACCGCCTGCGGCAGCTTTCACAAGCAATGGAAAATCGATTGAATCTGCTTTAGATAAAATCTCCTCTTTCGTTCCCGAAATACCTTGCGTCACCGGAAGGCCACATTTTACGGCATGATTACGTGCCGAAATCTTGTTTCCCATCAGCCGCATGGTGGCCGCCTCCGGTCCGATGAAAAGTAAACCATTCGCCACACAGGCATCAGCAAACAATGGGTTCTCCGACAGGAATCCATATCCCGGATGAATAGCATCGGCGCCTGCTTTTTTGGCTAATTGAATGATTTTCTCAATGTTAAGATAGGTGTCGCGCAACTCGCCTTCACCCAGTGACATGGCTTCATCGGCCAGACGAACATGCTGCGCATCGGCATCGAGCGCGTGATAGACCGCCACAGAACTGATCCCCATTCGTTTGAGGGTATTCATGATACGGACGGCTATTTCGCCACGATTGGCAATCAGTACCTTATGTAAATTTATTTGCTTCATATCTTGTGAAACCAGTTTGGTTTTCGTTTTTCGAGAAATGCAGTCAATCCTTCCTGACCTTCGGCGCCAGCGCGTTGCCGGGCAATAAGCGCTGCTGTGAATTGCATGACTTCATCGTGGGATTGATGCTCCGATTGTATCTTCCGTATTAGTTTTTTTGTTTGGGTGATTGCCCCAGGCGCTGCCGATAACAATTGGTTGCAGTACGATTTCAGCGTTTCTTCAGTCGTTTGATCGGTGGTCACTCTATTAACCAATGAATACTTCTCCGCTTCGTTGGCATCAAAGCTTCGGCCGGTGAGCATAAGATCGCGTGCTACCGCCTCACTGCATTTTGCCAGAACATAAGGCGAGATAGTTGCCGGAGCGAGACCTATCTTCACTTCGCTGAACGAGAAAACGGTATTTTCATCGGCCAACACGATATCACAGGCGGCCGCCAGGCCGTTGGCGCCGCCGTAAACAGCGCCGTGAAGCACAGCAATAACCGGTTTTGGGCAGTTGTTCACTGTCGAGAATAGCTTCGCCAACCGAATGGCATCCTTTTTATTTTCGTCTTCGCCGAAAGTGGCGATCTCCTTCATATAATTCAGATCGGCGCCGGCACAGAACGACTTTCCATATCCGCGCAACACAATCACGCGGATCGTCGGGTCAACGGACAGGCTTTCAAATACATCCGTCAGTTCCTGTAACATCAAGGCGTTCAACGCATTGTGTTTCTCAGGACGGTTGAGCCAAATGGTGGCGATTGCGTGGGATTGTTCTATGATTATATGCTCCAATGTGTGAATGTTAAAAAATTTTTAATTCAAAATGAAAATGGTAAAATGCAAAATGCAAATGTGAACTTTACTTAAGATATTTTTTTGTGGTTCCTAATTTTGAGTCCACTCTGAAAAACCAAATATTGCCACAAAATCACAAAAACACCAAATTTCACCAAGGGTAAAACACCGATAGTTAGGTATTGGTGCAATTTGGAGGCTTGGAGTTTTGGTGGCATTTCTTCTTTTATCAGTTTTCGGAGTGGGCTCAATTTTGAATATTATTTTTCATTTTTCAACTCACATCCGAAACACGCCAAACTGCTGTTCAGGATATGGATTGTTTCTTGATGAAGCAATTCCCATGGCAATGATTTTTCGTGTGTCAACCGGGTCGATGATACCATCGTCCCACAATCGGGCCGTACTGTAGTAAGCCGATCCTTCACGCTCGTATTTTGCCAGTATTGCATTTCTTAAATCATTGATTTCCTGTTCGGGCATTTCCTGTCCTTTCTCACGGTACTGATCCTGTTTGACCGTTACCAGCACATTGGCAGCCTGTTCGCCACCCATCACCGAAATTTTGGCGTTGGGCCACATAAACAGAAGCCTCGGACCGAAAGCCCGACCGGCCATACCGTAATTTCCTGCCCCGAACGAACCACCGATGATCACCGTGAACTTGGGCACATTGGCATTCGAAACAGC
>JABFQW010000116.1 GCA_013141455.1 Bacteroidales bacterium
TTCTCCCATAGTTTAATTCTCAGTTTAGTGTAAAACCCGGAAGAAGGAAACAAAAAAATGCCCGCATAAATTCTAGAGTTGGTAAACCCCTCTCTGACACGTTTTGGGAGCCAGATAACGCAAACTTCCACCGTTTTGCCGAAGCAAAATTCCCGACATACGGGACTGAGGCCTGTTTTTGTTGCCATTGAGCTTTCCCTTTACTATTGTAATGTTGAGTTTACAATCGTTTTCGAATTTAGCGGGCAATATTTTATTGTCAAAGAACTATTTCGCTTTATTAAACTATTTGTGCTTCCAATAATGCATCCAATCCAAGTAATTTTTCCTCAAGATGGTTATTTTTGAATTCTACCTCCGACTCAAAGAGTAAGGTGGAGGTGGCGTATTGTAAGGCTGTCATTGCCAATAAATCCTGACGATCTTTATAAGCATATTCTTTGCCATAAGCCTTGAGGCGGTCGTTGATAACCGCTGCTGCTTTACGTACCCGTTCTTCTTCTTCCCGCGATACAATGAGGCGGTAAAAACGGTCGGCTATGCTGATATTGATTGTGATTTCATCCATTTATTAAAGGGCAATGTGTAATTATTTGTTTAATAAAGCGATACATTGATCTACTTCCCGCATCAATGCTTGTATAATCTTCCTGCTTTCATCGACTTCTGTTTCGCTTCCGAGTGTGTTTGTTATTATTTTGTTATTTAAATTATCTGTTATTTGTTGATTTAACCCTGTTAACTTTTCAATTTCAAGTCTATATTCTGTATTTATATTAGTTAGTTCCTTATTTTCAAGCTGAAGCTTCCGGTTTATTTCGATTAGCTTCCGAACTTTGTACTCAATTCCTGCTACCAAAACACTTGTATCTTTCATCACTTCTCTCAAAATTCGTTCAATATTACAAAAATAAGTATTATGAATCTGATTTGCAAGAAGGAAATTTGATTATTTCGACATTAATCATTGTTCTGTTTTCAGGATTTATATATTATGTTTCAAAATCAATGGTTTAACCTAAAAGCTAAATGAAAATGTTTTAATGAAACATTTTTCGATGAATGATTTACCAATTTCGGCGTGTTACAGTGTAACAAAAAGTATGATTGATGAATCCCGGGGATAGGAATGTCTGAAGAAATGAAAAAAAAACCGGGCAAAAAACCCGGAATTTTTTGGGTGGAAGACGGGATTCGAACCCGCGACCCTCAGAACCACAATCTGATGCTCTAACCAACTGAGCTACAACCACCATTTTTGAGACCGCAAATATACGGGTTTTTTGTAATTCCAATGAGACTGATGTAAATTTTATCAAAATAGTGAGAGAAGGACACTTAGATGAACATTATGTTCAAAGCTGGAAAGAGAAGCAGGGTAATGCGGTCGATTGACATCACACTCAATCGTGCAATTAATGGATTTTATCTGTATTTTTGAGTTTTGATTCACTATGAAGTTTACCGATTCATCCTCACCTTTCGCCATCGCCAAAAAAAAATTCATTGCCAATCCGGTTGGAATGGTTGCATTGGCTTTTGTTGTGTTGGTAAGTATCGTTGCCGTTTTTGCCTATTGGATTGTAGCTGATTACACCCCAAATGCCAACAGGCAAATTCTTGAGATTTCAACACAAAAACCCGGATTCGCCTGTCAGTTTTTGATTGTTCCGAAAGTTGGTCATCAAACAAGAGATGGTATAGCGAATCGGGCGTTATATGGTAGGGATGATGAAGTAACGTTTTATCCCTTAACAAGTTATAGATTCACAACTGATAGTATGTATATCACCATTTTTGAATCAGAAAGTGAGATTGAACCGATCGAACAGGGCTTTTTGCTGCATGAACTTATGCCCGATGGTAATAAGAAGAGTAAGTATATGATTGCAGATGATAGTAAAATAATTAGAGCTCAAATTATTGAAAATCAGATTGTTACGAAGAGTTTCTTGTTAGGTACCGATCAGTTTGGCCGTGATTTGCTGAGCCGCTTGCTCATAGGAAGTCGTATCAGTCTGGCTGTTGGATTTATTTCTGTCTTTATTTCGTTGTTGGTTGGCGTTTTTTTTGGAAGCATCGCCGGATATTACAGAGGACGTACAGATGATATGATCGTTTGGTTTATCAATGTGGTGTGGTCGGTTCCTACCTTATTGATGGTGATCGCCATCACCTTTGCGCTGGGGAAGGGATTCTGGCAGGTTTTTGTTGCAGTTGGACTCACCATGTGGGTCGAAGTTGCCCGGGTTGTTCGTGGACAAATACTCAGTATTCGTGAAAAGGAATTTGTTGAAGCTGCCAAATCGTTGGGATACAGCGATTTCAGAATTATTTTACGACATATTCTACCTAATGTCATGAGTTCGGTGATAGTAATATCAGCAGCAAACTTTGCTTCAGCCATCCTGATCGAAGCCGGACTTAGTTTTTTAGGTTTGGGTATCCAGCCACCTATGCCTTCCTGGGGTGGGATGCTGAAAGAAAACTATGCTTTTATTCTGTTGGATGCTGCCTATTTAGCCTTGCTTCCCGGCTTTGCGATCATGCTGCTCGTACTGGCATTCATGCTGATTGGCAATGCATTGCGCGATGCCTTAGATGTAAAATTAGTTGATTAATTCACTTCATAGTCTAATTTCACAGTGATTGTTGCCGTTTTTCGTTTGGATGTGGTGTTAAACGATCCTCCCCATGAATATTCTTCTGCTGAGTTTTGCGCTACAATCTGAAACACACCCATATCGGCTTTTTTGAGTTTGCCTACCCGGCTACCTGCATTCTCGGCAATTTTCTGAGCCCTGATATTGGCATCTTTGGTTGCTTCGGCAATCATTTCGATCTTTAACTCGGCCAGTCTGGTATAATAATACTGTGGGCTGAATGATTCAAATTCAACACCAAGATTAATCAGTTCGCTTACCTCACGCGAAACCTCTTCCACTTTATCAACTTCGTTCGATTCGAGCTGAATATTCTGTCGAAGCCGGTATCCGGTAAACGTAGAAGTTAATCGCCGTCCGTAATTGTCATAGGTTTCATCGATTTCTTTCTCGATTGAAACTGAAGAAAACACGATATTGTTGTCGCTGATTCCCTTACCGATGAGGTATTTCTTAACATTTTCGCGATCGCGGTCAAGTTCGGAATATGCTTCTTTCAGGCTGATATTTTTTTTGCTGAACGAACCGCTCCATACGATAAGGTCCGAGATAAAATCTTTCGATCCGAGTCCGGTCACGCTGATAGAATTATTGGCCTTATTACGGTGCTGAAAGGCATACGCGAATGTAAAAGCAGCAATGACTATTGCAGCCGAAAAGAGGATGCTCCCGATGTTGGTTTTCATGGTAAGTGGTATATTAATAATGCAAAAAACTGCGTGAAATAAGATACAAAAGTATTGGTAAATCAAATTGGCACTTCGTATTTGATCAGATTTTATTCGAAAAGATGATTTGTCTTTATTATAACAATTTTCAGGGTGTTACCTGTTTTATTACTTTCGATGAGTTATTGTCAGATTACGGTAAGTAATTCATATTAACCATTCAATGGTTTTGCAAACTGGCTGACAATATTTTTGTCGATCGTGTTTCCACCCAAAATCAGTAATCGCTCAATGGCATTATGCAGCTCTCTGATGTTTCCCGTCCATTGGTATTCCTGAAGTTCGAGCAGTGCGTCATCGGTAAAAAATGGCATGGGCTTGCCCTGACGTTGACATAATTGCTCCACAAAATGTTTTACAAGCAATGGAATATCATCGATGCGTTCGCGCAAAGGCGCTACTTTCACGATGATCACGCTGAGCCTGTGATACAAATCTTCACGGAAACGACCATGTTCTATTTCTTCTTTCAGGTTTTTATTGGTTGCAGCCAATATTCGTACATCAACCGGAATCTCTTTCTCACCACCAACACGGGTTATTTTATTCTCCTGAAGAGCCCGCAGCACCTTGGCTTGAGCCGATAAACTCATATCGCCAATTTCGTCCAAAAATAGTGTTCCGCCATGCGCCAGTTCAAAATCGCCTTTACGCTGTTTGATGGCAGAGGTAAAGGAACCTTTTTCATGACCAAAAAGCTGACTTTCAATTAATTCAGATGGGATTGCCGCGCAATTCACTTCGATAAATGGCGCGAAGGAACGTGAACTGAGTTCGTGTATCTGACGTGCAACCAATTCTTTACCTGTCCCGTTTTCACCCATAATCAGTACCCTGGCGGTTGTAGGTGCAACTTTATCGATGATCAGTTTAATATCCTGCATTACTGCTGACTGACCAACCATCTCATATTGTTTGCTTACCACTTTTTTGAGCGCTTTTGTCTCGCTCATCAGGGTCGATTTATCGAGCGCGTTTTTTAAGGTAATGAGTAAGCGGTTCAAATCCGGCGGTTTTGAAATATAATCGTAAGCTCCCTTTTTGATGGCTTCAACCGCTGTTTCGATGGTACCATGACCCGAAATCATGATTACCGGTGTGTCAGAATATTGTTTAATTGCCTGCAATGTTTCGATGCCGTCCATCTGGGGCATTTTAATGTCGCACAAAATCACATCATATTCCTGATCCTGCACCAACACCAACGCATCCATCCCGGTTGCCGCATCGTCAACGGTATATTTTTCATATTCCAGAATCTCACGTAAGGTGCGTCGAATGCTGCTTTCATCATCGATGATCAGGATTTTTGCCATAAGTTTTTTTTGTAAAATTACTGAAATTTCGTTTGGCCTGAATAATTCCTCTCGCAAACCTGTTTGGCCGGCTGACAGGGGTGCAAAGGCGCAAAGTTCTGAATTGCAATAGTTTAATGATAGAAATGCAAATATCTATTTTTTTTCAATAGTTTTCACTCAAATACATATACACTGCGACCCTGTCTGCCGCCAGGCAGGTTAGCGGATTTGCGAGATATTTTTGTGAATAATACAGGTTGGATAAGGATTGGATAATCAACAATGGAAAATTTGATTGATTGTAAAAGCTTCTGATTTTGCCCGCATGAAGTGTTTAAAAAATTACTTTTGAACAAATATTTACCCTTGAAATCGATCATATATTGCCTTATACTGTTTGTAGTGTTTATGGTATTTGCTCTAAGTGACCTTGTATCGCAGCAGGCTGTAATTAAGGAATATGACAATACTGAACTGACTTACCCCTGGGCTGGGGGAATAGATGCATGTCAGTTTGGTGCGATCGATTTAAATCAGGATGGCATAAAAGATCTGATGGTTTTCGATCGGCGTGGAAACCGGGTCCTTTGTTTTGTAAATAAAGGGATTACAAACGTTATTGATTATTCCTATGCGCCTCAGTATGAGATTTTTTTTCCGGATATGGAGGAATGGGTGATACTTGCAGATTATGACGCCGATGGTAAGGAAGACATTTTTACCTATTCACCTATGTGGGCAGGTATGAAAGTGTATAAAAATGTGAGTGTAAACCATCTTGCTTTCGAAAGGGTTGTTTATCCGTATCTTACTTATTTACAGGGAGAAATGCCTGTAAATATTTATGCTACAAATGCCGATTATCCGGGGATTGCAGATGTTGATCAGGACGGAGATCTTGATATTGTTACTTTTTGGTCGTTGGGTGGTTTTATTGAATTGTACAAGAATCTATCCATCGAAAATTATGGAAATGCCGATTCACTCAATTTTACTAAAACAGATTACTGTTGGGGTAAAGTGGCCGAAAATGAGGAAAGTAATGTGCTTTTTCTTGATAGTTGCCTGTTCGACAAATCGTTGTCGACAGGTAAAACACGTCACCGTGGTGCTACATTCCAGGTGCGTGATTTTACCGGAGATGGGTTAATTGATTGTGTTTTGGCCGATGTCGATTATCCAAATCTTGTATTACTGAAGAATGGCGGAACTCTTGAGGAGACGTTTTTTACTGATCAGAACACGGCTTTTCCTTCGGATGGTGTTCCGGTAAATTTATTTTCAATGCCGGTAACGGCAATCATTGATGTGAACAACGACGACCTTGATGATATGCTTGTTTCGCCCTTCGATCCCAATCCCCTGGTGACGGAAAACAAAACAAGTATCTGGCTTTATCTGAATATTGGAACGAATGAAATGCCTATATATCAATTTGTCAGCAAGAATTTTTTGCAAAACAACATGATCGATGTTGGTTCCGTTTCGATTCCGTTACTGGCAGATTTTAATGGTGATAACCTACCTGATATGCTTGTCGGAAACTTCGGAAAATATGATTCATCGTATTATGAAAGTGGAAGGTTATTCGCTCATTTTATTTCACAACTCACCTTTTATCAAAACATAGGATCGGCCAATAATCCTGTTTTCAAGATGTTTTCGGAAGATTTTGCCGGATTATCAGCATTAAATCTCAGAGGACTATCTCCTGCCGCAGGCGATATAAATCTCGATGGGAAAGCCGATTTGATTGTTGGTAGTGAAGCAGGGAAACTGATTTATGTTGAACAAATCGCAAATGGTAACTGGGATATAAAAGACACAAACTTTGGCTTGATTGATGCCGGGGCTTGGTGTACGCCGCAACTGTACGATATTGATATGGATGGTGGAATCATGGATTTGATCATTGGTTCAGAAAACGGGAAGATAGCTTATTTTAAAGGAAGCAGTTTTTCGGATGGAATTCATTTTCAATTTGTCACAGACCATTTGGGTAACGTGGATGTCACTGATTATAATCTTTCCAACACAGGTTTCAGTGTGCCCTGGTTTTTCAAAACGCCTCAGGATAAGTTAAATTTAGTTGTCGGATCTGAAAAAGGGAAAGTGTTTCATTTTGATCAGATTACGGGAAATCTGGATGGCAGTTTTCGTGAGATCAACGCACTTGAAACATTATTGGATACCCTTATTCCGGATTTTGACATGGGGGCGAGGTCGGCCGCCTGTTTGGCCGATATTGATAATGACGGTTCGTTGGAAATGATTGCAGGAAACTTCAGCGGCGGACTACAATTGTTTAACAGTAGCATTTCTGTTGTTCCGTTTGTTGATCACTCACCTGTCAATCAGGTGTTTACTGTATTTCCTAATCCAACTTCAGGGGCATTACATATCCGGTTTCAAAATATCCCACAGCAAAAGATCGAAATTTCAATTTTCACTGTTGGTGGTCAAAAAGTAATTGAAGAAAGTTATCCTTCGGGACTGATGCAGCTTGATATTCAACATGATCGTTTAGAACCGGGTATGTATTGGTTGAATGTGATCGTTGGAGATGTTAATGAAAGAATAAAGATTTTGATGCTGTAACAGCGACTTAATAATAGAATTTTATCTTCTTCGATTTGTAGTTGATCACAGCCTTATGTTCAGCTAGGATATCTCCACCCAGAATTCCATTTATTTCAGGTAATTTGAGCGAATTGTAAGATGTATGAACGTGTTGTAAATCAATCACTATGGCTGTGTATTCTTTGATGTTTAAATCGCCAAATGCGAGTGATTGTATGGTAGTTACCATGCTGGCCATCGTGTTTGTTCCTATTCCTGTGGATAGCCGTTCGTTTTGATTTAACTCGGGATCATCAATAAAAGTATGTATCGAAACCTGATCGAATACGGTGCGTGAGGCGCCTGTATCAATCAGAAAGTTTGCCGGTTTCCCGTTTATTTTTCCTTCAACAAGCAAATGATATCCATCGTTTTCGATCTCGAGTAAACGAAAACCAACTTCTGTTATTTTCACTATAATCAGAAATTAGGTTTCAGTGCATATTTCTTGTAGAAATCGTCGATGATATTTACGGCCTCTTCTGCCGTGTCAACCATTGTAAATATATCTAAATCAGCTTTATCGATATTTTTTTCAGTCACCATCGTTTCTTTTATCCAATTGACAAGGCCCGACCAAAAAGCAGTTTTAACTAATACAATCGGGAATTTAACGAGTTTCTGAGTCTGAACCAAGGTGATGGCTTCAAAAAGTTCGTCCATGGTTCCGAAACCACCAGGCAATACGATATAACCTTGTGAATAGCGCATAAACATTACCTTACGAACGAAAAAATGATCAAACTCAATAAACTTATCAGGATCGATAAATGGATTTGATTTCTGTTCAAACGGTAATTCAATATTCAAACCAACAGACTTTCCACCGGCAAAATGAGCGCCTTTGTTACCAGCCTCCATGATTCCCGGGCCACCTCCTGTAATAATTCCAAATCCTTTTTTAGTAAGCAAATAAGCAATCTCTTCTGTCAAACGGTAATTTTCGTGTGAAGGATGGGTTCGCGCCGAACCGAAAATAGCCACGCAAGGGCCTATCCTGCCGAGTTTGTCGAATCCTTCTACAAACTCCGACATTACTTTAAATACCGACCACGAATCGTGTGTCTTTATTTCGTTCCAGCTTTTGGCTTTGTAGGCGTGCCTGATTTTTTTCTCGTCGTCTGAATTCATAGTAATGTTTCTTTGTCGCTGAAATATCTCATAAATTGTATCCTTTCGTAAATGGCCGGGTCGTTGTGTTTTATCTGGCTCAATTTACCACGGAAATCTTCAATTTTCGTGAAGTTATGCTGTTCCATCCATTCGCTGAGTTCATGATTCAACACTTCGAAATAGCCTGTTCCATGGCGATAGAGGGCACTGGCAATCTGAACAACACTGGCTCCGGCAAGCAGCAATTTAATGACTGCTTTTCCGTCTTCCACTCCGGTTGAAGCAGCCAAGTCGCATCCTACACGTCCCGATGTCATTGAGATCCATCGCAATGGCATTGTGATATCTCCCGGATGACTGAGTACATTGGATGAACTTACTTCAAGCGTATCAATATTGATATCGGGACTGTAGAATCGATTAAAAAGTACCAGGCCTTTGATGCCCGAATATGAAATTTTTTGAATAAACTGACTGAGGTTCGAGAAATAGAAACTTATTTTTAGCACAACCGGAATACGAATCATTTTTGTAAGGGTTGAGGCGATCTCAAAATAAATTTTTTCATTTTCTTCACAACTTGTTTGTAAACCGGATGGAAGCACAAACACATTCAGTTCTAATGCGTCGGCACCTGCCTTTTCAATTTCTTTGGCAAAATTCATCCATTCATGCGTCGATTTGCAATTGATTGATGCGATGATTGGGATGCTGAGCTGTTCTTTTGCTTTTTTGATCAGATCGATATATTTGCTGATGTTTTCCTGACGGATTCTAACATCCAGATAATCAAGAAATTCCTCACGGCCGGTTTTATTTCTCTCTTCACGGATGGTTTTATCGTATTCAAAAAGTATCTCCTCCTCGAAGATAGATTTCAACACGACAGCGCCGGCACCATGTTGCTCGAGCAGTTGAATTTTTTGAAATGAATCGGTGAAACTTGAACTTGCCGCGATAATCGGACTTTTCAATTTTAACCCAAGATAAGTACATGATAAATCTTTCATGTTGATTTCGATTTTATGTTTCGTCCTAAACAGACTGGTTTGAAAAACATCACTAAATTAGTGAATTCGGCAATCCTAATAGTATATCCTGAAAAATTCTGTTAAACCCGGATTATATTATATGTACTTCTTTCGGTTATCAAATAGGAGAATCATAAAAATTGGACATAAGTTACCTAAAATCAAGGTAATAAAAATTGTGTAAGTCGATCTTCGTATAATCTGATTTCAATTCTGATTTTCGATAAGTAAACGATGATATTTTGTTTCAGGTAATTGATCATAGTGTTATTGTATCGAAAAAATCACATGTTCGTTTAAATGTTGTACCTTTCAGTAACATTTCATTAAAAACTATCCGGCATAATTAAAACAAAATCAGGCAATATGAAAGTAATTTGTATAGGAAACTACCCACCCCGGCAATGTGGTATTGCTACGTTTACTGAAAATCTGGTGCAATCAATTTTAAAAGCTGCCTCATTAGAAGAGCGAAATCTTGCATTTGAGGTTATTGCCATGAATGATGCCGGTCAGGAATATTCGTATCCGGCAATTGTATCGGCAACTATTCCTGATAAGTTAAAGAAATCATATATCGAAACGGCTGAATATATAAATCAGTCAGGTGCCGATGTTTGCCTGTTGCAGCATGAATACGGGATCTATGGAGGTGAAAGCGGTTTGTTGTTGCTTGCCTTACTCCGCAGGGTAACGATTCCGATAGTTTCTACTTTACATACTGTGCTTCAAAAACCAAGTTTTCATCAAAAGGAGGTGTTGAAGAAAATCGCATTCTATTCGACTAAAATTGTTGTCATGAACAGTCTGGCAATCGATTTTCTGGAGCAGATTTATGAAATACAGCGTGATAAAATTGTTCAGATACAACATGGAGTGCCCGATTTCGAAGCGTTTGTGGGTCAGCTAAAGCCTAAACCAATCGCCTGGGAAAACCGGAAAGTAATGCTTACTTTCGGCCTGATCGGTAGAAGCAAAGGTATCGAAACAGTCATCAGGGCGCTTCCGGCTATTATTTCGAAACACCCTGAAGTACTCTATGTTGTTTTAGGTAAGACTCACCCAAATATCATCCGGTATGCCGGTGAAGAATACCGCGAATTTCTGAAGTCGCTTGTTGTTCAGTTTGAACTGAATAACCATGTTGTTTTTATGGATCAATATGTTAGTGAGATCGAATTGATGTCGTATCTGCGTGCAGCTGATATTTATGTTACACCTTATCTTAACAAAGCACAGATTACAAGCGGAACATTAAGCTACGCCGTGAGCGGAGGTTGTGCGGTAGTTTCGACCCCTTATTGGCATGCCGAGGAATTACTGGCCGATGGTTTGGGTAAACTTTTCGATTTTGAAGATAGTACCAACCTCTCACTTATCGTGAACCAACTTCTCGAAAACGAAATTATTTTAAAAGAACTCCAGCACAAAGCATACGAATTTGGTAAGACAATTTCATGGCCTATCATTGGTAAAACGTATTTATCTCTCTTTGACCAGATTAAGAAAGATAACCTTTCTCGGCCAACAATCCCGGCTGTAGGATTTAAAATATCTGAGTTTGATATCACCCATTTGTCGCGCCTGACCGATTCAACCGGTTTGCTTCAACATGCGCGAACCAGTATTCCGTATTTCAAAACGGGGTACTGCCTCGATGATAATTCCCGGGCGCTGATTTTATGTTTGTTGGCTTGGAACAAGGCACCTTCCACGCGATTGCGTGAACTTATGGATGTCTATCTGTCATATATCGTTTTGATGCAGCAGAAAGATGGAAGTTTTAAGAATTATCTTACCTACGAACGAACAGCATTTATCGATGATACTTCGGACGATGCTTTTGGACGGGCTTTTTGGGCTCTGGGCTGTCTGGTACGCTATGCTCCAAATGATGCCATGTTCCAATTAGGTCACGAAATGTTCAATCAATCGGTTCCTCAGCTCGATGATATACGATATGCCCGTGGTTTTGCTAATGGAATTTTTGGATTATACCATTACTGCAGAAGGTTTCCTGATCAGGAGAAATTTCAAATACTCCTCGAAAGCCTTGCTGAACGATTGTGTGATCAGTATGGCCGTTTAAGACACGAAAATTGGAATTGGTTCGAAGAATCAATTACTTATGATAATGGATTATTACCGGCATCCTTATATCTGGCGTATGAGGTTTCGAGAAAGGCAAAATATCTCCAAATTGCCGAAGAGAGTCGTTTGTTTCTTGAGTCGAAATGTTTCCGTGAAGATTGGCTTTCGTTGGTTGGCAACCGTAAGTGGCTTAGAATGAACACCGATTTTGATCATTTTGCACAGCAGCCTGTTGATGCACTTGCCATGGTAATTATGTATGAAAGTGCATTCAGTGCAACCAAAAACCCGGCATTTGTTTCAAAAATAATTAAGTCATTTCAATGGTTTACGGGTAATAATGATTCTGATATCAGTTTGATCGATCCTGAATCGAAAGGATGTAACGATGGTATTGAAGAGTTTAACATCAACCGAAACCAGGGAGCTGAGAGTACGATATCTTATCTGCTCTCCAATTTAATTGCAACGCCGTATCTGTATGATTAGGATTTAAGAAGCTTTTCAAGACGCATTAACAGCACTTGCCGATCGACAGGTTTTTTGATATAATCTGCAGCACCAAGGCGTAATCCTTTTATTTCATCATTGGGTGTCGATTGACAGGATAAGAAAATTACCGGTATTTTAATATTATTTTCATTGAGGTATTCCAGCATTTTATAGCCATCAAGGTTAGGCATGGCAACATCCGAAAGTATCGCATCAAACGGTTCCTGACCAATTTTCATGAGCGCTACAATTCCATCTGGCGCTATTTCAACTTCATACCCATCTGATTTCAGAATAGCTGAAATCATTTTTTGGTTAATAACCTCGTCTTCAACAACTAAAATACGTGCTTTTGACTTTTCGGAGCTTTGACGGCCTTTTTTCAGATCGGATGGTACCAGGTTGGTTAATAATTCTTTCAATGATACGGTGGCGTAGGTGGAGGAAGTATCCGACATGGCATAAGGAATCACCAATTCATCGTTACTAATGATCGATCCGCAGGAGTAAACAACATTAGGCACATATCCTTCACGTTCCTCTTCGTTTGGCGCAATAAGCGGTTCGCTTAGCTGCCCGATAATTTTTGTCGGGTCGTCGAGATCAAGTAATATGGCGCCGATAGCGTATTTACGCATTGTGCCAACGCCGTGGGTGATTACCAGCCAGCCAAATTCAGTTTCGATGGGTGAACCACAGTTACCCACCTGGATAAATTCCCATGGGAATTTTGGAATATGAATTTTAATGGCTTCCTGCCAAAGGTTGATGTCGTTCGAAAACATGATATAATTGTTGATACCATCGATTCGTGCAAGCATCACATATTTACCTTTTATTTTTCGTGGGAATAGTGCCATACCTTTGTTTTGCGCATTTTCACCATGGATTGGCATTATTTTGAAACTATAAAAATCTTTGGTCTCAACCAATTTTGGCATGATACTCCGGCCATTATAGGCAGTGTAAGTGGCATAATAGCGAACCAATCCATCATCATCGGTAAATTTCACGAATCGTGCATCTTCGATGCCATTGCTTTCGGCAGCGGCTATAGGGAAAATGACGCGGTCGGAGATACCGGTATCTAACGAGAACGAAATTTCATAGTGTGAGTCGGCAAGCCAACTGATCGTTCTTAATATATTGCGTTGATCTTCATCGGGTTGTATTTCATGATTGGTTTCTTCAAGTGACCTGTACATTTCGTTGTAATCAAATTCTTCCCGGAGTTTGTTCAACACATGGTTTATCACACCATTCTCCCTGTCGAGATCACAATAGCCGTGCATCTCGCAAAGTTTCTGTCTGAAACTTTCTTTGTTGTAAATGTAATTTTTGATTGCTTCGGCTTCATCAATAAGCCGGCCAGTGGGGATAAGTTCAAGATTGTTATGTGCATCTAATACACCACCTCTGAAAACTATAGACGATATATGACCTTCACCCGTTGCCCTGAAACTGATGATCACACGTTTTTGACCTTCCTGTAGGCCGGTCTGATCAGGATCTTCAACCATGGAAGGATTGAAAAAGGCAGCTGATTCGATACTGTATTCCGAAGTAAAGTACGCGCCAATGAGTAATTTCTTGGAACTTGATAAAACGTTCAGATCACCATTTCTCTCATTGATAATTTCACTTGTCCGTTCGAAATGTTTGTGGAATACTTTGGAAATATTTCGATGCCTGGCCGAGAAATCGCGCAAGGATTGGTTTAAGCTCAGTCTTGCAGCTTCTTCGGGCATTTCAATTACTTTTTGGATGATAGATTGAACCCTCGTTTCTGGACCAGGGAAAAAGAATCGGACGATAACCCTTTTTGGGTCGCTGTAGAAACGAATCGGTTTTCTGTTGATTGTTGTGCTCATGATTTTTCGATTTGGATCAGTAAATATAATCCAATATTAAAAAAAAGACACGCCTGAATGAATAAACTTTTAGATATGTTTTTGAATCGTTCAATAATTCATCAAATTTTACTTCTTTGGTGTGACCGAACTGTTTTATATATTTGTTCAATATTTTAAATTATTGTTATGAGCGATACAAAATCCTGGTCATGGGAGCATATCAAACCTGCCTTCAATTTTACTGTATTAGTCGCCTCTTTGGGTTATTTTGTTGATATGTATGATCTGGTGTTGTTTGGTATTGTGCGAATAGAAAGTTTAAAAGCATTGGGTGTTACCGGAGACGATCTTGTTACGAAAGGGGTATTCCTGTTAAATATGCAAATGATTGGCATGTTGGTAGGAGGGATCATTTGGGGAATTTTAGGTGACAAAAAAGGACGCATATCCGTATTATTTGGTTCGATCGCCCTTTATTCTGTTGCCAATATTGCGAATGCGTTTGTTGCCAGCGTACCGGCTTATGCCGTTGCCAGATTTTTCGCGGGTGTTGGTCTGGCTGGCGAATTGGGTGCGGCTATTACCTTAGTTAGTGAGATATTGAAAAAAGAATCGCGCGGTTATGGAACCACCATCGTGGCCTCAGTTGGTATCATGGGTTCGGTTACAGCGGGTTTTGTTGGTGATCATTTTTCGTGGAAGTGGGCTTATATTTTTGGCGGATTGCTTGGACTTGTTTTACTCGCGCTTCGTGCTAAAATGCTTGAAAGTGGTATGTTTACCTCAGTTCAGTCGAATTTAGCAATCAAACGGGGCGATTTTCTGAGCCTGTTTACCAACAGAGCCAGATTTCTTAAATATATGAGGTGTATCCTCATCGGGTTGCCCATGTGGTTCGTGGTTGGTATTTTAATCATCCTTTCACCCGAATTTGCCGTGATCCTTGGTGTTAAGGGTGATGTTTCGGCAGGTAATTCAATAATGTACGCTTATTCGGGTCTGGTATTAGGCGATTTGCTGAGTGGATTTTCGAGTCAGATACTGCGTTCAAGAAAGAAAATAATTCTTATTTTTCTGCTGCTCACCTCACTA
This sequence comes from Bacteroidales bacterium, assembly GCA_013141455.1. Lineage (GTDB taxonomy): Bacteria > Bacteroidota > Bacteroidia > Bacteroidales > F082 > CAJBPB01. The sequence continues at coordinate 14,981 of JABFQW010000116.1, forward strand.
TTTGTGACCGTTTATCTGAGTTCGGGAAATTTATCGGTAAATGCTTTTTATGTTTTGTGTTTCGTGTTGGGTATCAGTATTGGTTATTGGGCCGTTTTTGTCACCATCGCTTCCGAACAATTTGGTACAAACCTCCGGGCTACTGTTACTACCTCGGTTCCTAATTTCGTACGTGGTGGGGTTGTAGTAATTACACTGTCGTTCGAAGCATTAAAATCTACATTTGGACTTGTTGGGTCAGCTTATATTGTTGGTTTCACGACCATTGCTGTTGCCTTAATTGCCTTGTTTTTTATGGAAGAAACCTACCATAAAGATTTGGATTATCTTGAAGAATAGCTTTGTCAGTTATATCAATAAAAAAGACCGGATGAATATTTTATCCGGTCTTTTTTATAGAACTTCAATTTATCATTCCTGATGAGGCGTGATCAATTCAATTAATTCTGGTAAATCCATTCCCAGATCTTTCAGGTGGGCAATAGTCGGAACTCCGTTTCTGGTCCAGCCCCTGCGACTGTAAACCGCGTCTAACAGTTGTTCATAGCGGTTTTCGCGATAGGCACGTGTAGCTGCCATTTTTTCTTCGGTAGTTTTTCCGGCAGGGTCGTATCCTACCAATTCGAGTAGTTGTTTGTCATATCGTTCAGCCCGTGATTCATATTCTTCTTTTGTTACCGGACCGGCGGCACGATAGGGTTGGGCATCCCATTTACGAACGCCGAATCCAAGTCGTAGATTAAAAATACGCTGAAAGTTATATACCCTTTCCGATTGTCTGATCATTTCCTTTTTATCAAAATCTTTTCCGGTGACCGCTTTGTAAATGGTCACATAATTATCAACATGTTCAGGTACCTTGGCAGGTTCGGCTGTTTCGTGGTTATTCTCAGGTTCAACATCGTTCCAGGGTAGTTTGCATAATCCGACCAGACCAAACCAGGTTCTGAACATGGGGAAATAATGCAGTGCTTCTGCTTTTTTCTCGAATGTTGGAATCTGGTTGTTTACCATGTCCATGAAAATGAGCCATGCTTCGTCGTGTTGCGGACCTTTGTTGGTCATGGCATAGCCACCCTGCTGTGCAAGTGATTCTTTACTAACGTATTGTGAGTATTCGAGACCCTTGTTCTCCATGCCGATATCCTGCATAAATTTGGGATCACCCCAGCCTTTTTCACCAAATAATTTTTTTAGTTTGCGCACACCCTGACCTGCCATTACACCAAATCCTTCGCCACGACCAAGCTGATGGAGCAATTCCATCGCGGCATCGGCATTTCCAAAATGGAGTTTTAAACCACCGGTTCGTTCTTCATTCAGAATGCCGTTTTCGTAACACTCCATCACGAATCCCAGGATAGTTCCCCAACTGATGGTGCATATTCCATAGGTATCGCAATAAAAGTTTGCTTCTATCGTGAAATCAGGATTAAAAATACCCGCAATTGAACCGAGTGAGGAAGTTGTTTCATATTCAGGACCATCAACAATTACGGTTTGTCCTTTGTAAGGCCCGGTACGTAACAAATAGTCATCAATTCCTTTTGCACAGGCCATATTACAACCAATCCAGCAACCATCAGGAATACCTTGGGTGAACTTCGATTTCCACACTTCGCCATGAATTTTATCGGCTTCTGGATGGTTGCCGAATTTAAAATTATGAACCGGTAAAAGATCATAATCGTTCATGACATTTGTTAAATGAGCGGTTCCTTTTGTGCGCATCTCAGCTTGCTTATCATCAAGCTCACGCATTTCCCGGTTAAATCGCTGTCCACGCTCCATAATAGCTTTCAGATCGACAACATTATTCAGATTACCTTTAACACCGGGTATTTTGGCAACGATCGCTTTTATTTTCTTATCTCTTAAAACGGTTCCAATACCACCCCTGCCAGCCTGTTTTAAACGTACTTTTTTGCGTTTGGCATCATAGAAACTGAAATTTAGCATACCAATAAGTGAGTAATCGGCTGCCGAACCGGCTGAAACTACGGCGACATTACGCTTATCTTTTTCATCATCTGCGTACCTTTCAGTAAGTAACTCGGCAAGTACATGACTATCATTTGGTTCATCCGTAACTTTAACAATTTCAATCAGATGGTTGATTCCATCAATAAAAATGATCACATCTTCATTCGCCTTACCTTGTATCTCGAGGGCATCAAAACCGGCAAATTTCAGAAACGGGCCAAAATAACCACCTACATTACTATCCATCACCGAATCAGTCTGAGGCGAAATTGTGACACAAATTGACTTTCCTGTCCCGGAATATTGCGTAATGCCAGCGATAGGTCCTGAGGCAATAACAATTTCATTTTCAGGATCATTCCATTTCGTTTGCGGTGTTGTCCCATCCCATAATAACCTTAAACCATAACCTTTACCTCCAATGAATTTTTCCTTCATGATGGCCGGAACAGCTTTTTCGGCTATTTCAAGGCTATTCAGATTCACATAAAGTGTTTTGTCAGTATAACCTTTGTCGAGTTCTTTCCACACATAATGCTGACTTTTCACTATCTGATGCGAATGTTTTTTCTCAGTAATATTCATGACTGATTTTTTTGTTAATATTTTCACAAAATTACATTTTTTTATGATTAGAAAAC
>JABFQW010000053.1 GCA_013141455.1 Bacteroidales bacterium
GTCAGCAAATTCATTTAAAACAGTTGTAAGATGTTTAAAATCAGGTGTCACAAAAAGCTGAGGTTGTGGTTTTGTAATATCAAAATTGTAATCAGCGGCCTCGATGGTGTAAGGTATTTTTTCGACATCCTTATTCAATACATTCAAACTTTCACCAATTGACGAAAGTAATCCGGCACCATAAATTTTCGGGTTTTCCAAACTCCCGATCAATCCATATTCAACTGTCCACCAATGCAGGTTCCTTATAAGCGCCATCTCTGATGGGATTCCCATGCTTTTCTCTTTTACTGACAGCTCTGATTCGGCTTGCCTGATTTCGTTTTCATGGGTATTTGGATCGGCTTTAATAATCGAGAGATGCCGTATTGCCTCATATAATTCATAATCTGAAGCTGACGAAAATGCTTTTGATCCTATTTCACCAAAATATTTAAGATAGGCAGCATATTCAGGATCAGCAATGATCGGGGCGTGACCGGCGGCCTCATGGATGATGTCGGGTGCAGGCGTATATTCAACCTGATCAATTGTGCGGATATCGGCTGCGATGACAAGCACATTATGTGCCTGAAACTCCATGAACGCGGCAGGTGGAATAAATCCGTCAACCGCCACGGCTGCCCAACCCAACTTTCGCAGTATTACATTCATGGTTTCCATATCCGGAATTTTATCAATACTGATACCGGTTTCATTTAATCCCTGAATATACTTTTCGTGGGCATATTTACCCAGATAGTGAACATTCTGGCGCATCACAAACCGCCAGATAGCATGATCTCTCCATGTATAGGATTCATAGGGCTGCTTTATACAATACTGCAACAAGTGCCTGGGTAGGTTACGAAGAATACTGTTTGCTGGCATAATTATAATTAAGATTGATTATGAATAAGTCAAAAGTAAACAAATCAATCCATTGGAAAGAAATAATGAAAAAATAGTTTTATCTGATCTGAAGTTGGCTTTGCCTTGTTACTTAATCCCGACAATAGGGTTTGAAAATTGCCTTACAATTTTTATTCGTCAACTTCTCGCGATCTCTTAGTCGTTTCCCAGATTTTGCAGCATGGGCACAAAACGAAAAGCGCCAAATTTCTCCGTATGAAGTTGTTTGTTTGCATCCACGGTAATTCGGAGCATATCCTGTTCATCGCCGCCGCCAAAAGGAATAACAAGTATGCCATCCGGTTTCAGCTGGTCGATCAGGTCTTTTGGTATTTCGGGTGCTGCGGCAGTGATCAGAATTCTGTCGAAGGGCGCATACGTAGGTAAACCTTTATATCCATCACCTAAAAACACCTGCACCTTATATGGCATTTGTTGGAGTAAGTCACGGGTCTTTAAAAATAATTTCCGTTGTCTTTCCACCGTAAAGACTTTGCATCCTAATTCGGCCAGAATACAGGCCTGGTAACCCGAACCTGTACCAATTTCGAGCACCCTCATTCCATGTTTAAGTTGGAGAAGTTCCGTTTGAAAAGCTACGGTAAAGGGTTGCGAAATGGTTTGCCCCGAACCGATAGGAAAAGGCTTGTCCTGATAGGCGAATTCGAGAAATGATGAATCGAGAAAGTAATGCCTCGGTACTATTTCGAGTGCCTTTAAAACGGTTTCACTGATAATGCCTTTCAGGCGAATATCTGCAACAAGTTGTTTTCGTAAGCCTTTATGTCTGAATGTGTCTAACATGGATAATATTCCTCTTTCGGAATTAGGTAAAAAGTCGGATTTCTGTAGTAATCACAGGCAAATTTACGATTTGGCTTTCATAAAAAATTTACTTTTGCATAAAATATTATTTTATGCTCCGTATTGGCGTTTTAGGTGCCGGACACCTCGGGAAGATTCATATCAAATGTATTCAACAGATATCTCAGTTTCAATTGGTTGGTTTTTTCGATCCTGATGTTGAAAACTCGAAAAAAGTTTCAGCTGATTTTGGAATCCCATGTTTTGGAAGTATTTCGGAGCTTATTGATGCGGTAGATGTTGTCGATATCGTTACACCAACCATCTCACATTTCAGTTGTGCTTCGGAATCCTTGAAAAAATCGAAACATGTTTTTATCGAGAAGCCTATTGTTACAACACCTGCTGAGGCTGAAGTACTCATTGATCTGGCGCGGGAGGCAAACGTAAAAGTTCAGGTAGGCCATGTTGAAAGGTTCAATCCGGCATTTATTGCAGCCCAACCTTCGATAAAAAACCCGATGTTTATTGAGTGTCACCGGCTTGCCCAGTTTAATCCACGCGGAACTGATGTCCCGGTTGTACTCGATTTAATGGTTCACGACCTTGATATCATCCTGAGTGTTGTCAGATCGCCTATTCGTAAAGTTAGTGCGAGCGGTGTGGCTATTGTTAGTGATACACCTGATATCACAAATGCCCGTATCGAGTTCGACAACGGATGTGTAGCCAATCTCACGGCCAGCCGCATTTCGTTGAAAAATATGAGGAAAGCACGATTCTTTCAAAAGGACGCCTATATAACTGTCGATTTTTTAGAGAAGAAAGCTGAGATAGTCAGAATGAAAGAGCTTGATGCTGAACCAGATGATCCGATGGCTATGGTACTCGATCTGGGTAACAACAAAGGCTTGAAACAAATACTATTTGAAAAGCCTGAAATTCAACAAAGTAATGCTATTTTGGCTGAGTTGGAAAGCTTCCGCCATGCTATTTCGGCCAATCTTAACCCACCTGTGACTATCGAAGATGGTTACAATGTATTGTTGCTTGCACACCAGATACTCGGGAAAGTAAATAAATCTTTGTCTAACATCCAATAATTCTACAAATACGTGCAATAATGCCCTGACTTATTGCGTTCGGATGTTGTTGTTGAGAACGAATCCCATAGTATGCATTTAACTTTACCCGTCTGGTCAAAATACTTATTTTTCACTGCCCTTTTGGGTTTGTTGCTTACATCATGCAACAAATTTGAGGGTGATCAAATGGTTCCATCGTACCTGAGCATCGACACGATAAAATTTACATCCGACAATCTTACACAGGGTAGCAGCACACACAAAATCACCGATTCATGGGTTTATGTGAACGACCAGTTAGTCGGTGTTTACGAATTGCCAGCCAGGATACCTGTTCTTCAACATGGCATTCAGAATCTTGAAGTAAGGGCTGGTATCAAGTTGAATGGAATTAGCAGTACAAGGGTGCCCTATCCGTTTTATGTGCCTTACACGATTGATAACTTTGAATTTATCGAAGATAGTATCCGGCTTGTGAATCCATCAACCAAATACTATAGTACCACGTTTTTTGCCTGGATCGAGGATTTCGAAAATGCCAGCCTGAGTTTAATATCAACTTCGCACAGTGATACCAATATTTATAAAACGGAACCAAGAAATAACCCCGAAGCACTGTTAAGTGAGTTTTCGGCATATTCGGGTAAGATTACTTTAGATCAGAGTCACAAAGCATTTGAGTTGGCTTCTTTTAAATCATACGTTTTACCACGAAACGGCGTACCTGTGTTTTTAGAACTTGATTATAAGTGCGATATACCTTTCACTGTCGGAATGTATGCTTCCGAAAATGGTACTGTGGTTAGTATCCCTTTGGTGGTAGTGAATACCAGCAAAAACTGGAATAAGATTTATATCAACCTGGGGCCCAATGTAGCTGAACATACGCAGGCCTCAGATTACAGAATTTTCTTTCAATCGGATATTGATACCGAGGAGCAGGCAAACGTTTTGTTTGATAATATCAAACTTGTTTATCGAATTAATGAGTAATGAACAGAAAACTACAGGTTGCAAAATATTTGATCCTCGACTGGTTAGCAGCTTTGTTTGCCTGGACTTTGTTTTACTTCTTTCGAAAACAGGTAGAAGATCCAAGTTTTCATGAGTATTTCGAAGTCATTTATCAGGATCCAAATTTTTGGCTGGGAATTGTTTTCATCCCTGTTGGTTGGCTGTTATTGTACGCTATCGTAGGCACCTACCGCAAGATTTACCGAAAAGCCCGTTTGAAAGAACTCGGACAAACCTTTATCATTACTTTGATCGGTGTTACCGTAATATTTTTTGTCGCGATATTAGATGATGTTATTATTACGTATAAATCATATTATCAGTCGTTTACCGTTTTATTCGTGTTACATTTTATACATACCTATGCCGGACGACTGGCCTTAACATCTGTAACAGTAAGAAAAATACACCGAAAAGAAATTGGTTTTAATACTGTAATTATCGGTAGCAATGGAAATGCATTAAAGATATATCAGGAAGTTGAAAAACAGGAAAGATCATCCGGAAATATTTTCGTTGGTTTTGCCAGTGTTTACGACAAGGATGATTATAAAATAGGACAATATCTGCCGCACCTTGGATCGTATAATAATATCAGTCAGATAGTTCAGGAGTATCAGGTTGAAGAAGTTATTATTGCTATTGAAAGATCTGAAACTGATACTATCGACAAGATTATTGCCAAACTTGAAGATACACCGGCAGTAATCAAGATAATCCCGATCATGCAGGACATATTGTTTGGATCGGTAAAACTATCCGGTATCTGGCATGCACCACTTATTCAAATTTCTCCTGATCTGATGCCGGCCTGGCAACAATCGGTCAAACGGATGGGGGATATTTTAATTTCAATTCTGGCGATAATACTATTATTACCGGTTTATATTTTCACAGCGATTGGTGTACTGCTTTCGTCAAAAGGCCCGATACTCTACTCACAGGAACGTGTTGGTTTGAGGGGGCATCCGTTTCGAATGCACAAATTCAGAAGCATGTTTTACGATGCTGAAAAGTCGGGTCCGCAACTTTCGAAGGAAGATGACCCGCGGATTACCCGGTTTGGAAAGTTTATCCGGAAAGTCCGGCTTGATGAAATACCTCAGTTCTATACCGTGCTAAAAGGCGATATGTCGTTGGTTGGCCCAAGGCCCGAGAGACAGTTTTATATTGATCAGATTGCAAAACGTGCCCCACACTACCGTTTGTTACTCAAGGTTAAGCCAGGTATAACATCCTGGGGACAGGTGAAATATGGTTATGCTTCCAATGTGGATGAGATGATCGAACGTCTGAAATATGATATTCTTTATATTGAGAATATGAGCCTTGCGATGGATCTTAAAATTTTGATTTATACCATTCTGATAGTCATCCAGGGCAGGGGAAAATAATTCTGTTGATCAGGGAGGAATTAAAAATTCTCTATCTTTTTAATCCTGAAAGGCAAACGTAGAGCACAATTCCAGGAGTTATAACTGACCGTTTTCAATCATGATAACTATCGTTTCGATAAGTTCATCTTCACCTGTTGGGTCGTAATGCGTTTTTAAATTGTATCCCCATAACCGTGCAAAACCCTGATAAAAAGTGGCGGTAAGTCCGCCACGTAAGTCTTTTACCAGATTATAGGAGATATCACCTGTTTCACGGTCAATCAATTTCAAAAGTATCTTTCCCTGCGTAAAAGTCAGGTCTTTTAAATCGTCTCCAAACTGATCGTTGAGTTCTTTTTCGGCCTTACGCATTATTTTCCTGCGTTCGCTTTCATTCTTTGTATTCGCAAGAATATTCTCATATTCATCGAGTTTCATACCTGCGAGTTTGGCGTATGGATAGGCTTTTTTTACATGGATTATCATGCGTTGGATATTGCGGATATCGCGTTTACCTTCAAATATTCGGATGGCATAAACCGAAACTTCAGGCAGTTGAACGATTGGAATGGTATCACCATTTTCAACTTTCGCAAAAACGACTTCCCTGCCTGTTGATTGTAAAACCGATGTTTTGGTTTGTTGTGCGAAAATGGGCACAACCGCAATAATTTGAATGAAAATAAACAGGCAAAGCTTTTTCATAAGGCCAACGTATGCAAGTTTAATGCCAAAAAAACTCAGATGGATAATTGGCTAAAATCAGGATTGAAGTGCTATGCAACTTTTAATTTCGAAACACCTGATTTCATGAATTTTTCTTCGGCATATTGAATGGTCACTTTCAGTTGTTCAATCGAATCATTCGAAGGTAACTCAAACATATCGTCGGTTAAAATTGATTCCAGAATCGACCTCAAACCTCGTGCACCTAATTTAAATTCAATAGATTTTTGCACAACCATATCGAGTACATCCTCATCGATTGTCAATTTCACACCATCCATCTCAAATAGCTTAACGAACTGTTTCACCAATGCATTCTTTGGATCGGTCAGGATTCGTTTCAGAATATCTGAAGTTAACGGATGCATAAAAGTGATGATGGGTAAGCGTCCGACAATCTCAGGGATGAGTCCGAATTTTTTCAGGTCGGCCGGTGAAACATATTGGAGCAGTTTATCTTTATCGATCAGCAGCTTCTTCTCACTTCCATAGCCAACAACATTCGTTCGTGTGCGGGCTGCAATAATTCGTTCGATCCCATCGAATGCACCTCCGGCAATAAACAAAATATTTTTGGTATCCACCTGAATCATTTTTTGTTCGGGATGCTTACGGCCACCTTGGGGCGGAACATTCACGATAGTTCCTTCGAGCAGTTTAAGCATGGCTTGTTGAACACCTTCTCCCGATACATCACGCGTGATACTCGGATTGTCGCTTTTTCGGGCGATTTTATCAATTTCATCAATAAACACAATGCCTTGTTCGGCCGCTTTCACATTATAATCGGCTGCCTGTAAAAGGCGTGTGAGTATGCTTTCGACATCTTCACCAACATAACCGGCTTCGGTGAGTACCGTTGCATCGGCAATGGCAAACGGAACATGTAACATACGTGCAATGGTTCGCGCAAGTAATGTTTTACCGGTTCCGGTTTCACCAACAAGAATCATATTCGATTTTTCAATCTCAACATCATCCTTCGTAGCTGGTTGGCTGATACGTTTATAATGGTTATATACAGCAACGGCAAGCGTTCGTTTTGCTTCATCCTGGCCAATGACATACTGATCGAGAAAATTCTTTATTTCGACAGGTTTCAATAACTTGAAATCAGGAATCTTACCGGGTTTTGATTTTTGAGATAACTCTTCAGCCAGTATTACATTTGCCTGTTCGATGCAATTGTTGCATATATGGGCATCCATACCGGCGATCAGTATCTGCGTATCTTTGCGAACCCTTCCGCAAAACGAACAACTATCTTGTTTTTTTGTCATTCTATTTTGGTTCCGATTGATTTCTGATCAATACTTCGTCAATCATTCCATAATCTTTGGCTTCCTGAGCGGTCATCCAGTAATCACGATCTGAATCTTCCCAGATTTTTTTATAATCCTGGCCACTATGCGAAGCAATGATTTCGTATAATTCCTGTTTGAGTTTCTGAATCTCACGGGCCGTAATTTCAATATCCGAAGCTTGTCCCTGAGCGCCGCCCATGGGTTGGTGAATCAATATGCGCGAGTGTTTGAGGGCAGTTCTTTTGCCATTTGTTCCGGCACATAACAAAACGGCACCCATGGATGCAGCCATTCCTGTACAAATTGTTGATACATCAGGTGCGATATATTGCATGGTGTCATAAATGCCCAATCCGGCATACACCGAACCACCGGGTGTATTCAAATAAATCTGAATGTCTCTTTTTGAATCGACCGATTCGAGAAAAAGTAATTGTGCCTGTATAATGTTGGCCACATAATCGTCAACCGGCACGCCTAAAAAAATGATACGGTCCATCATCAGCCGTGAAAAAACATCCATCGTGGCGATGTTAAGCTGACGTTCTTCGATAATGGTGGGTGAGATGTAGTTTTGGGCCGTTGATGAGTATCGGTCCATGCTTATACTATTGATTCCCAAATGTTTTGTTGCGTACTTACGAAATTCGTTATTCATGGTCTGCATGTTCGTTATGATTGAATGATTCAATAAATGTATCGTAACTGATCTCTTTCACAGTAATCCGTGCATTATTTTTCAGGTAATTACCAATTTTGAGTTCAGCTATCTGATCAGAAATTTTGCGTGCTTCATCCTGATTTTTCAAAATCATATCAACAATTGGTTCCATCCTATTGTTCATTTCTTCGTCGATAACACCGGTATTCATGAACTGGCCAAAAAACTGGTTTCTTACCGAATCGCGTATCTCTTCACGGCTAACAGCGAGCGAAGGGTTTGCTTCAATCATTTTACCTTCGATTAATTGCCAGCGAAAGGTGCGGTTGTAATGAATATAATCCTCTTCAATTTTTTCTTTGGTAAGTTTGCCTTCCGCGTTTTGTAATACCCAGGCTTTCATGAATTCATCAGGCAACGAGAAATTCATCTGATCAACCAAACCATCAATGGCTTTTCCTGTAAAATAACGATCACTCTCGGCTTCAAGTTGACGGTTGATACCTTCGGTTATTTTCAACCTGAATGCTTCGATGGTTTCAATATTTTGATCCGGGAAAATCTTTTCAAAAAACTCCTGATCTAAGATTGCCTTTTCTTCGCGATGAATCTCTTTGATTACAAGGTTATAGGTAGCCGGAGGGTTTACTGTGGTGGTATCTGACCATTTCATTAATTTTTTCAATGCATCGGCGCCCCCAAATGCTTTTTCAAGATTTATTGCGAATTCGGCGCCATCGGTTTTGCCAAGGAACAAGGATTTGCTTTCTTCATCTATTATATCACTCATCCCGAATGATATTTCTGAAACGTAACCCGATTCTGTTTCTTTGCCGGTTTCATCGGCTTCGGCTATATTAGCATCTATGTTGTCATTCTCCCCAACTTCTTCCGGATGAGTATGTATTGGGTTCTTTTCGAGCATATTACTGATGGTTTCATCAATCTGCTTGTCACCCGCAATAATTTTTGAATATTCAAGGTCGATATTCCCCAGATTCAGTTCAAACTCAGGCGTAATACCGATATCGAAAAAGAAGTTGAAATCGGTATCGTGATCGAAATCTATTGTGCCGGTTTTTTCGATATTGGCAATGGGATGCCCCAGAATGGAGATTTTTTCATCGGCGATATAATCGTTCAATGCTTTTGAAATGGTTTTGTTCACCTGATCGGCCATTACCGAACTACCATACATTTTTTTTACCATTCCGAATGGAACTTTACCGGGGCGGAAACCGGGAATCGTAGCTTTACGCTGATAATCTTTGAGAGATTTATTTACATCTGATTCAAAATCAGAATTTTGTAAATTAATTTGAATTGTTGCGGTTAATTCACCCGTTTGTTCTTTTGTGATAGTCATGCAAATCAATATTTATTTTCGAAAGCTATAAAATTATTTAGCCGGATCAATTGGTTAATCCGGCTAAAGTTATGTGCGGATGAAGGGACTCGAACCCACACGCCTCTCGGCACCAGATCCTAAGTCTGGCGCGGCTACCAATTACGCCACATCCGCCTACGATCATCTGTTTTTTTTCAAATGAGGGTGCAAATATACAAATTTTTATTGTCGATTGATTTTTTCCACTTTATCATTTGTGCGAAGAATGACTATCGGCCACATTTTGCATAAACCAATTCAGGCAGTGTTACTGTACTATGTATTGTCTTTTCATGATGATGGAATTATGTGTACAATTCTTCTGTGGGTAGCTGTTTTTTCCAATCTGTCATTTCATTATACCCAATGAGACCTTTTGAGATGGCTATAATCGGAATAGACCATATCTTTGCCGGAAGTTTTAGTTGCTTGGTTTTTGATTATATTGTCGATGGTTTTACTACGTGCCTTATTATTAGGGCCTTTACTTATCTTACTACTTCATACTCATGCAATTTGTCAGGAATCAACAGGCCAGACTGTCGGGAATTATGCTGGTATCCGGGCTGCTGCGCTTAATCCATCCATCATTAATTCGCAAAAATATTTTTTACAGTTCAATCTTATCTCTGCATCCGTTTTTTTTCAGAATGATTTTGCCTACCTGCCAAAGGAAGATGTAAATATCTGGGGATTGTTTTTTGGGGCTGACACATTACCATCCTACACCAGGACTTTTGTTCATTACCGTTATGTTGACAATGAACGCCGCAAAAGCTCATCGATGGTGTCAAATGTTTATGGACCTTCATTCATGTTTACCGCGAAAAACCAGACATTTGGTTTTCATACGGCTACCCGAAGCTATGGATCTGCTACAGACATCCCTTACGAAATTCCTGTTTTTGTTACTGAGTTACAAGGTTATTCGGCATTACATCACATTAATTTTACTGACAAAAACTTCCAGTTGGCCGGCCTGGCCTGGTCCGAAATTGGTTTTACCTATGCAACAAGGGTATTTAACAGTTTCAGTAATAATCTGGATTTTGGTGTTACCTTAAACAGTCTTTTTGGGATGGCCGGTGGATATATGAAGGTGTATGATATGAATTATGTTGTGATTGACGGAAGAACAGTTGATATTTTTCAAATGAATGTTGATGCCGGTTTTTCGTTGCCAACGGATTACAACAAGAACGAATTCGTTCGCACGCCTTTATTTAAAGGTTCCGGGGTGGGTTTAGACATTGGGTTTACTTATACGCGATTGAAGAGCAATCTGGAAGATGAACGAACTCAGAGAAACTGTGCATATAATTATAAAGACTATACATGGCGCGCAGGTCTTTCGTTGCTTGATGTCGGATCAATCCGGTTTAACAAAGCGGCTGAGGTGCATCAGGGTAGAGACATTGATGTATATTGGAACAGGGTAGATACCCTGAAGGCAGATAATATTCACCAGATAGTTCATGATGTTAGTGCGGTTTTATTAGGTGATGCCAATGTATCATTGGTTTCAGAAGAATTTAAGATTGCTTTGCCAGCAGCGCTGAGCCTTCAATTCGACTGGCACCTTAAAGAAAAGTATTATATCAATGCGTTGGCTGTTCACCCGGTTGCTCTTTATAAATATCAGGTTCAACGATCGGCTTTAGTCAGCATAACACCCAGGTATGAATCGGGTTTGCTTGAGTTTGGGATTCCTTTCAGCCTTCATAATTACAATCTTCCGCGTTTGGGTACTTATTTCCGGGTTGGATATTTAACAATCGGGACCGAACGGCTTGGCACGTTGATTGGTTTAAAAGATATAAATGGACTCGATATTTACCTCTCAATCAGGGTTGGGCTGTTAAAAGGTAAATGTTACAATAATCCTGATACAGGCGCTTGTTTTAACAGCGACAAGCGTCCAAATAGAAGGAAAACAAGCTTGTTAAAACATAGATAGACCTTGATGGATAAGTATTCTGATGATGATACAATAATAGTTGTGATAAATTGTTTTTATTGTAAATGGGATTCATTAGGGGAAAAAATTAATTTTGTGGAATCATTAATCGTTAAATAATTTGTCGAACGACACTTTTTGAATGGGTAGCCGAAGTTTATATTGTTGTATTATCTTTTACTTTTTAATCTCAATCCAAAGTTTTTCACAGGAATCTCCTGGAATTATCCAGGGAAATTACGCTGGTTCGGCCATGGCCCGTATCAATCCGTCAACGATGATACAATCGAAAAACTATTTGGATTTCAGTATTGTTTCGATCACCGCATTCGGACAAAACGATTTTGCGTACCTGCCGGGTAAAGATATTAATGTGATTCCATTGGTGACAGGTAAGGAAAACTTCCCGTCTTATCCTCCCAATGATAACAATTTTCTATACTTCAGGAATAAAAATGCAAAAACCGCTTCAACCCTCGCCAATGTGTATGGGCCGGGTGGGATGATTCAAATTGGAGAACAGGTATTTGCATTCCATACTGCCGTTCGCTCTTATAATACAGCCAGAAATTTGCCATACGAAATTCCTATATTTGGCGCTGAATCATTGGGTTATGAGGAATTGCATAATATAAATTTTATCGATTATAAATTTTCGTCTGCATCACTATCCTGGGCTGAGTTTGGATTTAGTTATGCGCGAACGATTCTACAACAGAATAATAATCATTGGGCAGCTGGTATCACTGTAAACAGGTTACAGGGAATAAGTGCTGCTTTCATGAAAGCGCAAAACATCGATTATATCGTGCTTAACCGTAATACCATTCAAATCAATGAAATGAATGTTGATGCCGGGTTTTCGTTGCCCATTGATTATCAATCGAATACTTTCCCATTTGGATCATTGTTCAGAGGTGGTGGTTTTGGGCTTGACTTGGGTGTAACCTATACCAGAAGGTTTGACGGTTTTCAGCGAAATCGTTTAAGCCGTATTTGTGAAGAACCTTATAAAGATTATAAATGGCGTGCCGGGGTCTCAATCCTTGATCTGGGTTCAATTTCATTTAAAGAAAACGCTGAGATTCACCAGTTTACTGATGTAAAAAATGTGCTCCTCGAGAATATTGATAAAATTAATTTCACGAATCTTGACCAGTTGATGCAGGAGTTGAGTACCCGTCTGATCGGGTCAGCAACAGCTTCTTACACCGGCGATGCGTTTCGCATCGGGTTGCCCACCGCGCTCAGTGCACAGGTCGATTATCATATCACACCCGACTGGTACTTAAATGGAGTGATCGTTCATCCGTTTTCGGTGAGTAAATACAGTGTCCGTCGTCCTGCCCAGATTGCCATAACACCACGTTATGAGAAAGCTTGGTTCGAGTTGCTTGCTCCGGTAAGTCTTTATGAATACCGTACTTTAAGGATAGGCCTTGCCTTGCGCTTAGGTATTCTGACGTTAGGGACTGATCAATTGGGAACCTTGGTTGGTCTGGGTAAAATTCAGGGGATGGACTTTTATGCCTCGGTAAAGATTAATTTCCGCAAAGGTATCTGCCTGTTTGGAAACGACAATGGCGCCTGTTCATCCGATTATGGTTTCGAAAAACGAAGGATAAAAATTCATAAACTCAGGTAATACCTGTTTTTTTGCCTTTTCAGTCATGAATCAGCCGTTTTATTATTTTTTTTTATCATCCGTAAATCGCTGATTGAGTGATTTATAAATATCCATTTCTATAATAATTGAATTTTTTCTTTCGAAAAATTTGTAATTAATAAAGGAAATATCTTAAAATTGCAACCGCATTTTAATCGTACCATTATCAGATAGTTAAGTAATTGGTAAATCCAGCAACGCAATCAAAAAAATGTTCCATAAATGGCAGCGTACCTTATTGTATCAAACAATGAATAAAAATTTTATACAATACACGTTGACTGGCAAATGAATCGTGCAGACCTTTATATCATATCTGGATTTAATTGCAACAAGAAACAATATTGCTTAACATAATTCTATCATTCAAACAATATAAATCACACTAAAATCAGTTAAACTATCACCTATGAAAACGGGTAAGAAGAAAGCTCGGCCACTGGAACCTTCAACCGATGAATTGGTTCGAAAACCGGCTAAAAAAATGGCTAACAAACGCGACCGGAGGATTTCAATCTACAACCCTGTAGATGAAGAAGATGAAAACCTTGAAATTGAGAATCTATTTGATTATGACCCGGATTTAATCGATGAAGATGAAGAATCGGACTATTAGACGATTACAATAAATTTTTGGTCGGGTGGTTACCTTCGGCCTTGTTATTTATTGAATAACTTTTCCACTTGCTTTTTAATTGATTGGGATTACTGAACCAGCAGGCATAATTCGTATTTTTATGGTTTGATTTTCATTAAACCATCTTTTATGCTGATACGATATGCATTGGCCATTTCAGTATTATTACAGATTATTGCAGTTGTATTTGTTGTAAGTTTAACTAAATCAACCAAATATAACTCAAGTTGGATATTGTTGGCCATAGGTCTGTTCATTATGGCGCTACGCGGTGTATTGGAACTTTTGCTCCCGCATTTCGATAATACAACGGCAGATTATATACTTTTGGTCAATAGCTGGCTTGGGCTGCTGATTTCTATCCTGATGGTAACCGGCGTTTTCTTTGTTAAAAAAGTACTCCGATACCTGTCACGCATTCAGGAAATAAGGGCCGAGAACGAGAAACGTATCCTGAATGCAATTATCCATACCGAAGAAAATGAACGAAAGCGATTGGCAAAAGATCTGCATGATGGATTGGGTCCGTTGTTGTCAACCGTGAAAATGTCACTCTCTGCGCTATCGATGGATAGGGGAGCAGCAAATAAGATGGATATGATTGAAAATTCGTTGCAGACAGTAAATGAATCGATCAGGAGTTTGAAAGAGATATCCAATAACCTGAGCCCACATATACTCGAGAATTTTGGATTGGCAAGTGCAATTCAGTCGTTCTGTTCGAAAATTGACCAGACAAGGAAAATCAGAATTCATTTTCGGACGAATATAAATGAACAGCGGTACAAGGGTAATATTGAAGTGATACTTTACCGTTGTGTTTGCGAACTGATCACGAATACCATGCAACATGGCAATGCAGGTACCATCCTTATCAGTCTCGACCACGAAGGAAATACATTGAAATTATTGTACCAGGATAACGGGGTGGGATTCGACTATCAGAATGTTATCCTCAACAACAATACCGGCATGGGACTGAATAATCTGAGAACACGTATCGGATCGTTGAACGGTAGTCTGCAATTGGAAAGTTTGCCTGGAGAAGGCGTTATTGTTCTTATAGATATACCATTGGAAAAATGAAAGGTTTAAAAATTATTCTTGCTGACGACCACAGGCTTTTCAGAAATGGTTTGAAAACACTGTTGTTGAATTATCTTGAGGATTGTGAGATCAGGGAGGCTGTTGATGGGAAAAATTTCTTCGAAGTACTCGCTTCTTTCGAGGCTGATATTGTTTTCATGGATATTGATATGCCCTTCATCGATGGCATAACAGCTACCAAACGTGCCATCAAAGAGCATGAATCTCTCAAGGTTATTGCATTATCAATGTATGGCGACGAGATTTATTATTACAAGATGATTGATGCAGGCGCCAGAGGATTTTTGTTGAAAAACTCTGATATCGCCGAAGTTATCGAAGCCATTGAAACAGTGATGGGTGGTGAACATTATTTCTCGAAAGAATTGTTGTTGAATATTGTCAGGAACCTGCGGGCTTCAAAGTTGAGTACATGGAAAGCCGTTGACCTCTCGGAACGTGAAATGGAGGTGTTGGAACTGATTTGTCATGGATCTTCGAACCAGGAAATCGGTGAGAAACTATTTCTAAGTAAGCGAACTGTTGATAAGCACCGGGCCAATATCCTCGAAAAAACCCAGTCGAAAAACACCGCACATCTGGTGATGAACGCGATAATGAATCACTGGATACGCATTTGAGTTTCTTTGAAATTCATCGTATCTTTCAATTCAAACATAACTGACGAATTCTGTTTTGTTGATCAGTTTCGATTGGAATAGAATTGCAGGCTTTTTTACCTGCCAGCTTTTTGTAATGGTTATTGGCAAAAAGCCAGATCAATCCATTGGTTCTTCTTTGGCTGGAAACAGGAGTGAAGCTATGACAGAAACCACCAGAATACCCATGATTATGAGCAGGGAGAGTACGATGGGAAATTCGAATATACCGGCAATAATCATCTTCGCTCCTACAAACACCAGAATGGCTGATAAACCATATTTTAGAAAATGGAAATATTTGGTAATACCGGCGAGAGCAAAATACAATGCCCTTAACCCCAAAATGGCAAACACATTGGACGAAAATATGATGAAAGGATCGTGCGAAATAGCCAATATTGCCGGAATAGAGTCGGTTGCAAATATCACATCGGTAAACTCGATAACGATGAGTACAACAAACAGAGGTGTTGCAAAGGATTTGTGATTGATTTTTACAAAAAAACGATTACCGTGCATTTCGGGTGTGACAGGTAAAAATTTCTTAAAAAGTCTGACCAACGGGTTTTTCTCTGGGTGAATCTCCTCATCTTTATGAAACAGCATCTTAATTCCGGTGAAAACGAGGAACACTCCAAAGATATAAATGATCCAGTGGAAACGGTTGATCAGGGCTACACCGGCGAATATGAAGATGGCACGCATGATAAGCGCCCCCAAAATCCCCCAAAATAGTACCTTGTGCTGATATTTTGGATCAACATCGAACATCGAAAAAAGCATGATAAAAACAAAAAGATTATCAACACTGAGCGCCTTTTCGATGAGATAGCCCGTCAGAAATTCAAGCCCTTTTACCTCACCCATATAATGATAAACTCCAAAATTGAATATGAGCGCCATACTTATCCAAATGGCACTCCATATCAATGCTTCCTTAATACTGACTGCATGTGATTTACGGTTAAAAACCCCCAGATCAAGCGCCAACATGAGACACACAAAGAGTAAAAAGCCTACCCAAACCGATAGCGTTATTTCCATATTGAGTTTTAATTAGAGTTTAATCAACCGTTTGCTGATAGCATTAAATGCTTTTCAATTGCCTGAAAAATTATTTTATTGTAATCATTTCATGAATATCAGGATATTATCCAAACTAATGAAATTCATGCCTGTACAATATTCCGGTGAAACGTCAAAATTAGTCAATTCCTGTTTTAATTTTTTTTTGATGATCCGCCATATTGTACTATTTTTGAAATAAGTTTGAATTGTTAATATTAAGCTATTGATAACAAGTGTTTTATATTTCCGTAAATTTTTGTATTTATTAACTTATATTAACTAATTTTGCCGTCTTTTTGAAAATTCCATACATGGAAAAACATTCGCACAGCGATCTGTCAAAGCTGACTCTTACTGGTGTAATCGTCACTCTCGGAATAATTTATGGTGATATAGGTACCTCTCCCTTATATGTACTCAAGGCTATTCTTTTCTCGGCAACCGAAATAAATGAAATGTTGATTTTGGGCGCATTGTCATGTATAATCTGGACGCTCACCCTGCAAACTACGGTAAAATATGTAATTATAACATTACGTGCCGACAACAAGGGTGAAGGAGGTATTTTTTCGTTGTTTACACTACTGCGTAAACGTCGCCGGTGGCTTACCACTTTTGCAATCATTGGCGGAAGTACATTGCTGGCCGATGGTATCATTACCCCATCAATTACCGTAACCTCGGCTGTTGAAGGACTGAAATTGTTTAATCCGGATATACCGGTCATTCCCATTGTAATCATTATCATCACCGGTTTGTTTTTTGTCCAGCAGTTTGGAACTTCCTTTGTTGGTAAGGCTTTTGGCCCAATCATGTTGGTATGGTTTACCACGCTTGGCGTTCTTGGTTTCGTCAGCTTGATGGAATTTCCGATGATATTAAAATCATTCAATCCATATTATGCATACAATCTTTTGGCCAATTATCCCAAAGGAATCCTGTTGCTTGGCGCGGTATTCCTGTGTACCACCGGGGCCGAAGCCCTTTACACCGATTTGGGACACTGTGGTTTAAAAAATATAAGAACTACCTGGGGCTTCGTGAAAGTGATGCTGATACTTAATTACCTCGGACAGGGTGCCTGGGTACTTAACCATATCAATCAGCTTACTGTTGAGACAAACCCATTTTATTCGGTGATGCCCCAATGGTTTCTGCCATTCGGGATTATCCTTGCCACAACGGCTGCCGTTGTTGCCAGTCAGGCATTGATAACAGGTTCATATACATTGATCAGCGAGGCTATTTCATTAAATTTCTGGCCAAAAATCAGAATTAAATATCCGTCACATGCCAAAGGTCAGATGTATGTGCCTACCATCAACTGGTTACTGTTTATGTCGTGCTGTTTTGTGATTCTGTTATTTCAGACCTCTGCAAACATGGAAGCGGCTTATGGTCTTTCGATTACCATTACGATGCTTATGACTTCAATTTTGATGGTTTTCTACCTGCGGTCGAGGAGAATACCGATACTGATTATTGTCACTTTTGCTGCTGTTTATTTTACCATCGAAGGGGCATTTTTAGTTGCCAATATGGATAAATTCACCCATGGCGGCTGGTTCACGGTTGTTGCCGCTTCGTTTATTTCGCTTATCATGGTAATCATGCACCGCGGAAGACAAATCAGAAACAGGTATATTTCGTTTTTGAAAATTGACAGATATCTTCCTATTATCTCCGATGTGAGTCAGGATAGTACCATTCCGAAATATTCGAGTAATTTGGTTTACACCACCCATGCTGACAAACGCACTGATATTGAAGAAAAAACGATCTATTCAATTCTGAAACGTCAGCCAAAACGCGCCGATGTTTATTGGATATTGCATGTCGATATTCTGGATGATCCTTCAACACTCGAATACAAAGTGACTGAGCTATACGCCAAAAGGATTTATCGTATCGATTTCTACCTGGGTTTTAAAGTACAACCAAAAATTGCCGAATACTTTAGTCAGGTTCTTACAAGTTTGCGTGACGAAGGAAAAATTGACCTTGTGAGCACGCACCCTTCACTGACAAAGCACGGGATACCAAGCGATTTTCGCTTTGTACTACTCGACAGACGTGTAAACCACAATATTGAACTTCCACTTCTCGAAAAGCTTGCAATCAATATTTATTACTATTTCAAGCGCATCGGTATTGGTGATGTTACGGCTTACGGCTTAGATTCGAGCTTAGTTACCGTGGAAAAGATCCCACTTACCATCCCATCGAAATCGAAAACCCCGATCATCAAAATCAGGAATTAATTCTTGTCGAATAAATCATTTTTTGGATACGGCTATCAATGTTGTTTAGTTAATGGAATACGTTGAAAATTTAACCGCGGAGTTCCGCAAAGTTTTACGCAGAGTTCCGCAGAGTTCCGCAGAGTTCAGCGAAGTTATATATGACTCTGCGGTACTTTGCGCCTTCTCAGCGAACTTTGCGGTAAAAACTTTTAAATTCAAAATCCTTAACTAAACAACATTGATACTGCTATCTGAGATAACTGTTTTATCGGTATCATTCTGAATTGAACAATGAAATCGGCTAAATGTTACTGAAAAACTATTTGCATGCATGAGCAATAATTTCCTTGCACCTGTTTGTTATTCAAAGCATTACTGTCAGTTTCAGTGAATCTTTAGCGTAAATACGCTGTTTACCTTATATATTTTTTTACTGAGTGCCCATACTTTTGTAATCGTATATCAATTCATCATGCACCTAAATTGTAACCGCGTTTTCCGCGTTCCATAAGGTTAGGTATTGCTTGATATGGTGGTAATTACTGATTCATGTAAATAATTTAAAAACACATAAAATGAGATTTCCGATTCGAACAATAGCCATCATTTTGGTGGTCTGTTCCCTGATTCAAAGTGCATATTCGCAGAAATTAAAGGCAAAGGAATTTTACGAGCAAGGTAAAATTCAGTACGACGAAAGCATTTATCCGAAAGCGATCGAACTGTTTTCGAAAGCTGTGAAGGATGATCCCAAATATACCGATGCGTGGAATAGTTTGGGGAATTCGTATTATTACAACAAACAATATAAAGAGGCTGTTGAGGCTTACGCAAATCTCGAAAAGCTAAATCCCGATTATTGGGCCTGGTTTTATTACAACAGCGGACAATCGTACGAAGCACTGAACAAACCTGATGAAGCCATTGCAGCTTATCAGTCATTTTTGAAGAGATTTCCACAAACGCCTAATTACACGAACTATCATCATCAGGCAAAATATCGCATCGCGGCCATCGAAGGCGCAAAAATTCTGCTCACCCAGCCAAACACCATGAAAGATCCGGTAAACCTGGGATTGCCGGTCAACAGTATTTCTGATGAATATATGCCGCAAATAAATCCGATGGGAACGCGCCTTTATTTTACGAGTGTACGCAAAGGTGGATTCGAAGCGCCTGATCCTGAAAATCCTTTGTGGTTTGGTGAGGATCTGTATTATGTTGAACAACAGGGCAACACGTGGGGTAAGCCGGTTTTGTTGCCTGAGCCAATCAATTCATACAATAATGATGCAACTTCTACTTTTAGTGGTGATGGACAAACCCTGATCTATGTAAAATGTGGCCTTGATGAAGGTATCGGGGGTTGTGATTTGTATATTGCTCAGTTAGAGGGCGATACATGGAGTAAACCGATCAATTTGGGGAATGTGGTGAATACCGGCGATTGGGACTCACAGCCTTCGATGTCGGCCGATGGGACGAAAATCATTTTCTCATCCGATCGGGATGGTGGATACGGCGGATCCGATTTATACCTGATCACGAAAAATCAGTTTGGCGACTGGGGAGTGCCGTCAAATCTGGGTCCGGTCATCAATACACCTTTTACCGAAAAGAGCCCTTATATTGCCGCCGATGGAAAAACGCTTTATTTCTCATCTTACGGACATCCGGGTTTTGGAAATGCTGATATTTTTAAATCTGTTTTTGAAAATAGTAAATGGAGCAGCCCGGTCAATTTGGGTCAACCCTTAAATTCAGCAGGCGATGACAATTATTTTACCATTTCTGCCTCAGGTGAGAAAGCTTTTTTTGCTTCAACAAGAACCGGAGGAAATGGTGAATACGATTTATATGAAATCGAGATTCCCGAATCGATGCGCCCGCAACCAACGGTAATTGTTTCGGGAAAAGTAACCAACGCGAAAACCAATGAACCCACCGGGGCATGGGTTTTGGTGGAGGACCTCAGTTCGGGCGAATTGATCGCTACAAATAAAAGCAATTCAAAAACAGGCGAGTATCTGATTGTTTTGCCTGCAGGACGAAATTATGGTGTTTCGGCAAACAAGGAAGGTTTTTTCTTCTATTCACAAAACTTCGACTTGCCTGAAGATGTTAAATACCAGGAGATTAAAAAGGATATTGTTTTAAAACCCATTGAAAAAGGCACGAAAGTAGTACTCAATAATATTTTCTTCGAAACCGGAAAAGCCGACCTGAAACCGGAGAGTTTTGTTGAACTGGCAAAGGCTGTTGAATTACTTCGAAACAACAGAACAATGATCGTGGAAATTGGTGGTCACACCGACAATATTGGGTCGGATGAAGCCAATATGAAACTGTCGCACAACAGAGCCAAATCGGTACGCGATTATATGGTAAGCGCTGGAATAGCCTCTGAGCGGTTGCAAGCCAAAGGGTATGGCAAAACAGAACCCATCGCTGCCAACGACACACCCGAAGGCCGTCAGGCAAACCGTAGAACCGAATTCGTGATTTTAGAAAATTAAAATTCGGTCACACAAATCCCAATTAGCTGAACCGGTGGTTACAAAGTGAAATAAAGCGCTTTGTTAACCACCGGTTTTTTATTGAAAAATTTCATGTCATCCTGATTTCATATTGATTGTAATTCCTTCAGTTCAAACGTTGGAAACTGATTCATTGTTTTTCTTGATATATTTGTTTGTCGGAATGATAAATAAAAATATGCCATGAAACAAAAATATATCCTCAGTTCGGTAATTCCTTATTCATTGATTAGTTTGATAATGAACGGATTAATTGTTTATTTCATTCTCGATAGCCGTAATCAGATCGAATTTTCGTTAGAAAGCATCAGTTTACATGCGAAGAGTCCGCTCGGAATTTCGATGTATGTTGCCATGATCCTGACAATTATTTTATCAGCTATTTCTTTTTTATTCTTAAAAAAGGCTGAAAAAAAATCAGGATCGATGCAGGCTGATACTTTGTTGTCAGGCGGGTTCTGGCCCGAAATTTTTGTGATCGTTTTGCGGAATTCTATTTTTGCTTTCGGGTTGATCATCCTGCTTATCGAATTGGTGCAGACACGCCTGCCTTTTGGTTCAGTTAGTCTTGTATCTGCCTCGGCTTTGGCAGGATTTATCTCATTGGTTATTACCGGACTTACCCTATATTCGACCATCGATACTATCCTCTCAAAAAAATAAAAATAGATGTATAAAAACTGTTTGATTTTTCTTGTCCTTTTCACTTTGATTCTTGCTTCGTGCAGTGAAAAAACAGATAAACGGATTGTCTGCATCGGCGACAGTATCACCGAAGGCGCCGGTCTGAAATATCAAAGTAGTGATAGTTATCCGGCTCAACTCGACCAGATACTCGGTAATGGTTTTGAGGTGGTAAACTGTGGCCAGAGCGCGGCTACCATGCTGAAAGAGAGTGACTATTCCTATTGGCAATGCAATGAGTTTAGCAATGTTTTTACGGTTGATCCTGATATAGTTGTGATTGCGTTGGGAACCAACGATTCGAAAGATCACAATTGGAATGCAGATCAGTTTACAAAGGACTATCAATCCATGATCGGTTTACTGAAATCCATGAATCAGGAAATGAAAATTTATGTGTGTCTGCCTCCACCAGCGTTTAACCATGCCTGGGGAATCAACGATTCAACCATTCTACATGGGATTATTCCAATTCTCAGGAAGTTATCTGTTGAAAATAAACTTCAACTGATTGATTTATATACAGCATTTCAAAATCATCCGGAAGTTTTTCCTGATAGTATTCATCCAAATAAAGCAGGTGCAAAGATGATGGCTGAATTTGTCGCCAACGAAATAAAATAACTATCAATATTATTGTATATGAGAACATTACAACTTTTCAAGCTTGTTTTGAGTTTTTTATTACTTATTGCTTCGAACCTGATGTTGATGGCACAACTTTCGGTAAGTGACCAACAAAAACTCGACGAATTGATGTCGAAGATGACACTGGAGGAAAAAATTGGTCAGCTCAATCAATACACGGGTGATTATGAAGCAACCGGGCCGATAAAACAAGTGGGTGACAAGGCGGAGGAAATCAGGCAGGGAAAGGTTGGATCGATGCTTAATATCAAAGGCACTGAAAACACCCGGATATTACAGGAAATTGCCATGCAGTCGCGCCTTAAAATTCCCTTGTTGTTTGGTCTGGATGTTGTTCACGGTTATTACACCACTTTCCCGATTCCATTGGGTGAAGCAGCCAGTTGGGACCTTGAAGCCATCGAACATTCGGCACGTATCGCGGCTACCGAAGCCGCCTCGGGTGGAGTTCACTGGACTTTTGCCCCGATGGTTGATATTGCACGCGATCCACGCTGGGGACGTGTGATGGAAGGTGCCGGCGAAGATACCTGGCTTGGAGCGAAAATTGCCGCTGCCCGCGTTCGGGGGTTTCAGGGCAAAGGACTCGGATCGACGGATGCCGTGATGGCCTGTGCCAAGCATTTTGCGGCTTATGGCGCTGCCGTTGGCGGACGTGATTACAATTCGGTTGATATGAGCGAACGGATGCTCCGCGAGACCTATCTTCCTCCTTTCAAGGCCTGTGCCGAAGCCGGAGCTGCAACTTTCATGAATTCGTTCAACGACCTGAACGGGATTCCGGCTACCGGAAATGCTTTTTTGCAAAGAGAAGTACTGAAAGGAGAATGGAATTTTCAGGGATTTGTTGTCAGCGACTGGGGTTCAATGGGTGAGATGATTGCCCATGGCTATTGCAAAGATGAAAAAGAAGCGGCGATGAAATCAATGATTGCCGGTAGTGATATGGATATGGAAAGCCGTGTATATACTCGTGAACTGGCAAATCTGGTTAAAGAAGGGAAAGTTCCGATGGCTTTGATTGATGAAGCCGTGAAACGAATCCTCACCAAAAAATTCGAGATGGGCCTGTTTGACGATCCATTCCGGTTTTGCGACCCTGAAAGAGAGAAGGCTGTTTTGCATGATGCCGCGAACCGCGCCACTGCCCGCGACATTGCTCGAAAAAGCATTGTTTTGTTGAAAAACGACAATCAAACACTTCCGATTGATCTGAAATCGAAAGATAAGAATATAAAAACCATCGCTTTGATAGGGCCGTTGGCACAATCGGAAAACGATATGCTGGGTTTCTGGTCGATCAGTTGGCCCGATGGTGATATCGTTTCACAGGAAGAAGGCATTCGTACCAGATTACCCGAAGATGTTACGCTCCTGGTTTCCAAAGGTTGCGAAATAAACGACAAATCGAAAGCCGGATTTGATGAAGCTATTGCAATGGCGAAAAAGGCCGATATCGTGATCTTATCGATCGGCGAAGCCCTCGATATGAGTGGTGAGGCGAAAAGCAAGGGACATATCCGTTTGCCCGGTGTTCAGGAGGAACTGGCACAGGCGATATATGGCACCGGAAAGCCGGTTGTTGTTATTCTAAATGCTGGCAGACCGTTGGTGTTCAATTGGGTAGCCGATAATATGCCCGCCATTCTTTATACCTGGTGGTTAGGTTCCGAAGCCGGAAACGCCATCGCCGATGTCGTGTTTGGCGATTATAATCCATCCGGGAAACTCCCGATGACTTTCCCTCGCGATGAGGGTCAGATTCCGTTGTATTACAACTACTTCAGCACAGGGAGACCTGCTGGAGGCGATAATGATACACAGTACCGTTCGGCCTATATTGATATGCCGCTCAGTCCGAAATTCCCCTTTGGTTACGGATTAAGTTACACCACTTTTGAGTATTCCGGTTTAAAACTGAGTAGTAAAACAATGACCGAAAATGAAACATTGCAAATTACGTTTCAATTGAAAAATGCAGGAAACCTCGCTGGTGAAGAGGTTGTTCAGCTTTATCTGAAAGACTGTTTTGGTTCAGTTGTGCGGCCGGTGAAGGAACTGAAGGATTTCCAAAAACTTATGTTGCAACCGGGAGAATCCAAAACGATTGCTTTTGATATTGATAAAGAGAAACTGTCGTTTTACAACAATGATTTGAAATGGGTTGCTGAACCGGGTGAGTTTGAACTTATGATTGGTTCCTCATCCGCCGATATCAGGTTAAAGGATAAATTTGAGCTGAAGTAAAATTCAAGGCTTCACTTTTTAGTCAGGGCTTCACTCAAAGTGAAGCCCTGACTAAAAAAAGTGAAGCCCTGACTAACGATTATTTTCGTGTTTTCAGTTTTGTAACTGTCTTTTTTTCATACACATACACATAATTTCCCTCGGTTGAGAGTGTTGTGCTTGCACCTGTCCGGGCTTTGAATTCCAAAAAGTTACAGGTATTCAAATCGAAGGCTGCGATATCTGCTTTTTCTGTCTTCATCATCATGATATCTGCATAATACGCATCGAGTTCCGATTTTTTATATTTCCCGCTGGCAATCACTGCACCATCTTTCGGATTGAAGGTTGAAATACCTTTTTCACCAATGACTACTACCATACCCTTATAAAAATTCACTAAGGTTGCTTCGCCCACACCGCCTTTGGTAACAGGCACTTCGTAATGTTCTGTACCGGTTTTGCTGTCTAATGAATAAAGTGCTTTACCGCTGCAAACAACTAAGTTACCCTTATCGAAGATCATATTTGTGATGCCTTTTTTGAATCGTTCCGATTCCCAGACGAAGGATCCATCTTTCGTGCTGAACGACTGAACACCAAATGGCCTTACTTCGGGAAACCAAATCCGGTTCTCTTCAACGATGGTTACACTTCCATCGGAATTGGTCTGACGTTTATAGATATAAGCCTGTGCTTCAACGCGTCCACCGATCTGTAATATAATCTGATCACCATCGAGATACATATTCGGGATGGCTTTGGCGCCACCTTTTACTTCAGGTGAAGTCCAGAGCAAGCGGCCCGAGTTCAGGTCATACTTTTTAATATACTGGCTTCTTTTGCTTGTCATATCCAACACATACACATCCTGACCGCTGATGATCGGGTCAGCAACTGAGTTGTAAACGCCAAACCGCTTGGTACCGGCAGGTTTTGATACGATTTTTTCGGGAGTAAAATCGAAAGCCGCTGACCACAGGGTTGCTCCGGTTTCGTAATCATAAACCTGCATACCATTCAGTCGTAAAAACAATTTATTATTTTCGAGCGTCAGGTCATACAGAAACTCTTTAGATATAACTTTTCTTTCGGCCCGTCCGATATAGGTGTTTTCCCACATGATATCGCCATTATCAATATTCACTTTCATGATCTGATTCTTAAATCCGGTGAAAAGTGAGCTGATCCAATCCGGCATAAAATTCACCATCACTAAATAATTATCATTGTAAAGTGTTTTCCCTACTACACCTTTGAATTTTGATGTTGACCATTTTTCTTCGCCGGTGCGTGCTTTTACAAACACTAATCTTTCTTTCAATGTCATGGCAAAGCCTTCACGTTCAGGGATGTAGATAATAACATCCTCGCTTAAGTTTTGATATTGGTTTGTTGTCCAGAGCAATTCGCCGTTGGTGATGTCGATACAGGCTATCTGGTCTTTTCCCATTTTACGGTCGAAAAGGAAAATAGTGTTTGATTCCCAGAAAGGAATCAGTTCGTCAATCTTGCTGAGTTTTGGAGCAATATCTTTAAATTTTTTCGTCCAGATAATTTCTCCGGTTTTGTTCTTAAAAACAGATATTTCCTTTTCTGAGGCAGCATAGGAGTAACCCCTGTCTTCGGTACCCGTGCCGTTGTACATGATACGGTGATCGAGTTTGTTTTCCCATATCACAGGCATGTCGTCCTGTGCTTTCATGGCGAAAGCTGAGAAAAAGAATAAGCAGATTAATAGTGCATTTTTCATGGCGTTGAGATTTTGTTGTTAATTAAAAGTTAAATTGGTAATTGAATTTATATTTTCTTCCTTTTGGGGTTTTGAAATTGAATGAATAGTTATTCAAAAGCTCCCTGAACTGTGTCAGAACCTTGAGATCCAGATCCGGTTTTTTCTGGAAATAGACCGAAACTATTTTCCCTTTCTCGTTGATGGTCAGATCGACATCAAAAAGTCCGGTCATCTGGTGTTCTGTTGCAAAAACACGAAATACACCTTCCTCTTTCAGATCGAGTTCAATCTGTTGCCTGGCCGCCATCACGATGGTGTCAGAATCGGTGAGCGTCGGTTTTTTCTGGGCTGTAACATTGATCGAAACCAATGTGAACAGCATGATTGTGATTATTTTAAACATTCTGGTTTCCATATTTGTAAGCGGTTTCCTGTTACTATTACTACTGAATTATCCGGTAAAAACTCGAAACAATTTCTTCCGTCGCCAACCGATTCTCCTGCACGAAGTGATTCGAGCAAACGATAGCTCAATTCATAGCGTTCAAGCAACTGTCCGCTATCGAAATCATACAAATGAATCTCTCTGAATTTGCGCCCTTTGGTTTCGATGCCAAAAATCCGGCCATTTGGATGCAGCCTGAACTGAGGCTCATAATCGCTGGTCGAGAGGAATATTGTACGCAATACCTCGCGCGATTCCATATCGACCACACTTACATACGATTGTTTGCCTTTGATGCTTGAATTTGCTTTACCGGAATGGGGTGTATGCAACACCATCAGGTATCGGCCGTCTTTCGAAAACTCCACCCTGAATATCAGATCGAATAAATCATTGACTGCATATATTGTTTCAAATGTTTGGGCATCAAGTATTTCGATCATTTGTTTGTTTTTGGCTGCAAACTTTAATGCTTTTTTATCCTGGCGCAACGATGGGATTGAGGCAAGCATTTCTTTGTCGTCGGGATGCACGGCTACCGCGATGATTTTTCCGGTCGGATCAATGTCAGCGCTTACCGAAGCATTGTAAAAACGATGCTTTTCAACTTTACTACCATCCGCGATATCAATAATACCCAACTGATCGCCTTCAAGATAAAGTAAGTGTTTGCTATCGGGCATGAAACGAACGTCATGGGCTTTATCCATTAAAAAAAGCTGAATCCCAGAAGTTGCATCCACCACCTGAAATTCAACCTCACGATCTTTGTCGGGAGAGTTATCGGCGTAAAACAGGTGTTGCAGAAGTATTTTGCTCCCATCGGGTGAATAGGTAAGGCGTGAACCTGCATACCAGTCATTCACCACATAATCGTTTCGGATCGATTTTGTTTCCCAATCGAACTGATATAACGGAAACCCTTGTGTGCTGCTTATACTCAATGTTTTGGTATCGGGCGAAAGTTCCATCCAACAGAGGAGATTTTTCTTTTCACCGAGTTTCAGTTTTTCATTATCGAGGTTATATACCTGAGCAACACAAGGTTCGATCATCAACAGAGAAGTGAAAAACCATATCAGGCTTTTCAGGCTGTTTTTTTGAAGCAGGATAATTAATCGTTTCATATTCATGGTCTTACCAAAATAAGAGGTCCCCCGTCAACACATTGTATATCTCAAAGCCATGAAATAGGCGTGTTAAGCGGGCTGACCTCCTGTTTATTTCTTTAATGGCTTTGAGCATCCTTTTCAGAACAGCACAAAAATAATTCAGCAGGGAGGGAAAGGGAATACGTAAAACAACGTAATTTCATTAGGTAAGAAAATTGAAATTTAAAATGCAAAATGCAAAATGAAAAATGCAAAGTGAAAAATGCAAATTAACAGGCGAAGGGCAAGTGATTTGACCGGATAAAAACTGTACGCCCAATCATTGGATTTCTGAAATAAAGATTTACATTTGTTTTGCTCAAACAACAAAACATGCCTAAATAACAAGCTTCACAACTGCAAAAAGACAGAAATTTTACTTCAAACTCTGCAAAACTATTGGTTATGTTTGGGTTGGTGGCTGGGTTATTTGCTTTCAGCATATCATTTTAATAACGGAATTAAGCCACAATGGCGATTAGCCAATTGTTGAAAGCAATATAATTAAACACAAAATGGAACAAGACGAAACCAAGGGAACAAACTTAAACGCAACTATTGATTCGGTATCAGGGCTTGTAAAAGCTGTTCCTGTTTATCAAGATGCAATACAACCCGCAGCAAAACAAATTGGACAAACATTAGAGACCGTAAGTAAAACTGTTAATATCGCTCTTGCACCAATAAAAGCACTTGTTTGGGGGTATGAAAAAATTGAAGATTTTATTACAAATAGAGTCTCTGAAAAACTAAAAAATATTCCAGAAGAAAATATTACAACTCCACCACCCCAAGTTGCTGGGCCAACAATAGAAGCATTAAGATATTCTGGTCACGATCCCAATTTACGTGAGCTATACGCGAACTTGTTAGCAACAGCAATGGACAAAGAGACAATCCATAAAGCACACCCTGGTTTTGTTGAAATAATTAAAAATCTAACAAGCGACGAGGCGACTTTAATCCAAGTCTTTAAGGGTAATAATCAATATCCAATTATAGATATTAGAGCAGATTTTCAAGATTCAAACAAGGGATTTATTACTATTTACTCAAATTACTCCCATCTAAGTAAGATTGTTGTAATTAAACGAACAGATCTCATTCCAACGTATTTAGATAATTTATGTAGACTTGGAATTCTTGAGATACCATCTGGGGTATACTTGACTGCCCCAAATACTTATGAGCCATTAGAAACATCTTTAGAATGGGAGTCCGTAAAGGAGCTACTTGAGAAAGAACCTTATAAAAAAATTGGTTTTGAAAGAAAACTTATCAAGCCAACGGCATTTGGTAAATTATTCATTGAAAATGTAGTAAATGAAAAGAAATGAATACTTCCGCTAACAAAACTATTTGAATAGAGGTTTCGGTGCGGACAACAAAGTCCGCAACACGCAACAACTGCGGTGCGGCTCGAAAGGAAAGCATCCCGCAATCGGCAACTGCGTATAGTTCCAAAAAATATGGCGCATAATATTTTCGCGACACGGATTATAGAAAATTTGGAGAATTGTAACTTTAAAGTTACCTTTGCGTATTATTGAACAACTTATGGAGAAAATCCGCGAAATAATTGCATACAAAAACTATTTCGAAGACTTCTTAAAAGAGCAACCTGTTAAGGTTCAGAATAAGATCTTCAAAATTTTAGAAGCAATTGAAACTTTGGAGAGAATTCCAACAAACTATCTCAAACTCATCATTGGATCAAGCGGACTTTACGAAGCAAGAATTCAATTAGGATCAGGCATTTGGCGGGTTTTTTGTTTTTTCGACAAAGGTAAGTTAGTAATCCTGCTAAACGGATTTCAGAAAAAGACACAGAAAACGCCTAAAAACGAAATTGAGAAAGCGATCACTTTAATGAAAGAATATTATGAAAACAGAAAATAAGAATAAAGACATTTCTTCCTGGGCTGAAATAAAAGACAGGGTATATGGAAAAGAAGGAACTGAAAGACGTGACAATCTTGACAGAGATGCCGAATCATTTCGGATTGGACTTCTATTAAAGAAAGCACGGGAATCCCGGAATATGACCCAGGAAGAATTAGGAAAATTGGTTGACAAGAAAAGAACCTACATTTCCCGGGTCGAAAACAATGGCAGTAATATTACGCTAAGCACTCTTTTTGATATTGTTGAAAAAGGACTGGGTGGAAAAGTGAATATCTCTATAGAAGTTTAATGTTGAATGAATTACGCATCAAAATAATAGAAGGGCATTTTGTGGTTGACACCTCTTGTCCCGAATATTGGGAACCGGATTTGTAATCCGTGTCAAATGATTAAGAAATAGGCTTGTTCTATTCTTATTGCTAACGAAACTGCTTTATTTGATATTTTTGTAATTATTTGTTTTCGAATGGCGAGGAAATAAAACCTCTAGTTAATTTTGATGCAAGGGCTGAAATTGTCGAACCTGACTCTCCCTCACTGCCGGTAGAGTTTAATACTGATGCAGCAATCAGAGGAATCGATAGAATAGTAGAAATTGTTCAACATTTCGTTGAAGAGCAAAAAGATGAAATTACTGACCCTCAGAAGAAATATATTAAAAATGATGAAAATTAGAATTGTAAGGTTAATTCTATGGTTTTCTTTTTTAATAATGAGCGGAATCATTTTGCAAGATCTGTATTATGCTTATTTCCTAATAAATAAAGTCGATAATGGCGGACTTTTTGTAATGATTTTCTCGTTGTTAGTTCAATTAATTTACATTTATTGTACAATAAACTTAATACAGGGGGTAAATAATAAGTTGATGATTGCTTTATTTATCATTTATTGGATATCACAAATATTGGTATTTAATTTTTTAGGGAATTCTTATATTATTTTTTTTGGACCTATCATAGTTGTTTATTTGCAATTTACTGGTGATTTTGAATGGGGAACTGTTTATGAATTTTGGCATCATGAGTTTGTAATCAAGTACAATACCTTAAGTGATAAGGTTTATTTGGGAGTTAATTTGGTCGCACTAATAATTTTAGTGTTCTTTTTCATGTATTACAAAACTTATTTCAAGGACAGCATTGGATATAATAACGAAAAAATAGGTGAGGATAAAAAAGGTAATTGATCCTCCACAGCATTGGGACTCTGGCACATGGTTCAACAGAACGTTAAATATTGTTGTAAGAGTCAATGATATCAGCTACTCAAAGCAGCCGCTCGACTCCAATCGCTGTTGCAATAGTCTGATTAAATTTGTTGTATGAACGTATCCAACCAACCCATTTCACTGAATTATATTTGATAGCTTAGTTTTGCTAAAAAAAAGGCATACAAGTCGAAGATATGCTTTTGCAATATTGGAATTTTCAAACTGAAGTATTCGTAGATGTTTCACTACATTTGCCTCCTGATTAACCATCATTAAATAGTTTTGTGAGAATTTTCGTCCTTCTTTCACGTATTCCCTGGCCTCTCGAAAAAGGGGATAAGCTTCGTGCCTTCAATCAGGTGAAGCAATTGGCCGCTGCACACGAAATCATTTTGTGCGCGCTCAATTCGGATCCAGAAGCCGATAAACAATTGGCATTTAAAGCCTTGCAACCCTATTGCCGTTCGGTAAATTTCATCGACCTGCCATTCACCGGTATCGCGCTGAACCTGATAAAAGCCTGGTTTACCGGTAAACCCATGCAATCGGGATATTTTTACAATTCCGGCGCACAGCGTAAAATTGATAAACTGATCAACGAATACAAGCCCGGCCTGCTTTATGGTCAGTTGTTGCGCGTGGCAGAATATTTACGCCTTCATAAACAGCCAAAAGCGATTGATTATCAGGATGTATTTTCGATGGGAATCAGGCGCAGGTACGAGATAGCCAACGTTTTTTCAAAACCTTTTTTCCGGGCCGAATACCAGCGGTTGAAACGGTACGAGCGGGATATTTTTGATGATTTCGATATTAAAACCATCATCAGCGAACCCGACAGGCAACATATCGACCATCCAAAACGCGATGAAATTCTCATCGTGCCCAACGGCGTTGACCACGATTTTTTCAAACCCATGGAGGCTATTAAAAAGTTTGATTTGGTTTTTACAGGAAATATGGCCTATCCGCCCAACGTGAATGCCGCGCAGTTTCTTGCAAAAGAAATTATGCCCTTGGTCTGGCAAAAACTGCCCGACACCAGACTTTTGCTCGCCGGTGCCACACCCGACAAGAGTGTTCGTGATCTGGCAAACGATCACATTACCATTTCGGGCTGGCTCGATGACATACGCGTTGCTTATGCCGGATCGCGCGTTTTCATTGCTCCGATGCGGATCGGTACCGGCTTGCAGAATAAGCTTCTGGAAGCCATGTCGATGAAAATTCCATGTGTAACGACTTTTCTGGCTAACAATGCCTTGAGCGGGACACCGGACCAGGATTTATTGGTTGGTGAAACAGCCGGACAACTCGCCGATGCTGTTATTGAG
The DNA here is from genome assembly GCA_013141455.1 of Bacteroidales bacterium. Classification (GTDB taxonomy): domain Bacteria; phylum Bacteroidota; class Bacteroidia; order Bacteroidales; family F082; genus CAJBPB01. Next base: position 32,446 of record JABFQW010000053.1, read on the forward strand.
TTGCTTACCAATGAAACAAAAGCAAGTGAAATGGCTGAATCAGGCTATCAATTTGTGAATACCCATTACGATTGGAAAGCCGCAACAGAAAAACTGCTCAATGCCATTTCTGCTTCAGTCAAATCCTCATTTTAAGTGAAATCCTGACTGATTCAAGTTGGATTTTCCTTACTTTTGCAGTCCAAAAAGAATCTATTCTAAGCACACATTTCATCCTAATTTTCAACAATCATGGCCGACGATAAAAAAATCATCTTTTCCATGGTGGGTGTAAGTAAAATTATTCCCCCATCACGTCAAATTCTGAAAAACATCTACCTGTCGTTCTATTATGGTGCCAAAATAGGTATCATCGGATTAAACGGTTCAGGTAAATCAACGCTGTTACGCATCATTGCCGGTAAAGAGAAATCGTATCAGGGCGATGTGGTTTTTTCACCGGGATACAGCATCGGCATGCTCGATCAGGAACCCATACTTGATGACAGTAAAACCGTGAAACAAATAGTGGAAGAAGGCGTTCAGGAGATTGTGGATATTTTGAAAGCCTATGAAGAGGTGAATAATAAATTCATGGAGCCGATGTCGGACAATGAGATGAATAAACTCATTGAGGAACAAGGTCGTTTGACGGAGTTGATTGAGCAAAAAGATGCCTGGGAATTGGACAGTAAACTCGAACGTGCCATGGATGCCTTGCGTTGTCCGGATGGGGATGCCATCGTGAAAAACCTCTCAGGAGGTGAACGCCGAAGGGTTGCCTTGTGCAGGCTTTTATTGAGTGAACCCGATATTTTACTATTGGATGAACCTACCAACCACCTTGATGCTGAGTCGGTTGAGTGGCTCGAGCTCCATCTGCAACAATACAAAGGAACAGTCATCGCCGTAACCCACGACCGTTATTTCCTCGATCATGCTGCCGGTTGGATTCTGGAGCTCGACCGTGGTGAAGGCATCCCCTGGAAAGGAAATTATTCATCCTGGCTCGATCAGAAGACCAAGCGCATGGAGATGGAAGAAAAAACCGAGAGCAAACGACGCAAAACACTGGAGCGTGAGCTCGAATGGGTGCGTATGGGAGCCAAGGCGCGTCATGCCAAGTCAAAAGCCAGGTTGGCCAATTATGATAAAATGATGAGCGAAGACACCAAACAGAAGGAAGACAAACTCGAATTATTTATCCCGAACGGACCACGGTTGGGCACTAAAGTCGTTGAATTTCAAAATGTAACGAAAGCATTCGGTGACAAATTGTTGTTCGAGAACCTGAATTTCAGTCTGCCACCTGCCGGAATTGTTGGCGTTATCGGACCAAATGGCGCCGGCAAAACGACATTATTCCGACTCATCATGGGCCTCGAATCACCCGATACAGGTCAGTTTGACCTCGGTGAGACGGTGAAAATCGGTTATATTGATCAGTCACATGCCGAGATTGATCCTGAGAAATCGGTTTATGAGATTATCTCGGGCGGACAGGATGAAATAAAATTAGGTAACCGGAGCATGAACGCACGTGCCTATGTATCACGGTTTAATTTCAGCGGAACCGACCAAAGTAAGAAGGCTGGCATTCTTTCGGGCGGAGAACGAAATCGTTTACATCTGGCCATGACCTTGCGGCAGGAAGCCAATGTGCTGCTACTCGATGAGCCAACCAATGATATAGATATCAATACCTTACGTGCATTGGAAGAAGGAATCGAGAATTTTGCCGGTTGCGCTGTAATTATTTCACATGACCGGTGGTTTCTTGATCGTATCGCCACCCATATCCTTGCTTTTGAAGGAAACTCACAGGTGTATTATTTCGAAGGAAGCTATTCTGAATACGAGGAAAACAAACACAAACGCCTTGGCGATGGCGGCCCCACAAGGATTCGGTATAAAAAACTGATCGCTGATTAAAGAATTCTTAAACCTGACAGGTTTGAAAAACCTGTCAGGTTTAAATAAATAACAACTGTACCAAAATATACACCGGTAACAGCACCACCAGCGAAAATTTCAGCATATAACCAAAGAAGCCGGGCATACTGATTTTGTTTTCTTCAGCAATGGCTTTTATCATAAAGTTCGGCCCGTTACCGATATACGACATCGAGCCAAAGAAAACTGCTCCCAACGAGATGGCGGCTAACAAGGCTTCAGGTATTCCTGCAACAATATTGGCCCCCGGAAAAGAAGCCAGCATACCTTTGGCAACTTCATAAAATGCCAGCGCAGTAGGGGCGTTGTCCAAAAAAGAACTCAAACTTCCTGCAGCATAATAGAAAGCCGCCGGTGTTGTTAAACCCAAAGAAGCGGCATTTGCCTGGAGGTAAATCAGCGAGGGGACCATGGTTACAAAAATTCCTAAAAACAAATAAGCTACTTCGATGATGGGTCCCCAGGTGAATTTATTTTCGGTTCTTAATTTTTTCGAAGTGAAAATAACAGACAATATACCAAACATCAACATGGCGGCTTCGCGCAGAAAGGACAGATAATGATTTTCACGTATGGCCGGGATGTAATTTTCATTGATGAAAGCGACCGAAAGTACAATGCCTAACAAAAAGAGGAAATTAAATTTCCCGCTTATCCTGATGGGTTTTATTTCCGTTTCATCGCGAATGATGTCCTGAGGTAATTCTTTTTTATAATAATATGTATCATAAATGAAATAAATCAACAAAAGAAGGCCATTCACTGTTGCCCATTCTTTGGTAAAGGTTAAAAACCAGGTAAATACAGCTCCTTTTAAATACAATAAAAACAATGGCGGATCACCCAATGGCGTTAGCAATCCACCACAATTGGCAACGATGGCGATGAAAAAAAGGATGGTATGTGTTTTGAATTTCCGTTCGGAATTGGTGTTGATTACCGGCCTTATCAAAAGCATGGCAGCGCCTGTTGTCCCCATGATTGAAGCCAGTATGGCGCCTATTGCCAGAAAAATCGTATTGGTGATGGGATGTGCCGGGATATCCCCTTCTAATTTAATGCCACCTGTGATTACGAACAGCGACCCCAACAGGATGATGAAAGGCACATAGTCAAACACAAGATTATGTACAATATTCATTCCTAAACCATTGATAAGCATGTAGATAGTTGTTGGAATCGCTAAGGCGAACGAAACAAATAATTTATTTTTGTTGTGTTCCCACCATGTATTAAAAAACAATGGACCCAGCGCAATAGTCAACAACATGAACAAAAATGGCAGGGACGCCCACAATGGCGGAATAAAGATTTGATCATGCATCATAGATGGTTCATTTTAAACAGGTGTGCGAATTTAGTGGTAAATTTAAATGATCTCATGAATATTTTACTAGTGTTTCGCACTAAGGGCTAAATAGTTCAAATGCAATGTATTGAATTTAAATGCTCTGATATATAATATGTTACCAATTCAATTTTTGAGTTCCAAATCGCTTTGTGAACCTCTGTGCCTACTTTGTGACACTTTGTGCAACAATTTTTAGCTATACCACAAAAGACACTAAGAAGACACAAAGGTACGCAAAGGAATAAATATAATTTATATATCGCTATGAATCAAATATATACTTTTATCTATCGCAAATGCGAAACATGAGTATCTTATATTTCCTGTCTGAACAGGTTAAAATGATGTGTACTACCTTTGGCAAACATTGAAAGACAGAATCTATGATAAAAATTGACAATAATTTTATTGAAACAATCTCAGTAAAAGCCAAAGCTTCGCCACGGCTGCGTATGAATTATAATTTTCATCCCCAGTTGGATGACTTGCTTCAACGAATGTTAAATGCCATGGAACCAGATACATACATAAGACCACATAAACACCAGGATCCTGATAAAACGGAGGTCTTTTTCTGTTTGCGTGGGCGAATGGCTGTGGTTGAGTTCACAGAGAATGGCGAAATAAAAGATTATATCGTATTGGACACAAAATCAGGAAATTATGCCTGTGAAATTCCTCCCCGTACCTGGCACACGGTCATCAGCCTTGAGTCTGGATCTGTTGCCTATGAATTCAAGAATGGACCATACAGCCCGATTGACGATAAAAACTTTGCATCCTGGGCGCCGGTTGAAGGATCTTCTGATTGCGCACATTATCTGAAAAGCATTCTTGGCAAACTCAATCTTGCTTGAGTGTTTTTGTAAATTTGCATCCGAAATTAATCAGTAATTATGGCCCAAAAACCCTCGATACCCAAAGGAATGCGCGATTTTGACCCGCAAACCATGGTGAAACGCAACTATATTTTCGATACAATTAAAAGTGTCTTCAAACGGTTTGGCTACCTGCCCATCGAAACACCGGCTATGGAAAACCTTACCACTTTGCTTGGTAAATATGGCGAAGAGGGAGATAAACTACTTTTTAAAGTGTTGAATTCCGGAGATTTTTTGGCTGGTGTCGATACAAGTACTGATAATTTGTTCGCCCAGAAAATGGCAACTAAGATCAGTGAAAAGGGACTTCGTTACGATTTAACTGTTCCTTTTGCACGTTTTGTGGTTCAATATCGTAACGACATTGTTTTTCCTTTCAAACGCTATCAGATGCAGCCCGTTTGGCGTGCCGACAGACCGCAGAAAGGGCGTTACCGCGAGTTTTACCAATGTGATGTGGATGTTGTCGGGAGTGATTCATTATTGAACGAAGCCGAATTGGTTCAGATCGTTGATGATGTTTTCAAACAGTTGAAAATCAATGTGATTGTCAAAATTAACAACCGGAAAATATTATCGGGAATCGCCGAATATATCGGAGCTACCGAACGCCTGACCGACATTACGGTTGCCATCGATAAATTGGATAAGATTGGTATCGAAGCTGTTAACAATGAGCTGATCGAAAAAGGACTATCCGTCGAATCCATTGATTTGTTGCAGCCTGTTTTATTTATGACAGGAAATTCCCGTGAAAAAATTGAAAAGCTTAAACTACTGATTGGCCAAACAGAAACCGGCCTGAAAGGCATCGACGAAATCACTATCTTGTTTAATTATCTTGATTTCTTTAATCTGAACCTCGGATTTGAACTCGATCTTACCCTGGCGCGTGGTTTGAACTACTATACCGGCGCTATTTTCGAAGTGAAATCGAAGGATGCAAGTATGGGTAGCATTTGTGGCGGAGGTCGTTATGACGATTTGACCGGTATTTTCGGAATGCCCGGTGTTTCAGGTGTTGGCATCAGTTTTGGAGCCGATCGCATTTTTGATGTGATGACCGAATTATCACTATTTCCAACAGGAACTTCTGAGACAACACTAGCGCTTTTTGTCAATTTCGGCAAATTTGAAGAATTATATTGCCTGCCTTTCGTTCAGCAATTACGAGATGACGGGCTGAATACCGAAATATATCCAGATCACGAAAAAATGAAGAAACAGATCAAATATGCCGACCAAAAAAAGATTCCCTATGTGATCATCGCCGGTGAAAACGAAATTGAACATAATCAGTTTACAATCAAGCGAATGAGTACAGGAGAGCAGTTTACGGTAAAAAACACCGAAATTGTTCATATTTTGAAGGAGTTGGCCGCTAACTGATTTTATTTCCGTAATCGGTTAATCTATTCATTCACTGCATCCTTTTCAAAATTCGGATTGGCTCAGTTATCGAAATTCCAAAAAAGTTTGTTGAATATTTCTTAACAAAACGATATGAAAATACATCTGATCAACTCAGACAAATTAACTTTCAAACAGGTTTTCGATATCATTCGCGGAAATTATCTGTTGAAAATTTCGGATGAATCAATTGAAAAAATTGTCCGTTGCCGCGAATATCTTGACAAGAAAACTGCTGAGAGCGACAGCCCGGTTTACGGTATCAACACAGGTTTCGGATCGTTATGTGATACGGTAGTTTCACAGGATGATTTAGGTACCTTACAAAAAAACTTAGTGATGTCGCATGCCTGCGGAACCGGTAGTCCGGTGCAGAAAGAAATCATCAGGCTCATGTTGTTGTTAAAGGTTCAGAGTTTATCGTATGGTCATTCCGGAGTTCAGTTGCAAACAGTTCAACGCCTGGTCGATTTTTTTAACCATGATATATTGCCTGTTGTTTATGAAATGGGATCGCTGGGTGCATCAGGCGATCTGGCGCCATTGGCACATTTATCACTTCCTGTTCTGGGTATGGGTGAAGTATATTTTAAAGGTGAACAGCGAACCACTGCCGATGTTTATCGGGAATTAGGTTGGGAGCCACTCGAACTGCAATCGAAAGAAGGATTGGCGTTGTTAAATGGTACGCAGTTTATGAGTGCGTTTGGCGTTTTTTCGCTGCTCAAAACCTTTCGCCTTTCCATGCTGGCCGATATTATCTCCACCGTTTCGTTGGAAGCCTTCGACGGAAGGATTGAACCATTTTACGATCTGGTGCATCAGATTCGACATCATAAAGGACAAATTGCAACAGCAGATCGAATCCGTAAATTATTGGAAGGAAGTGAGTTAATAAATCAACCAAAAAAGCATGTGCAGGATCCCTATTCATTCCGTTGTATTCCACAGGTGCATGGTGCATCCAAAGATTCGGTGAATTATGTAGCGTATGTTTTCAGTAACGAGATCAATGCAGTAACCGATAATCCGACCATTTTTCCGGAGGATGATCTGATCATTTCAGCAGGCAATTTTCACGGCCAGCCACTCGCCCTGGCATTGGATAATCTGGCCATAGCGGTAGCGGAGTGGGGGAGTATTTCGGAAAGGCGAACCTACCAGTTGTTGCATGGCAAGCGTGGCTTACCGGCTTTTTTGGTCGCCGAACCGGGTTTAAACTCAGGTTTCATGATACCACAATATACCTCGGCAAGTTTAGTAAGTCAAAACAAGCAATTATGTACGCCGGCTTCAGTCGATACAATTGAATCTTCGCAGGGTCAGGAGGATCATGTTAGCATGGGAGCCAATGCTGCCACCAAAACCTTACGTGTGGTTTTTAATCTCGAACGTATCCTTGCTATCGAACTTTTTAATGCAGCCCAGGCCCTCGAATTCAGGAAACCTGTCAAATCCTCACCCTTTATTGAAGCATTTGTTGCCGAATACAGGAAAGAAGTCCCTTTCATCGAAAAGGATGTGGTGATGTACCCTTTGATTGAGAAATCTGTGCAATTTTTAAGGAATATTCCAATCGATATACCCGATACATTGATTCAGGGCATTTGATTTTATTTAGTTATTTGCTTCGAAAAGCATCGAATATGGTCTCGAAATATCATCAGATAACTGCATAAGCGAAACATATTTGCTGTAACGCCGGAATTCTTTGCCTTCGAAAAACACAATCAAGGTTGGAAAAGTAAATACACCAAAGTTGGCTGTTTCCTTCTGGAATTTTTGTGAATCAATCATTTGTAATTTCATTTCAGGGAAGTCGTTCACAATTAATTCTTCCACCTTGGGTCTTAAACTGATACATGGCGCACATTGATCGCTATAAAAATAGAGTAGAACGGCCTGATGATGGTGCATTAACCCGGTGAGTGATTGTATGGTGATAGCCTTTGACATAAAATCATATTTTTTGCAAAATTAGGTTATTTCCGACCGTTCTGGAGATTGAACCATGTAGTAGCGCCCCATCAATCCTAAATATTTATTGAAGAATAACTTAGTAAAAATGCCGCACAATGATGTTTCTGATATCGGAAAATTGTGAGTAACTTAGCGGCAAAATTTTAGGTTTAATTTATTTAAATTATTCAAAATGAGCTTTATAGTTACAGGAGCAAACCTCACTATTCATGATGTGGTTGCGGTTGCCCGACATGGAAAAAAAGTAGAATTGCATCCCGATGCAGTGAACCGGATTAACAAATGCCGCGAAATGTTAGAACGCAAGATTGATGCGCATGAGATCATGTATGGCGTAAATACGGGTATTGGTGAATTTTCGGAAGTGGTGTTGAATGACGATCAGGTGAAAGATTTTCAAAAATACCTTGTTTACAACCATGCGGCCGGAATTGGTGATGCCATGCCACTTGAACATGTGCGCGGTGCGATGTTGGGCCGTATCAATGTTCATGCACACGGTAATTCGGGATGCAGGATACAGATCACACAAACACTGGTTGACATGCTCAACAAAGGCGTAACACCATTTGTTTGTCAGAAAGGAAGTGTTGGCGCATCGGGCGATCTGGCTCCAATGTCGCAGATAGCCTTGCTGATGATGGGCGAGGGAAAAGCGTTCTATGAAGGTGAATTGCTTGAAGGCAATGAAGCTATGAAACGTGCCGGAATCCCTGTACCGGGTTTGATGGCAAGGGACGGACTGGCAACCATCAACGGATCAAATGTGCTGACAGCCATGAGCGCTATCTTTTTGGTTGATGCTGATCATTTGATGAAACAGGCCGAAATTGCAGCTGCCATGTCACTCGAAGCCCTGAAAGCAAATATGAAACCTTATGCCCCGCGAATACATGAAGTTCGTGGTTTTAAAGGTGCCATGCGAAGTGCAGCAGCAATCAATGCTTTGGTTGGCGGCGGTGATTTATACGAAGGAAAAGTAAAATCGAAAGTACAGGATGCATACAGTATGCGTTCTACACCGCAGGTGATCGGTGCTGCACACGATGCGCTGGCATGGGCTCGCTCACAGGTCGAGATAGAATTGAACGGGGTAGGTGATAATCCCATCTTTTTCCCGGATGAAAATTTACAACTTTCCGGCGCCAATTTTCAGGGATCACCGGTTTCATTACCCATGGATATGGCTGGTATTGCTGTCACCATGGTATGTGTACTCAGCGAACGTCGAATGAACCGTTTGAACAATCCTGCGTTGAGTGTTGGATTACCAGCCTTTTTAACCAAAGGAGCCGGTATGTTTTCTGGTTTGATGCTTTCGCAATACACGGCTGATATGCAGATTGTTGAACAACGAATTTTATCAGCACCGGCAAGTATTCAATCGATTCCGGCAGCGGCTGATCAGGAGGATTTTGTTTCGATGGGTATGAATACCGCTTTAAAGAATAACCAGATACTCGATAATGCTTATGGTATAATCGGCATTGAACTAATGGCTGCTGCTCAGGCGCTCGATTTCAGGGAATATACTTTCGGCAAAGGAACAACCAAAGCGCATGACGTGATTCGTCGTCATGTCGATTTCCTCGAAATTGACCGGCCATTATATAATGATCATAATGCCATGAAGGCTTTGGTGAAAAGTTGTGAGATTTTGGATGAAGTGGAAAAGATTACGGGTTGTTTATCCAAAATTGGACATTAAAAATAGTAGGTTTGATCAAATAGTTGATCCGGCTGGGAATATTCAATGCAAGCTGGTTTAGCAATCTAAACCGATGCTTCATCTTGATAATGGTAGGTTGGAAGTTTGATTGGTATGAATTGATAGCATAGGGTAGTAGGTGATAATGATAAATATTTTGAAATCAGAATTTAATGGCAGAAGAACAGTTAGAAATAACAAATAATATTCCCCCAAAAGCGCTTATTATATTGTGTTGGCTTAGTTTAGCAGGAAGTGGGTTGGGAGCTATAAGCAATATTTTGTTTTATTTGTTTCACAGCGAAGTAATTGCAGTAATAGAATCGGGTGTATATAAGGACCTTGGTTTCGATATGGGAATGATTTCCACAGTCAGCAAATCCTATTTTCTGTTTACTGGTTTGTTGCAAATCGTTGCTTTTACAGGGGTCAGGCAGATGATGAGGCTCAATAAAACCGGATTTCATATGTATGCCATTGCACAATTTTTAATGCTGATCATTTCAACGATTTACATTTACCGGCCTTCCGGTGTTTTTCCGATGTTTGATCTGATGTTTTCGGGATTGTTTGTTTTATTGTATTTGCGGTTTAAAAATTTAATGAAGTAACTATGTCTGAAATCATTGAAAAGATTAAGAAATTCAGGCCTCCGTTAAGTTTACTCTTACGGCTAAGCTGTGTTTTTACTTTGGTATATTATTCAGTGTATATGCTTTTGTTTCTTTTCAGCCTGATGTTTAAAGATTTCATTACTGAGTTTAGCCAACTTTATATACCTGATGCCGCGTTGAATCCCTATGAAGTGATGTTGATGCTTTTAGCTGGTTTTTTAATCAATGCCGGTGTGGTTACCGGATTGATTTTCATGTTGATCAAAAGAAATATCGGCCCATTTCTTTATACCTTTTCGGCTACCTTAATCCTGATTTACCAATTCATCATGGGCAATTACCTGCTAACCGATAAATTTGTCGTTGAGATTTTCTTGCTGATGTTAATCCTTGTGTTGCGGATTTGGTTTTCGAAAGCCCGGCAAAAATCGAATTCTTTCCCTATCGGTCAGGATGCCGTTTCCTGATGCCTTAAAATCGTGATTTATACTGCAGTTTACACGAAATCAACATATTCGGTTGAAACAACTTTAGCCGGTTATATTCCAAATTACCTCCCGTAAACTTATCTGCCGTCAGGCAAATTGCGTGAGGTATTATTCGGGAAGGTAAATGTCGGTCAACAAGCTTTGCATTGCTGATAAAATAGGGGCTTACCTGATCTAAAAAAGTATGCTTGGTTAACGCTAAAACCAGAAAATTGAGGCAATCCGGCTGTATTTTAAGATCAATAATTCAGCAATCACACACTCTCCCGAAGGATTTGGAACATCATAAAAAATAGAAAAAGGTGGATTTCGATGAGTATCCGGTTGTTTTATTTGGCACAGGCAATTTGAAATGGTTCAAAATACGCCTTGTAAAATGCTGAATATCAATACGTGTGAATTAAATGTTAATAAATTGTAATTTTTTTTTGAAGTTTTTAACATTCAATTACAAGTTGTTTCTATATTGCACTCTTATTTAACGCGATTTAGTTATAAAATTGTACACTTAACAAATGTTTAATCAATTCACTAACCAAAAATCATCATTATGAGAAAAAGTACGATTATGTTAGTGTTCTTACTGTTAGCAGGTGTGAATTTCGCATTTGCGCAGTCGAGAACCGTAACCGGCAAGGTAACCAGCTCGCAGGACGGTCTGGGTATGCCCGGCGTATCTGTCGTGGTAAAAGGAACCATCATTGGGACCACCACAGACATCGACGGACTATATACCATTTCGGTACTACCTGAGCACAAAGCTCTTACATTTTCTTTTGTTGGTATGACAACAAAGGAAGTTGCATTAGGTACTCAAAAAACAATTAATATTGTTTTAGACCCTGATGTATTTCAAATTGATGAAGTTGTAGTTACGGCTTTGGGTATCACCCGCGAAAAGAAATCATTGGGGTATGCAACCCAGGAAATCAGCGGTGATGAACTCAATACCGTAAAATCAGACAACTTTATTAATTCGCTATCAGGCCGTTCGGCAGGGGTAACAGTAAAAGCCAATGGTAATATCGGTGGTTCAACCAATGTTATCATACGTGGTTCATCCTCCTTAACCCAGAACAATCAGGCTTTGTTTATTGTTGACGGCGTGCCGATCAACAACGACAACACCAACAATCAGGCTCAGATTACAGGTCGTAATGGTTATGACTATGGTAATGCTGCTTCTGATATTAACCCGAACGACATCGAATCGATGAGTGTGTTGAAAGGCGCTGCTGCAACTGCTCTGTATGGTGCACGAGCCGCAAACGGTGTTATCATTATCACAACCAAAAAGGGAACAAGAGTACCAGGTATGAAAAAAGGTATTGGTGTCACTATTAATTCAAATATTACAACCGGTATTATCGACAAAAGCACTTTCCCAAAATACCAGCAGGAATATGGTGCCGGATATGGACAGTTCTATTATAGTGAAAGCGATTATCCCGGATTCGAGAACTATTATGATGTAGATGGTGATGGTACACTCGATTATACTGTTCCTACCTATGAAGATGCATCCGTTGGACAAAAATTCGACCCGAATATTACCTTATTTCAATGGGATTCTTATGACCCTGCTTCACCTAATTATATGAAGAAAACCCCCTGGGTTGCTTCAGGTTCCGAAGGTCCTGAGTATTTCTTTAAAAATAGCCTTTCATTAACAAATAGTGTTGAAATTAGCGGTGCCAGCGACAATGGAACCTTCCGTTTGTCATATACCAATCTCGACCAAAAAGGTATTATGCCAAACAGTCATCTGAAGCGTAATAATTTTTTGTTTACCGGAACCTACGACGTTGTGAAGGATCTTAAAGTTACTGCTTCGGCCAATTATGTAAATACCAATGGATTGGGTCGTAACTCTACCGGTTATAGTGACAATATTATGTCTTCTTTCAGACAATGGAGTCAAACCAATGTGAACTATAAGATGCAGGAGACCGTTTATAACCTTACCAATAGAAACGTAACCTGGAATCCAAACAGTCCATTTGATCTTGCCCCGGCCTATTGGGACAATCCTTATTGGGTACGTTACCAGAATTATGAAACGGATGAACGGGATCGTATTGTAGGTTATTTACAGGCTGATTGGAAAATCAACAGTTACTTAAGTTTGATGGGCCGGGCCTCAATTGATACTTATGCTGAATTGCAGGAGGAAAGAAAAGCCATTGGCTCAGGTTCTGGTGAATTCGGAGTTGGTACAACCGCTGGACGATTTGATGTAACTTCCGGTTACTCAAGATTCGACAGAAGTTTCATGGAAACAAATATGGACCTTATGTTGCGTTTCTACAAAGCAATTGGCGAAGAACTCAATTTGAATGCTTTTGTTGGAACAAACATTCGCAGAACAAAAATCGATCAGGTATTTGCCTCAACCGATGGAGGATTGATCGTTCCTGGTCAGTATTCATTAGGGAACAGTGTTAATTCAATGCTCGCCCCTGAAGAAAGATTAACAGAAGTTGGAGTAAATGGTGTTTTTGCAAGTGCTTCGTTGGGATATCATAACTTTCTGTTCATTGATGCCACCATCCGCCGTGACCAATCATCTACCTTGCCTGTTGACGATAATGCATATGTGTATCCATCAGTTTCTGGTAGCTGGCTATTTTCTGAAAATTTAAAACAGGATTGGTTACAATCAGGTAAATTCTATTTGGGTTATGCCAAAGTAGGGAACGATGCCCCATGGGGGTCAATCAAAGACACCTATTCACAAAACCCGACTTTTGCAGGAACTGCTTTATACTCATTACCTAACACCAAAAATAATGAAACATTGCTTCCTGAAAATACAGCATCACTCGAAGGTGGAATTGAATTGACTATGTTGCAAAAACGCTTGCGTTTCGACTTGTCATTGTATAAAACCAATACCACGAACCAGATCATGCCTGTTTCCACTTCATTTGCCACAGGTTACTCATTTAAATATGTAAATGCCGGTGAAGTAGAAAATAAAGGTATTGAAGTCGTCTTAGGTGGAACACCTTATTCGAATAAAGATTTCAGATGGGATATTAATTTAAATTTCGCAAAGAATGTGAACGAAGTTGTCTCCCTTGAAGGCGATATTAAAAATCTACAGATAGCAGCCTTGCAAGGTGGTGTTTCCATCAATGCAAAAGTGGGTGAACCTTATGGAACAATCCTCGGAACTGATTTTATCTATACAGATGGAGAAAAAACTGTTGGAGCTAATGGTTATTATCTGAGAACCGGAACTTCTGATAAAGTGATTGGTAATATTAATCCCGATTGGAATGCGGGTTTAAACAATAAGTTTTCCTACAAAAACTGGTCAGCCAGCTTTTTACTCGACTATCAAAAAGGTGGAAGTATTTTCTCACTCGACTTATGGTATGGTATGGCTACCGGTTTGTATGCTGAAACTGTTGGCAATAACGATATGGGTAATCCTGTCCGTAACCCTGTTGAGGAAATATATGATTCGAAAGATAAACGCACCTATACTTACGAAAATACCACCGGCGGTTTGTTGTTGGATGGTGTTTATGCAGAAGGAACTGCACTTATAATAGGTGGTGAAAGTGTAGATGTATCTGGACAGCAGAACAGAACCCGGGTTGAGGGTGGTGACTACCGGGTATGGGGATATTCAAGAAACCCAAATTCTGCTTTCGTTTATGACGCTTCTTACCTTAAATTGCGTGAATTGATTATATCCTATTCCTTGCCTCAAAGTGTCATGGCAAAAGCAGGCTGGATACAAGGTGCTACCTTCAGCATTGTAGGTTCAAACTTATGGATAATCATGAAGAATCTACCTCATGCTGATCCTGAATCAAGCCAAAGCTCTGGTAACGTACAGGGTTGGCAGTCAGGCGTTATGCCCAGTACCCGCAATGTAGGTTTCAGTGTTAATTTACAATTTTAATAAAACAGAGATACTATGAAAAAAATAAATTTAATCTTATTGGTTTTGATCGGGATAACATTATCCTGCACAAAAAACTTTGAGGATTTCAATACAGATAAAAAAAGACCGGTAGAAGTACCGGGACAATTCCTGTTTGCAAATGCTCAAAAGGCCTTCGGAGACCAGACGGCAAGCACCAATGTAAACCTTAACAACTGGAAACTGTTTGCACAGTATTTTACAGAAACCACCTATACAGACGAAGCGAACTACGACGTTGTTAATCGTAACTGCGGTAGTTTGTTATTTCGCACCTATTATCGTGATATCCTCGTTGACCTCAAGGATGCCAAACGTGTGGTAACCGCTGAAGTTGCGGTTGGTGATGATGCAATTGCTGTTAAACAAAACAGATTACTTATTATTGATATTCTTGAATGTTTTATTTATCAGGAATTGGTTGATATGTTTGGTGATGTTCCTTATTCTGAAGCACTCAATATCGAGAATTTGTATCCGGTGTATGATGATGCTTACAGTATCTATAAAGATCTGGTTACCAGAACCACATCTTCAGTTGCCGCTTTGAATGAATCTTATGGCAGCTTTGGAGCCGATGATCTTTATTTTGGTGGTGATATCAGCATGTGGAAAAAATTCGGTAATACTTTATTGGTAAAATTAGCTATCAATGTTTCAAATATTGATCCTGGCTACGCCGGATCAATCATTGAGGCAGCCTATGCCGGCGGTTTTGCCTATGGTGAACATTGCAGCATCACTTATCCTGGTGAATCAAACTCAAACCCTCTTTTTGTAGATATGATTCAGAGTGGACGTCATGATTTTGTTCCTGCCAACACCATTGTTGATATCATGAACAATCTTGAAGATCCGAGAAGAGCAAGTTATTTTACACTTTGCGATACATCCAGCAATCCTGATGTTCAAAAACTGGTTTACAAAGGTGGTATCTATGGCGAAAGTAATCCTTTCGGACAGAACTCACATATGTCAGACGCAATTCAGGAATCGACTTTTCCAATGGTGATCATGGATTATACCGAGTTAGCCTTCTATCTGGCGGAGGCTGCTGAAAAAGGATTTTCTGTAGGTGGTTCAGCTGCAACCTGGTATGAAAATGGTATCCGTTCTTCTTTTGATACATGGGGTAATACAGCCGATGTTGATGCTTATTTAGGTAAACCAGAGGTAGCCTATGCAACTGCTGCTGGTACCTGGAAACAGAAAATCGGAACACAAGCTTATTTGGCATTCTATATTCGCGGTTTCCACGGATGGACATCGTGGAGAAGATTGGGTTTCCCGGTTCTAAACCTTCCTCCATCACCAGCTGAGTCTGCCAATGGTGAAGTTCCCCGCAGACATACTTATCCTATCAATGAACAAACCTTGAATGAAGAAAATTACAATGCTGCTGCTAGTGCAGTTGGCGGTGATGAATTAAGTACACGTATTTTCTGGGATAATGGTGGTGATAAATAAAAATAGGGTTTAATATCTTAATAAATTGAGAACGGTTACATCTTTTAGGTGTAACCGTTTTTTTTATATTGGAATACTACCACCATGCCCCTCGCCCTCCCCAAAAACCGGACTATCCAGATATCCGCTGGGGTCTATAAACTTCAACGGGTTATTTACGCAGTAACTATACCGTATCCCTCCGACCAACCCATCTTGCTGAGTTGAATTTGACGGCTTAGTTTTGCCAGAAAAAATTCATATGCAAAACCAAGACAAGACAGCCGGGATGTTTGAACTTGTAGAACAGTGGCAACAAAGCGGAAAGAGTCAACAGTAATGTATCCCTCCGACCAACCCATCTTGCTGAGTTGAATTTGACGGTTTAGTTTTGTTGAAAAAAATTCATATGCAAAACCAAGACAAGACAGCCGATATGTTTGAACTTGTAGAACAGTGGCAGCAAAGCGGAAAGAGCCAACAACAATTCAGTGCAGAGAACAACATCAAGCTGGCAACATTTGGTTATTGGGTGAAGAAACACCGTCAGCAAAAGGTTGCAGAGATTGGGTTTGCCAAAGTAGAGTTGGAACAACATTCAAACTCATCCACAGCAGCCAGGATCGAGATTGAACTGGCCGATGGAATGGTGGTCAGGATATTTTAGCACAGCCCAATGCTTTTTGGACTCACAGGCCAAGCCCGTTTGTTTTTGTATGCCGGGCCAGCCGATATGCGCAAGGGCTTCGATGGGTTGAGCGGTCTGGTGATCAACAAACTCAAACAAAACCCGTTGTCGGGCGACATCTTCATCTTCATCAATCGCCCACGCACATTAATCAAGCTATTGGTTTGGGATCAAACCGGATTTGCTATCTGGCACAAACGATTAGAACAAGGTACTTTTGAGATGCCTTTGGTTGATCCTTCCAGTAGCTCAGTCGAAATAAACCGGCAGAAACTCATGCTAATTTTGGAGGGAATATCACTCAAAAACATTCACTCGCGTAAGCGGTATTCGATAGAAAAATAATGCAAAAAAAAGATGAAATAAAACGTCTGAAAGCATTGTCAATTCAGGGGTTTTACGTATCTTTGTTTCATGCAAAACGAACAGGAACTCTCTCCAAAAGAACTCGAAAAACAGGTTAAAATCCTTATACGGGAGAATAAGTTTGTTGAGAAGAAACTTCTTGTTTCGGAAGAAAAACTCCTGATTTCCGAAGAGCAGAAATCATCTCTTGAAGAAAAAAATAAATTCCTCGAGTTTCAACTTGCCCAAATGAAACGAATGCTCTTTGGTGCAAAACGTGAGCGGTTCATCTCCAATACCACCGTTGATCAACTTACGCTTCCTTTTGAAGTGACAGAGACAATACCCGAACAGACGGTCGAAACAGAGCAGATTGCCTATACCCGCGAGAAAGCCAGGAAATCAAATCATCCTGGTCGTCTTGATTTTCCTGCCCATATTCCGGTTGAAGAAATCATCATCGAACCCGAACAAAGCACCCAGGGACTGGTATGTATCGGTCAGGAAATCACCAAAGAGTTAGATTATGTTCCGCCCAGATTGTTTGCCCGTCATTTTATCCGTAACAAATACGCATTGCCCAATGGTGAAGGTATCATCATCGGTAAACTACCCAGCCGTCCAATCGAAAAAGGTATTGCCGGTGCAGGTCTGTTGTCAAATATCTTAGTTGAGAAGTTTGTTGATCATCTGCCTATCTATCGTCAGATAGAACGCTTCAAGCGTGAAGACATCAAACTACCTGCATCGACCATTGATAGCTGGATAACACAGACAGCAGACCTTGTAAAACCTCTCTACGATCAGTTGAAACAGCTGGTGCTTGAGCAGGGTTACATCCAGGCCGATGAAACACCCGTAAAAGTGTTGGACAAAGATAAAAAAGGCACGACCCATCAGGGTTATCACTGGGTTTACAACGCACCTTTACAAAACGCTGTTTTTTACGATTACCGGCATGGCCGAGGGCGCGAGGGACCGGCTGAACTGTTGAAAAACTTTAAAGGCTATCTTCAGACAGATGGTTACAGTGTATATGATTGGTTTTCCAAACAACCCGGTATCACCCATGTAGGCTGCATGGCTCATGCCCGAAGGTATTTTGAAAAAGCATTGGACTATGACAAAGAAAAAGCCGGACAGGTATTGCACAAGATACAAACGGTTTATGCCATAGAGCGAAAAGCCCGTGAAGAAAACATGTCGGCTGCCCAACGCAAAGAGTTGCGTCTTGATGAATCGTTGCCACTGATGAACGAGCTTGGAAAACTAATCGCATTATTCCAGAAGACAGCCGTTCCGAAGAGTCCGATGGGGATAGCTTTAGAATATACTTCAAAGCGTTGGGATATCCTGCTCAATTATCTATATGATGGATCACTTGAGATTGATAACAATTGGGTTGAAAATGCAATCAGACCAAATGCCCTGGGACGGAAAAACTATTTGTTTGCCGGATCGCACGAAGGCGCCAAACGGGCAGCCATGTTCTATTCATTCTTCGGCACCTGCAAGAAGAATAATGTGAATCCGTATCAGTGGCTCAAAAAGGTCCTTCAGATGATACCCGACTATCCTGCTAATAAACTCACCGACCTGCTCCCGCAAAATCTACTGCTATCACCGGAGATATAGCAGATGTAGTTGGTCGGATGGATACACAGTAATTCAGTGCAGAGAACAACATCAAGCTGGCAACCTTTGGTTATTGGGTGAAGAAACTGATTATTCCGGATCAAAGTGAGCCATTTATTCCTGACTAAAGTGAGCCACTATATTGAGTTGTAATTGTCTTATTTTGACTTGATAATTGCGCAATAAGTTCACCTGACATTCCGGCATAAAGTGAGCCACCTGATAAAATAATTGGTGGTGGATTATTGCTGCAACTGCTTTGGCTCATAGCTATACCCTTATTACCAATGATGAAAGGGATTTCAACAATATTGGAGGATAAAAAATAGTCAAACCCTTCAAGGTTTAAAAATAAAAACAGTGCCATATCAATTAGAATACCGGATCTGTTGATACGATTTAAACAGCCACTGCAATTGTCAGTTGGGTTTCATCAAATCGGAGAAAAGTACAGATAACAGATCCTTTAATTGGGTGCAGGTTAGCAATCTGAATCCGTAATGGTGAACAAGAAACACCATTTATCAGCAACGAAGTTGAAAGCTACGCAGAAAGGGTCGTAGCCTTAACCTCATGGATCAGTGACACATTCAGGAATTACGATCATGTAATAAATGTAATAACACCATGACTGCCAATGTTATAAAAAGAGACATGAAAACTACGGATAAAGATATTATAATACCGATATTTTCTTTCCTGCTGCTATTCTGATAATTAGGAATTACAACTTTCTCAAATCTTTTGTTCTTAACATAAATACGATCAAATAACCACATGATTGATATGGCTATCAGAACTTGTATATAAATTGGTATAACTGATTTGAAAGATCTAAATATAAAAAATTCCACAATTGCATCTATACATATTAACCAAATTAGCATAGTTATACCTAATCCATATGATACCCTCTCAAGTGGTACTATTGCCTTAAAACGTTTCTGCCTATTACTAAACCAGAGATAGAGGTAGTAGTATAAGAAATCAAATATTTTCATGATTTATCGCCTCCTTTTATAATAATTGTATCCTTCGATAGAAGCATCAATACCCATAGTTGAGAGGTTGTATATCAATTCTGCTTGCGCTCCTCCAAACATCCAGAACCCTATTTGTCCCATAGCTTCAACTCCATTCCACCAATTTTGGGTTGGATCTTGTCCGAACTTATTCAGGTTGTATGCTACACTTAAAGCACCAGTTAATCTACCAACCGTATGCAGAATGGGTATTTTTGAAATAACTTCATATTTTTTTTCTGAAACAGCATTGGATATTTTTTGTACTCCAACAACCACACCGGTTGTTAGGCTTATAGTATTATCAATAATATTGTTAACATCAAACGCACCTTCAAAAAACCCACCTCCAGGTAAAGAACCAGTGCTTACCCATATAGGTGTAAGACCCACTGCAGGTAAATTAACAGGAACAATTTGCCCTTTTTCATCAAGAACCACTTCATTATACATGTCATCTACTGGAACACCAACAGTAATCCAATAACCACCATCTCGTCTAATCTCATTCAAACTGATTTTCCCTGATTGCCAATCTTGTCGCGTTGAAGGATTTGAATTCAATTTATTACCGATGTCCCAAGCCCCTTCACCATAACGATTATCAAATCCCAATCTACTTGTTCTTTCAAAATTTTCAGATTCTGACCAATACTGGTTCACCCAGTTATTACCTGATACGGGTGTCATACCTCCTTTATACCCCGGTCCAAAATAGGGATTAGTGTATTCAATAACGGTACCACCACCATGCCCCTCGCCCTCCCCAAAAATCGGTCTATCCAGATATCCACTGGGGTCGGTAAACTTCAAGGGGTTGTTTACGCAATAACTATAGCGGTTGAAACTTTGCGAATAGGAAGGATTTTGTACAAACGGATCGGGCGAAAGGAAACGGGCTATGAATGGATCGTAAACACGACCATTCATATTTATAAGCTTAAACTCGTCCAGATGTTCATGGCCTGTGTAACCGCGGTCGAATAAGAACGAAGTAGGCATATTGGTAAAACTCCAATCGGTAGCATTACGCCGTCGCCCCCATGGATCAAAACTTAGTTCTTCGATCACATTTCCTTTGCTGTCGGTGATGGTTTGGTAACTGCCCTGGTAATCTTTGTGAATGTATTTTATAATACCCGTATCTTTTTCAATTACATAAATGGCAAACAGACCATCACCTCCATATAAATAATGCAACTTTCGTTCCCGTCCCAGTTCATCCTTTTCAACTTCGTAATTACTGCCAATAAAGTATTTCTTTTTGTAGAATGTATTAATTCCTCCATTCGAAGTTTTGGTCAAAATTGAAATTTTACGTGTTTCGTCAGGTCCATAGGTAATACTTAGCTTGGTCCTTCCATCGATATGTTTAATCGTGCTCACCTTGTTGAAAGGGGTATATTCAATATCCTGTTGACCGGCATTTTGCAGATAATCAGCGGTAGGTTGCACTATTCCACCAACAGCATGGGGGCCTCCTGTTGTTCCATTTACTTGATAAAGGTATTGATTGCCAACATCTGTCTTTTTTTCAATATTGCCATTATTCCCATATACAATTGCTGACGATTGCCCACCGTAAACTGACCATGAAGTCAAACGTGAATTCAGTATTTCAGTGTCATAAGTAAATGTTTCGTACAAATCGTCATTTGGAGTAGCTAAATCATTCAAATCCCTTCGCCAGTTAAGGTTACCCGTGGTTGCATCAAATTTATATGTCAGATTCTGAACATTTCGACTTGTTGTAATTTTAACAGGCAAACCATACACATCATAATCTTTTGTAGTTGTCAAATCATTGCCCAACAAATATTCCTTTATCTGACCTCGTGCATTCATTTTATTCAGTTGCCATAATGGTTCATTGGTTCTGCCATCAACTACTTTACAAAGATAACCGTTTTTGTATTCGTAATTATTCGCGTAACCTGATGGCCATATCTCATTTTTTAGATTTCCAAATATATCATATGCATAGTTTGAAGTAAATGTATTACCTTCAATAGTTTCTGATTTTGAAATAAGCCGTGTAAACTGATCGTAGGTAAAAGAACTTGAAATACCGTTCCAACCGGTAATAGTTTTAGGTAATCCAAGACTATTTATTCCATCATAAGTATAGGTTGTAATTTGAACAGGGTCATTAAGTTTTTTTTCGGTTAAACGACCAAGGACATCATATTTCATCATATAGTTATTGCCTTTAGCATCAATTTGCGAAAGTAACTCACCAAAAGGATTGTACTTATACGATGTTAAACCGGCATCGGGATCAACAAGACTATCCTGAAAACCTGCAGGATTATAAAACATCGTAATTATGCTTTGGTTTGCTCCTTCACCATTAGTAATCACTATTGGTTTACCGGCACTGTTGTATTTGTATGAAATGATACCACTTGTATCACCAGCAGCAATTGTATTGCCTACTGCATTTATATTAGTGAAACTGCTTTTCCCGGTGGTCAGGTTTCTGGTGACAAAAGTAAGATCCCTATAAACGTATTCTATTTCAGCATTATCCGCTATTACTTTTTTAACCTGACCTGTTGGCAAATATTGAAACCTGGTTTTCAATGCCGTTTCACCTGCAAAATATGGTTCAGTTTGCTCCTTTAATTTTCCTTGGCCTGTTTCAGCAGCTCCGTAATACACCTTGTTCATATATGCTTTTGTTGTTCCGTCAAAAGTGTATGCAACCTGCTTATGATCTCTGCCGGTATTGTCATAAAAAGTAAGGGCTTCCTCCTGACCAGATGCTTGATTCATCGTATAGAACAAACCAAATGGTGGGTTGTCAACATGGCCATCAGACCAATGCAATTCATTAACAATCTGATTTCCATCCGGTAAAACTGTTCTGTTCAAGCGTCCGAATGAATCGTAACTATATTCAGTGGTAAGTCCGTTTACATCGGTAGTACTATTTGTCAAACCGGTCTTGGGATCGTATAAGGCACTCTGAACAAAATCAGTATTGTTAACCTTGGTAATAGTTTTAGTGAGAAAACGATGATTATAATCGGGACTATACTCATATTCTGTTATACGGTCCTCAACAGCCGGATCGTTATAATTTGGCGCTTCGATCGTTCTTTTCGCTATATTCCCAAAAATATCATACTCAAATGAAGTGGTAATAAGATAATCATTGGCGTTGTTTGGTGTAAAAAATTCCTTTTGGAGTGAAGGGTATTGTTGTTTCGGGTCGTTTAGTGGATAATATATATAGTTATAGTTCTGCGAAAATTCTAAGGGGTCATCGAAACTTTTATTGATCGTATTTTTATTTGACACTCTTGAAATAATCCAGTCAGCGATATCGTAGTAATTATATTGATAGTTGTTAATTGTATAAAAGTCATATAATGTTGTTGGCGCAGTTAAATCTCGATATCCTTCATCAACGTATGTTTTCAAACTGGTAAGGTTACCATACACCTTGTCGCCATTGTTGTAGAATTTTTCAGTCCTGATGGTTTTTACATATTCGCTTTCAGGATCGCCTGTGCTATATATATTATAGAGTGATACTGGCGTATAATTGAATATCCTTTTATTTCCAAAATCGACTACTGTATTTTCGTAAAATGATTGTGAAAGCAGTGTAGCACCGCTATATATTTTTTGTTTTTGAACATAAGAATAAAAATAGGTGTTGTTGATTGTACTTGACACGATGTTTTTAATGCCTGTTGATGGATTAAGTGAGATAGTTTGTTTGAAGCCAAGAAAACCTTTCCCTTCCAGATGTACTTTTGCACCCTCATACTTATATGTTTGCATAAATTGACCACCAATTCCATCATCTTTTGATACAGAACTCACTACATATTTTGCCGGTTGAATATTTTTTACCTTACTCAAAACCTCACTGTCCTTGGTGTAAATGGTATTATTCGTAAGCGGATCATACGCAATATGTGTTACATTACCCAACCCATTCGTAATTGTCTGAATAAGTTGGCTTTCCTCGTTTTTATGAAAAAATATTGCCCAACTTCGATTATAGGTTCCTGTTTCAAAAACGAAACCATCCTTTTTACCATCACCATTGAAATCACAATTCCCATATCGATTATCGAATAAAAAGGTCGAAAAATATAATGGCCCTTCCTTTAAAACAGATTCTTTTTGTAATGAACTTCCGTTTGAATAATAGGTATCCCAATAAATCCCTTTAAATTCCCATTCACTATGGCTGTCAAGCCTTGTAAAATATGAATAGATAAGTAAAATATCATCCTTACCATCGCCATTGAAGTCGGATACAATATAATTTTCGTAATCATTATATTGCTTAGTCATGTTTGAGTTAGGAAATGAAATGCCAGTATTCATAATATTTGCATTGCCTTTCCCATCGAATAGGCGTATGGTTAATGTGGTTGGTGTTGCTGTATTGACATTGATAATATCTGTAATGCCATCTCCGTTAATATCTCCTGTAAATCGTGGGTTTCCGACATTTGGAAAATTGAAACTGCCATCATATATTTTTTCTAACGTTAAATTAGTTTCATTTAATCCATATACGCTACTAATATTTTGATCTGTTTGAATCAATAAATCCGATTTTCCGTCTCCATTAAAATCACCGGGCTGTACTTTAAGATTATTATATGTACTGTAATAATGGTACCCATCTATACCCAGAATATCATCTTCCAGCAACGAAACCAGGGTGGTCCCATTATACTCATATATATCAATTTGATAATGGAATCCATTTTGATTTGCTTCATTTCTGATAAGGAGAAGTTCACTTACCCCGTTTCCATTAAAATCAGAAGGTGCAAATTCGACATGGTTTTGAATATACATGCAAGGTTTTACCAAATAAGCATTCACAAATCCTGTTCCTGTTGATTTATAATAATAAAAAAAAGTATCATCAACTCTTACAATATCGTCCAAACCATCACTATTGTAATCTATTGCAACAAAATGACTAAAGTTCCATCCTGTCATAGAGCCTATTACAACTTTATTAAAACTAATCCCATCATTTCCGGTTGCATAATAAACAGACCAAACATCATACACTTTTTCTTCATTTTCATCAAGGGTATAATGAGCAGTAACAATATCAGACTTTCCATCTCCGTTAAAATCACCGGTTGTTATGTCTGCATCATTAATATCGGTGATGCTCGTTGCCTCAATAGTAAGTGTATCGGTTGTAACACCGCCCCATTCTAAATTAGTAGCATTAAATTGACCAACCTTCCCTTCATCCCACAAGGTTATCTTTTCGAGATGGGTATATAGATGGGTATATGGGTCATTCAATTCATAGCTAAGGCTATATGTTTTTATTGTGACATTATTATATTTGATCTCAATATTATCAAGCAGTGCTTGTGATAAAAAGGAACTTCCATACAAATAGTATTGAATAGGATCTGGTCTGTTAAACAAGTAGTTAAACTTTACAATATATAGTGGTGTACCCGTTCCATTTGCCCCATATTTTACCTCTGAAATATTCCCTGTACCGGATATTTCAGAATAAACAAATTCGATAAAATTTCCCTTTCTATCCGTAATTTTATTCATATACCATGTTAAAACATCAGATCGTCCCGGTGCTTCAATTTTTGAATTCACAGTGTTTCCATATTCAATTATATTTCCACCTTTTGTGTAAACTTTAAACCATGAAGGCATGCCATTAATGATATTATAGGGGACTATTTTTGAAAAGGTCTCAATCTTTGTCCGATACTCATTAGTATTGATTGGTATAAGACGGTTTCCGTCCAACATAAGCTTGTCATTGTCATCATAATCAATGCCATCAACCCCTCCATCATTGTAGATATTCGTCCCTGTTCGTGTAATTGATGATAGTCCGGCAATAGACCAACCCATTCCCATAATTCCATTGCTCCCGTTGCTATTATACGTCAGTGCCAATTGCGGAGTCACTCCATTAATTCCGGGAGGTAAATCAATAGGGATAGAATAAGTTGCAGCTCCAGCAGGTGAAACACCAAAATTACCCGGAAGAGTACCAACAGGATTTGTTGTATTTACTCTCTCACCCTCTGTATCTCCAGTTTGTCCTATACTTGAAAAGTAAAAAAGACTAGAAAATAGAATAAAAAATAGGGTTCTCATTTTTATATGATTTAATTGGTTGCTAATTAAATTTAAAGTTTGAAAGAATATGATTTAGGCTATTGTTTGATTATTTTCCAGCTTTCTACCTTATTGTTTTTACGAACTTTTAGAAAATAAATTCCGGCAGTATATTGTTGCATTTCGATAGTGGAGTTGCTGTCAATTAATTTAAACGAAGCTAATAATTCAGCATTCATTGAATACAAATAACCTTCTGCACTTGCATCTCCTACCAAACCCGCAAACACTATATGAATATTATCTGTCGTTGGATTCGGATAAACTGCAATGGTGAGGTTTTCAAGTTGCTGATTCGCAAGTTTTATTGATGTTTCAGGTAAAATGGTATCAGCAAGGGTTTCTTTTAATTCCTTGTTCACGATAAGCCTGGTAATTCTGTTACCAGATTCATCGTAATTAAAAGTAACGTTTTGGGCATAGCTGCTCAAGGTAAATAGCAGTAAACTAAGTGAAAACAAAACAAGTAATCCGATTTTTTTCATGGCGATTGGTTTTATAATATAGAACGATTTTTTACTTTGCCAAAGATAATTTGGGTGGAAGGAAATATCTTATACAAAAAGTGTATAATTAATTCGTTATCTGTATAAAAATTTCGATTTTTGCATAAACAACCTACTAAACATGAATATTGGTCTTAAAATAAAAGAGATCCGGGAACTTCGAAATTTCACACAGGAGCATATGGCTGAACGACTTGGTATTTCTCAGGTTTCGTACAGCAGGATCGAAAACGAACAGACTAAGCTGGATTTAAAAAGGTTTCATGATATTGCCAGAATCCTTGAAATTGATCCTTCATTAATTCTGAACTTTGACAAAAGTAAAATATTTGACAAATGTCAGCAATGCGATAAAAGTTATTATAGCACCTACGCACTAAACGACTTGGAAAGAATTCGTTTACTCGATAGGATTGGTTTACTTGAGATCGAAATTGAGAAATTGAGAAATCGAAAAGGCTAAGTTGGGTTTGTTGAAAATCATTTTACTCATTGATATTGAATAATATATATGATGATTTGTAAGAAGTAAATGCAAGCAATTTTAAGTGCAATCAAATAATGCGTGCACTTAAAATTTCCGTCTGTCGAAAAATTATCCCGGAGGGATAAAAAGTTTATAGAAAATAGATCAAACATGCAAATATGCGACCCCGGCCGGGGTCGAACAGCTTTCTCATCATCATTTTCTACAAACATATGGCCTCTACAAGGTCAAACCGAAACTACATTGAGTTTTTCAGCAGACCCTTCTATTTTGTAATTCAAATGCTTTTTCTGAATTAAATATACTTCATAGATGTGAAGGAATGATGTATCAGGGATTCGTTTGAACAGGAATACTATCAGTTTTAATCACTACAAGCGTACTGTCAGTTTTTAACACTTTTTCGAGTAACTCCTGTTGTTCACGTACCTGAAAAAGATATTTCTCAAGATATTGTTTTTCAATCGGTTTTGCCGGTGGCGATTCCATGGTCAGTGGGTTGATAGGTGTATTGTTACGGAAAACCCTGAAATCGAGATGCGGTCCGGTTGATAACCCAGTGCTTCCCACATATCCGATCAATTGTCCCTGCGAAACCCGTGATCCGTTGGTGATACCTTTTGCAAAACCTTTCAGATGCATATAGGCCGTGGTATAGGTACCGTTATGCCTGATATACAAATAATTGCCGCCACCCCCAGCCTGAAATCCTTTTTTAATTATGGTGCCTTCACCAATCGAAAAAACAGCTGTCCCCGATGGAGCAGCATAATCAACTCCATGGTGTGGCCGGCTTTTTTTGAGAATCGGATGGTACCGGCTATTTGTGAATGTTGAGCTGATACGACTATATTTTAAGGGTGCTTTCAAAAACGCCCGCATCAAACTTTGTCCGGTCTCATCAAAATAATCACTTTCGTCGTTTTGCTCAAAACGGAATGCAAAATAATCTTTGCCATAATGGTTGAACCGGGCCGAGAGTATCTTTCCGATGCCGATAGGTTTCCCTTCAACATAAAATCGTTCGTAAATAACTTCAAAACGGTCGTTTTTCTGAATCCCGAAGAAATCGATTGTCCAGGCATAAATCTCGGAAAGTTCACCCGAGAGATTTGGGTCGTAACCCTGGTCAATCATCGCATTCCAAAGCGAAGATGTGATAACTCCTTCGGCGCTTTCAATTTTTTGTTCCACATCTTTGTGGCCGAGCCTGATATTGATTGAATCGGTCAAACTGAAAATGGCATAATCGGTAGCATTGATTTCATAAACGAGAAATACCGGAATCAATGGCTTACCGGGTCTGAACATTACAGTATACGCATTACCTGCCTTTATTTTTCGGGTGTCGAATACATGGCGATATTCTTTCGCCAATTTGTCAATCACCGCGTAATCAACCCTGTACGATTCGAGAATACTTGACAGAAACTGCCCGTTTCGTACCCAGCCATGACTTATTTCAAGCGAATCAATATTAATATCATACAATAACCTGGGCAGGTTAACAGCTATAACTTCTTCTTTTTCAATTAGTTTATTACTTCTGAAACAAGCTGAAATGCTTATCGTGATGGCAATAAAACAGAGGGTATAAATTATTTTTCGGATTTGCATATTGAGTTAATAACAGACAATTTGACAAACAAACAATGCTTACCAGTCAGCCGTGATGAATTGCAAAAATAGAAGAAATTAAAGAATTACCCCGAAATTAGTTCGCCAAATGTACCAATCGCATCATTTCGGATATTATTAACTATTATGATTATCCACTTGCGTACCTGATTTTTAATTTCTCTGCGGTTCTCTGCGTCTTCTTTGCGTAACTCTGCGGTAAAAAAAAATTAACCGCAGAGATTCTGAGTTTTTGCGCAGAGAACCGCAAAGCTATAGCTTGTTGACCAATCTTTTTATTCCATCAACTACAGATTTATGCGGTAGCCAACATCCAACCTAGCTTCTTTATAAACTAACGGCAAAGGATTTTGATTTTCGACTTGTAAACCGGCCTATTGTAATTCGTAAAACAAAAATCCAGGTAAGCCCTTTTAAGAAAAACTGAACAAAGTGATTTATATACGTCAATTGCGCAACCGATTATTTTTTCGGATATACCATTCTGTAATATGATTAACTATTTTAAAAGGTTTATTTGCTTAAGTAAGCAAGCGGATAGTCATATTAACTATTATCCCTGACGTACTGCAAACCTGCATTTTTTGCACTTAAATTCATATTGATCATATCCTCACCTTTATTTTTAAACAGGTTACGGATAGCATTATCAATACTTTGAGGGTTTAAGCCAAGAAAAGGCACTGCAGCTCCAAGAATAACCATATTGGCCGCCTTCACCGAACCACACTCCTTAGCTATGGCATCTGCATCAAGGGTGTAATAGTTGTTTTGCTTCCAAATCTCCATTAAAATGACCTCCAGATCAGGATAGTTATTGATGTTAATGAACGGATTTATGCTGGTAATGATCAAACCGTCAGCCGAGAGCATGGGCAGATATCGCAACGATTCCATCGGTTCTACCGAGATAATTAGATCTGCCTTCCCTTCTGGAATGAGGTCGGAGGAAATCTCATCGGACGACAGTCTGAGATGTGATTGCACAGCCCCGCCCCGCTGACTCATACCATGAACCTCGGCTTGTTTTAAAAATAATCCTTCTTCGATGGCGGCAAGGCCAATACATGCTGCAATACTCAATATTCCCTGACCTCCAACGCCGGCCAAAATGATATTTTTTCTCATTTCATTTTAAATTTGTAAAAGTATCTTTATCTTATTCAAAAAATGTCTGCCAAATGAAGTATTAAACTACGAAATCAACCAATCAACCTCTCAACCAATCAACCTCTCAACGTATCAACCTTCCATTGACTTTATATTCGCCTGATGACGCATTCGTCTGTTTAGTGTCTGAATACATTCACGCCGCGGAATAATCACCGAAACACCTTCATAGGCCAATTCCTCCTGCATTATTTTTATATTCTCCTCATGATATTTACGCAATGGTTTAAGCACCCTGATATGTTCTTCTTTTACACCAACACCCCTGCAAATATCTTCTACCTTACCAAAAGCCGATGATGTTTGTCCACCGGTCATACCTGTTGTAGAATTATCAAGGATTAAAACAGTTATCGGTGAATTATTATTAACTGCATCCAATAAACCTGTAATTCCGGAATGTGTGAATGTCGAATCGCCGATAGCAGCAACCGAAGGTACAAGACCCGCATCTGCTGCACCGATCGCCATGGTGATACTGGCACCCATATCCACACAACTGTTGATCGATTCGAGCGGTTCTAGGGCGCTTAAGGTATAACATCCGATATCCGAAAAAACGCGTCCTTTTCCGTAAGCAAGAATGGCATCGTTCAAGGCAAGAAAAGTGTCGTTGTGCGAACATCCGTCGCACAACCGTGGTGGCCGGTTTTTTATAAATTCAGGAATATCCTTGCCAACATGTACACCAATTCCCAACGCTTTTGCCACGATATTCGGCGTTAATTCACCATCACGGGGTATCGTACCATCGAGACGTCCATGAATGGGTTTTCCTGTATTTAATATACCTTTAAGCAACTCCTCAATGATGGGATAACCATCTTCCAGAACCAAAATCTCCTTACTATCGTTGTATATCTCACGAACCATATCATCCGGTACCGGATATTGGCCAATTTTCAATAAATTAAATTGAAACGACTTTTCGGTAAAATTCTCCATCAGATAATTGTAAGCCAGTCCAAAGGCAATAATGCCCAGACTTTTATCGGAACCAGGTTTATAATAGTTAAATCCTGATTCTTTTGCTAACTGCTGCAGTTCAGCTTGTTTCGACAGCAATTCACGATATTGTTTGCGTGCGATTGCTGGCAGCAATACAAACTGGCGCAGGTTTGATGGTAATTTCAATTCATTCTGGAGCCTGATCTGAGCAGTAGTAACTCCACTACGCGAATGCGCTAATCGGGTTGTAATGCGCAGCATGACTGGTATATGCATTTTTTCGGACAGATCGAATGCGTATCGGATCATGTCGTAAGCTTCCTGCTGGTTGGTGGGTTCAAGAATCGGAACGAACGAAAATTTGGCGTAAAAACGTGAATCCTGCTCATTCTGTGACGAGTGCATGGATGGATCATCTGCTGCTACAACGACCAATCCACCGTTAGCGCCGGTGATGGCCGAATTGATAAAAGCATCAGCGGCAACATTCAAACCAACATGTTTCATACATACCAGGGCACGTTTGCCGGCATAGGACATGCCGAGGGCCGATTCCATCGCGGTTTTCTCATTGGATGACCACAAGGCTCTGATTTTTAAATGCTTCGCTTCTTTTGAAGCCTGAATATATTCCATGATTTCGGTGGACGGGGTGCCCGGGTACGCATAAACTCCTGATAATCCTGAATCAATGGCTCCCTGTGCAATAGCTTCATCGCCTAATAATAATAGTTGGGGCATGGCTAAACGTAATTTTAGGATAAAAACTTAAATTTCTTTGTTACAAAAATAACAATTCTATGTATGTGCAAGGCATCCCGGAAATCCATATTGATTCTAAATTAGTTGTCGCCAGTTTCAGTATTTCGGGTAAATTGAGTAAGTTCGCCTCCTGATTAATTGATTATGAATTTTCTTGCACATGCTTACTTATCGGGTGACGATGCTGAACTCATGATAGGAAATTTCGTTGCCGACAGCATCAAGGGGAAAACGCTTTCTGATTATCCGCAACGGATCAGAGAGGGGGTGGCACTCCACCGGGCTATTGACAATTTTACGGATAATCATCCTGTTGTCAGGGATTCAATTGAAACATTACGGCCAGTTTTTAGCAAATTTTCAGGCGTCGTACTTGATATTTATTTTGACCATTTTCTGGCACGCAACTGGAACCAGTGGAGTGAAAGGGATTTAACAGAGTATGTTTCATGGGTTTATAAGATACTTGTTCGCAGGTACCTTATTTTGCCATCCCGGTCAAAACGGATTCTACCTTTTATGATGGCTCAGAACTGGTTGGTTGGCTACGCCAATTTTACCGATCTTGAACGTGTTTTTCGTGGTATGACACGCCGGTCGAATTTTTACTCTGGTATGGAACTGGCTGTGATTTTTCTCATCGAAAATCACGATCGTCTCGAAGTTTCATTCAATGAATACTTCCCTGATCTGAAACAATTCTCAAATAATTATATCTCACAATTGAACCTTGAAGTGAGATGAAAGTGCAATTATGCAGTAATTTTCTTCATCCAGCGCCAATGCGTGATAAACAGGGCAAAAGAAATGACGATTAAAATACAATCAATAATGATTGACCGGTGCGACTGATGCCGGATTGATTGAATCTTGTCATCTTTTGCTGCCTGATACATGGCACGTAATGTTGCATCATCGGGAATGTAGGATGGTTGGTTTGTTTCATCACCTTGTTTAGAAGTTTTGAGTAAATCCATCTTGTAATTCTCGAATGAGGCCAAACTTGGTGAACCTGGCTGGGTCCAGCCTGCATGAATGGGATCCTCCAAATCAATTACGGCATTCACGAGTGTTGTTATCGAAATTAAAAACGTGATAACTGCCACCAAACAAATCGTGTAACCATAAATTTGGGCGCCGACTTTTTGTGATTTTTCCATCTGGCTTTTTTTTATGATTACAAAGATATAATGATTGTCATCGGAAAAGGTAATCTATTACGTAAATACCTGACAATCAAACGAAATTTAAAATTATCTGATTTGTATTCAGAGGTATCTCAAATTGAAATTATCTGATTTGGAATCAATTTCAGCATTGAATCCGGACTGACAGAAAAAATGAACCACGGTTAAAATATTGTAACTATTCACCCATTTAAGCCACAGATTACCTGCGGTGAGAAAAGTTCACAGATTATTAGCTAAGGTGTTTATAAATGAAAAGCATTAATTTCACTGATTTGTAATTTTTCATTCCGACAAGTCGGAATGAAAAATTTGATAAATCTGTGACATTTATAATTTTGTATTTAATTAGGGTCTGCTGAAAAACCCACTGAGGGTTCGGGTTGACCTCGTAGAGGTCACATGTTTATAGAAAATGATGATGAGAAAGATATTCGACCCCGGACGGAGTCGAATATTTACATGTTTGATCTATTCTATAAATATTTTATCCCTCCGGGATAATTTTTAGACAATCCGAATATTAAGTGCAAGCATTTTTTTGTTGCCTTGAAAATTGCTTGCATTTCTTTCTCGCAAATCATCATTTATATTATTCAATATCAATGAGTAATCTGTTTTTCAGCAGACCCTAATTAATCAAGGGCTGAATAGTTATAAAATATTTTGACAAAAAAAACTCCAACTTCCTTATAAATTGAAAGTTGGAGTACAACGAAATTAGTTTTGCTATTCGTCGGGCATATCAATAGTCAGGTTTTGTTGTTTGATACCAACCATTTCTTCGAGCATATCGGTAGTAAGTGATTTAGGACGCTCGAGCGGATAATTCAGCGCCCTGTCCCAAATCAGATTTGCTACCACACCGATTGACCTTCCAATACCGAACAGAACAGTATAGAAATCATATTCTGTTACACCGTAGTGCCATTGAATTACGCCGGATTGCGCATCCACATTGGGCCAGGGGTTTTTTGCCTTACCGTGTTCTTTCAACACTCCGGGGGCTACTTTATACAATAAATCAACATATTTAAAAATTGGATCCTCGGTGAGATGTTTCAGGCTGAATTCACGCTGAATCATATACCGTGGATCGGTTTTGCGTAACACCGCGTGACCAAAACCGGGAACTACATGACCACCACGCAAGGTATCCCAAACAAACTGCCGCATTTCAGCTTCGGTCGGAACTTCGCCGCCCATCTTATCCATCACTTCCTGCAACCAACGCAGTACTTCCTGGTTTGCCAAACCGTGCAAAGGACCAGCCAAACCATTGATCATGGCCGAAGTACATAAATATACATCGGACAATGAACTTCCGACAAGATGTGCTGTGTGGGCACTCACGTTGCCGCTTTCGTGATCTGCATGAATGATGAAGTGCATGCGCGAAACATCATCATAAGGTTTAGGTTTGTTCATCATATGGGCAAAATTACCTCCAAAATCCAGATCAGGATTACCCACGATCCTTTTGCCATCACGATAAAGTTTTGCGTAGATGTAGGAAGCGATTTCGGGTAATTTGGCAAGTAAATTCAGGCCATCCTCAAACATCGGATCCCAATATTCCGATTTATTGATACCTGCCTTGTATTTTTTTGCAAAGAATGATTCCCTCGACATGGCAAGAATTGCGGATGAAAACATTGCCATTGGGTGGCTGCAACATGGCCATGCATCTATTACTTCATAAACGTATCGTGGCAGAATACGTCGTTTCGAAAACTCGTCAATCAAATCATTTACCTGGGTTGCGTTTGGAACATCACCGGTAAGTAATAAATAAAGTAAGCCTTCAACATAAGGGATTTCAGAGTTTTTACCTTTTGGCAATAACTGGAAGACTTCGTTTAAGGTATATCCACGATAGCGAATGCCTTCATTTGGGTCGAGGTATGAAATATCAGTAACCAAACACTTTATACCACGCATACCACCA
Source organism: Bacteroidales bacterium (assembly GCA_013141455.1). Taxonomy (GTDB): domain Bacteria; phylum Bacteroidota; class Bacteroidia; order Bacteroidales; family F082; genus CAJBPB01. The sequence goes on from JABFQW010000053.1 coordinate 66,679, forward strand.
ATAATCTGGTTCACTTTTACTTTGTCAACAACGACTTCGCCGTATTCATCGAGAAGTGCCTTGGTTCGTGGCCGCCATTCGTTAATTTTTGCTCTGAGAGCGAGTTTTAAATCTGACATATTTTCAGGAGTATTTCTTAATGATTTTTTTTACAATGACAGGCGTTTCGACATTTCTTCGTTAATCGCGTTTAAAAAGTCTTCAGTATATAGATAATGTTCAGGTTTCAAAGCTTTTTCATGAATTAAAATAGCGAGATCCTTGGTCATTTTTCCAGATTCAACAACAGATACACAAACTTTCTCCAATGTGTGAGCAAAATGTATAAGTTCATTATTTCCATCTAATTTACCCCTGTGTGCAAGACCACGGGTCCAGGCATAGATTGAAGCAATCGGATTGGTTGAGGTTGGATTCCCTTTTTGATGTTCACGGAAATGACGCGTGACTGTTCCATGTGCAGCTTCGGCCTCCATCGTTAATCCATCCGGTGTAATCAGTACCGAAGTCATTAATCCTAAGGATCCGAATCCCTGAGCTAAGGTATCTGACTGAACGTCACCATCATAATTTTTACATGCCCATACAAACTTGCCGCTCCATTTAAGTGCTGAGGCAACCATATCATCGATAAGGCGATGTTCGTAGGTGATTCCTTTTTCCATGAATTTTGTTACAAATTCTGTTTGATATACCTCTTCGAAGATATCTTTAAAGCGGCCATCATATTTCTTCAGGATGGTGTTTTTCGTGGACAAGTATAATGGCCAACCTTTTTGCAATGCCATATTGAAACACGAATGGGCAAAACCGCGTATCGATTCATCGGTATTATACATGGCAAGGGCAACGCCATCACCCTTATAATTATAAACCTCGAATTGTTGAACTGCACTTCCGTCTTCGGGGGTGAAAGCAATGGTGAGCTTACCTTTGCCTTTTGTTACAAAATCAGTGGCTTTGTATTGATCGCCAAAGGCATGACGGCCAATTACAATAGGATCGGTCCAGCCCGGGACTAATTTTGGGATGTTTTTGATGATGATGGGTTCACGAAAAACAGTGCCGTCTAAAATGTTACGGATTGTTCCGTTTGGCGACTTATACATCTCTTTCAACCCAAACTCGGTTACTCGTTTTTCATCGGGTGTTATGGTAGCACATTTGATACCGACATTGTATTTCCGTATTGCTTCGGCAGCTTCAACAGTAACACGGTCGGAAGTAGCATCGCGGTTTTCCATTCCCAGATCGAAATATTTGATGTCGATTTCAAGGTAAGGCAGTATAAGTTTCTCTTTGATGAACTTCCAAATCACACGTGTCATTTCATCTCCATCCAATTCAACAACTGGATTGGTAACTTTAATTTTATTCATATCCGGAAAAAATCAGATGTTATTAGTTTTATATTTCTAAAGAAATTTTTCGTAGGTAAAAATACAAAAAAATACTGCTTTCCAACAAGACATTGTGAAAAATAAACAGTAATATAACGTGTTGTAAATCAAATTTATATTGTTTTAACCCTTAAAAGTTGCCAACATAATTCATCGTCAAACGGTTTTGTACACTAAGTTTTTTTTGATAACTGACTTACAATAAATACCATGTTAGATTAATGTTATACCTTTGATTTGGGTTTTAAAAAACAAAGTAATGACTACTACATCAGGATTACACCGGAACCAGCATCAAAAGGTAATTGCAGGAGTTTGCAGCGGATTGGCCGAAAGTTTAAAGATTGATACCGTCATAGTACGTTTGATTTTCGTTTTGTTGGCTGTGGTTGTAGGTGGAGGCATATTCATTTACATCGTGTTATGGATTGTATTACCCGAAAATCCGGTTTATTTTCCACCACAGGATGCCTCCACCGATAAAAGCAACGATAAACAAACAGAAGAACCTTTGGGACAACGTCCGAATTTCGATTTTGTGGCCGAACCTGCCGATAGTAAAAAAAACAGGCGTCAGTTGATTCTGGGCGTGGTATTCATTGGTCTGGGTATGGTATTATTGTTGCCGAGTTTTTTCGATAATATTGATTTTGCCGATTTGTGGCCGCTCGCACTGATCATAGTTGGCATAGTTTTGCTTCGACCATCATTAAAATAATTGTGTTATGAAACATCAGAATGTTTTTTGGGGGACTATATTAATCACTTTTGGGCTGTTGTTTATGTTCGACCGTCTGGGTGTTTTTGAATTGGAATGGTTCATGGTTTGGCGGTTATGGCCCGTATTGCTGATCCTTTGGGGTGTATCAATATTGCCGGTCCGTGGCCTTTTTAAAATGATACTGGCAATTGGTGTAGCGGCACTGAGCTTGCTGATTTATGCAAATCTTGACCCTGAGGAATCACCGTTTCATCGGAATTTTCATTATAATTACACTGACGAAGATACAACTGATAGTGAAGACATTAACCAGGTATTTAGTCACCCGATTGATACTGATACAACTGCTTTATTGAAAATGACAGCTGGTGCCGGTAAGTTTATGTTGAATGGAACGACCAATGAACTCATTTATATAAACAAAAGCGGTGGTAAAATTGGTTACGATTTTAAGGTTGAAGAGATGGATGGAAATGCAACCGTTTCGTTAGAGCAGAATTCAGATATCAATATACAGAGGAAACGACCAAATAACCTTGATATCCAGTTAAATGAAAATCCAATTTGGGGATTTGATGTAGAAATTGGAGCAGCCGATTTTAATTTCGACCTTACACCGTTTAAAGTAAGTAAAATTGATATCGAGGGAGGTGCAACATCAATTCGGTTTAAATTAGGCAATTTGTATCCGGAAACGGAGGTGAATATAGATGCTGCTGCATCGAGCATCAATATGCGGATACCCGAAACTGCCGGATGTTCAATTTTGGGCAGTTCCATCTTATCGCACCGCGATATGAAAGGCTTTATTCAGGTGAGTAAGGGTCATTATGAAACAGAGAATTATGCAACAGCCAGTCAAAAAATAAAAATTAGTGTAGATGCAGCGGTATCGAGTTTTGAGATTACACGATACTAATCGGTCAGTGCTTTCCGAACGATCACCCATAAATTATTCTTTAACTATTTGAAAATGAACGTAAAAAAGATATTTCAATTCTTCATATTTGGTATATTGCCATTTGTAACCTCCTTACAATCGACTGCTCAAAACGCTATGGTGCGCGGTTTTGTTTATGAAGCCAGTTCAGGTGAGCCAATTATTTACTCCAATGTGTATCTTCAGGGTACCAATTTTGGTGGCTCCACAGATATCAACGGTCACTTTAATATCACGAAAATCCCTCCGGGGAAATATACCTTGTTGGTAACTTTTTTGGGTTATGACACGATACGTGAGGTGATTCAATTGCAGGAAAATACAGTTTTTAACCGGCGATTCGAGATGACGGAAGGCAGTGTAAACCTATCTACCATCGATATTTCAGCCGATCGTATTGAAGCCCAGACAGAAACAAAAACTTCGGTAATAAATCTTACACCAAAGACGCTAAAAAAAATTCCTTCTATCGGAGGTCAGGCCGATCTTGCGCAGTACCTTCAGGTTATACCGGGGGTGGTTTTTACGGGAGATCAGGGTGGTCAGTTATATATTCGCGGAGGTTCACCTATCCAAAACAAAGTATTACTCGATGGGATGATCATTTATAATCCGTTTCATTCAATCGGCTTATTTTCGGTGTTAGAAACAGATATCATCCGCAATGCAGAAGTTTTCACGGGTGGTTTCAGCGCTGATTACGGCGGACGTATTTCTTCAATAATGGATATTACCACACGTGATGGTAATAAACATCGTTTGGCCGGCAAGGTCGCAGCCAGTACTTTTGGCGCCAATCTGATGCTTGAAGGCCCACTGAAAAAAGCAAAGACCGACACTGACGGAAGTTCATCATTTATCCTCTCGATGAAAAACTCATATCTTGAAGAATCGAGCAAATTATTTTACAGTTATATTGATGAAAACGGACTGCCTTTTAATTTTTTAGACATTTATGGTAAGGTATCGATAAATGCACCCAACGGATCGAAAATCAATTTCTTTGGGTTTAATTATAACGACCGCGTAAACAATTATAAGGCCTTATCCGATTTCGGATGGAATTCCTTTGGCGGAGGGTCTAATTTTTTAATTATTCCCGGAAAATCACCTGTGCTGATCGAAGGAAACCTGGCCTATTCTTCCTACGAAGCCCGGCTAAAAGAAATCAATTCCCCCGATAGATCGAGTAGCATCGATGGTTTCAATATGGGATTTCATTTTACTTATTTTCTTGGGAAAGATTTGGTTAAATACGGTATCGAGATTCTGGGATTTAAAACGCAATTCAATTTTACCAATGGTGTTGGCCGTTTGATTGGTCAAACCGAAAATACTACCGAGTTGGCCGGTTATGTGCGTTACAAGGGGACATTTGGAAAATTGCTGTTCGAACCAAGTTTTCGCGTTCAATGGTATGCATCGTTGTCCAATATCTCGCCCGAACCCCGGCTGGCAATGAAATATGTCGTGAATGATTTTATCAGGATCAAATTTGCTACGGGAATCTATTCGCAGAATCTGATTTCGGCCAATAGCGACCGCGACGTCGTTAATCTGTTTTATGGTTTCTTATCAGGCCCTGATAATTTACCATCCACATTCGATGGGGAAAATGTGACCCACAAACTACAAAAAGCCAATCATTATATTCTCGGAACAGAGATAGATTTAAGTAACCGCCTGAATATGAATATCGAAGGTTATCTTAAGGATTTCAAGCAGCTTACCAATCTTAACCGCGAGAAACTTTACAACGAATCAAGTGCACCGGCAGGAACACCCGATATTTATAAAAAAGATTTTATTATCGAAAAAGGAAAGGCTTATGGTGCCGATGTTTCCTTAAAATTTGAAGACAAGCATTTATTTATTTGGGCTGTTTATTCATTAGGTTTCGTTACCAAGCAGTATGAAGAAAAGCCAGGTGTATTGGTTAGCTACAGGCCGCATTACGACCGCAGGCACAATGTAAATCTGGTATTATCATACACAGCCGGCGATTTGAAGCAATGGGAATTTAGCACACGTTGGAATTTTGGATCAGGTTTTCCATTTACACAGGTGCAGGGCTATTACGAATATTTGCCCTTTGATGGAGGAATTAACACCGATTATACAACCGCAAACGGTCAATTGGGAACAATTTATGGCGACCTGAATAAAGGTGTGTTACCTACCTTTCACCGCTTAGATATGAATGCAAAGCGTAAGTTCTTCTTTAGTGAAAATACAGTTCTTGAGGTTGATCTGAGTGTAACCAATATTTACAACCGTGATAATGTTTTCTATGTTGATCAGATTACGAATCAAACGGTCAGGCAACTTCCGCTTATGCCGAGTATCGGAATTAGTTTGAATTTTTAGGAATAAAAAAACCGGTTGAAAACCGGTTTTTTTGTTTTTAATATTCATCTTCGTGAAAGAAGAAATCGTCTTTTGTCGGATAATCAGGCCAGATGTCCTCAATACGTTCGTAAATTTCGCCTTCATCTTCCATTTCTTTCAGATTTTCGACTACTTCCTGGGGTGCTCCTGAGCGTTGAGCCCATTCCAATAATTCGTCCTTGGTGGCTGGCCAAGGGGCATCTTCAAGTTTTGAAGCCAACTCTAATGTCCAATACATTGTATAGTGTTTTGAATTTTATTATCCTTAATTTCTTACCTCTGAAGACCTGAATTCAACTGATTTGAAGAGCCTGTTGCAATATTTCAGTTGATTATAGGTATCAGATGGGCAGTTTAATTTTTTGCAAAAGTAATTTTATTCTTTAACAAAATTACAATTCAATGAAAAATATATAAATTATTGAATTAGTGTGAGTTCCACTTTGTTTCTGTACTTTTTGTAATGAAATTGAAGTATCTGGCGAGTATAAAGAAGTAATCCGACAACCTGTTTATATACTTCAGATCGAGTTCATCCACGGGATACTTTTCCGAAACCTTCAAACAGATACGTTCGGCACGCCGGCAAACGGTTCGGGCAATATGGCAAAATGAAACTAAGGGGTGCCCACCTGGCAGAATGAAATTTGTCAATGGTTCGATGTTAGCCGACATCATATCCATCTCCATTTCAAGGGCTTTCACATCATTTTCATTCAGTTCAGGTATTTTTTTTGCAACCAGTGTTGTACGATCGGTTGCGAGATGCGATTCAATGGTAAAGAGTTTATCCTGGATAATCAGCAATTGCTTTTTACTTGCATCATCGCAAACTTCATGGTCACGGATCAGACCAACAAATGAATTGAGTTCATCGATGGTTCCATACGCTTCGATCCGATCATCATATTTTGGAACACGGGTTCCGCCAATCAATGAAGTTTGGCCCTTGTCGCCGGTGCGCGTATAAATTTTCATTTCGTTATTCATCAATGAATAATTTTCTTCTCACAGCTTGTGGCTTATTGTTTTCTTTTCACGGTGGCAACCGAAATATGCTCATTTTTCTCATCCGACTCGATCAATCCGTCTTTCAACCGGATGATACGGTGGGCATGTTTTGCGATCTCTTCTTCGTGGGTGACCACAATGATGGTGTTTCCGGCAGCGTGTATCTCTTCGAGCAAACCCATTATTTCGATTGATGTTTTCGAATCGAGGTTACCTGTGGGTTCATCGGCCAACAAAATTGACGGTTTGTTTACCAATGCCCTGGCGATGGCAACGCGTTGTCGCTGTCCGCCCGAAAGCTCATTCGGACGATGTTTCATGCGGTCGGTCAGCTGGACATCTTCGAGAACTGATTCGGCCATTTCAATACGCTTTACTTTGGTTATACCCGCGTAAACCAAGGGTAACATCACGTTTTCGAGCGCGGTTGAGCGTGGCAACAGATTGAATGTTTGAAAGATAAAGCCAATTTCTTTGTTTCTGATATCAGCTAATTCGTTGTCATTCATCTTACTCACATCCTGTCCGTTCAATAAATATTCGCCGGATGTGGGCGTATCCAAACAACCCAAAAGGTTCATCAGGGTCGATTTCCCGGAACCGGATGGCCCCATCAGGGCTACATATTCGTTGCGGTCAATTGAAATATCAATCGTTCTGAGTGCTTTTACAATTTCAGAACCAACTTTAAAATGACGGGAGATGTCGTTAAGTTTTATAACTTGTTTTTCCATTTGTTTGTGCCTTCTTATCTTGCAAAATTAGCATTTATGAATCAATTGTTAAGCACAAAATGTTGCTTTTCAATTCCTTTGTGGAAGAATACTATTCCAAGGTGAAATAAGTCGAGGGTAAGTGTCACCGATTTGTTTTGCTGAATCTCAATCCAGGCTTCTTCCATTTCAGTCGACCAATGAATGTCATCAAATATGAAAACCGATTTTTCACCTGCTTTGGCCAGACAGTGATTAAAATAGTCGAGCGTGGGTATCTTGCGGTGGTTACCATCAAAGAAAACCAGATCAAGCAAAGTCACTTTTTCGAGTACATCGTGTAATACATTGTTAAAATTGCCGATGATTACCTCAATAGTATCAATATCATTTCGCCTGAACTGGCTTTCGGCCACGGAGGCAATTGAAGCACAGCCTTCCATAGTGATCACTTTTGCCAATGGATTGCCGAGTGCGAGCGATAGTGTGCCCAATCCGGTGGAAGTGCCGAATTCGAGGATTGTAGCCGGTTTAAAGTACTTTACGATTCGCATTAACAGGCGCGTTTCACGAATTGATTGCGAACGCAGTTTCGTGAGATGCTTCACCGATGACCTGAATGTTATGAATTCCTTGTTTTTGGCTCCAGATCCAAAATCGACAGTTTCGATGATGTTTGTGTCGCTAAGTAAACTGTGTCTTGTTTTATCCAAGCGTTTATATTCGGGGTAATCCTTACGATCTTCCAACACTTTTGTGATGAAGTCGAATACAAAGGGCGAGTGAATCCCGTGTTTTCCTTTCTTGTTTAAAAGGTACTTAAAGTAACTCGATACATATTCAAATCTATCTATCATATTTAATCATTCTGCTTTGTAAACGCTCAACCCAACACAATATTTGATTATCGTGTGAAAATCTGTCAGGTCTTTTAATGTGCTAATAAAGAACAATTTATTGGTCGATTTGTTTTATGTGCCTTTCGATGAGTTCCGATTCAAAATTAGTCGTTTTAATGAAAACTAAGTTTATTAAGGTAAAATACCGTTCTGGGGTTGTTCTCAACTAATTTATTATTTGCGATTTTCTGATATCCCATTCCGATATAATTGTTTTCGTACCAATGGATTACAGAAGTAAAATCCTCTTCAAGCAACCGATCGTTCGCAAAATCACTCGCGACTTTTGTTTGTTCCATGCTGCCTATTTCATTCCCATCCATCCCGATAACTGACGAATTGAGCAGGCCGTCTTTTAAAACACAAAAAACAAGATCGGACGAATCAGGCTGAATAAGGGTGTGTGGCTGCAAATGGAACGAGATGATTTCAGGGATTTCAAAATTGTAGGACCACGATAATTCGCCCTGCTGATTAAAAACACCCAGAATTGTTGTGAAGAAATTATATCCTTCGAAAACCGAATAGGTATAAGGGATGGGTCTTCCGTAAAAGTCATACTCAATGCGAGATTCCAACCTGTATTGGGGCCGGTAAGCCTCAGCCGAATAAACCAATTTATCTTCAATCGTTATCAGGTTGGGGTTGAACAACCTGAATGCAATATCCGGTTTATCAGCTTTTTCATTATTGGAACGTGATTGCTTTTGACGGATTTGCATAAGGTCTTCGGCCGCTAACGCCTTGTAAATATTTTTAAAATCTTTGAAATCGATAAAATTTGCCTGTTCGTCCTGATGTTCCGAAAATCTGAGATAAAACAAACCTGCGGCTTCATCCTCTTCCTCATCTTTCTGTTTTAGCTTGTCTTTTTTGTTGACATCGTAACTGAAACTACCTATGACAATTATATCACCTGAAGTTTGCTCCCTTTCAAAGGCAAATGAATGTAATGATCTGTGTTGCAAATCCTCGTGAAGAAATGTCCTGATAATGGTTCCCCGATGGTTAAAAACTACAAAATAATTATTCATTGGCCCCTTATCAACCTCCTGGCTTATTGCGGCAACAAAGATTGAACCTGATTTAACCGAAGACAGGTCGTTAACAAGAACATCGCCACCAATAGAATTTTGAATGGAAACAACTGACCCGTTACGTAGATCGAAGAAAAGGAAATCACTTTTCGATTTAGGTAGGTTTATCGCCATCAATGCACTATGGTCCAAGGCAGCAAATCCGGAAATTGTAGCTTTATCAGGAATTATACCACCAATCAAATTGAATTGTTCCAGTTTATTATTATATGTAATTACCTCATAATTTACCGATTGCGATTTTGACTTGCTGTTGGCAGTAAATAACATCACAAGCCCGTTTGCATTTCTTTCGGAAGTGAGAAACGACATACCATCCGTTAAGGGGACGATCTGAACCCATTTTTCGGTAAGTGAAGTGTCGAGAAGGCTGAAAAACCAATTACGCTTTTGGTTTTCATTTATTTCATTGCTTTCGTAAAACAAAAGCAAGCCCTCTTTGCCCAATGATTCAGTATGATAGGTCGGAACATCCATGCGTGCTGAAAGTTCGATGCGGATGGGTTCAAATGACTGGCTTCGAATAGCCGAAGTAATGAAAAAGAAAAAGCAGAATACCAATATGTTATAGGTGTAGCGCACGAATACTAAGCTTTTTTGGTAAATTAATGGTCTTGATAATACTTTATTTAGTAAAGAGTTTCTTGATTCCTCATGCCGTAAAGATAGCAAATCTCTCCGAATCAATTTTGTGTGCCGGGCCTGAAATTTTTTAAAACAAGCAGAAGTTGTTCAACAGAAGTTACCGAGGGATTTTCATAGGCTGATTCAAAAAAAAACGACCACCAAATGAAAGAATTGATGGTCGTTTTTTTAAACGCATTGTTATTGTTTTGTGAAACGCGACATTGATGTTTGTCCATCGTTTGACGTAACAACCAATACGTAGGTTCCATCTGCTAAATCGCTGATATTTATTTTGTTGTTGCCTGTCAGAAAATCATTCTCTGAAAGAGTACGACCCATCAGATCGGTGATTGTTACCTGAGAATCAGTTGCCAGATTAAACCGTATTTCGGTGCATGCCGGGTTTGGATAAACAGTAATATTTTCGACAGTTGTTTCGTGTACGCCAACGCCATTGATGCCGTAAATTAGTATATCATCCAATTCCCAGGTTGAGGAAGCCTCTGTAGTTGAGGTGTAAACAAAGGCGATATAAAGTGTTGGATTTCCGTACCCGAGCAATGGAACTTCACCTGATTGCGCCCATGCCCAGCCACCAGCCGACCAGCTTGCTTCGGAAGTGATATCGTTCCAGGTGAAACCTGTTGGTTCGCTTTCGCCATCATAATCGGTCGAAACAAGCAATTTAAGAGGATCACCGGTATAGTTAAATGCAGTGCGAAAACTTAATGAGGCAGATTGCAAATTGGTGAAATTGACTTGTGGGCTTACAAGCCAGTCTTCATTTACATTGCTAACACCCTCATAACCAGAACAACGGGCAAAATCTTCATTGTTGAAATTGTAATGTGCCCAGACTTGTGAACCGGTTATGCTATGGGCAGTCATTACGCCCAAATCAGCATCGAATGGCTCGTACATCAAGGTAGTTACATCGGCTGTTGTGATGAAAACCATTGGGGCTGTACCATCTGTTTTATAATCGATGGTTGCACCACTGTTGGTATAAGGATAAATGGTGAACATATATTCCTGACCGGCCATAAGACTGCCAAATGTAAATGTTTCAACACTGTAAGCAACATTCCAGGCGATATATCCATTGATTGCAATGTCAAGATTATTGGCTTCAGGAACACCATCAACCGGTGGAATACCTCTGGGAGGTGAAGTGACAATTGAACCCATAACTACGTATGAATCTGGCAATTGTCCTCCTGTTGCATCCGTCCAGTTGAGTTTTACACCCATGCCTTCAGCAGTTGCGGTAAAAGCGGTTGGATAATTGGTTGGTTCAGGTTTTACTGTTACATCACCAGAGACAGTAAAATCATCATAAAAAACTCCACCACCAAAAACACCATCCTGTTTGTAAACGCGAACTTCGAAACGAAATCCATCGGCACCGGCAGGAGCTGTGAGTGCGGCACTGAATTGCTGCCATTCAGCAATATCTGTGCTGTAAGTATTTGGACGTAAAATGGCACTGTCAGCACTGATGGTTGTTGTTCCGCTTAACCAGTATGACCAGATACGGGTGCGGGCTGCAGGATCATTGTCATAGTAATAGTACGAAATCGTATAATCGCTTCCGGCCTGAATACCTGTAATTTCCTGTTGTAATTTCTGTGTGCTTGACGCGGAGATGTGTTTTGCCGAAAAGCTTCCACCATGGATGGTGGTACTTTCTTTCACAACTCCCTGATAAAGTGTCCAACCGGTAGGCTGGGTATCAGTGATCCATTCTTCAAGACCCGGATTGACTACCAGGTTCTGTGCATTCGGCCTGATAACAAGACCGAAAAACGCGATGAAAAGTGTAAAGATGATTTTTTTCATAATGAATTTGATAAATAATCTATGATAGATTCTGAAATTTAGCTTCAAAAGTACAAGAAATGTGACAGGCTTGAATTATTTTTAAAAATAAAACTGATGCCTTTTATCTTGGTTTCCTGACCCGAACTTTGTATAACCAATACAACCTTTTACGTGGTTTGGCACGATTTCTTAGTTAAAAAAATGGATTTCCTGTTTGGCTATCCTTTTAAATATTACTCAATGTTTCTATTTCACTCCTTTAAAATAATCAATATGCACTAACTGAGTGCGTATTCTAACAAAAATTGCACTATTAAAGTGCAAATGCAAAAGCCCCGCCGGAACTTCCGACAGGGCTTGTATATTTCAATTTTTGTCTTCGGACTTCGGTCTTCCCTCGTCATTCTGCCGAGGCAGGCAACTTCGGTCTTCTTTACTTCACTTCTTCAAAGTCAACATCGCTCACTTCATCATTTCCTGAAGATTGCCCCGGATTTTTTGGTTCCTGTGCATTATCCTTCGGTTGTCCGTCTGTGGAAGACTGTGTATTCTTATACATTTCTTCACTTGCAGTTTGCCAGATACCGTTGAGACGTGTCATGGCAGCATCAATGGCAGGAATGTCCTGATTTTTATGGGCTGTCTTCAACTGTTCAACTGCTGCTTCTATCTCACCTTTTTTGTCTGCCGGAAGTTTATCACCATATTCTTTAAGCTGTTTCTCGGTTTGGAAAACCAGGGCATCAGCCGAATTAAGTTTGTCAACTTTCTCACGTTCTTTGCGGTCCGATTCGGCATTGGCGGCAGCTTCGTCCTTCATACGTTGAATTTCAGTGTCGTTCAAACCTGATGAAGCTTCAATACGGATGCTCTGCGATTTCCCGGTTGCCTTGTCTTTTGAAGTGACATGTAAGATACCATTCGAATCAATATCGAAAGTTACCTCGATTTGTGGAATTCCACGTGGGGCAGGAGGTATGCCATCCATATTGAAACGACCTATGCTTTTATTCTGATTTGCCATCGGCCTTTCACCTTGCAAAACGTGTATTTCTACCGAAGGCTGGTTGTCGGCGGCAGTGCTGAAAGTCTCCGATTTTTTGGTTGGAATCGTTGTATTCGACTCGATTAATCGGGTCATCACTCCACCCAAAGTTTCGATTCCTAATGAAAGTGGTGTAACATCGAGAAGTAAAACATCTTTCACTTCACCACTCAAAACACCACCCTGGATGGCAGCACCAATGGCTACAACTTCATCAGGATTAACACCTTTCGAAGGTTCTTTACCAAAGAAATCTTTTACGATCTGTTGTATGGCAGGGATACGGGTGGATCCGCCAACAAGAATAACTTCATTAATATCGCTTATCGTTAATCCGGCATCCTGCATCGCCTTACGACAAGGTTCGATGGTGGCGCGGATAAGATGGTCGTTTAACTGTTCAAATTTTGAACGGGTAAGCTTCCTTACAAGGTGCTTAGGCATACCATTTACAGGCATGATATAAGGCAGGTTGATTTCGGTTTCGGTTGAACTCGATAATTCTATTTTGGCTTTTTCTGCAGCTTCTTTCAGACGTTGAAGAGCCATAGGGTCTTTTCTTAGATCGAGACCTTCGTCACTTTTAAACTCCTCGGCAAGCCAGTTGATGATTGTAGCATCAAAGTCGTCACCACCAAGGTGGGTGTCACCATTGGTCGATTTCACTTCGAAAACACCATCGCCCATTTCGAGGATCGATATATCGAAAGTGCCGCCACCAAGATCGAAAACTGCAACTTTTATATCGCTGAGTTTTTTATCTAAGCCGTAAGCTAAGGCTGCGGCAGTTGGCTCATTGATGATTCTTTTAACGGTAAGACCTGCAATTTCGCCGGCTTCTTTGGTGGCCTGACGTTGTGAATCGCTGAAATAGGCCGGAACGGTAATAACGGCTTCAGTTACTGGTTGTCCGAGATAATCTTCGGCTGTCTTTTTCATTTTCTGAAGTATCATTGCTGATATCTCCTGCGGGGTGTAGGGACGACCGTCAATCTCAACGCGCGGGGTGTTATTTTCTCCCTTGATAACGTGGTATGGCACTCTTTCTCTTTCCTTGGTGATACGGTCGTACGTTTCACCCATGAAACGCTTGATCGAATATACTGTCCTTGTTGGATTGGTGATTGCCTGACGCTTGGCAGGATCACCAACTTTACGCTCATTATTTTCGGCAAAACCAACAATCGAAGGGGTTGTGCGACGGCCTTCGCTGTTTGCAATTACGATTGGTTCGTTACCTTCCATAACTGCAACACAGGAGTTTGTAGTTCCCAGGTCGATTCCAATTATTTTTCCCATGTAATGTTCTCCTTAAATTTATCTGTTATTTGATAGTCAATTACTTATTTTCTTTTGAATTGTCAATCATTGTGCCAAAAAAGCAAGCAAAGGATGTATTCAATTCAGTTTTGAGAAATTCATAACGAATTATTTTTTCAACACACTGATTATCAGTATTTATCTTTGCTGTTTTACTCAGACCAATCTGACAGAATGCTGTGACAAAACGACAGTTGATTTATGCTGTCTTTTTCAATGATTGTTTTTTATTCGCTATCTCCAATGGATATTCAATTGTCAGCATAGAATTTAAGCTACTTCTCACTTCCAATTTCCGACCTTTTTTTTCATACCTTTGCACCCCATGAAGAATATCAGAAATTTTTGTATTATAGCTCATATCGACCACGGTAAGAGTACGTTGGCCGACCGCTTGCTTCAATTTACCCATACCCTTACCTTACGTGAGCAAAAAGATCAGGTGCTCGACAGTATGGATCTTGAGCGTGAACGCGGTATCACCATAAAAAGTCATGCCATTCAAATGGAATATGAACACGAAGGGGAAATATTCGTCTTTAACTTGATTGATACACCCGGGCATGTTGACTTTTCATATGAGGTTTCGCGGTCCATTGCTGCCTGTGAAGGCGCTTTATTGGTGGTTGATGCAACACAGGGTATTCAGGCCCAAACGATTTCGAATTTATACCTTGCGCTGAATCATGATCTCGAGATTATTCCTGTATTGAATAAGGTGGATATGGACAATGCCATGCCCGATGAAGTAGAGGATCAGATAGTTGAATTGTTGGGTTGCCCGCGCGAAGACATTATCAGGGCCAGCGCCAAAACCGGTTTTGGTGTCGATGTCATACTCGAAGCAATTTTGAATCGCATTCCGGCGCCAAAGGGCGATCCCGATGCGCCGCTTCAGGCTTTGATTTTCGATTCAGTGTTTAATTCTTTCCGTGGTATTATCGCCTATTTCCGTATCATGCAGGGCACTTTCAGCAAAGGCGACCATGTGAAATTTATTGCTACCGAAAAAGAATATTATGCCGATGAGATAGGTGTTTTGAAACTGAAACAGGTACCTCGCAAAACCATGTCGGCAGGCGATGTTGGTTATATCATCTCAGGAATAAAAACTTCGAGTGAGGTAAAGGTTGGTGATACAATTACACATGTAAGCCGCCCGACTACAGATATTGTACCCGGCTTCGAAATTGTAAAACCTATGGTGTTCGCGGGTATTTATCCGGTTGATGCGGATGACTATGAGGAACTGAGGTCATCGATTGAAAAGTTGCAGCTGAACGATGCCTCCTTGGTTTTTGAACCAGAATCTTCCATGGCGCTTGGTTTTGGTTTTCGTTGCGGTTTCCTTGGGTTGTTACACATGGAAATTATTCAGGAACGTCTCGATCGGGAATTTAATATGGACGTGATCACTACCGTCCCGAATGTTTCGTTTAAGGCATATACCACCGCCAAAGATATGGTCGAAGTGCATAACCCAAGTGGTTTGCCCGATGCAACCTATCTCGATTATATCGAAGAACCTTATATTATAGCACAGATTATTTCGAAATCGGAATATCAGGGTGCAATCATGACCTTGTGCATCGAAAAACGTGGTGTGCTGAAAAACCAGGTTTACCTGACTTCCGACCGTGTTGAGATCACCTTTGAAATGCCTTTGAGTGAGATCATCTTCGATTTCTATGATAAATTGAAATCGCTTTCGAGAGGTTATGCCTCGTTCGATTACCATATTGAAGGATGGCAGCGCGCCAACCTCGTGAAACTCGATGTATTACTCAACGGCGAATCTGTTGATGCCCTTTCGATGCTGATTCATCGCGATAATGCCTATACTTTTGGCCGGAAAATGTGTGAAAAATTGCAGGAACTTATCCCGCGTCAACAGTTCGACATTGCCATTCAGGCTGCGATTGGTGCGAAAATTATCGCCCGTGAAACCGTGAAAGCATTACGTAAAGATGTAACGGCCAAATGTTATGGCGGTGATATCAGCCGCAAACGCAAGCTGCTCGAAAAGCAGAAAAAAGGGAAGAAACGTATGCGTCAGGTTGGTAATGTTGAAGTGCCCCAATCTGCTTTTCTGGCGATACTTAAGCTGGATTAATTCGAAATGGCACATAGATGACGCGGATGAAACGGATTTTCGCGGATTTTTTTGTGCTATTTGAAATTAGTTAGTGATTTGAGGATGAGTCACATCATTACAAATTCGTTATTTCTAAATCCTTTCCTGAACTTACAACTTGAATAAAAAGAATGCGAGGGAAACACCGGGTTTACATTTTTTTTAAAATCATTGTAACTTTGTTCCGCTTCACCCCGTCATAACAACAAGTTTGTAAATTAGGCTATGACCCGAAACGAATACAATCGATGTGTAGATGAACATGCTGATGGTCTTTATCGATTCATCCTCAAGAATTTACGTGATAAGGAGAAGGCGCGTGATATCGTTCAGGAAGCATTTACGAAAGTTTGGTTAAAGAAAGATGAAGTTGATGTGATGAAAAGTAAATCCTACTTATATACGACGGCCTATCATACTATGATCGATTTGATCCGTAAGGACGAACGATCGGTCAGGTTAGAACAACATCATCAGAACAATGAAAAATCATTTAATGCCTATTCCGATCTGAAAGAAGTGCTTGACGAGGCATTGAAGCAATTGCCCGAAATTCAGCGCACCGTGATATTGTTACGCGATTATGAGGGGTATACGTATGCCGAGATTGGAGAAATTACTTTACTCAGCGAGGCACAGGTAAAAGTATATATTTTTAGGGCAAGAATGACATTGAAATCTTATATTCAAAGTTTGGATAAAGTGCTGGAGGTTTATTAAATGAAAATAACTATTGACAACTACGAAAGCCTGATTATCGACTATTTGGACGAAAATCTGAGTAAGGAGCAGCTTACCGGATTGAAATTTTTTGTTGCGCAGCATCCTGAACTGGGAAGCTGGGAAGAGCTTACCACAGGTTTCATGAAATTCGAATCGGAACCGGTTATTTTTGAGAATAAAAATGATCTGAAAGGTCTTGTGATTCATGACATTGGAAAGGTAAATGAACAGAATTGCTTTGAATATTTTGTTGCATCAGCTGATAATCAACTTGATGCTTCAACGCAATCGGATGTTGAAAAATTTATCACCTTGAATCCTATCTATGCCAGGGATTACTCGAACATAAAAACAGCCAGGTTCTCGCCTGATTTAAGCATCGGGTTTCCAAATAAGAATTTGTTAAAACATCTGATAATTCCATTAAACACCAAGCGTATTTTGTCGTATGCAGCCAGTGTTTTGATTCTAACATCTTTATTTGCCTGGTGGATGTTAAAGGATAATCGTGTTGTTACTATTCCGTTGCAAACAGCCGAGAATATTGAAATAAAGCAAACTGAAAATATCATGGCAGCGGATACTGAAAATGTTCAATCGATTCCAGAACGTGTTGAATCAATTCTTGACCCTGTTGATGATGAGCAAAATAATGAAAATATTTCACCTTCGGCAGCCGAAAATAGCAGTATGCGATATGAAACCCTGGCAACAATCCATAATCCAAAACCGGCAACTTTGGTTATCGAAAACAAAGAACCCTATCTGGAGGGAACCGATTATATGCTTTATTATTTTGATGGACAGGATTATATCGCTTCACTTGGAAAAATCCATTCAACCGATAAACCCTCGGTGTTGGGATTGGTAGTGCAAAATATTGCACGAAAAACCGTGAACTTTATAAGTGACCGTACTGAAGAAGCTGAGCATAAAATATCACAAATTTCTACCGAAGGGAATATTAGTTTCTGGAATCTTGCTGAAATGGGCGTTAAAACCTATAACACTATTACCGACAGTGAGTTGGATTTAAGCAGAACCACAAATCAGGATGGCAAGCTTACCGGTGTGCGGTTTCACTCTGAACAATTTCAATTGAACAGATCGATTGATCCTGAAAAGGGGAAATAGTGAAAGAATAATGGTGTGAATTTGTAAATGATTCAAAGTGAGATTGATTCATTTCTTTTTTTTATTAGAAAAAGTTTACACTCTTTTGGATTTTTTATACTTTTACTGCTTCATATTGTATTAAAACTAATTTTAAAATTAATCCTAAAACAATGAAAAGACTTTTACTATTAAGCTTTGCAGTTGGTTTTGGATTGTCCGTGGTTGCCCAGCAGACGCACAATTTCAAAACTCAGGTACCTCAGCACAAAGCAGTTCAAAAAATCATGGCTGGTATTGAACCGATTAAGTCCGGTGTTTTGCCACAGGGTGGAATAATTGAACAGTCCACTAATGGTGAGCGGGATGCTAATCTGGTGACAATCATTAATCTTGGCTCTTCGGCCAATGCTTATACCTATGGATACAATGGTGGACAAAAATCCATTGTTTCTGCAATACCTGAACTGAATATGGTAACCAATTTTCACCGTATGGGTGGTGTTCAGGATCCAGGTGGTTATTCAGGCGACCTTGGTTTCGATGTTTCGGTGGATGGCGGTTTAAACTGGACCAATATGAATGAGATGTATATTGCTACCAACAATGCCGGCGGTACCTATTACACCGATGCCGGGCGTTATCCTAATCATGGCCTTTGGAATCCTGCCGGGAATACCGATTTGAATAATGCAAGATTGGTTTATTTCGCGCCAACGCTCGATGGATCAAACTCGAGTGATAACAGTTGGGGAGGATATGCGTATGGTAGGGTCAATCTTGGAGATTACACCGATACAACAAAGAATTTATCCACCTCGCATGACGATATTTATCAATATACTCCTGATGCATTCGATATCAAATCGGATGGAAATGCATTTATTGTTGATATTAATCAGGATTGGACAAGCGGAACTGTTGCTTATATGGGTAATTTATTAATCAATAGACTTATTTGGAACGAAAGTGATGGTGATTATGAACTTGAGCAGGTATTATTGGATGCTCCTGTTGATGAGGCTACAACCCGTCCATCACATACTTCAGTTGCATTTGGTGCTGATGGACAAACTGGTTATATTGCCATGATCGCTGACAATGGTTCGACAGAAGTAATTGGAGGTGGATTGGGAATGTATCCTGTTTTTTTTAAAACTACTGATGGTGGCCAAAGCTGGAGTAATCCGATTGGTATCCAGTTAGCCGGACCAGATGGGATGTCGGGTATCATAAATGATTTGTTGACCGATGAACAAATTGCCCAATTATATGAGGCCCCTGTTCCTGCACGCGACGAAATTCCTTATACAACGGCTTTTGATTGTGATATAGCGGTAGATGCAAATGGAAATCTTCATATCGGCGTTGTGATTGGCGTTGTAGGAACAGATGCTTACAGCATTGTTACCTCTCCTTATATGTTTGCCGCATATGATATTTATACCACCGATGGTGGAACCAACTGGTATGCTGTTAAACTTGGATACCTTAATCTATTAAGGGGATATTATCCTGATGATGCCTATCCTGAAGATAACAGAATACAAATTACTACTTCACCCGATCGTGAAACTATTTTTGTTAGCTGGATTGACACGGATATGGAAGAAGTTGATAATAATTCGCGTCCGAATATTTTCAGCCGTGGAATGCGCCCGAATGCATGGGGTACGGCCGACCTAACCTGCTCTGGTGGTTTACCAGTTGCATCGAATGTAACTATGCTGACTGAAGGTATGTGGAATGCTTCATTTGCTGCTGTTTCAAATGTTTCATTATATGCCGATGGTAAATACACCATCCCGATGACATATCTTCCTATGACTGGTGAAATTGATCCTACATTACCGGTTGTATTTAAATATATCACCAATTTCTTCTTTACCGATGCAGATTTCTGCGTGGTTGGAACCGATGAAATTGCAATGGAAAGTCAGCCACAAGTTAGCCAGAACTTCCCGAATCCTTTCAGTGATGAAACCAATATTAATGTAACGCTGGGTAAAGGTTCAAATGTGAGTATTGAAATATATAACCTCACCGGACAAAAGGTATATACCAATAACTATGGTTATAAGCCTGCCGGCTCATTTACCATGAGTATTCAATCTGACAATATGCCTACAGGTGTTTATTTCTATACTGTTGATGCAGGTGCAACAAAAGCTACCCTCAAAATGATTGTGAAATAATTACATCAAAATTTATAATAAAAAAAACCGCCATAACTGGCGGTTTTTTTTATTCCAAAATTGTTTTGCTTTTTAAATACATTATCTTTGCGCCTACAGTTTTACAAAATAATTGTTTAATAAAATCTGAAAAGCATGAAAAAACTATTACTCTCAGCCTTGGTCATAGCCTCCGGAATGGGGCTTTTTGCCCAATCGGCATTACAAAAACAATCAGAAAGATTAAGTAAAATCACTGGTGTTAAAAACTCTATGAGAACCGACCTGATTGGTAGTATTCAGGAGTTCAGTGGTGAAACTCCACTTCCTGCAACAGTTAAAGCTCCCGATGTTGTAGTTGGCGTAACGCGTTACGATCTTCAGTCAAATTCAACCATGGCGAAACGCATAGCCGTATTTCCTGATGGAACCATGGGTGCAACCTATACATTTGGGATGCTTGATGCAGGTCAGGCTTACCAAGATCGTGGTACCGGGTATAATTATTTTGATGGAACATCCTGGGGTCCAAATTCTACCGAACGTATCGAAGCTCAACGTACAGGCTGGCCATCTTACCAACCTTATGGTGAAAATGGTGAAATCGTGGTTTCCCATTCTGGAATAACAGATGGTTTGGTTTTTAGTCATCGCGACCAAAAAGGTACAGGTGACTGGCAATATTTCTATCTCGTTGGTCCTGCCGGACATGAAGATTTGTTATGGCCACGTATGATTACTTCGGGCGAATTTAATGAAACCATTCATGTGATTGCACTAACTGCACCAACCGGTAACGGTGGTAGTGTTTATGAAGGTCTTGATGGCGCATTACTCTACAGCAGATCAATGGATGGTGGATTAACATGGGATCCTGAGAATTTAATTATTGATGGTCTGACAAGTAATGATATCAATGGTATCGGTGGTGATGATTACTGCTGGGCAAACCCGGTTGGTGAAACAATTGCATTTTGTACTGCAAGCGCTTTTGGAAATGGAAATGTTTTCAAATCAACAGATAATGGGGATTCCTGGGATTATTTTACTTTTTATAATGGCCCTTCACCAAAATGGGACAATAGTTTCTATATCCCTCCACATGGTGGACTTGATGGCTACTATGCTATTAGTCTTGACGATAATGGCATGGCTCACGTAGCTGCCGGACGTATGATTGCAACTTGTGCCGGTGATGGTAGCACTTCCTACAATTATTATCCATATTCGAATGGACTATTATATTGGAATGAAACAATGGCGCCAATGGATACTGTTTCGGTCGGTAGCGATATCCTTGATCCATCGGTCGTTAGTCCGCAATACTTATTGGCTGAAGTACAGGGAAATGGTGAAGATACCATCGTTGGCGTTGTCAGTTATTTCTCATCCTTAACATCGATGCCACAGTTAGCTTTTGATCCGACAAGTAAAATCTTGTATGCGGTTTATTCAAGTTTATCAGTTGGTTTTGCTACTGAAGATGCCAACTACCGTCATATCTGGTATCGTTTTTCTGATGATTATGGTCAAACCTGGAGTCCCTATACAGATTTGACAAGTGATGTTTTTCATATTTTTAGTGAGTGTGTTTTTCCATCAGTTGCTGATAATGTAACCGGTCAGGTTAATATGGTTTATCAATCAGATCAGATGCTTGGTATTTATATGCGTAGTCCAACATCTGATCATCCTGCAGATGATAACAATATTGTTCACCTTGCCTTTAATAAATCAGTTGGTGTAGATGAAACCCCTGCAAATATCATCAGCCTTGAACAACTGAGCCCTAATCCTGCTCATGACGTTGTAAATGTTCTGCTAAATATTGACAAAGCCGTTAACGTAAGCATCAGCCTTGTTAATATGCTTGGTCAGGAAGTTTATACCGTGAATGAGCAAATGGTTTATGCCGGCGCTCATAGCCTAAAACTTGACGTAAATAATTACGAATCAGGTATCTATTTTGTAAAAGTAAAAGCTGGAAATAGTGTAGTCACCAAGAAATTGATGATTGACTAATTCATCGGTACTATAATAATGGTAAAGGCTGCCCCGGATGGGGCAGCCTTTTTTGCTATTTGTTAGAAAGGCTTCACTCAAAGTGAAGCCTTGACTACAAAAAAAAGTCACCCAGGTGAGGTGGCCCAAATATGAAAAACAAACGAAATAAATGGCTGTTTGTAATGATATAAAGCTTGTGCCATGATTGTTAAATCGTAGATTGTAAATTATTTTTTAAAGACCACCTGAAATGGTGGCTTTAAATACCATAGTACTATCAAAATAAATTGTAGTTATTAGTTCTTGTTTTTCTTTGAAGTCACTTCCTTCTACTATTCCTTAAACTTAATTACCAATACATTTATAGAAGCATAACGAAGATACTAAAATTATATTAAATATTTAAATATCAATATATTATGTGTATAATTAAAATTCACTAATTTGAATGTCATAGTAGCATTTCCTCTATTTTAAAATCCATTAATTTATTTAAAAAATTTATTGTTTATATGAAAATGATTTTTTAAATTTGCATAGTACAATTAGAAAAAACATGCCAACTATCAATGAAGTTTTATTTAATATTTCAGAACTGTTTGATATAGTTTACTATCATCCCCTAAACTCTGAAATATTTATTAAAGATTTAATCATAGTAATTGAGTGTCTAATTATATTATTATTTCATGCAAATTTGTTTGTCAATACAAAGTATATTTTTGAGATAGGGAAGAATAAATTTGATATACAATGGCTCCATTAGTTACTAATGGAGCCAGCAATCAAAATAATTAAAAATAAATCAATCATTTTTTTCTTTTAAAAATAAAAATCATGAAAAAAACAATCATTATATTAGTTGGTTTAATTTTTATTGTTTCAACTGGGTTTGACTCAAAGGAGCAAAAAAATAGACAGACAACAATGGGATTTAACGTAATTGCTAGCCTTTATAGTTTGCCTTATGGTACTTATACAAATGCTACAATTACGTTATGTGGAGACGATACATTTACTCCAGTTACGCAAACATTAGCAAGAAATGGTAATCCAACTGTAGTAACATTACACAGTAATAATTCATATTACGGAGCTTTGCGTTTAGTAATTAGCTTTAAACGTAATGATTGTAATTATTATGCAACACATTTAATAACGAATCCTGAGGGATTTTTTGGTTATGGCTTTAATTATCCTACAAATGTTTTTGGAAATGAATATTACGTCTCGTGTTATTAAGTAATTTTTGAATGTAAGTTTAATTGGAAAGAGTTGTTTCGTAACACGAGGCAACTTTTTTTATGCTTTTAGTCTGGGATTGACTTTGGGGCAGCCTTTATGCTTTTTATTCAAGGCTTCGCTTAAAGTGAAGCCTTGAATAAAAAAAGCCACCCCAATCGGAGTGACTTTCATTGAAATACAAACAAAACATTGTCGGGTTGAATTATACAAAGTTTATGCCAATATAATTATCTATTTATAATCAATATGTTACGAATCAAATGCAGCTTTTCTATTCCTGAAATTGGAAGAAAAATCCGGAATATTTACATCGTTTCATCGTGATTGAAGTAAAAATGCATTAGAATAGCATCTTATTTCCTACATTTGCGCCATCCAAATATCGTGATTATGTTACGTAAATATTTTTATCTGTTTATCATTCAGTTTGTTGTCGTAGCGTCATTTGCACAACAACAAAATATATCCGTTGAATCGATCCGTACCAATTTGTCATGGTTAGCTTCCGATTCTCTCAAAGGCCGGTTTCCCGGCACTGCCGAAGATGCGATAACGGCATCCTATATAAAAAATGAATTCGAAAAGGCTGGTTTGTCGTTTTTCGATAACAATGCATTTCAGTCGTTCGAGGTAGTAACTTCGGTATTGCCCGGCAACAACAATTCCCTGTTAATCGATGGGATTTCAGGAACATATAATAGTGATTACAGTGTATTTGGTTTCAGCGCCAACGCAAGTTCCGAAAGTGATGTCGTTTTTGCAGGATTTGGCATGATCATCGATACCGATAGTTTGAAATGGAACGATTATGAAAATATTGATGTTAGCGGAAAATGGGTATTGGTTTTAAAAGGCGACCCTGAACCTGAAAACAATGATAGCAAGTTTATTCCTTTTGCCGATACCCGTGCCAAAGCCATGTATGCAAAAGACAAAGGAGCAGCCGGGATACTGTTTATCGGTGGAAAAATGAATAATCCGAAAGACGAAATTGCTCCATTATTATTTGAGCGATCGGTGATAAGCAGTGGTATTGCCGCGATCGACCTGAAAGCTGCCTGGGCAGCAAAACTTTTATTCCCTGTAACACCTGCATTGGACAGCATCGAAAGCCTTATGATGAAGGGGATTAAACCGGATGTTTTTAAAATTGGTTGCAAAGTAAACGCTGTTACTGAGCTAATTCAACAAAAAGTGACTACCCATAATATTGTTGGTTATATCGAAGGCAATGACGCAATACTTAAGAATGAATATATTATTATAGGGGCCCATTACGACCACCTTGGTTTTGGAGGCGAAGGGTCGGGGTCACGTATGCCCGATACGGTTGCCGTGCATCATGGCGCCGATGATAACGCCTCTGGTGTTAGCGGTATCATCGGATTATCAGCGCAGATTGCTAAAAATAAGATAGGTTTTAAACGAAGTTTGATTGTTGTGGCATTCAGCGCCGAAGAGATGGGTTTGCTTGGTTCACGTTATTTTGTTAAAAATCTGCCGGTTCCAAAGGTCAACATCATCGCCATGCTCAATTTTGATATGATTGGTCGTTTGAATGAGAAAAAATCGATCTCAGTAGGCGGAACGGGTACTGCTGTTGAATGGGAACCGATGTTGAATGATTTAACTGCTGAGAGTGGTCTTACCATGGCTTTTTCGCCTGAGGGTTTCGGGGCTTCGGATCATGCTTCATTTTATGCTGAAGATATTCCTGTGCTTTTCTTTTCTACCGGCGCTCATGCCGATTATCACACCCCTATGGATGTTTGGGAAAAAATAAACTTCGAAGGGTTGAAAATGGTATTGGATTTGGGCGATGCCATGTTGGTTAAACTTTTGAATAGTTCAAACCGACTTACTTTTCAGGAAGCCGGACCGAAAGAACGTACCACCGGACGGCGTGGTTTTAAAGTTACGCTTGGTATCATGCCCGATTTTACAAGTACCGAAACCGATGGACTCGGTGTGGGTGGCGTTACGAAAGGTGCACCAGCCGAGAGGGCTGGTATGCTCAAAGGTGACAAAATTGTTGGATTGAATGGTATGCCTGTTGGAACAATTTATGATTATATGAACCGGCTGAAGCAGTTGAAACCCGGTCAGCGTGTGAACGTGGATATAGTACGGAATGGTGCAAAAATCGTTTTGATTGTTGATTTATAGGTGACCGTTCTAAAAAGGAAGCAGGAAATTTGAAGAATATATAATCCGGCAATTACAAAATTCAATGATATTTTTTCGTGTAACAAACCCGGACTTTTGGTCCACTTGCAGTTTTTCAACTTTTAATTAGCAAATGACAGAACTGTTCGGCTTGCGACAATTATTAAGTCCCTTGTTTATCAAGTTTCTCAAATTTGGTATAGTCGGTACTTCCGGTGTAGTGGTTGATTTTGGAATTACCTATATCTTAAAGGAAAAGCTAAAAATTCAACAATATATTAGTAATGCAATAGGGTTTATCTGTGCCTCAACAACCAATTATTTCCTCAACCGATTCTGGACTTTTCATAGTACTGATCCTAACATTAGTCTCGAATATGGTAGGTTTATTTTGGTTTCGATGTTAGGGCTTGCGATCAATACATTGATTTTGTGGTTATTGGTTACAAAATTTAAATGGAATTTTTACCTGAGTAAATTGTGCGCTATTGGTGTTGTAACCGTCTGGAATTTCTTTGTCAACCTGGCATTTACCTTTGTGAAATAGTATTCTCCTTCCAGATACTCTGTCTGATTTACATCTTGCATTTTTTCACATAATATGAAGTTTATCTGTCAGCGGGATAAATTATCTGTGTTCTCGCTTATGAACATGTACGTCATGTCTACTAAGTCAGCTGAGTAAAGGTTTTTTTCGAATTATGAACAACCTGCGTGAGACCCAAAGCATTAATGCATTAGATCAGCACTTAATCTGGAAATCAAGTTTTTGTCTATCTTATCGATTAGAATAAGCCATTCTCTCTATTTAGAATTATTATAAATTACATATCGGCTATTAAAATCAAGTTATATAAATGTCAGTGAATTATATTGAATACATCCTTATTATCAATGCTTTATGAAGTTTGGGTAATAAATCATGCTAATTCTGAATTTTAATTCATCCGTCGGATTTACCTATTCGGGTACTTTGGTGCGTTTTTGAGTTCGATATTTTGTTATTTTGTACTCTAATTTACCCGTAAATTGTCAATTTAATTATAAAATATGTCAAAAGCAGCACATTTTGTTTATATCGCCTTCATGTCGGTTATTGTCC